>JBATWU010000152.1:0-21774 GCA_049672825.1 Pusillimonas sp.
GCCACCTGGTTCATCAGCACGGCCATGGCCGCGCACTTGCCGCGACTGCTGCAGGCGGGCGGCACGACCCCGGCGACCGCCGTCATGGTCGGCGCGCTCATCGGTCCCGCCCAGGTGGGCGCGCGGCTGCTGGAATTCAGCCTGCTGCGCAAGGTGCACCCGCTGCTGTCGGCCCGCATCGCCGCCTCGCTGCACCCGATCGGTGCGCTTGTTTTCGGCATCATCGGCGCGCCCGCGGCCGCGGCATTCGGTGTGCTGCACGGCGCGGGCAACGGCATTCTGACCATTGCCAAAGGAACGCTGCCCCTGGTGATTTTCGGAACGGAAGGCTATGGACACCGCCAGGGCATGCTCATGGTGCCGGCGCGAATCGCCCAGGCCCTGGCGCCATGGCTGTTCGGTATATGCCTTGATGCCTATGGTGTCAAAGCATTGTGGCTGTCCGCCGCCGTGGGGATTGCCGCCACCCTGGCGCTCATGACGATTCCCACCGCGGCCGGCAGTCGGCGCAAAACGGCTTGAGAGTCCCATAAGCAGACGCCCTGCCGACCCGTTCCGCGGCGCAGGCGCTCAAGCCGCTATGCTGCGGCACAGCCTGGGGCATCAGGCCTCGGCCACCTCCTTCGTTCGCTGGTTCGACAGATAGATACTGTCAGGCTCCATGGCGCGCCCTTCGTTCACTGCGGCAGTCCAGTCCGCTGTCGTGGCGACAGCGGCAAAATTCGAATGAAATACCGTACTGAACACGCGGTGTATTTCTTCGGCGCTGGCGCTTCCCGCCGCATTCTTGTATGACGGCGTCCCCGATGCGTCGGCCAGAAACTCTACCTTCAGCCCATCATGCGATGCGTGGAAGATCGTGGAAGCGACGCAATTGTGTGTCATGTACCCAATCACCGTAAGGGTATCGACATTCCTGTTCTGCAGCCATTGGGCCAGGTCAGTTCCGGCGAAAACACTGGCCATCTGCTTGTTCACCCTATGGTCGGCCGGACGGCCAGCGACCTGGGGATGAAGCTCCCAGGCCTGAGAGCCTTTGGCGAACAAAGGCGAATCGGTGGGCGCATCGTGCTGGACAACGATAACGGGAATACTTGCCGCGCGCGCGGCATCCATGGCAAGTCCAATATTGCGCAGAGACATCTGCACGGGTGGATGTTCTATGAGCAGATTGCCCGTCACGTATTCATTCTGTACATCGATGACAAGCAAAGCACGGCGAGGGGGTACAGTCATGACATTCTCCTGATATGGGCCGGCGACCTCGGCGGCCCGTTGATGATCTGAAATACCGGGCCCGCGGCCCGATAGTCAACATTGTCGGCCCGCTCTGCAAAGAAAAACATTGGCCCAAATACATATATAAGATAAAATCGGGCCATGATCGCTTTTCCCCAGCCAGACCGGTACAAAGTGGCCGTCATTGCCTTCGAAGGTATTACGCCGTTCCACCTTTCGGTTCCTTGCCTGATTTTCGGTTCCCGCTGCGCGGGCCCCGGCGCACCCGCTTTCGACGTGCGCGTCTGCGCCGGCACCGACAGGCCCTTGAGCACATCGGCGGGTTTCGACATTGCCGTCAAATATGATCTGTCCGAGGCGGACGCAGCCGATATCGTCGTCATGCCCAGTTGGCATGACGACTGTCGCCAGGCGCCGCCCCAACTGCTCGGAACGCTGCGCGCAGCCCATGCGCGCGGCGCGCGGGTAATGGGCTTGTGCCTTGGCGCATTCCCGCTTGCGCAAGCCGGCCTGCTGGACGGCAAGTCGGCAACTACCCACTGGGCTTATGCTGAAACTTTGGCGCAGCGGCACAAGACAATAAACGTCAATCGCGATGTGCTTTATGTGGACCAAGGACAGGTGCTGACATCCGCCGGCGTCGCAGCGGGGCTGGACTGCTGCCTGCATCTGCTGCGCCAATTATGCGGCGCCGAGACCGCCAATCAAGTGGCGCGCCAGCTTATTATTGCGCCGCAGCGCCAAGGCGGACAGGCGCAGTTCATCGAGCGGCCGCTACCTGTATCCAGCAGCGACAGCCGCTTCTCTGAGGTGCTGCAATGGGTGGCAAGCCGCCCCGAGCAGGCTCACACTATCGACTCGCTGGCCCGGCGGGCGGCGATGAGCCGGCGCAACTTCACTCGCCATTTCCGCCAGGCCACAGGCGCGTCGTTCAAGCAGTGGCTGCTGAACCAGCGTCTGGCCCAGGCGCAGCGCATGCTCGAAACCACCCAAGCGCCCATCGAGATCGTGGCACAAGAGGCAGGCTTCGGGTCCGCACTTTCGCTCAGGCAGCACTTCAGAACCGTTTTCCAAACTACGCCAATGGCGTACCGCAAGCTATTCCATACTACAGGCCCATCTTCCCATGCATAATATCCAGCAACGCATTGCGTCCAGCTTCAACGCGCAAGGTCTGATGGCGACGCTAGGCGCCGAGCTGACGTCGGTGACGGACGGCGAGGTGCACATCACGCTGCCATTTTCAAAGCAGTTTTCCCAGCAACATGGCTATATGCACGCCGGCGCCATCACCAGCGTGGTGGACAACGCATGCGGCTACGCGACCCTGACCCAAGCGCCCCTGGAATGTGAAGTGGTCACCGCCGAGTTCAAGGTCAACTTTCTTCGGCCGGCAATAGGCGAACGATTTGTGGCTGTCGGGAAAGTGCAAAATGCCGGCAAGCAGCTATCTGTCTGCACGGGCGAGGTTTTGGCTTTTTCGGGAAGCGACAGCAAAGTGATTGCCCTGATGCAGGCAACCATCTTCATTGTCCGGTCGCGGCAAGGGTAAGCCTTAGCGCAGATGGCCTCGCCCGTTGCGGCCGGCGTCTTGATCCGGCGACATTGGGCAAGGCACCCTTAGGCGTTCAGCCACCTGTTTTCGACAGGCAGGCGGCATCCTGGTCAGTGAGCTTGTTATCTTCCAGCCATGCCTTGGTTTCATCGGCGCCCGCCTGCTTCAGCGCGGCCATGATGTCGTCGGACGGTGTCGTATCGAGGGTCATTTTATTTTCCCGCATGCGGGTATAGTTGGCCTCGATGCGTTGCTCGACACCCGCCCATGACGCCTCGGAGACCTTGTCGGCGGCGCTCGTCAAAATGGCCTGCTGCTGTTGGCTCAGGCCATCCCAGGCCTTGTTGTTGATGATGGTGTAGCTAAGCGGAATCGAATAGCTGACCGCCGTAAAATTGGGCAGGTGGTCCCACAGACTACGGCCCGCCCCGCCATCACCCGAGGTCAGCACTGCGTTCACCTCGTCGGCGGCAAGTTTTTCGGCCAGGGCCGAATATGGCAGTTGCACGCTTTGCGCGCCCAGCCGTTCGAACACCGACTTGCTGGTTGCATCGTAGGTTCGGATCTTCAATGCCTTGACATCGGCCTCGGTGGCCAGCGGTTTGACCGACCAAATGCCCGAAGGCGGCCAGGGAGTGACATAAAGCAGGCGCGCATCCAGCGCCTTTACACGCTCCTCCAGCGCCGGCTTGGCGCAGGTATACAGCGCCTTGGCCTGGGCGAAATCTTTGGCGGCGAACGGCAGCGACGACAACAGGAACAGTGAATCCTTGTTTCCAAGCACACCGCCAAACAGTGTTCCCATCTGGGCTTTACCCTGACTGATGGCGTCGACCTGGTCACCCCCCTTGTAGGGGTTATGCTTTTCCTGCAGGGTTTCTATTTTGAGATCACCGCCCGACTGCGCCTGGACCTCTGCCGCGAACTGAAGGTCGGCGGCCGCGGTGATGGAGGTAGCGGGATATTCGTTGATCAGCTGCAGCGTGGTCTGCGCCCACACCGGCGGCAACACGGCCGCAGACAACAATATGGCAGCGGCGGCTGCACGACAATGTTGATTGATTTTCATGCTGGCTTCCCATGGGTTTTGAAAACAATGTACCGCACTTGTTTTTACCATCCCCACACACCCTCCGGTGAGGGTGGAAACCCGCACAAACCCATCAGCACCAGCGCGCAGGGGGGTTATGTGCGCGACGAAGTATGGTCGCGCTGCATGCTTTGCACCACCAGGAAAACAATTGTTCCGGCCGCCAGGGGTATCCAGGAAGCGGTGACCAGCGTGACGAGGCCCAGCGCGACCGCGATCAGGGAGCCGATGAAAAGCGCCTTGTTGCGCGGACCGAGTGCGGCGCCAATGGCGGTGCCGATGAGTATGGCTGCAAGAAGTTGAATGACGTAGTGCATGGATGCCCCAATTTTGTTTTGATATTGAAGGCGCCAGGCGGCACGAGCCCCGCCTCGCGTCGTCGTCCATACAGGACGGCCCGAGTGTAGCATCGTTCATTGGAACGGCGTTTTTCACCTCGGAAGGAATGGGCGAGCGCATTTTCGCTTCAAGTGTTTACAGTACTTGGCCCGCCACAAAAGCCGTCAAGACTGCGCAGTAACATACATCCTTGACTTCCCCCTTGAACTTCCCGCCATCACCCCCAGCTATATAGCTCAAAGGAAGATACATGGAACAATTTCACGCCACCACCATTATTTGCGTCCGTCGCGGCGAAAACGTCGCCCTGGGCGGCGACGGCCAGGTCACCCTGGGCAATATCGTCATCAAAGGCACCGCGCGCAAAATACGCCGCCTTTATAACGACAGAATCCTTGCCGGCTTCGCCGGCGCCACCGCCGACGCCTTCACCCTGCAGGAACGCTTCGAAGCCAAGCTGGAAAAACACCAAGGCAACCTTATGCGCGCGGCCGTCGAGCTGACCAAAGACTGGCGCACCGACCGCGTCCTGCGGCGCCTGGAAGCCATGCTGATCGTGGCCGACAAAGAACACACCCTGGTCCTGACCGGCAACGGCGACGTGCTGGAACCGGAAAACGGCCTGGCCGCCATCGGTTCGGGCGGCGCCTACGCGCAGTCCGCCGCGCTGGCCCTGTTGCAGAACACCGACATCCCACCCGCCGAAATCGTCAAGAAGTCACTTGAGATCGCGGGCGATTTGTGCATTTACACAAATCAGAATCATATCGTCGAAACACTTTAAGCTTTCAAAGCGCCGCTCATTATGTCCGCTACCAATATGACCCCCGGGGAAATCGTCTCCGAACTCGACAAGAACATTGTCGGCCAGAACCGCGCCAAGCGCTCGGTCGCCGTCGCGCTGCGCAACCGCTGGCGCCGGCAGCAGGTGCCCGAGCCCTTGCGCAACGAAATCGTTCCCAAGAATATCCTGATGATAGGGCCTACCGGCGTGGGCAAGACCGAAATCGCCCGCCGCCTGGCCAAGCTGGCCAACGCCCCCTTCATCAAGATCGAAGCCACCAAGTTCACCGAAGTCGGCTATGTGGGGCGCGACGTCGACACCATTATTCGCGATCTGGTCGAAATCTCGGTCAAGCAGTCGCGCGACCTGCTGATGAGGCGAGTGCGCACGCAGGCCGAAGACGCCGCCGAAGACCGTATTCTCGACGTCCTGGTTTCGCCGGCGCGCAACGCCCAGGGTGAACCCCAGCGGGAAGAAAACAACGCGCGCCAGACCTTTCGCAAGCGCCTGCGCGAGGGCAAGCTGGACGACATGGAAATTGAAATCGAAGTTGCCCAGAGTGCACCGCAAATGGAAATCATGGCGCCGCCCGGCATGGAAGAAATGACCGAGCAGCTCAAAGGCATGTTTGCCGGACTGGGGCGCGACAAGACAAAAACCAAGAAAATGACGATCAAGGAAGCCTTCAAGCTCTTGACCGAAGAAGAAGCCGGCCGACGCATCAACGAAGAAGACCTGCGCACCAGCGCGGTCACCAATGCCGAGCAGAACGGCATCGTGTTCCTGGACGAAATCGACAAGATCGCCACCCGGCAGGAGCATTCCGGCGGCGACGTGTCGCGCCAAGGCGTGCAGCGCGACCTGCTGCCGCTGGTCGAAGGCACGACGGTCAACACCAAGTACGGCGTGGTGCGCACCGATCACATCCTGTTCATTGCATCGGGCGCCTTCCACCTGTCGCGCCCATCCGACCTGATCCCCGAACTGCAAGGGCGCTTTCCCATCCGTGTAGAACTCGACTCGCTGACGGCGCAGGATTTCGTGCGCATTCTGTGCGACACCGACTCCTCGCTGACCAAGCAGTACCATGCCTTGATGGCCACCGAAGAAGTCATGCTGAACTTTACCGACGAAGGCATACAGCGGCTGGCCGAACTTGCCTTCGACGTGAACGAACGCACTGAAAACATCGGCGCGCGCCGCCTTTACACGGTCATGGAAAAGCTGCTGGAAGATCTGTCATTCGACGCCACCGCGAGCAGTGGCCAAACGGTGACCATCGATGCCGCCTATGTGAACGACAAGCTGGAAGAAACCGCCAGCAGCCAGGACCTGGCGCGCTACGTCTTGTAAGACACAGGGCAGCCCCGCCAGCAAAAAGCGGCCCCCGGGCCGCTTTTTTTCACAGACTCGCCTAGGCGGCTACTTTGAAATTGCGGTCACCACGTACTGGCCGTTTTCGCGCCTGGCGGTAAATTTGACCTTGTCGCCAGGCTTGATATCGGCCAGCAAGGCCGGATCGGCCCGATAGACCAGCGTCATGGCCGGCAGCTCGAGGTCGGCAATGGCGCCATGCTTGATGGTGATCTTGCCCCCCGCCGCATCGACGCGGCGCACTTCGCCCGACGCGCTGGCCTCCTGCGCCACCGCACTGACCGAATAAAACGAGGTCAAGGCAAGCGCTGCCGCCAAGGCCTGCGCAACGCGGTGATTCGCTGAATGCATAAGCTAAACTCCTGTAGAAACACCATTGCAGCATACCGCCAAACCAAGGAATACGCTTGCCCAGTGCAACAGAAAATTACGGGCTGCGCGCAGCCCGCCCAGAAGACATTCCGCACATCCTAAGCCTGATGCGGGAAATGGCCGAATTCGAAAAACTCACCGATATTTTCAAGGCCACCGACGAAACCCTGCGTAACAGCTTCTTCGGCACACAGCCGGCCGCGCACTGCCTGGTGGCGCACACCGAAAGCCAGCCCGGCGCGCCCGTTGCCTACATCATGTGGTTCCACAACTACTCCAGCTTCCTGGACAAGCGCGGGCTATATCTGGAAGACTTGTATGTGCAACCCGCCCATCGCGGCAAAGGCGTGGGCAAAATGGCACTGAAACACTTGGCCAGGCTGGCGGTGGAGCACGACTGCGGCCGCTTCGAATGGGCCGTGCTCGACTGGAACCAGAACGCCATCGACTTCTATAAACACCTGGGTGCCGACGTTTTGCCCGAGTGGCGCATTGTGCGCGTCACCGGCGACGCACTGCGGCGTCTGGCGTCCGAATAAACACAGCACAGGAAACCACCATCATGGCCACACGTCTTTCCGTCATTACCACACGCACCGGCGACCAGGGCACCACCGGCCTGGGCGACGGCAGCCGCATAGACAAAGACGCCCCGCGTATCGCCGCACTGGGCGACGTGGACGAACTGAACAGCGCCCTGGGTCTGCTGCGCACCGAAGCCCTGCCCCCCGCCATCGACGCCCTGCTGGCCCGCGTACAGAACCACCTGTTCGACCTGGGCGCCGAACTCTGCATACCCGGTCACATCGCCCTGACCCGGGACCACGTACTGTTCCTGGAAGAAGCGCTTGCCGAGCATAACGCCGCGCTGGGAAAACTGCAGGAATTCATCCTGCCCGGCGGCACCCGCGCCGCAGCGCTGGCCCATATGGCACGCACCATATGCCGGCGCGCCGAACGCGCGGTCATCGCCCTGGACAAAGCCGAGTCGGCGCAGGGCAATGCGCCCGAGGCCAACCCGGATGCGGACGCCGCTTCAGGCGCTGGTACCCGCCCGGCCGCCGTCAACGAACCCATCAAGCAATACCTGAACCGACTTTCCGACCTGTGCTTTGTACTGGCCCGGGCCCTCAACCGCGCCGCTGGCCAGCCCGACGTATTGTGGGGCCGCTAGCCTGGCGTGCCCAAGGGAGTATTGCGGCCGTGCCCCGCATCAACGCTCGTCGTGCGAATGAATCTGCAGCGCTTCCAGAAAACGCGACACCATATTGTAGGTAGCAATCGTAGCCGTCAGCTCAACCAACTGGCGCGCCTCGAAATGCGGCTTGACCGCATCAAAAACCGCATCGGGCACCTGCACCTGCCGCGTCATCGTGTCGGCATAGGCCAGCACCGCCCTTTCCTTATCGCTGAACAGCGCCGACTTCTCCCACTCGGGCAAATCATCCAGTTGAGCCTGCGTCATGCCCTCTTTCAGGGCAATGGGGGCGTGCTGCTCGGCCTCGTAGGGCGCCCCATTCAGATGGGCAATACGCATGATTACCATCTCGCGCAAATCGCCATCCAGCGAACTGTGATGGCGGATGCCAGTCAGGTGATTCAGCCAGCCGCGCGCCACCGGCGGGCTTTGCAGCAACATCTGATACAGATGCAGCACACTGCCGCGCTCGGCAACTATCTGGTCGACCAGGGGACTGACTTCGGGATGCGCCAGATCGGCATAAGGCAAACGGGCCATGGTCAAGCTTCCTTGCACAAAAAGTTAACATCAAAACAGCTAGGCGGCAGCCGCACACAAGGCCGTCGCATGCCTGGGTAAAACCTTGTGATTGTATGGCCACGGCCGCCGTATTGCGAAGCGCTATCGGCGAGGAAACGGGCAAAATTGTATAAATGGGAGGATGTACACTATGCAATGTGATCAACAATTATATAAAAACCAGGCACAGGAATGTCCTGAGCCTTTCGATCCGCTATTTCTTTTCGTTAGAACAGCATGACAACGACTAATAAAACAAAGACAGCGCCAAAGCAAACCACTCTGCTGAAACCCGCCAAAACATTAGCCGACGCGGTCAGCGCACGCCTTACCGAAGAGATCGTGACCGGCGCGCGGCCGCCAGGATCCAGGTTGGACGAAAGCTCTATTGCCGAACTTTTTCAAGTCTCGCGCACCCCCGTGCGGGAGGCATTGCGGCAGCTCACCGCAAGTGCCTTGGTCGAATGGCGCCCCCGGCAAGGCGCGGTCGTGGCCACCATATCGGCGCATCAAATGGTGGCAATGTTTGAAATCATGGCGGAGTACGAGGGGATCGCGGGCCGATTCGCGGCGCGCCGAATGTCAGAGGAAGAGCGCAAAGCGCTGGTAGGGCACCATGAGCGTTGCCGGGCTCATGTAACATCGAAAGACCGGGAAGAGTATCAACGGCTGAACCGGCCATTTCATATTGCCATTTACGAAGGCTCGCATAATAGTTATCTATGCGCGCAAGCCACAGCTCTCTACGATCGCCTGGCGCCCTATCGAACCTATGAACTGCACCGCCCGGGCGAATTGACCCGCGTCTTCGACGAGCATGCCGCCATCGTGCAGGCGATTGTCGCCCGCGACGGCGCACTTGCCTATCAACTCCTGAAAGACCACGCCATGCTGGATGCCGACTTGCTGGGCGACTTGATGGCGGCGGTCAAGGACGATTGACGACGCGCGTCATGCGCTCGCTTGCCGCCATCCCATCCGCACGCCGGTTGCAGGGGAAAGTGCGGCGCGCCTCCTTGAACAGCTTTCAAGACAGGCATTAGCCGGCAATACCTCTGATCGCCGACCGACATCCGCTCCCATGGAGCGGACATAACCCTTTGCGCATACAGCCTCCGCCCTGCCGGCAAAGGGGTTTTACACATTTTTTGGCTTCATGTATACAAAATCTATAGTTTTGCATATAATTAAACCCAATGCTGAGTGACGGCAAGCACCGACAGGTTGCGGCCGGCATCTCAAGCATATTTTGCGGCTAGCCTACCGAATAGGGTTGTCGCTTCCCTGTGGCCGGCCGAAAAGAACTTCAATTGGCTGCCACGCTTTTTGGAAGAGGGTCGCTATGCGAACGTTTGAGCAACGCAATGCTTATTTTGACCGTTTGTGCAATACCCCGGGTTTGATGTGGCTGGGGCAAAACACCAACCATTTCGACTCCCCTCCAGAGGTGCACGAGGCGATCATCAAGGCGCTGGGCAACGGTGAATACCACGCGTATGCGCCGCCATTGGGCTTCGAAGAGCTGCGTACGCTTATTGCCGCCGACATGAAACTGCCGGACGCCACGGTCATGGTCACCGACGGTGCGGTCGAAGCGCTATATAACGTTTGCAGAAGCATCTGTACGCCAGACACTAACTTTATTACCACGGACCCCAGCTGGGCCTGGCCCATGCATTTCGCACGCAAAGCGGGATCCCAAGTCGTTCAATTGCCCATCTATAACGCGGAACAAGGCTATAAGCTCACCGCGGCGCAGTTGAAAGCGGCGGTAAACGAAAAAACACGCGTGATTTATCTGGTCGACCCCAACAACCCGCTAGGCACGTGCCACAGCGAAGCGGAAATCAAAGAGATAGCGGACATCGCACGGTCTGTCGACGCGTATCTTATCCACGATGCCACGTACTGCCACTTCGCCGACAGCTTTACGCCGGCTTATCGTTATTACCCTGAAAAATCCATAGTTATCTACAGTTTTTCAAAATGGCTTGGATTGGCGGGAATGCGTCTGGGCGCCGTGATCGCCAACGCTGACATTGTCGAGGCTCTGGCCTCGGCCCCCCCCAACAACCTCGGCAGCAATGTACTGTCGCAGCGGGCGGCCATTGCAGGCCTACACTGCAAGCCAACATGGTTTCCCGAAATAAAGAAGCGGGAGCGCCGCAACCAGGCGGAGGTCATGGAAGCGGTGAAGAAAGTTCAAGGGCTGTCCGTCCCGGTTTACCCGTCTCAGGCCAATTTATTATGTGTCGAAACAGTAGAGGCGGGCATACAGCCTGAAGCACTGGTTGCCGCCTATCAAGAGGAAGGCGTCATGATCCGCCAAGGCAGTTACCACACCAAGCAGTTCGGTGATCGTTTCGTAAAGGTCAGCCTGACCGTTCCCGAGGCATGGGCAGACCGCTTCTGCGAACTTCTACCTCAGATGGTTGAAAAAGCGCGCACCATCAAAGTGGACGACGAATTCTTCTAACACGCCTCGTGGTGTTGCAGCCTTTGCATAAAGCGGGTGTCTTGCCGACCCCGCTTTGTTTTTTTATGCCGGCACGCTCGCTGACGGCCTGCCGCCTGCCGCGGTCCGGTGCTGCGGGGCCCGGGTCGAGCGTCAGCCTATCATGGCCCGCCCAGACCGCTTACCTTGGCTTGGACGATGAGGTCTGAAAGACGCTCTATTTGCAGTGCCCTGGCGTCGAAATTACGCGGGGCCAGCCATTGTTCGAATCCATGGCGGATTGCCGGCCATTCGGCATCTATGATCGAAAACCAGGCGGTATCCCGGTTTCTGCCTTTGTAAACGACGGCCTGGCGGAAAATACCTTCGAAGCGGAATCCCAGGCGCAGGGCGGCGCGTCTTGAGGCCGCATTCAATGCATCGCATTTCCACTCGAGCCGACGGTAGCCCAACTCGTCAAAGGCTCGCTTCATCAGCAAGAACAAGGCTTCGGTGCCAGCGGTGGATCGCTGCAACTGCCGCGAGTAGGCAATATTCCCAATTTCAATGACGCCGTTGGCCGGGTCATTGCGCATCAACGCCGCCGCGCCCACCGCCTTGCCGCTCGAAAGATCGACAATGGCATGGTAAACCGCCCCCTTCACGGCAACGGTCTGTTCCAAATACTGGCGATAGGCGGTCAAGTCAGGGAAGAAACTGGCCGACATGTAAGTCCAGTCGCGCTCATCCGCCGCCCCCTGATACGCTTCATACAGATCGCTTGCGTGGCGCCCGGCATCAGCGGGTTCGACCCGGGCGTAACGACCGGTCATGGGCGACTGCGGTATGGCCGATCTGGGCGTCCAGCCTCTCACCGGAAGGCCTACGGGTTGTTTGTAGTCATTCAGGCAGGCAGAGGGCTGAACGGTTGAGCACATGATGACCTCCTGGAGGTTGCGTTTGATATATATGGGGCAATATACAAACCGGCGGCTCAACCTTGGCAGGAGCGCCTACGCCGGCTGGCCTGATGTCTGGGCGAATGCCTTGTGCACTTCATCGGTCAGTATGGCGGTGACGTGGCGACGAATTTCGTTGAACTCTTTTGACGTCACATCGCGGGGCCGGGGTAGATCGACGGGCACGATTTCTTTGAATTTCCCTGGCCGTGAAGTCATCACCACTACGCGATCGCCCAGAAAAATAGCTTCTTCGATATTGTGCGTGATGAATATCACGGCACGCCTGTCACTGGACCAAACGTTCAGCAACTCTTCCTGCATAAGCGTCCTGGTCTGGGCATCGAGCGCGGCAAACGGCTCGTCCATGAGCAGGATTTTAGGATCGTTCACCAGGACCCGCGCCAATGCAACGCGCTGGCGCATGCCGCCCGACAGCTCATGAGGATAGCGTTTCTCGAAGCCCGCCAGCCCCACCGCGGCAATTTGCTTTCGGACCAGTTCTTGTCGTTTCTTGGCGGGGACGCCTCGTTCACGCAAGCCGAACTCCACGTTGGCCTGCACATCGAGCCAGGGGAACAGGGCATATTCTTGAAATACCACCCCTCGGTCCGGTCCAGGGCCGGTGATGACGCCGCCATCCAATTCCAGCTTGCCGCCGGACGCCTGCTCAAAGCCGGCAACAATATTAAGGAATGTCGTCTTGCCGCAGCCGCTGGGTCCGAGTATGGTCAGAAACTCGTCATCCGCAATATCGATGTCAATGCCATTCAGGGCGTTGACCTCGTGGCCGGAGTCGAGATCGAAGTAATTCTTGGTGAGCTGCCGGCATACGATTCTTGGCGGGGCCTTGGTGGCAGCCTCTGGAGTCTTGGCAATGATTGTCGACATGATTTTACAGCCCCCTGTTCCATTTAAGCGCCCAGCGAGCAACCAGCTGTATGGCCAGGTCACTAAGAAAGCCGAGGCAGCCCACGCTCAGCATCGCAGCAATGATGATATCCATGCGCAAGAAGTAATACGCATCCCACATGGCAAAGCCGAGGCCGGATTTAACCGCCAGCATTTCCGCCACAATGACAAGAACCCAAGCGAGCCCGACACCCAATCGCAGGCCGGTGAATATATAAGGCAAGGCGGAAGGAATAACGACTCTGGGCAGCAGCATGTGCCGGCGGATGCCGAGCATCCGCGCCGCGCGAACCAGCCCTCGGGGAGTACCCGCCACCCCGGCAGCGGTATTGACGATAATGGGAAAAATGGCGCCGAAGGCTATCAGGAAAATCGCCGACGCGTCCCGTATGCCGAAGAAGATCACCGCAAAAGGCACCCAGGAAGTGATGGGGATGGGACGCAATATTTGCAGCACCGGATCGAGCAGGTCGGACATGAGCTTGAACCAGCCGATCAGCCCACCGATGATCACGCCAATAACAGCGGCAATGAAAAAGCCCAGCAGCACCCGGTAAATACTATTACCCGCATGCATGAACCATGTTCCTGTGTATGGATCGCCGGTGGGATCCGCGAACAGCCATTGATACAGGGTAGTGGCAACCGTGGTGGGCGACGGCACATAACGGACATCGACCCAACCCGCGGCGGTCGCCACATACCAGAGCAACAGACAAAACAGGGGGCCCACCATCCGCCGCCATTGCCACGACGAAGACGCTCTTCCGCCCGCGGTGGAACTGCCGCGCCGCCCCTTTCGGGGCGGCACCTGAATGACTGATTTATTCGCCGCCGAGGTCATGTTTGGATTTTCCTGTGACATCCATGAGATAGGTGTAATCGAAGGTGCGATCAATTGCGGCCGTTGTGTCTGTAGCCGTGATCTTGGCTTCGGCCATCATCCCCAGCAGTGCCTTGCCTTCCTTTTGATAAAGCTTGTAATCAAGCTCGCCGCTCGGTATTGCTGTTTTGATGACCTCGGGGCTGGCCCCTGTCCCGCGCTGCGCGGTGTCTTGATAGAGCTTGGGGTCGGCATTCAGCGCGTCAGTCGTTTCAACCACGGCGCGAACCATGCAGGTGACTGCGGCTTTGTGCTTATCGGCAAACTCGGTGTTGGTGGCAAGCAGCCCATTCACATGGCGCGTTGGGTTGTCGCCGATATCCAGAGTGCTGTAGGTGCCTGAACCGCTTAACACAGCATCGGCATTGGTGGGCTCCCACATGGCGAACCCGTCGATCTGTTTGTCGCGCAGCGCCAGAATGGCGGGAGGGCCGCCCGTTGCAAAACTGATGGTCTTGACCTTGTTGATGTCGACCCCGTTCAGGATCGCCGTGGTCTTGAATAGCAGTTCAACATAACTATTCGGCGCGGTGCCTATGGTTTTGCCTTCCAGGTCTTTCCAGGTTTTAACCGGGACATCGCTGCGTATGACCAACCCTTGCCCCCCGCGGAAAACCCCTGCCACAACCTTGTAGTCTTTGAAGTTTTTTTCTTCCATGAGGCCCAGGTTTACGTAACCTAGAGCGGCCATGTCCACCTGATTCGTGGTCAGCGCAAGTTGGATGTCGGCATATCGGCGCAAGGGATAAACCTCAACCTCGACACCGCACTTTTTGGCGTATTCTTGTATCAGCATCATATTGGCCATATGAATTTGTACGCAATACGCGAAACGCACTTTTTCCTGGGCTTGCGCTTCGGTCACTCCTACACCAACACCAAGCACAAGGGCGGCAGCTATAGCGGGAACTGTTTTAAGCGTCATTGTCTTCTCCTAACCTATGTTCTACGTCGTTTACGTTATTGGTAGAGGTTAGGATGAGACTAAAGTATACAAAAATATTAGTCAAGCATATTCAGTATGTCCATATACAATTTTTTTGTGTCTTTTCAGACAGGAAAAATACACATCAACCCATACCGGAGACCTGCAGCACGCTCAAACACCACACTAAAGGCAAGCCATAGCTAGAATATGTGACGATTGGCTGGATGATATTGTTTTAGCTCTATAGGTATACTAATTTCTTTTTTTTGTATATTATTCCGTGAACACATCATAGGACCAAGGGGACAAAAGTGGATCTGAACTTTAAAGGTAAATCAGCGCTCATCACCGGCGCGTCGAAGGGCATCGGCCTGGCTACGGCTCATAGTTTTGCTCAAGAAGGTATTTCAGTCCTGCACCTGGCGGCCCGGTCCGCGCAAGGCCTCGAGGCGGCCAGGGACGAGCTTTCGGCGGCTTATGGCGTCCGTGTAGAAATCCATTCCACCGACTTGTCGAACACAGAAAACGTCATCGACCTGGCCGCCAAGTGCAGCGATGTCGATATCCTCGTCAACAATGCCGCGGACTCCAGCGCCGGCTCGATAGACAAGCTTACCGACCAAGATTGGCGCAATAGCCTGGACATGAAGATTTTTTCCTATGTGACGCTCACGCGCGAGATCTACGCCCATATGAAAAAACGCGGCTCCGGCGTCATTGTGAACGACATCGGCAATTCAGGCGAAAACCCCGATGCGAACTATATTATCGGCACCACGGGCAATGCGGCCATGATGGCGTTCACGCGCGGCGTCGGGGGCCGCAGCCTGGATGAAGGCATACGAGTCGTGGGCGTCAATCCTGGTCCGGTTGCAACCGACCGCATGGTCAAGCTGATGAAGCGCCGCGCAAAAGATTGGTATAACGATGAAAGCCGCTGGGAAGAGCTGTTTGACAAGTACCCCGCCAAACGTCCCGCCGAGGCGCGCGAAGTGGCAGACCTGATTGTATGGCTGGCTTCCGATCGAGCCGGATACATTACAGGCACTATCGTCACGATCGATGGCGGCATCGCATCACGCGGTTCCATCATTTAAAGGCCCGTGCCAGGTTTTCACCGGGCGCTCTCCGCTGTGTCAATAGCAGCGCACTGATTCTTGAGGTCGAACTATGCCTTATATAACAACGCAAGACGGCGTCCGCCTGTACTACGAAGAAGCAGGCACGGGCACTCCCATCATATTCGTCCATGAATTCGGCGGCGATATTCGCAGTTGGGAACCTCAAATGCGCTACTTCAGCCGACGCTACCGATGCATCCGGTTCGCCGCGCGCGGATACCCGCCCTCTGACGTTCCCGAGGACGTTGAACAGTACTCCCAAAAGATCGCCGTGAGCGACATCAAAGCGGTTCTGGATGGTCTGTCGATACCCAAAGCCCACGTGGTGGGCTTGTCCATGGGCGGGTTTGCCACTTTGCATTTTGGTTTAACACATCCGGACCACGCGCTCTCGCTGGTGGTGGCCGGAGCCGGCTACGGCGCCGAAAAGGAATTCGAAGACTACTTTCGCAATGTTTCGCTCGAGGTGGCCCGACAATTCGAGATACAAGGCGCCGAAGCATTTGCCAAAGTGTATTCTCTGGCCGCATCCCGCATCATCTTTCAGCTCAAGGACCCACTCGGATGGGAAGAGTTCGCCCGCCAACTGGGCGAGCACTCGGCAACCGGATCCGCACTGACCATGCGGGGCGTACAGGCTCGCAGGCCTTCTATTTACGACCTCGAGGACGAGCTCAAGAAAATGACGGTGCCAACACTGGTCATGGTTGGCGACGAAGACGACCATTGCCTGCAGCCCGGTATTTTTTTGAAGAAAACCGTGCCGGCGTGCGGCCTGGCGGTTTTACCCAAAAGCGGACACACATTGAATCTTGAAGAGCCTGCGCTGTTCAACTCTCTTGTGGCGGACTTTCTGGCAAGCGTGGAGCAAGAGCGGTGGAGTCCACGGGATCCCCGGGCCATTGCGGCGGAAGTAATGAAAACATCATGACCCAGCATCCTTCCCATTACGTCGAAGAAGCGCGCTTATCACGACGAATCGAGGCCATGGCATGTATTGGGGCCACCGATAAGGGCGGAGTGAACAGGCAAGCCCTCTCCGCGGAAGATATTCTGGCGCTCAAAGAAATGGTGCGCTGGGGCGCAGAGCTGGGCCTTAGCGCCTCCATCGATCCGGCCGGCAATTTTTTCTTGAGACTACGAGGCCGTGATGACCAGGCCGAACCGGTATTGTCGGGGTCCCACCTGGATAGCCAACCCACCGGAGGAAAATACGATGGGGCATTCGGCGTGCTTGCCGCACTCGAAGCGGTGGAAGCCATCAAAGCTTCAGGCATCCAGCTCAGACGGCATATCGACATCGTGGCCTGGATGAACGAGGAAGGCTCGCGATTCGCGCCCGGCATGGCTGGATCCGCTGCTTTTTCCCACGCCCGCTCGCTGGAAGAAATCCGCCAGGTTGTCGATGCGCAAGGCATGAGTGTCGGACAAGCGCTGGACGCCGCCAGGGAAGCGCTGCGAACGCTGCCCATGCGCGCTTTGGGGTTTCCCATTGCGTCCTATGTCGAAGCACATATCGAGCAAGGGCCCGTGCTGGAAAAAGAGAATATCTCTATCGGTGTCGTGACGGGCATCCAGGGTAAAAAGACGTATCTCATTACGGTAACGGGCGAGGCGGCCCATGCCGGCACATCCTGCCGGGCGGAACGAAAAGACGCTTTGCTGTCCAGCGTGGCCATTATTCAGGCGCTGGCGGCACACTTGCACGACAAGGAAGATATCGTCAAATTCACGGTTGGCCGCTTAAGCGTTCAACCCAATGCGCCATCGGTCGTTCCCAGCAAAGTGGTATTTTCCATTGATCTGCGCCATCCCGACTCCGAAGTGCTGAGCGCCATGGGCGATGCCATTCATGACATTTGCCCAGCGCACGCGGGACCCTGCGAGGTCGCTGTTGAAGCGCTTTCATCCGCTGCATCGCTACGCTTCTCGCCGCAGATCCAGAAAAAAATCACCGAAACGGCGCATAGGCTCGGCCTCACCTCTCGAGACATTAATTCGGCAGCGGGACATGACGCCAGGTATCTGAACGAGGTCGCGCCCTCGGGAATGATATTCGTGCCTTGCCATTTGGGCATTACGCACAACGAAGCTGAATTCACGCTCCCGCGGGATCTGGCCAATGGCGCTCGGGTGCTTGCCGACGTGCTCGCAGACCTGGCCGCCTGAGCACGGAACCGGATCGTCAGGGGCAGGCCAGGCCAGATTGCGCCCCCGGCGCCTGCGGCGCAGTCACAAATAAATCAGTCGGGCAGCACCTGCCTGACCGTGCTGGCAAAACGCGACACGATTTCAGTGATGTCGGATGGCTTGCAGATAAAGGGCGGGGCCAGCAGCACATGGTCGCCATGCACGCCATCTATGGTGCCGCCCATAGGGTACATCAGCAAGCCGTTCTGCATGGCCTGCTTCTTCAGTTTCGCATGCGTCTTTTGCGCCGGATCCAGCGTGGCCTTGCTGGCTTTGTCCTGCACGAACTCAACGCCCACGAACAAGCCGCGTCCGCGCACATCGCCGACATTGGGATGGCCGCCCAGCACACTGCGCAGTTCGCTGCGCAACTGCTCGCCGCGCTGCAGCACATTGTTCAGCAGCTGCTCTTGTTCAATCACACGCTGCACCGCCAAAGCCGCCGCGCATGCCGTGGCGTGCCCCATATAGGTATGCCCATGCTGGAAGAAACCGCTGCCGGCCACGATGGCGTCAAAGATGCGGCTGCTGGCGACCATGGCGCCTATGGGCTGGTAGCCCGCGCCCAGACCCTTGGCAATCGTGATGATGTCGGGCACGATGCCGTCTTCGGCGCAGGCAAACAAATGGCCGGTACGGCCCATGCCCGACATGACCTCGTCCAGAATCAGCAGAACACCGTGCCGGTCGCACACTTCGCGAATACGCTTCAGGTAAGTCTTGACGGGCGCCAGCGCGCCGGCGGTGGCGCCCACCACGGTTTCGGCCACGAAGGCGGCCACATTTTCAGCCCCCAGCGCCTGAATTTGCTGGTCCAGCTCTTGGGCCAGGCGCTCGGCGTACTGTTCTTCGGTTTCATCCGCAAGCTGATCGCGATAGGCATAGCAGGGCGACACATGGTGGGCCGGCACCAGCAAAGGCAGGAAAGGCTCGCGCCGCCACGCATTGCCGCCTATGGCCAGCGCTCCCAGCGTATTGCCATGATAGCTTTGGCGGCGCGCAATGAAATGGCGGCGCGTGGGCTGACCGATTTCAACAAAGTATTGGCGCGCCAGCTTGAGTGCGGCTTCGATGGCTTCGGAGCCGCCCGACAAAAAGTAAATGTGGTTCAGATCGCCAGGTGAACGCTCGGCCAGAAAGTCGGCCAGATCTTCGGCCGCCTGGGTGGTAAAAAACGACGAGTGGGCGTAGGCAATCTGATCGAGCTGATCTTTGATGGCCTGGATAACGACCGGATGGCCATGCCCCAGGCAGGACACGGCGGCGCCGCCCGAGGCGTCGATATACGACTTGTTGTCCTGATCGAACAATTCTATGCCCTGGCCGCGCACGGCAAAGGCAAGCTGCTGTTGGGGATTACGGTGAAATACGTGAGTCATGGCGCCTTGGCCCTATAATTCAACAAATGTTGTATTAATGATATACACCACAACAAATAAATCAATATAATCATGCTTGCAGCACCACATGCGCTCAAAACTGTTGCAATTTTCGGACGCGATTTCAATTAGCCCCACCACCGGCAGACTCATCCGCAGTGAACGACAAGAACCTCGCCTTATCTCCGCCTTCCACCCTGGATGCCCTGACCGAACGCATCCAGCGCGACTTTGCCGCCATGACGCCGCAGTTCCAGGTGGGGGCCAAGTACTTGCTGGACTTCCCGGCCGAGATTCCCGTCGCCTCCATGCGCAAGGTGGCGGCTCAGGCGGGCGTACAGCCCGCCACCCTCGTGCGCCTGGCCCAGTCACTGGGCTACGGAGGCTGGGACGGTCTCAAGCACGTCTTTGTCCATTCGCTTCAACGCCCGCCGCGCCGTTACGCCGACCAGGCGCGCGAGTTGATGCGAGACAAGAATCCGCGCAACGCGCTGGGGCGCGCCGTCATGGCCCAAACCGACAACATCCGGCTGCTGGAACCCGACAATATCAACCGTCTTCCTCAAGCCGTGAAGCTGCTGGCGCGGGCCAAGCACGTTTATGTCGCGGGTTTTCGCGCATCGTTCGCGCCTGCCTTCAGCTTCCAGTACCTGTACCGACTGTTCCGGCCTTCGGTCGCCATGCTGCGCGGCGATGCCGGCACCCTGGAAATGGAATTGCGCGCGCTTGCCTCGTCCGATGCCGTCGTCATCATCGGCTTCGAGCCGTACTCGCAGGAAGCCGTTCGCGTTGCCCATGCCGCCCGCCAGGCGGGGTGCCGCGTCATCGCCATTTGCGATAGTGTCGTGGCGCCCATCGCGCGCGAGGCGGACTGCACCCTGATTTTCTCGACGGAAACCCCTTCTTTCTTTCCATCGAGCGCCTCTGCAACCGCGCTCGTCGAACTGCTCATCGAACAGTTGCTGGCCAAAGCCGGCAGCCAGGCCATCGGCGGCATCGAACACGCCGAGAACCAATTGCACCAGACCGGCGCCTACATCAGCGCCAAGTAACCAGCCCTCTTCGAACGCCATGCTCTCTCTCATCGAACTATCCGGATCCCCTTACCAATGCGGTTTTGCGCTGGGCCGGTTCGGCGCCGCGTCGGCGCACGATTTCCTGATCAATTCCCCCTCCTGGCATAGCGTCATGTCGTGGCGCGGCAGCGAGACCGCCCGGCACATGGCCGCCCTTGTCGAGCAGCACTTTCCGCTCATCCTGCAAGAACTGCAAGGCCTGGCCGATGGGCTCGATCTGCCTTTTGAAGACGTTCTCTTGTGGAACTGCCGCGGCGACGTCTGGTCCATGTCGCCCGATGGCTGCACGACAGTACAGTTGCCCAGCGCCAAGGGGCCGCGCATCACCCACAACGAAGACGGTGATCCGGGTTTCGCGGGACACTGCGGCATCGGCCTGTTCAAACCCGACAATGCCCCGAGCTTCGCCTCGTTCGTCTATCCGGCCTCTTTGCCAGGCCACACTTTTGCGGCCAACCAGCATGGCCTCGCCATCACCGTGAACAATCTGCGCTCGCGCCAGGTATCGCCCGGCGTCCCGCGCATGGTACTTTGCCGCGCCCTGCTGGAGCAAGCTTCGCTGGAATCATGCCGCGATTTGCTGGACAGCCATCCGAAAGCAGGCGGCTTCCATTTGAGCATGGCCCAGAAAGGCCGTGCTGATCTACTGAGCGTGGAGTTCAATGCGCGGGGCGTGTCGACGCGGTCCATCGACCGGCCCGGCGTCCATGCCAATCATATTATTCATCCCGAAATGTCCGACTTCCCGCAGGTCATTACCGACTCTTCGCGTATGCGGCAGGCGCGCGGCGATGCGCTGCTTGCGCAGGGGCAGCACGATCCGCTGCGCATCCTGGCCGACCGGGACGATCCGGAACTGCCCATCTATCGCGATGCGCCCGATGACAGCGACAATGAAAACACCATGGCCACGGCCGACTTCAGGGTCGGCGCGGATGCCGTCGTCTGGCAGGTATATGAAAGGCCTGGCCTGCCCTTTCGCTATCAATTGTCGGATGCGGAATTGGCGTCGGAATAGTCAGCCGTTTTCTGGCCAGTGCAGTCTTGGGGCAAGACTGTTTTAGCGGCGTTGTTCTGCTGTGGTGACGTTATTCTGCTCTAACGACGTTGTCCGGTGTGGGTAGGGGCAGTCCGGCACGGCGTGCTTGTTTCCGCGTCTGCCTCGTACAGCCGGGCGTCGGCCGAACTCCCTCGCTACGCTCGGTCAGACAGCGGCCGACGACACCCCCCGGCCTCCCTTCGTCAGCACGCAGCGCACGCCCACACGCCGGCCTACCCCCACCCACACCGAACAACTACGGCAGGAGAATCTTGGCGGCTTTAGACCCTCCGATTGGCGCTGGCACGAAAAGAGGCTGTCAGGCCCACCCAACATTCGCC
>JBATWU010000153.1:0-5795 GCA_049672825.1 Pusillimonas sp.
CGCCCGAGGTGCCCGAGGTACAGCCGGACCAGCCTTCGCCCGCTCCAACATCGCCAGCGCCCGTCCCGCAACAGGAGCCGCCACCGCCCGCCATGACGCAGTCGGGCAGCGGCTGCGGGCGGGTCAATGGACGCTACGACACCAACTCCGGCCTAAGCAAGCTGACCTTCGATGGACGCGGGCGCGGCCATCTGTGGCAGCACACGTATGGCGGCGCGCGCTCGTATACCTTCGATGTCGACTTCCGCTACAGCGGTTCGCACGACAGTATGCGTTTTGAATACGAGGAAGGCATTTACCGCGATGCCGGCGGGCAGGTGCTGAGCCGCCAGAAAATACCCGGTGGCTCGGCGTCGTGCAGCTACGATGGGCAACTGCTGAATATCGGCGGCACGAAGTACTTCAAGCAGTAGCGGCACAGGCCGCCCCTGCGTCCGCCGGGTGCGATGCCGACCCATTGGACCGGGACAATGGGCCTGGCGGGAACGCCGCCAATGGCGCCGGCTACCGCCTTGGCATGGCCCGGCGATACAATAGGCATCAGTTCCATTCAGTCCGGACGCGGCCGGGGCGCATGTCTTTGCGTCCCGGCGCGCGCCGCTTTACCTTTATCGGGCCTGCCGCGTGTCTTATCCTTCCTTACCGTATCCGCTTTCTTCCTATACGCATGGCGCACAGTTCGCGCGCCTGCTCGGTGAGCGCATTCTGATTCTCGACGGCGCCATGGGCACCATGATTCAGCAATACAAATTAAGCGAAACGGATTTTCGTGGCGAACGCTTCGCCGATCACTTCAAGGATGTAAAGGGCAACAACGAGCTGCTGTCGCTGGTGCGGCCCGACATCATTGCCCAGATCCACCGCGACTATCTGGAAGCGGGCGCCGATGTCATTGAAACCAATACCTTTGGTGCGACCGCCATTGCCCAGGGCGATTACGGGCTGCCCGAACTGGCCTATGAACTGAATGTCGAGTCCGCCAGGCTGGCGCGCGCCGCCTGTGATCAATACAGTACGCCTGATCGCCCGCGCTTCGTGGCCGGGGCGCTCGGGCCGCAGCCCAAGACCGCATCCATTTCGCCCGATGTCAACGACCCGGCGGCGCGCAACGTGACCTTCGAGCAACTGCGCGATGCCTACACCGAGCAGTTGAACGGCCTGCTCGACGGCGGCATCGACATCGTCCTGATCGAAACCATTTTCGATACGCTCAATGCCAAGGCGGCCATTTTCGCGGTGGAAACAGTCTTCGAAACGCGTGGCGTGCGTTTGCCCGTCATGGTTTCCGGCACGGTCACCGACGCGTCCGGGCGCATTCTGTCGGGACAGACGGTCGAGGCTTTCTGGAATTCGGTGCGCCATGCGCGGCCCATTACCATCGGGCTCAATTGCGCCCTGGGGGCCGCCCTGATGCGGCCCTATGTGGCGGAGCTGTCCAAAATCTCCGACACCTATGTGTGCGTATACCCCAACGCGGGCCTGCCCAATCCCATGGCGGAAACCGGCTTTGACGAAACGCCGGCGGATACCTCGTCCCTGCTGGAAGAGTTCGCGCAGGCCGGACTGGTCAACATGGCCGGAGGCTGCTGCGGCACGACACCCGAGCATATCCGGGCGATTGCCGACAAAGTAGCCAGCCTGCCGGTTCGCAAGGTGCCGCAGGTGCCCGTAAAAACCCGCCTGTCGGGCCTGGAGCCCCTGAATATCGACGCGGACTCTCTGTACGTGAACGTGGGCGAACGCACCAACGTGACGGGCAGCAAGATGTTCCTGCGACTCATACGCGAGGAAAAATACGACGAGGCGCTGGCGGTGGCGCGCCAGCAGGTCGAGAACGGCGCCCAGATCATCGATATCAATATGGACGAGGCCATGCTGGACTCGGCCGTCTGCATGCGCCGCTTCCTGAACATGATTGCGTCCGAACCCGATATTGCCCGGGTGCCCATCATGATAGACAGCTCCAAGTGGGAGGTTATCGAGCAGGGCCTGCGCTGCGTCCAGGGCAAGGCGGTGGTCAACTCCATATCCATGAAGGAAGGCGAAGCCGCCTTCCTGGAGCATGCACGCCTGTGCCGCAAGTACGGGGCCGCCGCCGTGGTCATGGCGTTCGACGAAAAAGGGCAGGCCGACAATCTGGAACGGCGCAAGCAGATTTGCGAACGCGCCTACCGCTTGCTGGTCGACGAGGTGGGCTTTCCGCCCGAAGACATTATTTTCGATCCGAACGTGTTCGCGATTGCCACCGGCATCGAGGAACACAATCATTATGCCGTCGATTTCATCGAGGCCACGGGCTGGATCACGAAGAACCTGCCCCACGCGCGGGTCTCGGGCGGGGTTTCCAATGTGAGCTTTTCCTTCCGTGGCAACGAGGCCATGCGGGAAGCCATACATACGGTGTTCCTGTACTACGCCATCCAGCAGGGCATGACCATGGGCATCGTCAACGCCGGGCAGTTGGGCGTGTACCAGGATATCGACAAGAACGTGCTGGACATGGTCGAGGACGTGGTGCTGGACCGCCCCGAACCTCTGGGCAAGACCGATCCGGCCGACGAGCGCAGCTCCACGGAACGTTTGGTGGAACTGGCCGAAACGGTAAAAGGTTCGGGCGCCAAGAAGGAAGAGGACTTGGCTTGGCGCGAGCAAGAGGTCGAGCGGCGCCTGTCGCACGCGCTGGTGCACGGCATCACCACCTTCATCGTCGATGACACGGAAGAAGTCCGAAAGAAGATCGCCGATGCGGGCGGGCGGCCCATACAGGTCATCGAAGGCCCGCTCATGGATGGCATGAATATCGTGGGCGACCTGTTCGGGGCCGGCAAGATGTTTCTGCCGCAGGTGGTCAAGTCGGCCCGGGTGATGAAGCAGGCGGTCGCCCATCTTATTCCCTTCATTGAAGAGGAAAAACGGCAGATCCAGGCCGCCGGCGGCGATGTCCGGTCGAAAGGCAAGATCGTCATCGCCACGGTCAAGGGCGACGTGCACGACATCGGCAAGAATATCGTCACCGTGGTCCTGCAGTGCAATAACTTTGAAGTCGTGAACATGGGCGTGATGGTGCCGTGCGCCGAGATCCTGGCCAAGGCCAAGGAAGAAAACTGCAATATCGTGGGGCTGTCGGGGCTGATTACGCCCAGCCTCGAGGAAATGGCCTACGTGGCGTCGGAAATGCAGCGCGACGACTATTTCCGCAGCCGCAAGCTGCCTTTGCTGGTGGGCGGGGCCACCACCAGCCGCGTGCATACGGCCGTGAAAATCGCCCCCAACTACGAGGGCCCGGTGATTTACGTGCCGGATGCCAGCCGCTCGGTGGGCGTGGCCACCAACCTGATGTCCGACCAGGTAGACACCTACCTGGCCGAAGTGGCCGAAGAGTACGAGCTGGTGCGCAAGCGCCACGCCAATCGCAAGGCCACGCCGCTGGTCAGCCTGGCGCAAGCGCGCGCCGACCGTCCCAAGATAGATTGGGCCAATTACACACCGCCCAGGCCGAAATTCATCGGCCGGCGCACCTTCAAGAATTATGACCTGGCCGAGGTTGCCCAATTTCTGGACTGGACGCCGTTCTTCCAGACCTGGAGCCTGTTCGGCCAATACCCTGCCATTCTCGACGACAAAGTCGTGGGCGAGCAGGCGCGCAAGGTCTTTGAAGAAGGCCAGGCCATGCTGAAGAAAATCATCGAGGGCCGCTGGCTGTCGGCCAGCGGGGTCGTGGCTTTTTACCCGGCCAATACCGTCAACGATGACGACATCGAAATTTATCGCGACGAGTCGCGCTCCGAGGTGCTGCTGACCTGGCGCAATGTGCGCCAGCAAACCGTCAAGCGCGAAGGCGTCGACAATAAATGCCTGGCCGACTACATTGCGCCCAAAGATACCGGCGTTACCGACTATATCGGCATGTTCGCGGTGACGGGCGGCCTGGGCATCGAGAAGCACGACAAGGCTTTCCTGGACGACAACGACGACTATTCCAGCATTATGCTCAAGTCCATCGCCGACCGTCTGGCCGAAGGCTTCGCTGAATGCCTGCATGCCCGCGTGCGCCGCGATCTGTGGGGCTATGTCACCGATGAGTCACTCAGCAATGAAGACATCATCGCCGAGAAGTACCAGGGCATACGTCCGGCTCCGGGCTATCCGGCCTGCCCCGAGCATGTCGTCAAGAAAGAAATGTTCGAGATTCTGGAGGCCGGAGAAATCGGCATGCAGCTGACCGAAGGCTATGCCATGTATCCGGCGTCCAGCGTGTCGGGATTCTACTTCAGCCATCCCATGTCGCAGTATTTCAATGTGGGCAATATCGGCGATGATCAGGTCAACGATTATGTGCGGCGCAGCGGCCGCGACGAAGAAGACGTGCGTCGCAGCCTGGCCAGCACGCTAAGGTAGCGGCGGCGAGTCCATGCAGAAAGAGGCTCCCGGCACTGGCATGCAGTCGTCCGCCGAGCAGGCGGCGTCGGTCCGGCGCAAGGCACTGGGCGACTTCCTGCGCCAGGCGCGGGGCAGGGTGCAACCGGAATCCTTCGGCTTGCCGCCCGGCGTGCGACGCCGTACTCCGGGCCTGCGGCGCGAAGAAATCGCGCAATTGTGCGGCATCAGCGTTACCTGGTACACCTGGATTGAACAGGGGCGCGACGTCTCGGTGTCGGCCGGCGTCTGGGCCAGGCTGGCGTCGGTGCTGGGTCTGGCGCGGGCCGAACGCCATTATCTGTTCGAACTGGCGGAGTGCGCCGACCCCGAACACGGCAGTGATTATGTGACGCCGCTTCCGGCCTATCTGGCCGACTGTGTGCACAGTGTGACTGCGCCGGCCTATATCCTTGACCGTTGCTGGAATGTGCTGGCGCGCAATGCTCCGTTGCTGCACTTGTTCGACGGTTGGCCCGATAGGGATGGCAGCCCCAATCTGCTGCGTTATATTTTCAGCGACCCGGCGGCCCGGGATCTGGTGGTGGACTGGGAGCAGCGCGCCAGCCGGGTCGTGGCCGAGTTCAGGGCTGATGTTGCCATTCACGCCGACGAGCCGGATGTGCAGGCGGTGCTCGACGAGCTGCTGCAGTCCAGTCCGGTGTTTGCCCACTGGTGGACGCGGCATGCGGTGGTGGACAGGGAGGGCGGTTTGCGGGAGTTCAACCATCCCGTACAAGGCATGCTGCGTTATCAGCAGATTACTTTCCGCCTGGCGACGCGGCCCGACTGCAAGCTGGTGATGCTGTTGGAAAACCGGGGCACCGGCTGACCGCTCGCCTCTGTTGCCGGGTGCGCTTTGCCGCGGTGGGCGCCCGGCGCTCAACCCGCTCTAGCCTCAACGTGATTTTCTTGAATAGTATTGGCAGTCCCTGGCGCATTTTCGATTCAAGTTGTTTACGGCTGCTTGAGGCTGGGTTTGAGCAGAGCGCTACACAAGGGCAATGCCATGCCGATGGGGTGGATGGCTGCTGCGGTGAAATTGCAGTCTGGCATTCAGGGTGTTCTTGCTTCTTGCGGCGTTGCCCGGGTACTGGGCCGGTGCCGGGCTCCATCGCTACGCCCCCTGCGGGGGTACCCTTGCACGGGCTGGCAGGCGCGGTCGGCCGCGAACTTGCCTAAAACCGTCCCCCGGACGGTTTTAGGCTTCGGACAGCGCGGCCTCTTACGCCCGCGCCTGCCAACCCATGCCGCGGCTGGCTCAAAGTCGCCCGGCACCGGCCCAGCACCCGGGCAACTCTGGCCGGGGAAACTTGGCGATCCTGATGCGGACTTGTTGATCTCGATGGTCTTGCGGGAGGGAGGACCCTGTTTATTGC
>JBATWU010000154.1:0-2427 GCA_049672825.1 Pusillimonas sp.
CGCTGATCGCCGCGTTCGACACCATCACGTCGATCCGCCCGAAATGGTCGAGCGCGGCCTTCGTGAAAGCGATGGCCGTCTGCTCTTCGGCGACGTCGCCGCGGACGATGACCAGCTTGCCCGGCCAGGTTTCCTGGGCGCGCGCCAGCTCTTCGGGAACCTCGGCGCGGCGAAACACCGCGACCACGCCTGCCGCGCCGCAGTCCAGATAGGCCTGCGCAATGGAAAGGCCGATCCCCGACGATGCGCCGGTGACGATGGCAACCTTTCCTTCCAGCGATATATTCATCCTTGTCCTTCCGAGATTATTGTATTTTCAGCCGAATAGGGACCATCAGGGATGATCCTGCCGGCGATAGACCCAGGGCTCGTAATAACGCAGCTGCCGGAACGCCGATGGTGCGCCGACCAGACTCAGCGCCATCCTGAACATGTCGGGATCGCCGACATTGTTGACCATCATGTCATAGTGGCACGGCACCGCGACGCGGGGCCGCAGTTCCTTGATGATCCGGGCGGCATCGGTTGCCGTCAGATTGTGAAAGCCCCCGTTGATGCAGATTGCGCAGATATCGAGGTCGCGCGGCAGCAGCGCGCCCAGCCGGTCGGCGAAGGCGGTGTCCCCGGTATTGAAGAAGCGAAGGCCGTTCGGAAACTCGATCAGCGTGCCGGTGTGGTTGAGATCGGTATCGTCGGTCGGCAGCGCGAAGGTCGCCGTCAGAGTCGTCCCGTCGGGCAGGTCCAGCCGCTGGCCCGGATGAACAAGGATGCACTGCGCCTCGTCGACCCCGCACTCGGCGAAGATGCGCAGCGAATCCCACGGTCCCACAAAGGCCTTGATACGCGATCGGTCCAGCCGCCGGATCGTTTCGGGGTCCGCGTGATCGTCGTGCGAATGCGTCGTGATGAAATAGTCGACGTCCAGATCCTCGGGCTCGACGAAGACGGGAAGCTGCCGGTCGAGACGGAACGGACGGTCCGCGAAGGTCGTTGCGCAGCTGTTGCTGAGATAAAGGTCGATGCCGAACAGCGTTCCGCTCGACCCTTTCAGAACGAACCCATTCTGTCCGAAATACCAGATGGCGATGGCGTCTTCCGCGACGACATGGTCGCGGATCGCCTTCATATAGTCGCGGCTGCCAACCAGGCAGTCGACGACCATTCGTATCGGCGATGTGCGGTCGAAGGGGTCGTTTCGTGTGAAATCATAGCGGCAATCATCGCGCTTCCGGTCGTCCGGCCTGTCTTTGAATCCGCTCATGGCGTTTATATAGATTATCTATATTTTGTGCGCAAGCGTCATATGAACGGGCCGGCCGTGGCGCGATCATCGTTTGCGCCACGTGATCTGCATCGTGGTGAACGAGCGTTGCGGCAGTTCGTAGGTCACGCGGCCATCGCCATCGAGCTTGAACGTCGACGTCTCCGGCGCGATGTTTTCGGGATTCGACGCCGTGTTCAGCGCCGTGCCACGATCGTTGCCAATCATCGTCACATCCACGTCGGCCCCCGCGGCGCGGCGACCGAAGTCGATGTCGTATGCGATCGCGTCCTTCGCGGCATTGACAAGGTGCAGGGAGATGCCCGCGGCATCCTGGAACGCCGTCGCTTCGACCTGCTCGTCGTGCCCGTTGATGTCGATCTTCAGGACATTCGCGCGTTGTGATCCGGCGATCATCCGGTGGACGTGATAGGGCGGCTGCACCCAGACCCTGCCCTGATCCATGAAGATCAGGCCCTGGTCCCAGCCGTTGTCGTTCTGACCATCGACCTGAAGCCCGTTCGCCGACGAGATCAGATCGATATAAGGGCGCCGCTGAAGTGCCGTGATGGCATAGGCATTGGCCAAGGCGCGATCGAGGTCGTGGCTGTTCGCATTCAACTCGAAGACCACGACCTTGAAGCGTGCTCCTCCGGGTGCCAGTGCGCGGAGCGAGGATGCATAGCTGTCGAGCGCCAGAATCTGGCCGTGCAGATTGCCTTCCTTCCGAATCCGGCCGGGATCCTGAATGTTGCGGGTCCACAGGTGAACGTCGAAGTCGATTTCGGCGTTCCATTTGGCCGCCAGTTGCAGAAGTTTCTGGTGCGCGGCGAGGCTTTTGATCTTGCGAGCGCCGGTGAAGCCGAACGGATCCTCGATCACATCCTCAAAGGTGAAGTCGCCGACGACAAGGCGGATGTCGCGATCATAGGCCCAGATCGTTTCGGCCAACGCCTCGAACTTCGCATAATAAGCGTCGTCGACCGCCTCCTCGTTGCCGAGCTGGATGCGGCGCACCTTATATGGCTGGGGATGGCCATCGGCGATCCGCTGCGCACCCCACCGGGTATTCGCAGAGCCATAGAGATAGTCCATGAGGTCGCGGATATCAGCGGCGGATTCATCGATGTTGAGTGACGGAACGGCCTCGATCCCCAGTGCTTCCC
>JBATWU010000155.1:0-22700 GCA_049672825.1 Pusillimonas sp.
GCCATGCAGCGCCGGCACTCAGCGCTGCATGGCCGCCCACGTTTTCTGCAGGCGCTTCGCGGAAACCGGCATGGGCGTGCGTAATTCTTGCGCAAACAAGGCGACACGCAGCTCTTCCAGCAGCCAGCGGAACTCGTCCAGTTGCGCGTCCCTGGCCCCCTTCAAGCCCGACAAGGCACGTTGATACTGCACCAGCAAGGGCGCCATCTCGGCCATCAGCCGCGCATCCCGGGCGGGATCGGCACGCAATTTGTCGATGCGCACCTGGGCGGCCTTCAGATAACGCGGATAGTGTTTTAGCTGGCGATACGGTGTATTGCGCAGAAACCACTTCCCCATCAGCTCGGCCTGCTGTTTTTGCAGGTCGGCATAGGCGGCCGCATGCGGCTTGGCCTGAGGCAGCTTCTTCTGCAGGGCGGCCCATTCCATCAGCACCTGGCCCGCGAGCCGGGCAATTTCCTGCACCAGCAATCCCAGGCGCGCCTTGCCATCGCTACGCCGCTGCTCGAAACCGGGCTGATCGGCGGGCCATGGCTCACCCAGGCAGGCCTGATCCAGCGCACAGTCGATAATCTGCTGGCGCAATTCCTCTTGCGTGCCCAGGCTCATGTACAGCATGCTCATCCGCGTCAGGTCGGCGATGTTCTTTTCCTGGAATTTCACCTGCTCCCGCAGGGCAAGGCGAAACAGGCGCAACAAGCCAGCGTGATGCTGCTGACGGGCATCGGAGGGATCATCGAACACATCCAGATCGCAGTGCGTCTGCCTGTCCACCAAAGCCGGATAGCCGATGAACGACTGCCCCTTGCGCTGAATTTCCATGATGTCGGGCAAGGGGCCGAAAGTCCAGTCGGTGAGCTGCTCGTGCGCCAGGGCCTGGGCAATCTGGTCGTCGCGCGCCGCCACCTTCTGGAACGAGGCCTGTGCCTGCCGGCCGTGCTCGGCCTTGAGCTGGTCCAGATTGCGCCCGCCCGACAACATGCGTCCGTGCTCGTCCACCACCTTGAAGTTCATGAACAGATGGGCCGGCAGATTCTCGGGCTTGAAATCGCTGCGCAAGGGCCTGACCTTGACCTGCTCCCACATGTCGGCGCCAATGGCTTCCAGCAGTCCCCTGTCGGGATGGACAGCCCGCTCGAACCAACGCTCGGCAAAACCGGCGGCGTAGTCCGGCAAGGGCACGCAATGGCGCCGCATTTTCTGCGGCAGGGACTTGAGCAGCAAATGCGTTTTTTCCTTGAGCATGCCCGGCACCAGCCATTCGCAGCGCATGGGATCGATCTGATTCAGGGCAAACAATGGAACCGTCAGTGTGACGCCGTCGCGAACGGACCCTGGCTCGAAGTGATAGTCGAGCGCCATCTGCACCCCCTGCCACTCAACCGTCTTGGGAAAAACATCGGTCGTAATGCCCGCCGCATCGTGGCGCATCAGGGCGTCGCGAGTCAGCCGCAAAGCCTGTGCCTGCTCCTTGTCCAGGCCCTGGTGCCATTTTTCCAGCGTCGCGGTCTGGTAGACATCGGCCGGGAGATGCTTATCGTAGAACGCATGGATCAGGGCGTCGTCCACCAGAATATCGGGCCGCCTGGTCTGATGCTCGAGCTTTTCGATCGAGGCGATAAGCTGGCGGTTGTGCTTCAGGAATGGCAGCGACGATTCGATGTCGCCGGGCACCAAGGCCTGCCTGATGAACAATTCCCTGGCCTGTACCGGATCAATCTTGCCGAAGTGCACGCGGCGTCCGGTATAAACCGGCAAGCCGTACAGAGTGGCCCGCTCATTGGCCACCACTTGCCCGGCTTTTTTCTCCCAACGGGGGTCGGACCAACTGCGTCGTATCAGGTGGGCGCCGGCCTTTTCCAGCCATGCCGGGTCGATGCGCGCCACGCAACGCGCATACAGCCGCGTGGTTTCGACCAGCTCGGCCGCGACAATCCAGCGGCCGGCCTTTTTGACCAGCCTGGAACCCGGATGTATCTGGAAGCGTATGTCGCGCGCGCCCTGGTAGCCGGCCGCCTCCTCGCTTTTCAGGCCTATATTGCCCAGCAGGCCGGCCAGCAAGGCCATATGGGTCTGTTCGTAGGTGGCCTCCAGGGTGTTCAGGCGCCAGCCCTGCTCTCCCACCAGCGATGCCAGCTGACTATGCACATCGCGCCATTCGCGCAGCCGCAGCGGCGACAGGAAATTCTGGCGCAGCAAGGCCACAAGCTTGCGCTGGGACGCCTTGTGCTCGACCTGCTCGCCATACCAGCGCCATAATTTCAAATAGGCAATAAATTCGGACTTGTCGTCGCCGAACTTGGCATGCGCCGCCTCGGAAGCCTCGCGTTCCTGCATGGGACGGTCGCGCGGATCCTGCACCGACAGGGCTGACGCAATGATCAGGATTTCGTTCAGGCAATGTTGATCTTTGGCGGCCAATATCATGCGCGCAAGGCGCGGGTCGACCGGAAGGCGCGACAGCGTCCCGCCCACTTCGGTCAGTTGGTTCTGCTCATCGAGCGCGCCCAGCTCCTGCAGCAAATGGTAGCCATCGGCAATCGCCCGCCCCGGCGGACGGTCGACGAAAGGAAAGGTTTCGATGTCCTCCAGCTTCAGGGCCTTCATGCGCAGGATGACCGACGCCAGTGACGAGCGGAGCACCTCGGGATCGGTAAAGGGTGCACGCTGCTTGAAATCCGTTTCATCGTACAGGCGCACGCACACGCCCGGACCAATGCGGCCGCAACGGCCCGCGCGCTGATTGGCCGATGCCTGGCTGATGGGCTCTATGCGCAGCTGCTCGACCTTGTTGCGCCAGGAATAGCGTTTGACGCGTGCCAGACCGCTGTCGACCACATAGCGGATGCCCGGTACGGTCAAGGAGGTTTCGGCCACATTGGTGGCGAGCACAATCCGCCTGGTGTTGCCCTGGGGGCGGAAGATGCGCTCCTGCTCGGCCTGGGACAGGCGCGCATAGAGCGGCAGAACCTCGGTGCCGGGGGGATGATGCTTGCGCAGCGCCTCGACGGTTTCGCGAATTTCACGCTCGCCGGGCAAAAAAACCAGCACGTCGCCCGGACCCTGGCGTGCGCATTCGTCCACGCCATCGACCACAGCATCTATCAGATCGCGCTCCTCGTCGGCAACGGAGCGGCGGCTGGCGGCTTCGGCACCCTGCCCCGTCTTGTCCTGTTGCACTGGTCGATACAAGATATCGACGGGATACAGTCGGCCCGACACCTCGATGACTGGTGCCGGGCGGTCTTGCTGCGCAAAATGCCGGGCGAAGCGGTCGGCATCGATGGTGGCCGACGTAATGATGAGCTTCAGGTCGCGCCGCCTGGGCAGCAACTGCAGCAGAAAACCCAGCAAAAAATCAATATTCAGGCTGCGTTCGTGGGCTTCATCGATAATAATCGTATCGTAGCGGCGCAGCAGGGGGTCGCGTTGCGACTCGGCCAGCAAAATGCCGTCCGTCATCAGCTTGACCGACGCGTTGGGCCCGGTGCGGTCGTTGAAGCGTATCTGGTAGCCCACCCAATCGCCCAGTTCGGTATTCAGTTCTTGCGCAATCCGCTTGGCCACCGACGTGGCCGCAAGCCGGCGTGGCTGGGTATGCCCTATCATTTTCTGGCGGCCGCGCCCCAGCTCCAGGCAGATTTTCGGCAACTGCGTCGTCTTGCCCGACCCCGTCTCACCGCATACGATGACAACCTGATGATCGCGTATCGCCCGTGCGATGTCATCGCGACGGGCACTGACAGGCAAGTCCTCGGGATAATGCAAGGGCGGCAAGGGCCGGTCGGGCCGGGGCGCGCGCCTGTCCTGACGCGCCTTGTGCGGGTCTTTTCGACCGCCGGCATCGCTTCTTGTGTGTGTGTTTTCCGACAAATTAACTGGCGCTTGCATGAAACTTCTTTAGTATGTGCTGTCCGTCATTATAATTTTGGATGGACACAAAACCCTTTGCCGAGATCCTGAACGACGACATGAGCAACATTGATACCGACACGACACTATCTGCACAGGACGCCCCTGAATTCGCTCCGGCCCAGTTTGTGCGATGGTTTCGCGAGGTAGCCCCTTATGTGCATGACTTTCGCGGCAAGACCTTTGTGGTGGCTTTCGGTGGAGAACTGGTCAGCGACGGCGCCCTGAATACGCTTATCCAAGACTTGTCGCTGTTATCGGCGCTGGGCGTAAAGCTGATCCTCGTGCACGGCTCGCGCCCGCAGGTCAACGAGCAACTCAAACTGAAAGGTTACCAGATTCAGTTCGGACGAGGCACAGAGCCCACCAGTGCCGAGGCGCTTGAGTGCGCCAAGGAAGCCGCGGGCGAAATTCGCCTCGATATCGAAGCCGCGTTCAGCCAGGGGCTGCCCAACACACCCATGTCGCACGCCCAGGTCCGTGTCATTTCGGGTAATTTCGTCACGGCCCGGCCAGTCGGCGTCATAGACGGCCTCGACTACAAGCACGCGGGGTCTGTCCGGAAGCTGGATACTGACGCCATGAAAAGCGTCATCAATCAAGGTGCCATCGTGCTGCTTTCGCCGCTGGGTTTTTCACCCACCGGCGAAGCCTTCAATCTGGCCATGGAAGACCTGGCGACCAGCGCGGCCATTGCCCTGCGCGCCGAAAAACTGATCTTCCTGACTCAGAACCGCACGGTGCGCGATGAAGATGGTTCGGTGGATACCGAGCTGGCCCGGGAAGATGCCGACAAGCTGCTGGCGGAGGGCAATCTGGATGAAGACACCGCCTTCTTCCTGTCCCATGCCTCGCGCGCGGTCAAGCGTGGTGTCGCGCGGGCCCACCTTGTGCCCTACACGCTGGACGGCAGCGTCCTGCTTGAGATTTTCACGCACGACGGCGTTGGAACCATGGTGGTGGAAGACACACTGGATGATCTTCGCCCGGCATCCGTCGACGACGTGGGCGCCATTGTGCAACTGATCGAGCCGCTCGAGGCCGACGGCACGCTGGTGCCACGCGGCCGCTCCGTGATCGAACGCGACGTGGAAAAGTTCACGGTGCTGGAACACGACGGCGTCATTTATGGCTGCGTGGCCGTCATACCCTATCTTTCCGAGCACATGGCAGAAATGGCCTGCCTGATCGTGCAACAAGAATGGCAGGGTGCGGGCGAAGGCGAGATGCTGCTGCGTCACGCCGAGCTGCGCGCACGCTCCATGGGGGCAAAACGCCTGTTCGTGCTCACCACCCGCACTTCGCACTGGTTCATGAAGCGCGGCTTCGTACAAGGCGGCCTTTCAGACTTGCCCAAAGAGCGGCAGGCGCATTACAACCGTTCGCGCAACAGCCTGGTCTTCATCAAGAAGCTTTGATAGGCCGCTACTGGCTTGGCTGCTGCGCCAGGACTGCCCTGCGGATTCATCCGTGGCGGCAGAGCCCTGCGGTGTGCCTCGGGGCGGCTCATCGACGCCGACCCCACACCGATAGCCGCCATAAACCTGCCGCCGCCATCCCGGTACAATGGAAGGGTTAGCCAACTCGTTCTAAAGGTAAGACTCTTATGGCACGCATGGTTCAATGTGCAAAACTCAAACGCGAAGCCGAAGGCCTGGATTACCCACCCTACCCCGGCGAACTCGGTGTGCGCATCTGGCAAAGCATATCGAAGGAAGCCTGGGCCCAGTGGATGGATACCCAAACCCGGCTCGTCAATGAAAACCGTCTGAATCTGGCCGATGCCCGGGCCCGCAAGTATCTGGCCGAACAAATGCAAAGCTTTTTGTTTGAAGACGCCAACGTCGAGGCCCAGGGCTACGTGCCGCCGCCGGCCTGAACAAGCGCGGCCGCCTCTGGCGGCCCGCTCCTCGGAAACCTGCATTCATGCCAGGCGCACACGAAGCAAGACGGGCAACCTTTCGGTTGCCCGTCTTGCTTCGACACCCATGCCGGCTGGCCAAGCCCAGGTGCCGTCACAGGGCGAGGATTCGTCCTACTTGCTTTCCGCCTGGACTTGGGCGTCGTCGGACTGCTTGCCGCCTGCCTCGGCCGAGTTGCTCTCGGCTTCGGTCAGCAAGGGCTCGCCGCGCGCCAGGCGTTCGGTATTCTTCAGACCGGTGTGGCGCACGTCGTCGCCATGCACCATGTAAATGACCCGCTCGGCCATGTTCTTGGCATGATCGCCAATGCGTTCCAGCGCACGGGCTATGAAGATCAGGTCGATCGAGCGGGAAATGGTGCGCGGATCTTCGATCATGTAGGTAATGACATGACGCAGCGAACCCTTCCATTCTTTGTCGACTTCCTTGTCGTTGCGCACGACCTGCGCCGCGTGGATGGGGTCCATGCGGGCAAACGCATCGAGCGCGTCGCGTATCATGACAGTGACGAAGGTGGACATGTGGCGCAGTTCGACCACGGGCTCGTAGTTGCTGTTGTTTTCATGCAGGCGCCGGGCCATTTTGGCGATTTTTTCGGCCTCGTCGCCGCAGCGCTCCATATCGGTGAGCATCTTGGATACCGACAACAGCAGGCGCAGGTCGACTGCGGTAGGCTGGTTGCGGGCAATCAGCAGGCTGATCCGTTCGTCGATATCGACTTCGAGCCCATTCACCTCTTTTTCACGCTCGCGCACCTTGTCGACCAGGCTCATGTCGCCCGTGGCCAGGGCAGTCATACCGTCTTTGACCATGGCCTCGACCAGCCCGCCCATTTGCAGGAACAGGGAACGGGTCATTTCAAGGTCGGTATGGAATTGCTTGTTGGTATGCTCGATCATGTCAACCTTTGGTCAGCGCAAAAATAAGTAATAAAGTAGCGTAGCACTATCATCGTCGATTGTGTAGCCCACGCCCGCCCTGCAAGGCTACGCGCCAATTATGACGTGATTATGACAATGTATTATTGCTGCGCATCCCTTTCGAACTGCCGGACGCCTTCCTGGGTGGACATCAATACGATATCGGCACCCGCCAGGGCAAACAGGCCGCAGCTGACCACACCCGGAATATTGTTGATCCGTGCTTCCATCTCGGCGGGAGCGGTAATGCTCAGGCCCGACACATCAAGAATCTGGCAGCCGTTGTCGGTCACGAAATCGCCACGGAGCACCGGCGTTCCGCCCAGATCCGCCAGCCGCCGGGCGACGACTTCGCGGGCCATCGGTATAACCTCGACCGGCAAGGGAAAGCGGCCCAGCGTTTCCACTCGCTTGGACTCGTCGACGATGCACACGAAGCGCCGGGCCACCGATGCCACGATTTTTTCGCGGGTAAGCGCCCCGCCCCCGCCCTTGATCATGCTCAAGCCGTGATCGATTTCATCGGCACCATCGACATACCAGGGCATGGTCTGCACCTGATTCAGATCGAGCACCTGGATGCCCAGCGCCGACATGCGTGCCGAACTGCGTTCAGAGCTGGACACGGCGCCGCGGAAACGGTTTTTGTACGGCGCCAGCGTATCGATGAAGATATCCACCGTCGATCCAGTGCCGACGCCCAATATGACGTCGGGCGCCAGAAAGGGCAACACGAACTGGACGGCCGCCTTGGCCGCGTTCTGTTTGAGTTCAGTCTGGGTGAGCATGCTTGGACCTTTTGATCAGGCGAACAGTTCGCCGTACTTTTTTTCTGAAAAACCGACATGCACGCTGCCATCGCTGGCCAGCGCGACCGGCCGCCTGACCAGCGCGGGATACTCGGCGATCAGCGACAGCCATTGATTATCGGCGCCCGGCGCCTTGCGTTCGTCGGGCAGATTGCGCCACGTCATGGATGCCCGGTTGACCAGCTTTTCCCACCCGCCCAACTCGCCAGCCCAGGCCTTGAGCTGACCAGGCGCGATGGGATGGTCGCGATAGTCGGTAAAACTGAAAGCCACCTTGTGCTGCTCCAGCCATTTGATTGCCTTGACGCAGGTGCTGCATTTTTTCAGTCCATAAACCTGTACAGTACTCATTGAACATTTATCCTTTACGAAGATTGCTTGCGCCACTGCATACGGTTGGCAACAATCACAAACAGACCAACCACCACGATGAACAAGGTGGCCAGCGCATTGATTTCGGGCTTCAGGCCCAGCCTGACCCTGGAAAACACCTCTAGCGGCAAAGTCGTGTAGCCGGGTCCCGACAGGAACGAAGCGATCACCACATCGTCCAGCGACAAGGTGAACGCCAGCAGCCAGGCCGCCAGCAGCGCCGGCAAAATCAGCGGCAGAGTCACGACAAAGAAAACCTTCAGGGGCGTGGCGCCCAGGTCCAGTGCGGCCTCTTCAAGGGAACGGTCAAGGTCGCGTATGCGCGCCTGGATAACCACGGCGACATACGCCATGCACAGCGTGACATGGCCCACCCAAATCGTGAAGACGCCATTGCCATCGGGCCAGCCGAACAGTTCACCGATTTCCACGAACATCAGCAACAGTGAAATGCCCAGCACGACCTCGGGAACCACCAGGGGCGCGCTTACCATGCCGATGTACAGTGAAAAGCCGCGAAAACGCCCCATCCGGGCCAACACATAGGCGGCCCAGGTGCCAATGACGACGGCCGCCGTCGCCGTCAGCGCCGCGATCAGCAGCGACAACCTGGCGGCATCGAGCAGGGCCTTGTCGTTGAACAATTCAACATACCATTTCAAGGAAAAACCCGTCCAGGACGTCATCATGGATGAGTCGTTGAACGAGAAAACCATCAGGCAAAGTATAGGCAGGTAGAGAAAAGCGTAACCCACCGTCAGCACGACGGCGCGCAGCACAGGATGGGGCCGTGTCATGCCCGCCTCCGGTATGCATCCATCTGATTTGCCTGGTTGCGCTGGAAGATGACCAGCGGAATCAGCAGCAACAGCACCATGACGCAGGTCACCGCCGCCGCCATGGGCCAGTCGGCATTGTTGAAGAACTCATTCCACATCACCCTGCCCATCATGAGCGTATTGGCGCCGCCCAGCATTTCAGGAATGACGTACTCGCCAACGGACGGAATGAAAACCAGCATGGACCCGGCAACCACGCCGGGCATGGACAGCGGCAGGGTAATACGCAGAAAGGCGCGCCATGGCCGCGCGCCCAGGTCGTAAGCGGCCTCGAGCAGACGCAGGTCCAGCTTGACCAGGCTGGCATACAGAGGAAGAATGAAAAAGGGAAGATAGGCGTAGATCAGGCCTATGTATACCGCCAGGTCGGTACGGTAGATCTCAAGCGGCGCGTCGATCAGACCGAGCCACTGCAGCAGATTGTTCAACAAGCCGTCGTTGCGCAGAATGCCGACCCAGGCATACACGCGCAGCAACAGCGACGTCCAGAAAGGCAGGATCACGCCCAGCAGCAACAGATTGCGTGTTGCGGGACGCGAGCGCGCAATATAGTAGGCCATGGGGTAGCCAATGGCGATGCACCATACGGTGGTTACCGCTGCCATTTTCACCGAATTGAGATAGGTGGAGATGTACAGGCTATCGGTGAACAACAGGGTGTAGCCCCGCAAGCTCAGGGCCAGCGTCAGGGTTTGTTCCTTGAGCTCCGCCAACGGTGTGTACGGGGGTATGCCAAATCTGAGATCCGAGAAGCTGATTTTCAGCACCAGCAGAAAAGGCAGCAGCAGGAACAGCCCCAACCATAAAAACGGCGGCGCTATGGCCAGCAGCCTGCGTGAGCGCGCAGAGCGCCAGGGCAGGCCTTTCATGACGGCAGCACCGTGGCGCTGTCGTTGGACCAGGCCACGTAGACCTCGTCGTCCAGCCCCGGCGCGTCCGCCTGCGCCAGAGCCAGGCTGGGCACAGTGGCCTCGACAATCTGTCCGCTATCCAGACGCACCTGATAGCGGGCATAGCTCCCCATCCAGGCCACATGGCTGACCATGCCATGCCCCCAATTGGACTCCGACCCGGGCTGCTCGCGCAGCACGCGGACGTTTTCGGGCCGTATGGACACGTGCACCTCCATGCCCAGCGGTTCGCTCACCCCATGATTGACATACAAAGGCCGAGTCAGTTCAGCGCTGTCGATCAATACATGATCGGCCTCATCCACGACAATGGTGCCCGTGAACAGATTGGTCGAACCAATAAAACCGGCGACAAAGCGCGAGTTGGGGAAGGCATACACATCATGGGGGGTGCCGCACTGAACGATCTGGCCTTCGCTCATGACGGCCAGCCTGTCGGCCATGGTCATGGCCTCTTCCTGGTCGTGCGTCACCATGATGCAGGTCACGCCCACCTGTTCAAGAATCTTGACCAGCTCGATCTGCGTTTTCTGGCGTATCTGCTTGTCGAGGGCCGACATGGGTTCGTCAAGCAGCAGCAGCTTGGGACGCTTGACCAGGCTTCGGGCCAGCGCCACCCGCTGCTGTTGGCCGCCCGACAGCTGATGCGGCTTGCGGCGGGCGAACCCGGCCATCTGGACCAGGTCGAGCGCCTCGAAAACACGCTCGTGGATTTCGTTTCTCGGCACGCCCTCTTGTTTGAGGCCGAAAGCCACATTGGCTTCGACCGTCATGTGGGGAAACAGGGCGTAGGACTGGAACATCATGTTCACCGGGCGCCGATAAGGCGGCAGGCTGGTGATATCTTCGTTATCGAGGTAGATGCGTCCCGAAGTCACTTCCTCGAAACCCGCCAGCATACGCAGCAGCGTCGATTTTCCCGAACCGGAACTGCCCAGGAGCGCAAAGATCTCATGTCGGCGCACCGACAGATTCACCGACTGGACGGCAACCGTGTCGTCGAATATCTTGACGACTTCTTCGACGCGGACGAACTCGTCGGCGTCGCCGGACCACGACGGCGAGGCAGGTCGACTGTCAAGCATGATACCTTCGCGACTCCTTGAATAGCATTAACAGGCCCTATCGCCCGGATTTGAGTTCGGCCCACATGCTGGTTTGCAGACGCAGGATGGGCAAAGGCTGCGGCTTGATCACATACAAGGTCTTGGAGACTTCAGCCGGCGGGTAGATCATGGGGTTCTCGGCCACTTCTTTCACGACATACTGACGCGCTTCCTTGTTGGCGTTGGGATAGAACATGGTATTCGTGATGGCGGCATGCACCTGCGGCGTTTCGATATAGTTGATGAACGCCAGAGCTTCATCGACATTGGCCGCGCCTTTGGGTATGGCCATGGTATCGAACCAGACCGGCGCGCCGCCGTCGGGAATGAAATAGTCGATCTGATAGCTCTTGCCCGCCTCGCGCGCGCGATGGGCCGCGATCATGACGTCGCCGGAATAGCCATACACCATGCACAGGTCGCCCGAGGCCAGCTCATCGATGTAGCCCGACGAACTGAACTGCCGGATATGGGGCCGGATGGTTTTAAGCAGTGCCAGGGCCTGCTTGTAGTCTTCGGGATTGCTGCTGTTCGGATCTTTGCCCAGATAGTGGAGCGCGGCGGGAAAAACCTGGGCGGCTTCATCCAGCAAGGAAATACCGCAGGCCTTGAGTTTTTCCGCGTGCTCGGGCTTGAATAGCATGTCCCAGCTATTGAGCGGCGCGTCGTCGCCCAGAATCTCGCGGACTTTGGTCGCGTTGTAGCCCAGCCCATTGGTACCGTAGCCCCAGGGCACCAAATACTGATTGCCCGGGTCCACCGACGCCACGATATCCATGATGTCCTGATCCAGATACTTCCAGTTGGGGATTTTCGACTTGTCGAGCTTCTGGAACAGGCCGCCTTCTATCTGGCGGGCCGCATAATGCGTGGATGGCACCACAACGTCGTAACCCGACTTGCCTGTGAGTAGCTTGGCCTGCAGGGTATCGTTGCTGTCGTAGACATCGTAGCGCGCCTTGATGCCGGTGGCCTGCTCGAAGCCGGAAATCGTATCGGGCGCTGTGTATTCAGCCCAGTTGTACACATTGACAACCTTCCCCTGCCCCCACACCGATGTCATGGCCGCGGCAAGGGCCACGCCTAGAAACCACTGTTTCGCCGTGGTGAATGTCATTGCAAGCCTCCCCAGACAATACAAAAAAGCCAAAAGGCGTGATCATAAAGCTTTTCTGGCTAAACGGGGTGTCTTGCGCCCGCAAGCCGCTGGTAGGCCTGGTTCAGCGCGGTCCACCAAGGCATGGCCTGCTCGCCCGCCACCTTCAACAGCGAACGCCGCAAGCGCAACAGATTCGCCTGCCGTTGCCCGTCGCGCAGCGCCAGCCTGCGGCCTTTGTCGAAGTCGATCAGCCAGGCTTTGCCCGTCGTATCCAGCAAAATATTGTACGCATTCAGGTCGGCATGCCATACGCCGGCTTCGTGCATGGCGAAAATGGCAGCGGCCACAGCCTCGTGGTCGGCCGCTGCCCAAAGGCTGGCCAGCGGTTTCACCCCTTCCAGACGCTCCATCAGAATGGCGGCACGGTAGCTCAAGCCATGGCGCCAATACGCCGCGGCAAGTGGCCTGGGCACCGGCAAGCCGGCATCATGCATGAAACGCAGCAGGCCAAACTCCGCAAAGGAACGGGTGGTATCGGGCCCGGTCCAGATATAGCGATTGGCGCTAACCCGGGCGATCAGCCCGCCGCGCCGGTAATGACGAAGCACGCCACGCCCAAATTGGCCCTGGACAAACCACGCAGCCTGCCGGCCGCCCTGCGCTACCGCAACCGCCTCCAGCGCGCCGGAGCCCGGATCGAACAGGAAAGGACCCGGGTCAGGCACCCGGCCGGCATCGAAACGCATTGCGCCATGCGGTGCCAGAGGCAGATCTTGCTGCGCGACCGGCTGTGTCATGCAAGCTCCCGCAAAGAAACCAGCGGCGGGGTCTTGAGCACGCCCGCCAGCGCGAACTGCCCGCCCATGACCGAGGCCGCGATGCCCGCCAGAACTCCCGCAACCCAAGGCCACAGCGACAGAGACAAAGAAAACTCGAACACCTGATGCGCCAGCAGCCAGGCGACCGCCACGGCGGCAAACGCGGCCAGCAAGCCGGCCATCGCGCCCAGCAACACCAGTTCGATGCGCAGGGCGCTGGACAACTGCCGGCCGCTCGCGCCCAGCGCCCGCAGCACCGCCACTTCGTGCATGCGCTCGTCCCGGGTGGAAAACATGGCCGCGCCCAGCACCAGCACGCCGGCGGCGACGGTAAACAGGAAGAGGAACTGCACTGCCTGCACGACTTGATCCAACACGTGTTGCACCTGACCCAGTATGGACCCGACATCGAACACGGTCAGATTGGGAAATTCCTTGATCAGGCCCTGCACAAACGGCCGCATGGACTCGTCAACGTGCAGGGAGGTGATGAAAGTGGCAGGCGCGCCGGCCAGCGCGGCCGGGCTCATTACGGCAAAAAAATTGGCCTGGAAGGAATCCCAGTCCACTTTGCGCAAGCCGCTCACCCGGACCTGGACCGGGCTGCCGGCCACATCGAACGTAAGGGTGTCGTTCACATTGATGCCCAGGGTTTGCGCCAGTCCGGTTTCCAACGAAACCTCCAGGAGATCCGGCTGCTGCCAGCGTCCTTCGGCAATGACGTTGCTGGACGGCATCACATCGGCATAAGACAGGTTGAACTCCCTGTCGGCCATGCGTTTCGCACGCGGATCGTCATAGCTGTCTCCATTGACGGGCAGCTCATTGATGGCCAGCAAGCGGCCGCGGACCATGGGCGACATCACGACGGTGTCCACACCCGCGGCTTCGAGTCGCCGGGCGACGGCTTCGCGCTGATCAGGCTGGATATTGATCAGAAAGGTATTGGGCGCATCGGCAGGCAGCGTGCCTTGCCAACCCTGCAGCAGATCAGTCCGGGTGATGGCCAGCAGCAGCAATATCATCAGGCCCATGGACAGCGCGCACAACTGGGCCACGGTCAAGCCTTTGCGCCGCGCAATCCCGGCCAGCGCAAACCGCAAGGCCGGGCGCCCCAGGCTGCGGTGGCGCAACAAGCCAAGGGCCCAGACCATGACGTAGGCAAGACCGGCAAAAAATAACAGAGCCAGCGCAAAACCACCCGCTACCACAACGCTCAGCCGCAAATCCCCGGACATCCAGACGATCAGCAGAAAAAACGCGGCTGCGCCCAGACAATACGCGGGCCAGTGCCGTGCCGCCGGGTCGGCCTGCCGGCGCAGTACCCGTGCCGGCGCCACATTGCGCAAGACAACCAGGGGCGGCAGGGCAAAACCCAGCAAAAGCAGCAGGCCAGTGGCCATGCCTTGCCAGGCGGGCCGCAGGCCGACCGGAGGCAAGCTGGTTTGCAGCCAGACATCCACCATGGACACCAGCCCCAGATGAATGACATACCCCAGAAGCGACCCCAGCAGGGAAGCACACACCGCCAGCAGCAGAAACTCGATCCACAGCATCCAGCCCACCTGTGCCTTGCCGGCACCCAGGCACCGCAATACCGCGATGCCATCCCGATGCCGCAGGCTGAAGCGACGCGCCGCCAAGGCAATCGCCACGGCGGCGATCATTACCGTCAACAAGGCAACCAATACCAGGAACTGATGCGCGCGTGTCAGCGCCCGCTGGACTTCCGGCCGGTTGGTTTCGAGAGTGCTCAGCCTTTGCCCGCGCTGCATATTCGCCTCGAGCCAGCGTTGATAGCTGCCGACCGAAGCCTCGGTGCCCGCCACCAGGAGGTGGTAGGCAATACGGCTGCCCGGCGCGACCAGGCCCGTGCCGGGGAGATCGGAAAGATTCATCATCACCCGTGGGGCGACATTGACGAACTGCATGCCGCGGTCGGGTTCGTAAGCAATGACACGGACGATTTCCAGGGAGCTGTCGCCCACCAGCAGGGTATCGCCAACGGCCAATCCCAGTAGTCCCAGCACCTGGGGATCGACCCATACCGAGCCCGGCTCTGGTGCCTGTGATACGTCGGCGGTGTCGCCGCCCGGTGTATCGGCCAGCCGCAGCGCGCCACGCAGGGGATAAGCCCGCGACACCGCTTTCAGGGAAACCAGTTGCGCCTCGTCGCCGCCGCTGACCATGGACGGAAATTGCAGGGTCTGGGCGGTATCGAGCCGCCTGGCCCTGGCTTGGGCGAGAAATTCGGCGGGAATGGGCTCGTCGGCGCGCAAGGCAAGGTCGCCACCCAGCATTTGGGCCGAGTCGCGCTCCAGCGCACGGCCGACCCGGTCGGCGAGAAAACCGACACTGGTCACCGCGGCAACGGCAATCAGCAAGGCCAACAGCAGCAAGCGCAGCTCGCCGGAGTTCCAGTCGCGCTGCAACGCTTTCAACCCCAATCGGCAATTGGAAAATATGCCAGGACGCATGTGAATCAGGCCTTTATGAGCAACAAGACCATGATAACAAGAAGCATGCACCCGAAGATCAGTTTCAGGCGCGGTTCGGGCAGCGCGTACGCCAGCCTGACGCCATAGGGAACCATGAAAATGCTGCCGAACGCCATGGGCAGGCCTATCAGCCAGTTGGCCTGCCCATGCGCCGCATAAGTCGCCAGCGCCACCAGCGTGCCGGGAATGATCATCGTCAGCGCCAGCGCCTGCGCCCCCGTCTGCGACAGGCGGAACATCGAGGTCAATATGGGCACCGCCAGTACCGACCCGCCCACTCCGAAGAGTCCGCTAGTCAGGCCGGCGCCCATGCCCAGCAGGGCAAACCAGCCTTTATGGAAATCCTGGGCCTGACGCCGGGCGGGCGCATGGTCCGGCTTGCCGCCGCGCAGACTCTGGCTCACGTAGAACAAGGCCACGGCCAGCACGAACATGGCGTAAATGCGCCGCAACAGAACCGGGTCTATGCCCAGGGCAAACTGGGCACCCAGCCAGGTAAAGACGACAGAGCTTGCCGCACCGGCCGCCGCCGCATGGAAGTCGATTTTGGCGTTCTGGTTGTACTTGCGCACCGTCATCAGCACCGCGGGAATCACCATGACCAGGGCCGTTCCCTGCGCCTCTTGCTGATTCATGCCGGCGACCAGGCCCAGCAGCGGAATGGCCAGCAATCCGCCGCCGATGCCCAGAACACCCCCGGCAAAACCAATCAGCGCCCCCATCGCCAGGCAGACCGCCACAACCAGATACCACTCCAATATCGTCCCCCAGGAGCTAAACAGCTTCGCGCAAGCGCGCGATGGCGGCATCGACGCGATCGACCGCCCAGATTTCCAGGCCTTCTATGGCCTGCTTGGGCGCATTGGCCTTGGGAATGAGCGCCACGCTGAACCCCAGCTTGGCCGCTTCCCGCAGCCGTTCCTGGCCGCGGGGCGCAGGCCGGATCTCACCCGCCAGGCCAACCTCGCCGAATACCACCAGACCTTTGGGCAAGGGCTTGTTCCCCAGGGACGACATGATGGCCAGCAGCACGGCCAGGTCGGCGGCCGGCTCGGTGATCTTCACGCCGCCCACCGCGTTGACGAAAACGTCCTGATCGTAAGTGACCACCCCCGCATGCCTGTGCAGCACCGCCAGCAACATGGCCAGCCGGGTTCCTTCGAGGCCCACCGACAGGCGGCGCGGGTTGGGTACGTGCGCCGTATCGACCAGCGCCTGGATTTCGACCAATAAGGGGCGCGTTCCTTCCTGCGTGGCCATCACGCAGGATCCCGGAACGTTCTGTTCGTGCTGCGACAGGAACAAGGCCGACGGATTGGCCACGCCACGCAAGCCACGGTCGGTCATGGCGAACACACCCAATTCATTGACCGCGCCAAAACGGTTCTTGAAAGCGCGGACCAGGCGGAACGAAGAATGGGTGTCTCCCTCGAAATACAGCACGGTATCGACAATGTGCTCCAGCACCCGGGGTCCGGCCAGGCTGCCATCCTTGGTCACGTGCCCGATCAGCACAATGGTGATACCGGTTTGCTTGGCCAGCCGGGTAAGCTGCGCGGCGCATTCGCGCACCTGCGACACTGAACCAGGCGCGGCACTGAGCTCGCTGGAATACAGGGTTTGAATCGAATCGATCACGGCGACACTGGGCCGCTGCTCGGCCAGCGCGGCCATGATGGCCTCGAGCCGGATTTCGGCCAATAGGTCGACCGCGCCGGTCACCAGTTCCAGCCGGCGGGCGCGCAGGGCCACCTGTTCGGCTGATTCTTCTCCGGTAACGTACAGGACTTTGACGGCCCTGGACAAGGAGACCAGCGCCTGCAGAAGCAGAGTTGATTTGCCTATGCCCGGATCGCCGCCTATCAGCACGACCGCCCCCGACACCAGGCCTCCGCCCAGGACTCGATCGAACTCGGCGATGCCGGACGGTTGGCGCGGCAGCTCGCGCGCTTCGATTTCAGCCAGGCTGCGTACCGGGCTGGCCCCCGCCAGGGGAGCAAAGCGGTGCGCGGGCATGCCGGCATCGCGCGATTCCTGCAACGTATTCCATGTTCCGCAATGCGGGCATTTACCTTCCCACTTGGGACAGCTTCCGCCGCATTCGCTGCAGACAAACAAAGTTTTTGATTTGGCCATCGTGCGAGTTTAACCGGCCACCCTGCCTTCGTGACGCATTGAATGGCCTGAGCCGGCCCTACCTGCCCGCCAAGCTGCCGCCGCCATCCACACCCAGCACCTGGCCGGTAATATAGCCGGCTTCATCCCCCAGCAGAAAGGTGACCGCCGCGGCGACATCGGCGGGCGAGCCCAGACGTCCCATGGGAATCGATGCCAGCGCCTTTTTTTCAGGCTCGCTGCCTTCAGGATGGCCGGCGCGGAACAGCTCGGTCTCGATCGGGCCCGGCGACACCGCATTGACGGTGATGCCGTAGGGCGCGAGTTCGAGCGCCCAGGTACGGGTGCAGCCGATCAGGGCGCTTTTGGCGGCCGAGTAGCTGGTGCGATTGATGCCGCCATGCGTGACCCGGCTGCATATATTGACGATGCGGCCTTCCTTGCGCGCTTTCATGGAGGGAATGAAGGTCTGCGTGACCTGGACCGCGACACGCACATTCAAATCGAACGCCTGATACAAGGCAGCCAGATCAACCTCGCCCAGCGGGGCGGGCATTACCACGCCCACATTGTTCACCACGGCATCGACGGGATACTTTTCACGTATGACGCGCAGGATATCCTCGGTTTCGCCCGCATTATGCAGGTCGCAGGAATACAGATAGCCCGGAAAGTCTATCTCCTGGGTATTGCGTGCCAGGCCCACCACGTGGCAGCCCAGGTCGGCCAGGCGCCGGCTGATCGCCCAGCCTATGCCCTTGGTGGCGCCCGTTACCAATACACATTTATTTTTCACGCGATTTCCTTTTGGGGATAGACACAATGCCGTATACGCCCGACGGTGATCGAACATTCCCCTTTCTGGATCAAGCGTGAACGCGAGGCGCAAACATGACAGACGCAAGACAAGCGAAGCTGACAATGTGCACGCTTGATTCAGAAAGGGAATTAGGGATTAAACCGTTCAGTGGCCCGCACGTCAATGGCAACGCGTTTATTCTGCAACGGCCCTGGGCACACGCGGCGCCACCGCGCACAGCAGCTCGTAGCCTATCGTGCCGGCCGCCTGGGCCACCTCGTCCACCGAAGGCCCGCCCTGGCCCCACAGCACCGCGCGGCTGCCCACCCCGGCCCCGGGAACCGGCGTCAGGTCCACCGCCAACATGTCCATGGACACACGCCCCACCAGGCGGGTGCGTACGCCGTCGACAGTTATCGGGGTGCCGGTGCCCGCATGGCGAGGATAGCCGTCCGCGTAGCCGCAAGCGACGATGCCTACGCGCATCGGCCCCGGAGCGGTGAAAACATGCCCATAGCCGACACCCGCTCCCCGCGGGATATTACGCACGCTGATCAGGCGCGCCTCAAGCGTCATGGCTGGAAGCAGGCCCAGGTCGGCGGCCGGGCGATCCGCAAAGGGCGAGCTGCCGTACAGGCAAATGCCCGGCCTGACCCATTGCTCGTCACTGCAAGGCACGGTGGCCCACAAACCCTGCGTCAGGGTGGCCGCGGAGTTGCAGACGCTGAACACGCCCGCCAAGCCCTGGGTGATCCTGTTGAACACGTCCAGTTGCTGCCGCGTCGTGGCGGGATCGTCATCGGCGCGCGCGAAATGGCTCATTTTCCCTACCTGGCGCAGTATGCCCCTGCGCTGGGCGTCTTGTGCCTGTCGATGGGCGCCCGGGTAGTCCTCCTCGGAGAATCCGAGCCGATTCATGCCGACATTGAGCTTGACGAAGGCGTCGAGCGGCCGGGCAAGTTTTGCCCCCGCCAGCATATCGAGTTGCTCCTGGCAATGCAGGGTCGCCGTCAGGCGATATTCATCCAGCACGGGAATATCGCCTGGCTCGAAAAAGCCTTCAAGCAGCAGAATGGGCCTGGTCCAGCCCAGTTCACGGCAACGCACCGCTTCGTTCAGATCCAGCATGGCCAGGCCATCGGCCTGCGCAAAGCCGCGCACGGCCTGGTCTATCCCATGGCCATAGGCATTGGCCTTGATGACCGCCCAGATGCTGGGCCGATTTGGCCTGGCGCCGCCGCAGGATTGCTCCAGGCCGGCCGCGACACGCTGCAGATTGTGACTCAATGACGACAAGGAAACCGTCGCTGAAATCGGACGTGGCATGACTCCTCCCTATGAATAGCGAAGTCTAAACCACTTGAGGGCCGTTGGCGTAGCGGCGCGTTATCGGCGTGCCTTATACTCACCGCCTATGGCCGTGGATCATTACGAAAACTTTCCCGTCGCGTCGGTGCTGCTGCCAAGCCGCCTGCGCGTTCCTGTGCGGAATATTTACCGCTACGCCCGCAGCGCCGATGATATCGCCGATGAAGGCGATGCCCAGCCCGGGCAGCGCCTGGAGCAACTGGCGCAATACCGCGCCGCCCTGCGGCAAATCGCCGACGGCACGCTGGATCTGGCCGATGACGACCCCAGGAAACCGGTGTTCCAGCCGCTGGCCGGCACGATACAAGGGCACGCGCTGCCCATGGACCCTTTCTTCGATCTGCTTTCGGCCTTCGAGCAGGACGTGACGACCACGCGCTATGCCAGCGATGAACAATTGTTCGACTATTGCCGCCGCTCCGCCAACCCGGTCGGCCGGCTGATGCTGCATCTATACGGCAAGACGTCGCCCCGGAACCTGGCACAGGCGGACGCCATCTGCACCGGCCTGCAACTGACCAACTTCTGGCAGGACGTTGCGGTGGACTGGCAGAAAGGCCGTGTCTATCTGCCCCGTGACAAGCGCGATCGCCATGGCGTCGGCGAAGACTTCATCGCCGGCCAAACCGGCCTGGGACTCCTCGCGGCGGGCCGATCCACAGCCCCGGCGGCGACGCCGCACACGCCGCGGCTGCACCCCGGCTGGCAGGCACTTATGCGGGAACAAGTCGCGCAAGCCCGGGAGCTGCTGCTCTCGGGACTGCCGCTGACCTATCGCCTGCGAGGCCGCATAGGGTTCGAACTCAGGCTGGTCGTGCATGGCGGCTTGCGTATCCTTGAACGGCTGGACCAACTACACTACGACATATTCTTTCAACGGCCCACGCTGGCAAAAAGCGATTGGGCCCTGCTTCTGTGGCGTGCGCTGGCCTGAGCGGCCCGCAACGCCCCGGCCCCACGCCCTACCGAACACAACGCACACGCATGAGTCCAGACGAATACTGCCAGAACAAGGCCGCCAAAAGCGGCTCCAGTTTCTATTACGCCTTCCTGTTCCTGCCGCCGGAACGCCGCCGGGCCATCACCGCGCTCTACGCCTTTTGCCGCGAGGTCGACGATGTGGTCGATGAATGCGCCGAAGCCTCGGTTGCCCGCATGAAACTGGCCTGGTGGCGCACCCAGATCGAGAGCCTGTACGCCGGCCAGGCCGACCATCCCGTCATGCAGGCCCTGGCACCGCATATTCACGCCTTCGACCTCAGCGCGGATCGTCTCTACGCGATTGTGGAAGGCATGGAAATGGATCTGGACCAGACCCGCTATGCGGACTGGCCCGGCCTGCGCAAATATTGCTGGCACGCCGCGGGAGTCGTCGGCGAGCTGTCGGCCAGCATTTTCGGCTATACGCGGCCTCAAACCCTCGTATACGCCGAAAAACTGGGCCTGGCATTTCAATTGACCAATATCATTCGCGACGTGGGCGACGACGCGCGGCGCGGCCGGATCTACCTGCCGGTGGAAGATATGCAGACATTCAACGTGACCGCGGCGGAAATCATCAACGGCGAGCACTCCGATCGTTTCGTGGCTTTGATGCGCTTCCAGACCGACAGGGCCAGGCAGTGCTACCGCGAAGCCATGCAATCATTGCCCGAGGCCGACCGGCGCGCGCAGCGCCCGGGGCTGATGATGGCGGCCATCTACCACGCCCTGCTCCACGAAATCGAACGCGACAACTGGCAAGTGCTCGACCAGCGGATCTCGCTGACGCCCATCCGTAAGTTCTGGCTGGCCTGGAAGATCTGGGTGGGTGGCGGGCGCGGCCTCATCAAGCGCCTGAGTCGATGAAAATTGCCATTGTGGGCGGGGGCTGGGCCGGCCTGGCGGCCGCCATGCTCCTGCGGCGGCAGGGCCATATCGTTGCGGTATTCGAAGCCGCCCGCAGCCTGGGCGGGCGCGCCCGGCGGGCGCACTCCCGCTCGCTGGACCAGATGATGGACAACGGGCAACATATTCTGCTGGGCGCCTATACCGAGACACAAGCGGTCATGCAGGATCTGGGCCTGGATACCGGTCGCCTGTTCCACCGCGGGCCGCTTGCCCTGGAATCGGCCGATGGCTCCTTCCGCCTGCGTGCAACACCGCTGCCCGCCCCATTCCACCTGCTGGGCGGCATTCTCGCCGCGCGCGGCCTCACCCTGAAGGAACGCCTGGGTTTGATCACGCTCACCCGCGCGCTGCAAGCCGGCGGCTGGAAGCCCGCAGCAGGCCTGAGCGTGGCCCAATGGCTGGAACAGGGCGGGCAGTCGCAACAGGCCATACGCCGCTTCTGGCAGCCGCTATGCCTGGCCGCGCTGAACACACCTATAGAAGATGCCTGCGCCCTCTTGTTCGCCCATGTGCTGCGCGACAGCCTGGGTGGCCCAAAAACGGCGACCGATATCCTCATACCCCGCGTGGACTTGTCGCAGCTGTGGCCCGACGAGGCGGGCCGACAGCTGGGCGGCAACGATTTCCAGGGCGGCGGACTGCATCTTGGGCACACCGTCAGGCGTCTGGGCTGCTCCGCCTCGGGCGTCACGGTCGGCGACACGCCGTTCGATGCCCTGATCGTGGCCGGCAACGCGCCCTCGACGCTCAGGCTGCTTGAACAGTTGCCTGAGGCTGACGGCAGCCAGCGCTATCTGGACATGCTGTCGGGCCTGGATTTCCTGCCGATCGCCACGGTCACCCTGCAACTGGAGCGGTCTTGGGGCTTGCCGCGGCCCATGATGTTGTTATGGGATGATCCCGGCAAGCTGCAATTCGGACAATGGCTGTTCGATCGCGGCGCGTTTGCGCCTGCTCCGGCGCAGGGGCGGCTCGCCGCAGGCGGCGCCCCCGATGCGGACGAAGCGCAGCTGCTTCATATCGTCGTCAGCAACGCCACAGCCATGCAGCAACACGCCCAGGATGACGTGGTCAGGGCCATCACGGCACAAGTACGGACGCAAGCGCGGCGCTTCGGGTCCATGCCGCGCGTAACCGGCCATGACGTCATTGTGGAAAAGCGGGCCACCTTTGCCGCCCGGCCCGGACTGGCCCGCCCAACGGTAGCCACGCCGTGGCCGCGCGTATGGGTTGCCGGCGACTGGACCGACACCGGGTATCCCGGCGTGCTCGAAGGCGCGGTGCGCAGCGGCCGCGAAGCGGCAAGGTCGCTGCTGGAGCGC
>JBATWU010000156.1:0-26784 GCA_049672825.1 Pusillimonas sp.
GCGCTGGCCTGGGCGTGGTATCGGGCGATGCCCTGCGCATCGGCAGCGCGCAAGGCCAGGTGGTGCTGGCCGCGCTTGAAGATGACACCGTGGCCCCTGGCTGCGTGCGGATCGCCGCGGCGTTCAATGAAACGCTGGCGCTGGGTAGTGGCGTTGGCCAATTGACGGTGGAGCGTGTCTAATGGAGTGGCTTACATTACTTGAAAATTACGGTACCGGCCTGATCGGGCCCACCGCCTGGCTGGTGGTCTGGACGCTGATCAAGATCGTCGTCATTGCCGTGCCCATTATTTTGTGCGTGGCCTACATGACTTATTGGGAACGCAAAATGATAGGCGCCATGCACGTGCGCCTGGGTCCCACCCGCGTCGGGTTTCGCGGACTGCTGCAGCCGTTTGCCGACGTCTTCAAGCTGCTGACCAAGGAAGTCATCATTCCCAGCAAAGCCAACAAGGTGCTTTATATACTGGCACCCGTGGTGACGCTGATGCCGGCTCTGGCGGCCTGGGCCGTGATACCCTTCGGCCCCGAACTGGTGCTGGGCGACATCAATGCCGGCCTGCTGTTCATCATGGCCATCACGTCCATTGGCGTGTATGGTGTCATCGTCGCGGGCTGGGCTTCGAACTCCAAGTATGCCTTCCTGGGCGCCCTGCGGGCGGCGGCGCAAATGCTGTCCTATGAACTGGCCATCGGCTTTGTGCTCGTGACGGTGCTGCTGGTATCGGGCACCTTGAATCTTAGCGGCATCGTCAACGGGCAGGATACCGGCTGGTTTGCCGACCGCGGCATCAACTTCATGTCCTGGAACTGGCTCCCGCTGTTGCCCCTGTTCGTCATCTACGTGATTTCGGCCGTGGCGGAAACCAACCGCCACCCCTTCGACGTGGTCGAGGGCGAGTCCGAGATCGTGGCGGGCCACATGGTGGAGTATTCCGGCATGGGCTTCGCCCTGTTCTTCCTGGGCGAGTATGCCAACATGATCCTGCTGTCGGCACTGGCCTCCATCATGTTCCTGGGCGGCTGGACGCCGCCGCTGGATATTGCCCCGCTGACCTGGATTCCAGGCTGGCTGTGGCTGGGTCTTAAAACGTTCGTCGTGATTTCGATGTTTGTGTGGTTCCGTGCGACTTTCCCTCGCTACCGCTACGACCAGATCATGCGCCTGGGATGGAAAGTATTCATTCCGCTGACCGGCGTCTGGTTGTTGCTGGTGGCGATCTGGATGCAAACGCCCTGGAATATATGGCAATAGGACATAGGGGCTAAATTATGGAAGCTATTAAAGATTTCTTCGGCAGCCTGATGCTGACCGAAATGCTCAAGGGCATGCGCCTGACCGGAAAGTACTTCTTCAAGCGCAAGGTGACCCTGCGCTACCCCCAGGAAAAGACGCCGGCCTCGGCACGTTTCCGTGGCCTGCATGCACTGCGTCGCTACCCGAACGGCGAGGAGCGTTGCATTGCCTGCAAACTGTGCGAAGCGGTTTGCCCGGCGCTGGCCATCTCGATCGAGTCCGAAGAGCGTGACGACGGCACCCGCCGCACCACGCGATACGACATCGATCTGGCCAAATGCATTTTCTGTGGTTTTTGCGAAGAAAGCTGCCCGGTCGACTCCATCGTCGAGACACATATTTCGGAATACCACGGCGAGAAACGCGGCGATCTTTATTACACCAAAGACATGCTGTTGGCCATCGGCGACCGCTACGAGCCTGAAATCGCGCGCCGCCGTTCCGAAGACGCCCCTTATCGTTGATGCCGGACCCGACACCTATGATTTTTTCTACTATCCTGTTTTATGTGTTGGCGCTGGTATTGGTGGTGGCGGCCTTCCGCGTCATTACCGCCACCAGTCCCGTCACCGGTGTGCTGCACCTGATCCTGACCTTTTTCACCGCCTCCATGCTCTGGATGCTGCAGGGCGCCGAGTTCCTGTCGCTGCTGCTGGTCCTGGTGTACGTGGGCGCGGTCATGGTGCTGTTCCTGTTTGTGGTCATGATGCTCGATGTACGCATGGACACGTTGCGCGCCGGCCTGAAAACATATTTGCCGCTGGGCCTGGTCATCGGCCTGGTGATGGTGCTGGAAATGGCCTTTGTCTTGGCGAGAAGCTGGATGGGCGCCGGCCCGGCCGCCGTCATTCCCGACGATGTCGACAACACCCGGGCCCTGGGCGTGGCCATGTATACGGACTACGTCTTTGCGGTGCAGGTGGGTGGCGTGATTCTGCTGGTGGGCATGATAGCCGCCATTGCGCTGACTTTGCGCAAGCGCACCGACGTCAAGCGTAATTCACCCTCCGAACAGGTCAAGGTGCGCTCGCAGGACCGCCTGCGCATGGTAAGCATACCTTCGCAAACCGAAGCGCCTGCCGCGCCTGCCAGCGCCGACCCAGCCCAAGGGGAAAAATCATGACATTGACGCTTGCCCACTATCTGATACTCGGCGCCATCCTGTTCGCCATCGGCATATTCGGGTTTTTCCTGAATCGCCGCAATCTCATTATTCTGTTGATGTCCATCGAGCTCATGCTGCTGGCGGCCAACATGAATTTCATCGCTTTTTCCACTTGGTTCGGCGATACGGCCGGCCAGGTATTTGTTTTCTTTATCCTGACGGTGGCTGCGGCCGAAGCGGCTATCGGCCTGGCGATTCTGGTGTTGCTGTTCCGCAACCTGAATACGATCAACGTTGAAGATCTTGACGAGCTCAAGGGTTGATGGGATTGCACAAACTATGAATTCACCTAATCTTTATCTACTGATTGCCCTGGCGCCACTGGCCGGCGCCATACTGGCCGGCCTGTTCGGAACCGGTTTCCTGGGGCGTTTCGTGAGCCGCCGTGGCGCCCACCTGATCACCATCGCCGGGGTGCTGATCTCGTTCATCGGATCGGTCATCGTGCTGTTTCAGGTGCTGGATGGCCACACCTACGACGGCGCGCTGTATACCTGGAGCATTATCGGCACGACCAAGCTCGAGCTCGGTTTCCTGATCGATACGCTTTCGGCGCTGATGATGGTCGTGGTGACGTCGGTGTCATTGATGGTGCACATCTACACCATAGGCTATATGGCCGACGACCCCGGTTACCAGCGCTTCTTTTCGTATATTTCGCTGTTCACTTTTTCGATGCTGATGCTGGTCATGTCCAACAACATGGTCCAGTTGTTCTTCGGCTGGGAAGCGGTGGGCCTGGTGTCTTACCTGCTGATCGGGTTCTGGTATACGCGTCCCACAGCCATCTTCGCCAACATGAAGGCCTTCCTGGTCAACCGCGTGGGCGACTTCGGCTTCGTGCTGGGCATAGGCCTGCTGTTTGCCTATACGGGCAGCATGCACTACGGCGAGATTTTCGCCCAGTCCGATGAGTTGGCGGCAACGATTTTCCCCGGCACCGACTGGCAGTTGCTGACCGTGGCCTGCCTGGCGCTGTTCGTGGGCGCCATGGGTAAGTCGGCGCAAGTGCCTTTGCACTCCTGGCTGCCCGATTCCATGGAAGGCCCCACGCCTATTTCGGCCCTGATCCACGCGGCCACCATGGTGACCGCCGGTATTTTCATGGTGGCGCGCTTTTCGCCCGTGTTCGAACATTCCGACACGGCCTTGTCCGTCATGATCGTGATCGGCGCGATTGGCGCTTTGTTCCTGGGCATATTGGGTATCGTCCAGAACGACATCAAGCGCGTCATTGCCTATTCCACGCTGTCGCAGCTGGGCTACATGACGGTGGCGCTCGGTGCTTCGGCCTACTCGGCGGCCATTTTCCATCTGATGACGCACGCCTTCTTCAAGGCCCTGCTGTTCCTGGGCGCGGGTTCGGTCATCATCGGCATGCACCATGACCAGGACATTCGCAACATGGGTGGCCTGCGCAAGTACATGCCCATTACCTGGATCACCTTCCTGCTTGGCACACTGGCGCTGGTCGGCACCCCTTTCTTTGCCGGCTTCTATTCCAAGGAACACATCATCGAGGCGGCCGGCGCGGCCAACGTATGGGGGGCGGGCTTCGGCTACTACGCGACGCTGATCGGCGTATTCGTCACGTCGCTGTATTCGTTCCGCGTGTACTTCCTGGTCTTCCACGGCAAAGAACGCTTCGACGCCCATGGGCACGCCGCGCACGGACACGGTGACCACGGCCATCATGGCGGCACGCCGCATGAATCGCCATGGGTGGTGACCCTGCCTTTGGTGCTGCTGGCGATTCCGTCGGTGGTGGCCGGGGCCTGGTTCATTGACCCGCTCCTGTTCGATGGGTTCTTTGACGGCGTCATCGCCGTGTTGCCCGAACATCCGGCCATGGCCGAGCTGGCGTCGCACTGGCATGGCTGGGTGGCCTATGCCCTGCATGGTTTCGTCACTCTGCCGTTCTGGCTCATGATCGCCGGTTTCGTGGTGGCCTGGTACTGCTACTTGGTCAATCCCAAGGTGCCCGCAGCCATACATCGCAGCCTGTCGGGTATCAACCGCGTTCTCGACAACAAGTACTACGCAGACTGGTTCAACGAGCAGGTGGTGGCGCGTGGTGCCCGCTGCCTGGGGCATGGTTTCTGGAAGGCGGGCGACCGCGGCCTGATCGATGGGCTGCTGGTCAACGGCAGCGCCCGCGTGGTGGCCTGGGTCGCGGCGGCCAGCAGGCACCTGCAGTCCGGCTACATCTATCACTATGCCTTTGCAATGATCATCGGGATCATGGCTTTACTCTCCTTTTTTGTGCTGACGGTTAACTGATGGCTAGCGATATGGCGTCTTCTACTCTTCCCTGGTTAACGCTTTCGATCTTCGTTCCCATCGTGGCGGGGCTGATCGTTCTGCTGGTGGGCCGCGATGACCGGCCTGGGCTTACCCGCGTGCTGGCGCTGGCGGGCTCGGTCGTGGGCTTTCTGGTGACCCTGCCGCTATATCTGGGTTTCAACCCCGATACGGCCGACATGCAGTTTGTCGAAAAGGCCAGCTGGATCGAAACCTTTGCCGTCAACTACCATCTGGGCATTGATGGCATTTCGATCTGGTTCGTGCTGCTGACCGCATTCATCACCATCATCGTGATCCTGGCCGGCTGGGAAGTCATTACCAGCCGGGTGTCGCAGTACATGGCGGCTTTCCTGATTCTGTCGGGGCTGATGGTGGGCGTGTTCGCCTCGCTCGATGGCATGCTGTTCTATGTGTTCTTCGAAGCCACGCTGATACCCATGTATTTGATCATCGGCGTGTGGGGCGGCCCCAATCGCGTGTATGCGGCGTTCAAGTTCTTCCTGTATACCCTGATGGGCTCGCTGCTGACGCTGGTCGCCTTCATTTATCTTTGGCACGCGGCCGGCGGCTCGTTCGATATCCTGGCCTGGCACCAGCTCAAGCTGGGCTATACGCCGCAGGTGCTGATATTCATTGCGCTGTTCGCAGCCTTTGCCGTCAAAGTGCCCATGTGGCCGGTCCATACCTGGCTGCCCGACGCCCACGTGGAAGCCCCCACCGGCGGCTCTGTCGTGCTGGCGGCCATCATGCTCAAACTGGGTGCTTACGGTTTCCTGCGCTTTTCCCTGCCCATCGTGCCCGACGCCTCGCAAAGCCTTGCCGGGATCGTGATCGCATTGTCGTTGATCGCGGTGATCTACATTGGTCTGGTGGCCATCGTCCAGGACGATATGAAGAAGCTAGTGGCCTATTCCTCGGTAGCGCACATGGGCTTCGTGACCCTGGGCTTTTTCGTGTTCAACACGGCCGGGATGGAAGGCGCCATCGTGCAAATGATCTCGCACGGTTTCGTATCGGGCGCCATGTTCCTGTGCATAGGGGTACTATACGACCGCCTGCATACCCGGCGCATCGCCGATTACGGCGGCGTCATCAACGTCATGCCGCGCTTCGTAACGCTGTTCGTGCTTTTTTCCATGGCCAATGCCGGCCTGCCGGCCACCAGTGGGTTCGTGGGCGAGTTCACGGTCATCATGGGGGCGGTCGAACACAACTTCTGGATCGGCCTGCTGGCCGCCACGGCCCTGATACTGGGCGCCTCTTATTCGCTATGGATGCTCAAGCGCGTGGCGTTCGGCGATATTGTCAACGACAATGTCCGGGGCATGTCCGACCTCAGCTCGCGCGAGTTCTTCATTCTGGGCATCATGGCGATCGCAGTCCTGTACATGGGTATCTATCCGAAGCCGTTTACAGATGTCATGCACGTGTCGGTGGACGCGCTGCTGCAGCACGTCTCCATCTCGAAACTGTAGGCCTCAAATATTATGCAAAATCCATTTGACTTCGCCTTGGCTGCGCCCGAGATCACGCTTCTGGTTCTGGCCGCGTTCGTGCTGCTGGTCGATGCCTTCAACAAGACCGAGTTCCGTCATGTGACCTTTACGCTCAGCGTCGGCACGCTGCTGGTGCTGACGGCGGTGTCGCTGTGGCAATGGGGCGCGGGTGCGCAGGGCAGCTCGTTTGGCGGCCTGTACGTGGTCGACTCCCTGTCGCATTTCCTGAAAGTGCTGTCGTGCATCGCCGTGGCCGTCACCATCATCTATGGACGCGAGTACGCCGAGCAGCGCGATATGCTCAAGCACGGCGGGGAATACTATTCATTGACGCTGTTTGCCCTGCTGGGCCAGATGGTCATGATTTCGGCCGGCAGCATGCTTACCGTCTATCTGGGCGTCGAGCTCATGTCTTTTGCCTTGTACGCATTGGTGGCATTGCGCCGTGATGACATCAAGGCGACCGAAGCCGCCATGAAGTATTTCGTGCTGGGCGCGCTGGCTTCCGGCGTGCTGCTGTACGGCATGTCCATGATCTACGGCGCCACCGGCCAGCTCGATCTGCGTCTGATCGCGCAAGTCATCGGCAGCGGCAACGCCGAGCGCCTGCCGCTGGTTTTTGGCGTGGTGTTCATTGTGGGCGGCCTGGCCTTCAAACTGGCGGCGGCGCCGTTTCATATGTGGACGCCGGACGTTTACCAGGGTTCGCCCACCGCCATCACGCTCATTGTCAGCGCGGCGCCCAAGCTCGCGGCGCTGGCCATTACCCTGCGCCTGCTGATCGAAGGCTTGCACGGCATCGCCATCGACTGGCAGCCCATGCTGCTGATCATGGCCGTGCTGTCGCTGGCCATCGGCAATCTGGCCGCAATTGCGCAGACCAACTTCAAGCGCATGCTGGCTTACTCCACGATTTCCCACATGGGCTTCGTCTTTCTGGGCTTGCTGTCGGGCGTGGGGCAGAACCAGGCCGTGACGGGCTGGGCCTACGGCTCATCGCTGTTCTACATGGTCATCTATGTATTGACCACGCTGGTCACCTTCGGCCTGATCATGCTGCTCAGCCGCCGTGGCTTCGAGTGTGAGGAAATCGCCGACCTGAAAGGGCTGAATCGCCGTAATCCAATACTGGCGGCCATGCTGCTGCTGTCCATGTTCTCGCTGGCGGGCATCCCCCCGCTGGCGGGTTTTTATGCCAAGCTGGCTGTGCTGCAGGCTCTGGTCGGCGCCGGACATGTTGCCGTGGCGGTGGTCGCTGTGCTGTTTTCGCTGATCGGCGCCTTTTACTACCTGCGGGTGGTCAAGATGGCCTACTTCGACGAGCCCGAAGGCGAGGCGGCACCCATTAATCATGGAGTGATCACCAGCGGGCTGATGTCCGTGAATGGCCTGCTCATTATCGTGCTGGGTGTATTGCCCGGCGGTCTGATGGCCTTGTGCGTGCGGGTCATCGAAGGCTCTTTGAAGTTCTGAATCCATGAGCCAGTCGTTTGCAGTTTGGATGGTTATCCTGCTGTCCATCGTGACCGCCAACCTGCCGTTTGTCGTGCAGCGCCCGTTTCTGGTGCTGCCCTGGACGCAGGATGGCGAGCCAGAGCGGCCGCTCTGGCTGAAGGGTGTGGGCGCGCTGGCATTTTTTGCCTTGCTGCTGGGCCTGGCCTACCTGGGTTTCGCCATGATAGGCCGCGCATTCTTCATGGCTTCCGATCTGGCTTCGGTGGCGCTGTTCACGGGCAAGCTGATCCTGGTACTTGGCCTGGCGGCGCTGCTCCTGGCCTATCCGGGATGGCGCAATCGCGGCCATGCGATACGCAAGTCCTTTTTGTCCCGCATGCTGGAAGTTCTGCTGTTCTACGGGCTGGTGGGCGTCCTGGGTTTCGCCTTCGAGGTGAATATGGGTAACCGGTTCGGCCAGACCTGGGAGTTCTATGCGGTTACGCTGAGCCTGTTCCTGGTGCTGGGATATCCGGGGTTTGTTTACCGCTATCTGATGCGTCATCGGAAAGCGCAGCATAAGCCGCAGCCTTGACAGCATCGGCGACATGCGTGGCTTAGACGTAGCGCATTAATTCCCAGCGAATGCGCTAAACGCGCCGATTCCATAGTCTTCGATGTAGCGCCGTTTTGGGGCCTTGTTCCCTGTCATTTCCATTCTCCGTTAACAGGCAACTATCATTTTCTTGCTGTACGTGAAAACAGGATAACGTCAATAATACTTGTGCATAGTTCAAGTTAGATGACGCCGGATCAATAACCAATAGAGGCGTCCATGTACGGGGTTATGTCATGACACTGATTTAGCCTTTGGTTTTCTTCGAGTGCTCTCGTTTGAGCAAAAAACTGTAGGTATGGCGCTCTGCAGGATGGACGCTGATAGTAATCTCGAACGCCTGATCATCCGCAGCGCAATAGCGTCGAATGACGTTCAAGGCCGAAGCGCCAGGTGGCGCTTGCAGACAACTCGCGATCTCCGGGTCGATTTCCCCCGCGTAGATGTCGATATGCGTGGATTCGGCTATCTGACCATAGAGCTCGGAGATCTGGTCGATGATCATCATGGTGCCATGCTTCTTGTGCCGGGTGACGCCTGCGTATTCCGGAGCTAGGTAGATATCGGTGTGACACAGAGGCAAGGGCGAACCCTTCAAGTAGCGCAAAGCCTTGATCCGGAACCATGATGTGCCAACATCGCAGCGTAAACGAGAGGCTAGCTGTTCGTCGGCGATCACGTACTCGCTGGACAAGTTCTTGCGTTCCGTCTCGCCGCCGTAATTCAGTATTTCCTGAATGGAACTGACACGCTGAATCAAATGCGTGCGGCTCGTCTTGGCGATAACTGTTGATCCGGAGCGCGTTCGCCGCACGATTAATCCCTCGTCCGACAGCTTTTGCAGCGTCTTCCGGGTGCTGTAGCGCGATGTTCCAAACTCCTCGCATAATTGTTTTTCCGTTGGGAGGCTGCCACCAATGGCGTACTCGCCAGTCTGGATTCGCTCACGCAGGATTGCCGTCAGGCTCGACCGGGGCGATGAGATACCTTTGTCTGCCATATTTATTCGCATAAAACGGGTACAAGCCCGTCGATGAGTAACAGAAATATTGTAACTCACCAAATTTTAACAGCTAATCCAAGTCCCGGTACTCCTATCTGCTTCTGTCTTAATTAAATTGTTCGAACAAAATGTTGACTTTATTTATTCGAACAAATAGAATTTGAGCCGTACGGGTGGTGCTCGCCCCCCGCTACACCATCTTTCTAGGAGAAATCATGCCACGAGTGCCATTTGTATCCCGCAATCTTGCAGAACCAGAAGAACTGGTGAAGGCCATTCGCCTGCGCCGCGGCGGCCAATTGTCCGAACTTGATCGTCTGCTCCTTCATAGCCCGCCATTCGCGCAGGGCTGGAACACGTTCCTCGGCCAGATTCGAACCAAAATGAAGTTGGACCCTAAAGTTCGCGAGATCGTCATGTGCGGCGTCGCGTTGATCAATGACGCCCAATACGAGTATGACGGTCACCTGCCAGAGCTGCTCAAAGCGGGCGGAACACGTGAACAAGGAGAGGCGTTGCGTGATCCACTGGCGGCGATGAGTAACACCGCGCTATTCACAAAAGTCGAACGCGCGGCCATCCGCCTATACAGTGAGATGACCAGCAACGTGCGGGTGAACGATGCGACATTCGAGGCCGCCCGCGAGGCTCTCGGCAACACCCAAGAGCTGGTCGAGCTGGTCGGCACGATCGCTGCCTACAACATGGTCTCCCGGTTTCTTGTTGCGATGAATCTCGTCGAAGACGATAAAAGCGAAGACTAACCCTGCGACTCGCACCAAGGAGAAGAGACATGGATGTGGACATGAGCACGCCCGGCTTCGAGCGTATTATTCTGCCCGGATCCGAGCTTGATGTCGTGGTTAACGACTTGAAGTTCGGCGAGGGTCCGGTCTGGAATCACCGCACCGGAGAGATGTTCTGGGTGGACATCATCGGCGACACCATCTGGAAGTGGCGTGCAGGCGAAGGCCCCACTGTCGTCATGCAACCCAGTTATCGGGCCGACGGTATGACGTTCGATCACGAAGGTCGACTGGTGGTGGCCGGCTGGTCATGGCGACGCGTATGGCGACTGGAGCACGACGGCACAATTACGATTCTCTGCACAGAGTTCGAAGGACAGAAGCTGAATAGCCCTAATGACATCGTCGTTAAATCGGACGGAGCCATTTATTTCACCGACCCATCGGGCGGACTGAATAATGTACAGATGCACGGCGAGGATCTGCAGCGTTATATGGATTATCACGGGGTGTTCCGCATCGCACCATCGGGCGAGGTCACGCTGGTCGCACGTGATCTCACATATCCCAATGGCCTAGCGTTCTCACCTGACGAGTCGCTGCTCTACATCAACGATACTCGCGAAAACAAGATTCGAGTCTACGACGTGTGTCCAGATGGCTCACTCGCCAACAAGCGCCTGTTTTGCGAACTCTTCGGTACAGAACCTGGTGTGGCAGACGGCATGAAGGTTGATGTGGAGGGTAACGTTTACTGCACGGGCCCTGCTGGCATCCATGTCATGGCGCCTGATGGTACGTTGCTCGGCCGCATACTTGTGCCTGGGCATACAACCAACTTGGGTTTCGGAGAAACCGATTGGCGCTCTCTGTTCATCACGACGTATTCGTCGGTGTTTCGTGTGCGAGTCGGTGTTCCCGGCATCGCGGTCTGGTAAAGGAGGACGACATGCAATGGAATTTCGAATGTGTATTCGGGCCGCTGGGACGACCGTTGGGATCGCTGGCCTGGAACGGCCAGACTATGCTAGTCAGCGATCCAACCGACAGTCGTATCCTGTCATTTTCCAATGACGCAGGCAAGGGCGAGCCGTCGGTGTTCAAGAATTACACCAATCGCATCAACGGCATTGCGTTCGGCCCAGGCGGCCTATTGTACGGCTGCCAGGAAGGATCGCGGCGTGTTGTTCAGTACCTTGAGTCAGGCGTCATGAAAGTCACCGCGACTCTGCTCAATGGACAACAGCACAACCATCCCAATCAGATCACCATCGATCGCAAGGGCCGGATCTGGTTCAGCGATACTTATAACGACGTGCTTGCATCAGGACCGCAGGTTTTTCCCTATTTGCCGCATCAATCGGTCCTGCGCATGAGTCTGCATGGCCGTCCCCATACCCAATGGGTGATTGAGCGGGCAACCTTTGACACACAGGCACCGCGTGGCGTTGCGATCTCGCCCGATCAGCGCACACTCTACGTAGCCGAGGTGGACTCCCGGGACAATGGTAAGCAGGAACTGCGAGCCTATCACATCCAGGAACCCGGGCTACAGGAAAGGGAGCTGCTGGGCCCATACAAATTATTGCACCGCTTCGGTGAAGACGCGCGCGGAAGCCATCGCGGCATTTCGGGCATTTGCGTCGATGCAGACGGCAACATTCTGGGGTGTGCAGGATCCCCGCGCAGCGGGCCAGGTGCGACATTGTATGTGTTCGCACCGGATGGCCGCATACTGGAATCGCATGCCTTGCCTTGCGATGAGCCAATTAACTGTGCATTCGGAGATGCCGGCCTGTCGTCCCTCTATATCACGACTAGCGACGGGCGGCTACTACGCGCGCGCGGCCTGAATTACCGGGGCGTGTCTCGCCAGCAGTGGTAAACGCCACTGCTGAACCACGATCCGAGTACGAATGTCACAAAACGCATACATAAGGAAAGAGACATGAATAAGGAGAGACACATGAGTAAAGAAAGAAGCATGAGGCGGTTTAGAGTATTACTCAATGGAGCCTGGGCAATTGTGGCGCTAGCGGCCGCAGCGTGCGCTCACGCCGCATATCCTGATAGGCCAATCCATGTCATCGTGCCATATCCGGCAGGGTCCACCGCAGATATCATGATTCGGACAATCTCGCCACAACTGGGCGAGGAACTCGGACAACCGTTGATCATCGAGAACCGAGCAGGCGGATCCGGCATCACGGCAGCCCGCTTCGTAGCCAAATCGGCATCTGACGGCTATACGCTCTTGTTTGACGGCATCAATCACGTGACCAATGTTGGATTGTTCGACCGTCTGCCCTATACGGTGGGCAAGGACTTCACGCCTGTCAGTTACGTCGGCAATGTGCAGACAGTGCTCTTGGCGAACCCCAAAACGGGCTTCCAATCGGTAGCCGATCTGGTCCAAGCTGCCAAAGCCCAGCCGGGTGTCTTAAATTTCGGCTCTGCTGGCAATGGAACTGCCGGGCATCTATCCACGGAACTGCTTTCACGCGCGACCGGAATCTCATTGATGCACATTCCCTATAAAGGTGCGTCGCCCGCTTTGGTGGACCTGATCGGCGGTCAGGTCCAGGTGCTATTCACCGGACTGCCTCCTACGGTCAGCATAGTCCAAGCGGGTCAGGCTAATGCTCTGGTCGTATCGGGAGCAAAGCGGTCTCCCTTGCTGCCGGATGTGCCTTCCATGGGTGAGCTTGGCTTGCTGGAGCAGGACGTCGAGATCTGGTTCGGCCTGCTTGCTCCTGCTGGCACGCTGGATTCTGTCGTCGACCGACTGTCACGCGCAGTCTCCCAGGTATCGAATCAGCCAAAGGTTGTAAGGCTGCTGGTGGAACAGGGCGTAACCACAGTTGCCTCCACACCGGACCAGTTCGCGACAGTGATCGAACGCGATCTCAAGCGTTGGCCACCGCTGATCCGTAGCCTCGGTATCGAGCCGCAATAAGACACAGACGTAGACCTTCGGATGTCTGTTCGTTCAGTTCTGCTGGTAGCCGGACATATGTGCGATGCAAGGGTTTGGGCCGCGTCCGCGCACGCATTGGCGCTGCACTACGAGGTCCAAATTGCAGTGCCGGGAAACCAGCCCACCATGCAGGCGCAAGCCGAAGCCATTCTGGCACAGGCACCGATGAAATTTGCGCTTGCCGGATTCTCCATGGGTGGCTATATAGCATTGGAGATCATGCGCCGGCAGCCCGCGCGCGTCGAACGCCTTGCGCTTCTTGGGACGCGCGCGAGCGCCGATGATGACGAAATGCGGGCAATGCGCGAGGCCCGAATGGCTCGCGTGCGCGGCGGGGCATTGTACGAAGTGATGGAGGAGTTTGCACGGTTGGCGTGTGGCGAAAGACTATGGCTGGATCAGCGTGCAGCTACTACGATACGATCAATGTTCCATACCCAGGGAGCAGACACGTTTCTAGCTCAGCAATCCGCTATGCTGAGCCGGCCGGATTGCATGGCGTTGCTGGAGCGTATCCGTTGTCCGGTAACAATTGTGTGCGGCACGCACGACATCATCTCGACTCCGGATTGCCACGCGGTTATTGCTGCAGCAATTCCGGGTGCCAGTTTGTATCAGGTTGAGGGAGCGGGACACATGACGCCAATGGAAGCTTCGACAACCGTGACGCAATGCCTCCTGGGTTGGATGCAATCGAGTCGGACAGAACACGAACGTCTATCAATGTCTCCGGACGGCAAATGAGGACGCCAGCGTAGCAGAGGAAAGGCCACCGATTTCTCCACAGCAACCAAATCGGGTGGGGGCAGCATGTTCTTGGCTCTAATTATTTTCACTATGTGCATGATTCCTTGAGTAGTTATGCCGAATATTCTTTTGGCATAGATTACATAGGAGCTGGCACTGATTGGCCAGTAGCGATTTATGCTCCCGGGGTTTGTTTACCGCTATCTGATGCGTCATCGGAAAGCGAAACCTCTTTGAGCACCATGGCGGGCGGCGGAAGCAGGCTGAGGTTCTCCGCTCTGAAGCGCCGCAGCAGCTCAAACAACAAGGCGCTGCGCACCCGGGACGCGGCGCGCGGCGAGTGCACATAGCCGGTGGCATTGAATGCCAGCCCACCGGCATCGACGCCGTCCAGCATCACGTCGGGCGCCGGTTCTTCCAGAATATCCATGTTTTCCGTGAATGCCGCGAGCATCAGGTCGTGCACCTGCTCGGCGTCGCTGTCCAGGGGAAGCATCAGCTTGATCTGAACCCGCCCCAACGGATTTGCGTGCGTGACATTGCGCACGATCTTGGTAATGAACTCCGAGTTTGGAACAATGACGGTGGAGCGGTCTCCCATTTGAATTTCGGTGGCGCGCACGTTGATGCGGCGAATGTCGCCCTCGACGCCGCCCAGCGTGACCCAATCGCCCACTTTGACCGGCCGCTCGGCCAGCAGAATAAGCCCCGATACGAAATTCTGAACGACAGCCTGCAGGCCGAAGCCTATGCCCACCGACAGGGCGCTGGCAATCCAGGCCACACGCTCCAGGCCTATGCCCACGGCCGACAGGGCCAGGGCAACCGCAAGAACATAGCCCGCGTAGCCAAAAAGCGTGGCGGCAGATAGCCTCATGCCCGGATCCAGGCTGGTGGTGGGAAGGTATTGCCGAGTCAGCCAGACCTGCACGGCCTTGACCGCGCCGAATCCGAGCAGCAGCACCAGCAGCGCAAAGACGACGGATGCGGGGCGGATCTGGATTTCACCTATGGCGATGCCGTCATGCAGGTAGTCCAGGCGCTGGAGCCAGGCCGTTGGACCGTCACCGAATGGCGCGGCCAGCAACACCAGCGCCAGCAGAAGAATGAGCAAACGGCCGATTCCGGCCAGCAGGACAATGGCCTGGCTGCGCAAGCGAGTCATGGGCCGGGCATAGTGCTCGTCGCCGGTATTGCGCTTGATGGCGGCCAGAATGCTTTCGCAGCTGTCATCGATGAGGCCGCTGAGCAGGTAGGCGGCGCCCAGCACGATAAGCACCCAGGCGGCCTGCCTGACAATGAAACTGCCCAGCGCGATATAGCCCAGCGCCAGGCAGGCAAAGCTGATGGCTACCGCCAGCCAGATGAGGCCGCGGGCGAGGGTGTATCCGCTTGAAGAGGGCGCCGGCACAGGTTCGGACGCCGCGTGCGGGTCATGGTCGGCTGGGCGGCGCAGGCGCGTGGCCCGGCGCATGGCGTGCGCCATCAACCCGCCCAGTATCAGTGTCATGAGGCAGTTTTGCGCCACGGTGGCGGTCAGGCTGGCATTGACCATCGTGGCCAGCTTCTGGCCAATCCAGCCCGCGGCCAGTGCGACGGCGAGCATGGCGGGATACCATCGCAAGCCGCGGGCCACCATATCCGGCAGGGAAAACAGGCGCCAGGTTGGCCTATCCGCCGAGAGCAGGGCGCGGCCCAGGCCAGTGATGAAACCGCCGAAATAGATGGCTCCGGTCGCCTGATCGAGCAGTTTGTCCAGCTCGCCGGAAAGCGGAGCCTGCCAACTGATGCCAGCGTGAACGATGTCGGCCATGACGCCCGGAACCAGGGTTGCCAGGGCCAACTGCGCCGTGGCATAAAGCGAGCGCCGCAAGCGGCCGGGTGCGACGCGGGTGGTGGTCAGTTGCCAGAGCATTCGTCCAGCCTGTACGCGCAGGACGACGACGGCGGCGATACCCAGCAGCACGGACAGCCAGACTTTGCCGCTTTGGGCCCGAATGGCTGATTTCAATTCCGTCCAGACCGGCTGCAGCTTGTCGATGTCCTCGGGCAGTTGCGCTTGCAGTTCATTCCAGAAACGCTTGGCCAGCACCGAGTCTGAACGCTTGCCCAGTTCGGCCTGAAACTGGGCGCGCCGCAGTTGCAGGATGCGAACGCTGGCTTGCTCGGCCTCGACATCGATGAGGCGGGCCAGTTTGATCTGGGCATCCAGCAGGCCGGCGTTCCTGGATAATTCCTTGCGTTGCGCGGCGATATCGGAGGCTTCCTTGATGCCTTCGGCCGGCTCACCCAACTCGGCCAGACGTGCCTGTACGCCGGTCAGAAGCGGCTCGAGCGTTGCCACGGCTTTCTGCGCCTGTTCCGACGCCTTTTGCGCCGTGTCCCGCAACCTGATCAGCTCGGTGTCTTGCAGCGGTTCGCCGGACACCGAATCCAGGTCGTCCTGCAATTGGTCGACCTGTACGCGAACCGTATCGAGCGTTTTGCTGATGTCGGTGGTGGAGTTCTTATCTTGCGCATAGGCGGGGGCGGCGATGGCTGCGAGCGCGATGCACAATGCAAGGACATGGCGCGCAATCGCTCCGCATCGCGGCCTGGTCCGGGCCGCCACTGGTGCGCGCCGCGATGGACAATGAATTGAAATCATTGATTCTTCTGAGAAAAGAACAAGCTTAGCACCCGCTGCCGGCGAGAGGAATTCGGAGCGTAACGGCGCTAATCATAATACTACCGGCAGCGGGTAAAATGGCGGATATATTCCCTAGTCGATCAAGTTTATGACCCATCTTATTTTGCAGGCCCCCAATCTTGTTTCCGCCAATATCGAAAAAATAGCGGCCATTGCCAGCGCGGGCGGTGTGCAGGAGTTGGGCGGAACAGCCGTGCGCCTGCTCGATGTCGACCCCCAGGCGCGCCCCGAAGTGCAGGACTGCTGTGAAACCCTGGGCATGGACTACGCCTTTTTCGAACAGATTGCGCGCCTGGGCGATTGCAGGATATTGGCCATGGACATGGACTCCACTCTGGTCAATATCGAATGCATCGACGAGATCGCCGATATGGTGGGGCGCAAGGAACAAGTGGCTGCCATTACCGAGGCGGCCATGCGCGGAGAAATCACTGATTTTTCAGAAAGTCTGAAGCGCCGGGTCGGCCTGCTGAAAGGTGTCTCCCTGGGGGCGCTGGAGCAAGTCTATACTGAGCGTCTGCGCCTGAATCCCGGCGCCGAAAAATTGATCGAGACCGCCAAAAAGCATGGCGTGAAAACCTTGCTGGTATCGGGCGGTTTCACGTTTTTTACCGAGAGGCTGAAAGAAAGGCTGGGACTCGACGCCTGCCATGCCAATACGCTTGAAGTGGTCGATGGCTTGTTGACCGGCCGGGTCGTGGGCGATATTGTCGATGCCCAGGGCAAGGCCGATCATCTGCTGGCCCTGGCGGATCAGTTGGGCGCCGGTGCCGAGCAGATTATCGCGGTGGGCGACGGCGCCAACGATTTGAAAATGATGGCGCATGCGCAGTTTTCAGTGGCCTACCGGGCCAAGCCCGTGGTGCGCCAGCAAGCCCGCTACGCATTGAACGTCAGTCCACTGGATGGCATTCTGAACTGGTTCCGACTCAGCCACTGATTTCATTTCCAGATCAAGCGCGCGCCCTGACGGCGGCGCTTGCCGTATATCGGCCATGCCGGCGCCCGGCTTGACTCAAGCCAGCGCGCGCAGCACGTTGCGCACGGCATCAATGCGCGCCGACACTTTCTGTCCTTGCTGGATCTCCACCTTCAACTTGTCCTGCCCGGCCAGCTTGACGTCGCGCCTGGCCTGGACCAATTCGATAATGCGCAAAGGGTCGACATTGGGTTTGGCTGAAAACTGTATCAACGCCTGGGATTCGCTGGCGTCTATCTTGTTGATGCCCAGCGGCTCGGCATTGAGCCGCAGCCGATGCGTGGCCAGCAAGGTCTGCGCGGCTTCCGGCAGCCTGCCGTAGCGGTCTATCAGTTCTTCCTGGATCTGGATCAAGTCGTCTTCATGCTTGGCATGGGACAGCTTTTTATACATGCCCAGGCGTGCATGCACGTCGGGACAATAGTCCGAGGGCAATAAGGCCGAGGCATGCAGATTGACCTCGCAAAGCGAGGCGAAGGGTGAATCCAGGTCGGGTTCTTCGCCCGATTTCAGCGCCCGCACGGCCGCATTGAGCATGTCGGAATACATGGAAAAACCGATTTCGTGGATATTGCCCGATTGCGATTCTCCGAGCACTTCGCCGGTGCCGCGGATTTCCAGGTCGTGCATCGCCAGGAAGAAGCCGGCGCCCAACTCCTCCATGGCCTGGATGGCTTCGAGCCGTTTCTTGGCGTTGGATGTCATGGCGTCTTCGCCGGGCGTCATCAGGTAGGCGTAAGCCTGGTGGTGCGAGCGCCCCACGCGTCCGCGCAGCTGATGCAGTTGGGCCAGGCCCAGGCGATCGGCGCGATGGATCACGATGGTGTTGGCCGTGGGCACGTCGATACCGGTTTCGATGATGGTGGTGCACAACAGCACGTTGTAGCGCTGCTGGTAGAAGCCTTTCATGACATCTTCGAGTTCGCGTTCAGGCATTTGTCCGTGCGCTACGGCAATGCGCGCTTCGGGCACCAGTTCCTCCAGCCCGGCCCGGCGATTGTGTATGGTTTCGACTTCATTGTGCAGAAAATATACCTGGCCGCCGCGCTTGAGTTCGCGCAGCAAGGCTTCGCGTATGGTGCTGTTGTCTTCACGGCGCACAAAAGTCTTGATGGCCAGCCGTTTTTGCGGCGCGGTCGCGATGACGGAAAAGTCGCGTATGCCTTCCAGCGACATGCCCAGGGTGCGGGGTATGGGCGTGGCGGTCAGTGTCAGCACGTCGACTTCGGCACGCAGGGTTTTCAGGGCTTCCTTCTGCCGGACGCCAAAACGATGCTCTTCGTCGATGATGACCAGCCCCAGGCTTTTGAATTTCACCTCTTTCGACAAAATCTTGTGGGTGCCGATGACAATATCCACCTGCCCGTCGCCCAGGCCCTTGATTGCCGCCGCGACTTCTTTTGAAGAACGGAAGCGCGATAGTTCGACAACCTTGACGGGCCAGTCGGCAAAGCGGTCGGAGAAGGTCTGCGCGTGCTGTTCGGCCAGCAGGGTGGTGGGGCAGAGCAGAGCGACCTGCCTGCCGTTCATGACAGCCAGGAAAGCGGCGCGCAGCGCCACCTCGGTCTTGCCGAAGCCGACATCGCCGCAGACCAGCCTGTCCATGGGCCGGCCCGAAGTCATGTCGCCGATGACTGCTTCGATGGCCGCCGACTGGTCCGGCGTCTCTTCGAAGCCGAAACCTTCGGTGAAAGCCTGGTAATCGTTGGCTTGCAGCTTGAAGCGGAAGCCGTCGCGCGCCGCGCGCTGGGCATACAGCGCCAGCAGTTCGGCGGCGGCATCGCGCACCTGTTTGGCCGCCTTGCGGCGCGCCTTGTCCCATTGGCCCGACCCAAGCTGGTGCAGGGGCGCGTGATCCGGGTCGGCGCCGCTGTAGCGCGCAATGACGTGCAACTGGGACACGGGCACATAGAGGGTGCTACCGTTGGCGTATTCCAGATGCAGGAATTCCATCTGGCCTTCGCCCAGATCCATTTCGACCAGGCCGCAATAGCGGCCGATACCGTGCTGGGCATGGACGACAGGATCGCCTTCGCGCAACTCCGACAGGTCGCGCACCATGGCTTCGACGTCGCTGCCGCGCTCCTGCGCGCGCTTGCCGCGGCGCAGGGGGCGCGCCTGGGCGGGGTACAGATCGTTTTCGGTGATCAGGACCAGCGAGGGTTCCGTGATGCCGAAGCCGTTGTTGAGCGGGGCAACGACCAGGGCGAAGCGACTTTCCGAGCCCAGGAAGTCTTGCAGCGTTTCACTGCCTGAGTCGGGCGCAATGCCAAACTCGGCAAGCATTTGCAGCAGCGTTTCCCTGCGTCCGGCCGAATCGGCGCATAGGACAAGGCGTTGCCGGCCCTGGCTCAGCAGGCCGCGCAAGCTGGCCAGCGGGTCATCGGCGCGCCGGGCGACGGCAACCTTGGGTGCTGGCTGAAAATCGGGATGAGCCTCGTTGTCGGCCAGAACAAGCCGCGCGAACGATTTCAGGCACAGGAACAGGTTTTCTTCGTCCAGAAATAACTGGCTAGGCGGCAGAATAGGCCGCTCCCTATCGCTTTTCAGAAACTGGTAGCGGCTGTGCGTATCCTGGGAAAACCGCTGGATGGCCTGATTGATATCGCCGAGTGTCACGGTCAGCGACTGCTCGGGCAGATAGTCGAAAAGCGTGGCCGTCTGGGTGAAAAAGAGCGGTAGATAGTATTCGACGCCGGCAAAGGCGATGCCGTTACCCATGTCCTTGTATGGCAGCGCGCGCGAGGGGTCGCCCTCGAAGACTTCGCGGAACCGTGCTCGGAACTGGTTGCGCGCGGCTTCATCCATGGGGAATTCGCGGCCCGGCAGCAGTTGCACATCTTTGACCGGATACAGGCTGCGCTGGGTGTCGATGTCGAAGCTGCGTATGGATTCGATCTCGTTGTCGAACAGGTCGAGCCGGTAAGGCAGGGCCGAGCCCATGGGAAACAGATCGATCAGGCCGCCCCGTATACAGAACTCGCCCGGCGCGGTAACCTGTGTCACTTGGGTGTAGTTGGCCAGCGTCAATTGCTTGCGCAGTCCGTCTTCATCCAGTTTGTCGCCCTGCCTGAATGCAAAGGTATACGCGGCCAGGAACTCAGGCGGCGCCAACCGGTACAAGGCCGTGGTAACCGGCACCGTCAGGATGTCGACCTGCTCCTGCATCAGGGCATGCAGCGTGCGCAGGCGTTCTGAAATCAGGTCCTGGTGCGGTGAAAAGCTGTCGTAGGGCAGGGTTTCCCAGTCGGGCAGTTGCCGTACGCGCAGGTCGGGCGCGAACAGCAAGATTTCGTCGGCCAGGCGTTGGGCGGTCAGCGGATCGGCGCACAGCACGACCACGGTCTGCCGGGAAGCGCTCGCCAGGTCTGCCAGCAGCCAGGCGTCGCCCGAGCCCGGAGGCAAAGGCTGGGTGTGCTTATGCCCCGGTTTCAAAAGGGCAAGCACCTGTTTGGTTGCGGGAATTGTCAAGGAGGGGGTTGTTTCTGTGGCCATGTAGCCTGTCATTATAAAATGCCTTTCGTTATGCAAAGAAAATTGATCGCAATCGTTCCCGCCGCCGGCATTGGCGCGCGCGCGCAGTCCGGCGGAATGGCCGCGTCCGATCAGGGCCGGGGTCGGCTGCTGGCCGCCCAGGCCCTCCCCAAGCAGTACCGTCTGCTCAAGGGCGAGCCCATGCTGCGCTGGGCCGTCAAGGCGTTATTGGCCGATGAGCGCATTGGGCAGGTCAGGGTGGCCGTCGCCGGGCACGATGCCTGGGTGGAGCAGGCGCTGGCGGGCTTGCCGCGCACGGTATGGCGCCCTTGCGGCGGTCCAAGCCGCGCGGCCACAGTCATGGCGGCGCTGCAAGATGCGCGGCTGGACGCCGACGACTGGGTGCTGGTGCACGATGCGGCCCGTCCGGGCCTGCCGGCCAGCGCCCTGAAGCGCCTGATCGACACTTGCCTGCGCAGCCAGGTGGGCGGGCTGCTGGCCCAACCGGTGGCCGATACGGTAAAGCTGGCCAGTGTGGTCAGCCTGCCCGATGCCCATGCGCGGTTCGACGACGCCACGCACGATGCGCCGCCTTTGGCGGGCGTTGAAAAATCGGTTTCCCGCGAGCGCCTGTGGCTGGCGCAAACGCCGCAAATGTTTCCGGCCGGGCGTTTGCTCGAAGCTTTGCAGGCCGCCGGTACCAGCATGGCGCACCTGACCGATGAAGCATCGGCAATCGAAGCGGCCGGCCATATGCCATGCCTGGTGCCCGGGTCTGTGCGCAACTTCAAGGTAACCTGGCCCGAAGATTTCGGGCTCATGGAAAAATGGCTTTGATCCCACAGTAAATGGCTTTGGCCCGATAATAGAATACAGGAGTGGTAATGGATTTTTCTTTACGTGTGGGACAGGGGTTTGACGTGCACGCGCTGGTCGAAGGGCGCCCTCTGATTATCGGCGGCGTGTCGATTCCGCACACGCATGGGTTGCTGGGCCATTCCGATGCCGATGTCCTGTTGCACGCGGTGACAGATGCCGTATTGGGCGCGGCCGGGATGGGCGACATCGGTCGTCATTTTCCAGATACCGACCCGGCCTACAAGGGAGCGGACAGCCGGGTATTGCTGCGTGCCGCCTTGCACAAGGTGGCCGAGGCGGGCTGGAAGGTGGTCAATGTGGATGCCACCGTGCATGCGCAAGCGCCCAAAATGGGGCCGCACGCGGCGGCAATGGCGGCCAATATCGCCGAAGACCTGGCCATTTTGCCGCAAGCCGTGAATATCAAGGCCAAGACCAACGAAGGTCTGGGCTATCTGGGCCGCAAGGAAGGTATCGCCGCCACGGTCGTGGTGCTGCTGACGGCGTAAGCCGGAACTACTCCCCTTTCTGGACCCAAGTGCGAACGCAAAGCGCAGACATTACCGACGTAAGACAAGCGACGCCGACAATGCGCACGCTTGATCCGGAAAGGACATTACAGGGTGTCGCCGCCCACCGCGCGATTGCAGGGGCACTGTTCTTCCGTTTGCAGGGCGTCGAGCACGCGCAGGATTTCTTCGGGATTGCGGCCCACATTCAGGCTGTTCACCGAGACGTGCTGGATGAGGTTGTCGGGGTCTACGATGAAGGTGGCGCGCAAGGCGACACCTTCCAGCTTTTCACGAATTCCCAGTTGATCGATCAGGGCGCCGCTGGTGTCGCCGAACTGGTAGTGTCCCAGCTTGCTCAGATCGGCGTGTTCGCGGCGCCAGGCCAGCTTGACGAATTCGTTGTCGACCGATCCGCCCATGAGAACGGCATCGCGGTCTTCGAAATCCTGCGTCAGGTTGTTGAAACCGACGATTTCAGTGGGGCATACGAAGGTAAAGTCTTTGGGGTAGAAGTAGATGATTTTCCATTTGCCCGGAAATGAGCTTTCGGTGATGTCCTCGAAGGCGGAGACACCGTTTTCCTCGGGCATATTGAAGCCGGGCTTGACGCCGGCTACCTTGAAGGGATCGAGTTTATCGCCAACTGTTTTCATGCTGAGCTCCGTATTGACATGCTAAGCCCTGGGGCCGGAGTGGCCGGCGGCGGCTTCCTTGCTGCGGACCTTGGGGATCTCTATACGCGCGGTCAGGCCTCCCAAGGGCTGCGAAATAAGCTCTAGCGTACCATCGACCTGGCCCAGCAGCCGCTCGACGATGGCCAGCCCCAGGCCGGCGCCGCTGACGCCTGTGCGGGCGGATTCTCCGCGCGAAAATGGCCGCAGCAGCCGCTGGATATCGGTGGGCGCTATGCCCGCGCCCTGGTCCTTGACCTCGATGGCCACGATGTTGCCTTCCTGAGAAGCGGAAAGCTGTATGCGGGCCCGGCCATCGGCGGGTGTGCGGCCATAGCGGCGGGCGTTTTCGATGAGGTTGCTGACGATGCGTTTCAGATCGTGCGCGTTGATTCTGGCATACAGGCTGGACTCGATGTTGGCAGAGAGTTCTCCGCCCAGGGATTCGGTATGGCTGCGCTCGCGCTCGAACAAGTCGTGCAGCGCCGATGAAATATTGATGCCTTGTTCGGGCGCGGCGGCGGCGGGCCTGGCGTACTCCATGAGCTGGCCGATACTGTGATCGATTTGCCCCAGGTCTTCGTCGATAGCCTGGCGGGTTTCGTCGCTGACATCACTCATTTCGATTTCCAGCCGCATGCGTGCCAAGGGCGTGCGCAAATCGTGTGAAATGCCCGCCAGCATGATCTCGCGGTCGGCTTCGGTTTGCCGTATGTCGCGCGCCATGCGGTTGAAGGCGATATTCATGTCGCGGATTTCGGCGGGCCCTTTTTCGGGCAGCGGGGAAGGGGTTTCGCCGCGAGCCAGTTGTTGAGCCACTTTGGCCAGTTGCGCAAGCGGGCGGTTGACGAAACGCACGCTGACGGCCGCGCCGATCAGCGCGAGGAGCAGGGCGGTGGCTCCCCAGCCCAGCCACTCCGCACCCGCGGTCAGGCCCAGTTGCTCGCGGTCGAAGACAAGCCAGTATTGATCATTATTGATCTCGAAGCTGACCCATATGCCCTGTATATCGTTGACCGTCCACATGACGTGGGTATCAGGGCCCAGGCGGTCCTTGATTTCGGATGCCACATGATTCCAGTAGTTGGAGTCGGGCAGCGGCTTGAGGATGTCAGTGGGTTCCAGCGGCTGGACCCGCAGGCTTTCCTTGGTGGCCAGGTCCAGCAGCAGGGCCGGACGCACGCTGGTGGGCGCATACACCAGCGCAGAGCGGGTGATGCTGACCGCGGTGGTGACACGCTGCGCCATCTGCAAGGCGCGCGGGCCTTCTTCCATGCTGAAAAAAACCTGCAGCCACGCGCCCAGGCTGACCAGCATCAGGCCTGCCAGCAGCAGGAAGGATCGACTGAACAGACCTAGGCGGAACCGTGATTTGTTTTTGGTTCTTGGTTTTTGCGGCGACGGCATGGCGGCGAACCTGCTTATGACACCTGCAGGATGCTAGTGGCCACCATCGGGTACGAACACATAGCCCAAGCCCCACACTGTCTGGATGAACACCGGCTTGGAGGGATTAGGCTCGACCAGTTTGCGCAAACGCGAAATTTGCACGTCGAGGCTGCGGTCGAAGGCTTCGTATTCGCGTCCGCGCGCGAGCTCCATGAGCTTGTCGCGTGATAGCGGTATTTTTGGGTGCCGGGCGAAGACTTTCAGTACCGAGAACTCACCGGTGGTGATGGGCACCTGCTCGTTGTTCCGGGTGAGCGTGCGGGTGGACAGATTCAGCACATAAGGGCCGAATTCGATCGACTCGTTTTCCTGGCTGGGTGCGCCAGGGTGTTCTTCGGTGCCGCGCCGGCGCAGAATGGCATTGACGCGTGCCAGGAGTTCGCGCGGATTGAAGGGCTTGGACAGGTAGTCGTCGGCGCCCATTTCCAGGCCCACGATGCGGTCGATTTCTTCAGCCTTGGCAGTAAGGATGATGATGGGCGTGTTGTCGTGCCCGCCGCGCAGGCGTCGACAGATGGACAGGCCGTCTTCGCCGGGAAGCATGAGATCGAGCACCAATAGATCGAAGTGTTCGCGCTGCCACAGCTTGCCCATTTCCTTGGCGTCTTCGGCGACGAAAACATTGAAACCCTGTTCCGTCAGGTAGCGGCGCAGCAAATCGCGCAACCGTGGATCGTCGTCGACAACGAGAATTTTGCGGGAGAGAGATTGATTTTGTGTGTTCATGGGGAAAATGTAACAGGGTGGAGTTGAGCCGTACAGAGGGCGTAGCAAGATATTACATATTAAGCGTCTGGTAGAAAGCGCAGTTACATTTATAGTCGCAAACGTTCTGATGGCAGCTTCTGTTTGTATGGGTGTTACGAGCTATGTCAGCTTATTCTATCCTTAATGGCCCTGAAACGGTACTACTTTGCATGGCTGGCTGCCGTACTGCCCCCGCAGGGGGTCTTGAGTCTAAAATGACGGCCTATGACTCTATACCTGCTTGCCTTAGAAACCTCTTCCAGCCTGTGCGGTGTGGCCTTGCTGTCCCGGGCGGACGACGGGGCGATCGACGTGCGCGTGCTCGAGCACGACGCCACGTCCGAGCATGCCGAACGTATGCTGCCCATGGTGGATCAGTTGCTCAAGCAGGCCGGTATATCGCCGGGCCGCTTGTCCGCCGTGGCTTTCGGCCAGGGGCCGGGCGGATTCACTGGCCTGCGCGTGGCTTGCGGGGTCGCGCAGGGCATGGGCTTTGCCCTGGACATCCCTGTCATTCCCGTGCCGTCCTTGATGGCGGTTGCGTCGCGCGATCATGTGGCGCTGTCGGGTGCCGCGCCCTTGCATATTGTCGTGCAGGACGCCCGCATGGAAGAAATTTATCTGGCCGCGTACCAGCCGGGCCTGGACGCCGGGCGAGCCTCGTGGCGCGAGGTCCAGGAGCCGGTTCTGCTCAATGCCGGGCAGCTGGGCGCATGGCTGGATGCCTGCGCAGACGCCTGGGGACTGGCGGATGGCCCTGGCGCGCGCCTGCTGGGCGATGCGCTGCAGGCCTGTTCGGGTTTGGCCACGATAGGAACGGGGCGCGGCTGGCTGGAAGTCGGCGCGCCCTTGCGGTCGGACGCGCGCAGCGTTGCTCTGCTGGCCTTGCAGCAGTGGGACGATGGCGGAGGCGTCGCGCCCGAGCTGGCCGCACCCATCTACGTACGCGACAAGGTGGCCTACACCACACTGGAGCGCCAGCAGGGCGCGGGGGGCAATCCCCGGGCGCCCGAGCATTTCGCGACCCTTGAGCGCATGCAGGAGGCCCATCTTGACGCGGTTGCCGACATTGAAGCCTCGGTGCAGGCTTTTCCCTGGACCCGGGGCAATTTTTCCGATGGCTTGCAGGCGGGTTATGACGCCTGGGTGGCCCTGCAGTCCGGCAGCGTCGTGGGTTTTTGCATGACGATGTTCGCGCCTGATGTGGCTCATATACTGGTGATTGCCGTGGCGCCTGATTGCCAGAGCACGGGCGTGGGCTCGCAATTGCTGCGCCGCTGCGAGCAAGAGGCGGCCAGGCGCGGCCTGCACGCCATGATGCTCGAGGTCAGGCCGTCGAACGACAACGCCCTGCGCTTCTACCAGCATCGCGGCTTTGATCTGCTGGCGACCCGCAAAGACTATTATCCCGCCGCCAATGGCGCGCGTGAAAATGCCTGCGTCATGCAGAAGAGGCTGGCATGAGCCCCGATATAGAACCGCAAGCGCCGCAACTGAGCCGTCTGCAAAGCGCCTGGCTGCAGGAAATTGGCCTGGATCGGCGGATGCTGGCGCGCTATGCGATGCCGCCCGCGGAGGCGCCCGGAGCCCAGGCCGCGCAGCTGGCGCCGGCTCAGGCAG
>JBATWU010000157.1:0-37781 GCA_049672825.1 Pusillimonas sp.
GCCTAAAACCGTCCGGGGGACGGTTTTAGGCAAGTTCGCGGCCGACCGCGCCTGGCAGCCCGTGCAAGGGTACCCCCGCAGGGGGCGCAGCGATGGAGCCCGGCACCGGCCCAGCACCCGGGCAACGTCGCAAGAAGCAAGAACACCCTGGATGCCAAGACCGCAATTTCACCGCATCAGCCTTCCACCCCATCGGCATGGCATTGCCATTGCCTGGCGCTCTCCTCAACCGCAGCTTCAAGCAGCCGCAAACAACTTGAACCGAAAATACGCCAGCGCTTCCCGCGCCTCAGAGACCGGCCTCCTAACGAGGCTCCAGCGTGGCGCGCGCCTTGCGCAGTATGGCCGGCGCTATTCCGGCCGCCTCGCGGTACTTGGCCACAGTGCGCCGGGCGATGACCACGCCCTGGTCGGCCAGGCGGGCGGCAATCTGACTGTCGGACAGCGGTTTCTTGCCCGGCTCTTCTCCAACCAGCTTCTGAATGAGCACTTGCACGGCGGATGCCGTGGTGCTCTGGCCGTCATCTGTTTGCAGGGCGGAGGCAAAAAAGCGCTTCAACTCGATGACACCCCATGGCGTTTGCGCATACTTTTGCTTGGTGGCGCGCGATATGGTGGACTCATGCAGCTCGAGCTCCTGGGCGATGTCGCGCAAGAGCATGGGACGCAATGCACTTTGCCCCTGCTCAAAAAACGCCTGCTGCCGGTCCACGATTGCCTGCGTTACCCGCAGTATGGTGACGAAGCGTTGATTCATGCTTTTGATCAGCCCATGCGCCTGCTGCAGCTGTGCCTGCATGGCCGGTGCCGCGGGCGAGTCGTCGAGCAGGCGCTCATAGACCTTGTTGACCCGTAAACGTGGCATGACGGTTGGATTCACGCTGGCAATCCACCGGCCCCGTATTTTGCGCAGCAACACATCGGGCGTGATGTAGTCGGCGGTGGAAGTGGCCCATTCGCGCGCCGGCTTGGGCTCCATCTGCAGCAACAGCGCGTGCGCGGCCCGCAAGGTGTCGGGATCGCAAGCCAGCGCATCGCGCAGACGAATCAGGTTGCCGGTGGCCAGCAGCGCCAGATGACCCGCCGCAATCTGCCTGGCCAGGGCCAGCACCTCGGCGGGCAGCGCGGCGTCGCCGGGCAGATCGCGCAGAAGATCCAGCTGCAAACACAGGCATTCGCCCAGCGACCGGGCGCCCACGCCGGGCGGATCGAACGACTGCAAGAGACGCAGCGCAGCGTGCAGCTCGTCGGGGTCCACCCCCAGTTCTTCGGGCAGGCAGGCCAGAATCTCGTCCAGATCAGTCGGCAAATAGCCATTTTCATCGAGTTCTTCGATCAGCACCGACACCAGGGCGCAGTCACGCGGCTGGGCGCGGGTCAGACGCAGTTGTTCCTGCAAGTGCTCCTGCAGGGTTTCCGCCAGGGCGGTCTCGGGCCGCTGCGGCTCGTCATCGGCATTGTTGTTGGCGGAGCGGTTGGTTAAACCCAACACCGTCCAGCGCTCTTCCAGGGCCTGCGCATCATCGGCTACCGCATCGGCGGCTTCGATGTCATACTCTTCCTCACGTTCGAGTAGCGGGTTCTCTTGCAGTGCCTGCGCCACCTCCAGTTCCAGCTCGTGCGTCGACAGCTGCAGGAATCGTATCGATTGCTGCAGCTGCGGGGTCAAGGCCAACTGCTGATGTTGGCGAAGCTCTAGGGACTGTCGCGATTGCATAGTTAAAATACTTTGTATGAAACCAAATTCTCTTACGCAACAGCCTACCAGCCAAGACCGCGCCCTGTTCCGCAACACGCTGCTGAAGCTTACCGCCGCGCAAAAGATTATCTGCGCCGTGGTCATTGTGGTGGTGGCGCTGATCTGGTACGACCTGCTTAACCGGCTGGTGGCATTCGGGCAAAATATCGACTACAGCGGCCTGCATGCCCTGGGGGTGCAAACCCTGGCCCTGCTGAACCAGTACAACCCGTTCTTCTGGTGGGCCGTGGTGGCGTTGTGCACGCTTATTATTGCCTATTTTCTATACGGCTTCGTTCGCAGCACACAGCGGGCGGCACGCGCCAGGCTGGTCAAGGAAGAAACCGTGTCCGAGTTGGTCAGCCAACTGTCCGAACCCGCCCGGGAAGTCTTGCGCTGGGCATGGCAAGACCGCCGCGACCCCATCACCGTGGGCGATTTGCAACGCGCCTATGCCGAAGTGCGCAGCGGCCGCGCCGCCAAGATCGCGCTGGCGCGCCGCCATGCGGCCATTCTGGGCGCCACGCCTCCCGCGGCGACCGACCCCGAAAACTTGCCAAGCATGTAAAAATATGTTTGACTATAGGTATGCAACCCGAACACGTATCCTTCGTCAACGCCACTGCCCGCCGCCCTGCAGCGGGTTCGGCGCTGCGCGTTCTGCGTGATTCCCTGGGCGTTGCCTCCCTTTCTTCGCCAGCACTAGCGCTGCTACTACCGATCGGTTGCCGGGCCTAGCGTCGCGTGGCAGTTCGGCAGCCTTTCCTCGCCACATCTCCTTTTTTTCCATCATCCTTGCCAATATTGCGAGCCCGCGTTCCGCTCCGCTGATGGAAAACTGCACAGCCAAGCTATAAAACAGGTGTCCCCATGATCCCGAATCCCTCCGACAAATATCGCCCATTTGTTGCCTTCAACCGCGACTTCTCCGAACGAACCTGGCCCAGCAAGCGCATTACCCACCCACCCATCTGGATGAGCACCGATCTGCGCGACGGCAATCAATCGCTGATCGAACCCATGAGCGTCGAGCGCAAGCTGCGCTTTTTCGATCAACTGATCAAGATCGGTTTCAAGGAAATCGAAGTGGGTTTTCCTTCGGCATCGCAGACCGACTTCGATTTCGTGCGCAAACTGGTCGATGAAAACCGTATTCCCGATGACGTCACCATTATTGCGCTGACACAGTCGCGCGAAGACCTGATCCAGCGCACGGTGGAGTCGGCGACGGGCGCCAAGCGCGCCATCATTCACTTGTACAACGCCTGCGCGCCGGCATTCCGCAAGATCGTGTTCAACATGAGCAAGGACGAGGTCAAGGAAATCGCCCTGACGGGCACGCGCCTGGTCAAGGAATATACGTCCAGGCACCCTGAAACCTCCTGGCGCTATGAATATTCGCCTGAAGTCTTCAGCACGACCGAGCCCGAATTTGCCCTGGACGTCTGCAATGCCGTTACCGAGGCCTGGCAGCCCACGCCCGAATCAAAGATCATTTTCAATCTGCCGGCCACGATCGAAGCGACGACACCCAATATGTACGCCGACCAGATCGAGTGGATGCACAACAACCTGAAACAGCGCGATTGCATCGTCCTGAGCGTACACCCCCATAATGACCGGGGCACAGCGGTTGCCGCGGCGGAACTGGCCGTGATGGCCGGGGCCGACCGCATCGAAGGCTGCCTGTTCGGCAACGGTGAACGCACCGGCAACGTCGACCTGGTCACACTGGCATTGAACTTGTACACGCAAGGCATACATCCGGGGCTGGATTTTTCCGACATCGACGAAGTGCGCCGCTGTGTGGAGTATTGCAATCAGTTGCCGGTGCACCCGCGCCATCCTTATGCCGGCGATCTGGTCTTCACCGCTTTTTCGGGCTCGCACCAGGACGCCATCAAGAAGGGGTTCGCGCGCCAAGAGCCCGACGCGCTGTGGGAAGTGCCTTATCTGCCCATCGACCCGGCCGATCTTGGCCGCAGCTACGACGCTGTCATCCGCGTGAACAGCCAGTCGGGCAAGGGCGGGGTTTCCTACCTGCTGGAAACCGAACACGGCCTGGTCTTGCCGCGCCGCCTGCAAATCGAATTCAGCCGCGCCATCCAGCGCGTTACGGATGAAACCGGCGCCGAAGTGTCCGCCAGCCAGGTCTACGATATTTTCTCCAGCGAGTACCTGCAACAGGAACTGCCCTGGAAGCTGATACGCCACCGTATTACGGGCGACCCCAAAGCGGCCAACGGCCAGCAATTCACGATCGAAGCCGAGGTCGAAGAAAATGGCGTGGTGCGCAACCTGGTGGGGCAGGGCGACGGGGCCATTTCGGCTTTTGTTGATGCCCTGGACCAGGACATCCGCATCATGGACTACCACGAGCATGCCATCGGCACCGGCACGGACACCCGCGCCGCCAGTTATGTAGAGCTGCGGGTGGGCGAATCACCGACAGGTTTCGGCGTAGGCATACACGGCGATATCGTGACCGCCTCGTTCCTGGCCATCCTGGGCGCGGTAAACCGGCATGTCATGCAGCAGGCCGGCACCGAAGCCGTGGCAGCCTGATTCAGGCCTGCCCGGCCCGCAGGGGGGGCCGGGTAAATACGCAAAACGCCTATCGCGGCGGGATTTCCGCGCCTCGCCGCAATAGGCGTCACGCCTGGCGGGCGCGAGCGCTTTCCTGCCGTCCATGCGGCCCCGCCGGATCATGCGGCGAACCGCTTCGCCCCCGCCACGCAGGCCACCGCCCCCAGGGTCACGACCAGCATCGCCCAGCTTACCGTTTCGTGCAGGAACAGCGCCGCCAGGCCAAGGCCGAAGAAAGGCTGGAGCAACTGCAGCTGCCCCACCGCCGCGATGCCGCCCTGTGCCAGGCCCCGGTACCAGAACACAAAACCGATCAGCATGCTGAACAGAGAGACATAAATCAGCCCTATCCATCCCGGCACACCCACATGCTCGAAGGACGCCGGCATGGTGAACAGCGCCAGCGGCAGCATGACGGGCAGGGACAATACCAGCGCCCAACTGATCACCTGCCAGCCACCCAGCCTGCGCGACAGGCTCGCGCCTTCGGCGTAGCCCAGCCCGCACACGACAATGGCCGCCAGCATGAGCAGGTCGCCCTGCACGGACGCTTCGATACCCCCCCAGGCCGCATAGCCGACGACAAAGGCGCTGCCCAGAATGGAAAACAGCCAGAAGGCCGGCCGGGGGCGCTCGCCGCCGCGCAGCACGCCGAAGATGGCCGTGGAAATCGGCAAGAGCCCGATATAGACCAGCGAATGCGCCGAGGAAATATGCTGCAGGGCCAATGCCGTCAGCAAGGGAAAGCCCACCACGACTCCCAGCGCGATAAGCACGAGCGAGGGCACTTCTTTTCCGCTCGGACGGCGCTGTCCCAGCATCAGCAGCAGCCCGAGGCCAAGCAGCCCGGCGATGGTCGCCCGCGCACCTGTCAGAAACGTTGGATCGAAATCCATGACCGCGGCGCGCGTCGCCGGCAAGGAACCCGCGAAGATCAGCACCCCGATAAAACCATTAATCCAGCCACTTGCCACTTTATCCATGCTCTTCCCTTTTCCGCACGCCCTTTTCTGGTACCCGTCACATTGTCACTCTTCACAAGCATCATGCGATCATCCAGGATATCGCTCGTGCGCAGCAAGACGGACAACCTTGCAGTAATGCGGCGGCATATTCGTGTCCTGCTAAGCAAACAGGACACTAGTAAAGCACGAAGGCAGCCACTCGCACAGAGACAATCCGACACAATCCGGCAAAACTGTTATGGCTGTTCAAGCAGCACAGTTCAAGAAGCGCGAGCGCTGTACGCAGCGGCCTAATCCCGCATGCACTTCGGGTAAATACTGTAATAAGCACGCAATAGTTGTTGTTTAATATGAAAACGTTTTCATCAAACTGTCATAGGCTGGAGAGACGTTCTTGGACCACAAACGGCGCACCACGCCCATCTCGCTCGTAGAGATCGCCCAAGAGGCCGGAGTATCACCGGCCACGGTGTCGCGCGCCTTCAACCGGCCCGGGCTGGTGCAGGCCGATACGCTGGAACGTATCATGGCGGTGGCCGACCGCCACGGCTTTCGCCCCAATCGCCTGGGCAGCAGTCTGCGCTCGGGCAATACCCGCACCCTGGGCCTGGTACTGCCCACGCTGTCCAACCCCGTTTTCGCCGATTGCTTCGAAGGCGCGGAGATGCGGGCGCGGCTATCGGGCTACAGCGTCATGATGACCGTGACGCACTACGATCCGGCGCTCGAAGCCGCCGCCGCCCATCGCCTGATCGACCATCAGCTCGACGGTGTCATCCTGACCGTGGCCAATCCACGCCAAAGCCCGGTGCTCAAGGCTTTGAAAAGCCGCGGCGTAAGCTATGTACTGGCGTACAACGAATCCGGCACGCATCCTTGCTCGGCAGTCGATAACCACGCCGCGGCGGCCGATATGGTCAGCCATCTGGCACAGCTGGGCCACCGGCACATTGCCTTCGTCAGCGGCCCGCTGAATCTGTCGGACCGGGCCGCATCGCGCCTGGCGGGGTCGCGAAGCCGCGCCCGGGCGCTGGGCCTGTCGCCCATCAGGCACCACGTCATGCCCAGCCACACCCAATCCGACACCGCGACCCTGCGCCGGCTGCTGAGCGGCGCCCAGCGGCCCAGCGCCCTGTTCTGCTCCAACGACCTCCTGGCCACGGCGGTCATCGTCAGCCTCCGGGAATTGGGCTACGCCGTGCCGGAAGATGTCTCGGTGGCGGGCTTCGACGGCATCCGCTACGGCACCGTCATGTCGCCCAGCCTGACCACCATAGAAGCCCCCGGCTACGAAATCGGCAAGATTGCCTGCCACCTGCTGCTGGAACAAATCGAACACCAGCCGCCGCGCAGTCTCCAGGTACCGCACACGCTCATTACCGGCACCAGTGCGGCGCGTCATTCGCCGGCGCGGGACACCCATGTATTCGCCAAAAGAGGTTAGACATGCTCATCGCCCAAATCAGCGACCTGCACATTCAACAAGGCGGCAAGGACACCGGACTGATCCAGGCCGAACAACACCTGGCCGCCTGCGTGCGCGCGCTCAATCGCCTTGCGCCCCGCCCCGACCTGGTCGTGGTTACCGGCGACCTGACCGAGCACGGCCGCAAACAGGAATATCTGCTGCTCAAGCCCCTGCTCGATCAGTTGGATATTCCATTCCTGCTCATTCCCGGCAACCACGACAGCCCCGCCGTCCTGCGCGAGGCTTTCCACGACCATGATTATCTGCGGACGGGCTCGCCCTTCATCCAGTACGCTATCGATAGCTGGCCTCTGCGCATCGTGGCGCTGGACACCACCGTGCCCATGCGCAGCGAGGGCGCCCTGTGCGGCGAACGCCTGAACTGGCTGGCGGACACCCTGGCGCAGGCACCCGACACGCCCACAGTCGTGCTGATGCACCATCCTCCGTTTGAAACCGGCATCAAGCTGATGGACGACCTGGGGCTGCTGACCGGCCGCGAGGCCTTCGCCGAGATCATTGCCCCCTACCGCAATATCGAGCGCATTCTATGCGGCCATCTGCACCGGACCATGCTGTGCCGCATCGGGCACACGGTTGCCTCCACATGCCCGGGGACCGCGCACCAGATCGCGCTGGACCTGGACCCCGGCGCGCAAGGGCTGTCGTTCAACTTCGAGCCGCCCGGCTATCAACTGCACTGGCGGGGCGCCCAAGGCCTGGTCACGCACCATGCCGTGATCGGGGACTTCCCCGGTCCGTACCCATTCTGACGCCCGCCCGGACACTGCCTATGTCGACTATTCTTCTGGACAACATCACCAAGCAATACGGCAATGCGCCCCCCGCGGTGAATGAGATCAGCTTCGAAGTCCAGGCCGGTACCTTTACCGTGCTGCTGGGCCCGTCGGGCTGCGGCAAATCGACCACCCTGCGCATGATTGCCGGGCTGGATTCGCCAACGTCGGGCCGCATCCGCATCGGCGGCCGCGACGTGACCGATCTGCCGCCCTCGCAGCGCAAGATCGCCATGGTGTTTCAGTCGTACGCCCTGTTCCCGCACCTGAGCGTCAGAGAAAACATCCTGTTCGGCCTGAAGGTCCGCAAGGAACCGGCGGCGCAGCACAAGCCGCGGCTCGATAAAGTGGCGGGGCTGCTGGGGCTGGGCCATTTGCTGGATCGCAAGCCATCCCAGTTGTCGGGCGGGCAGCAGCAGCGCGTGGCCCTGGGCCGCGCCGTGATTTCGGAAGCGCCCGTGTGCCTGATGGACGAACCGCTATCGAACCTGGACGCGCAGCTGCGGCATGAGATGCGCCGCGAAATCCGCGCGCTGCAACAGAACCTGGGCATCACCATGGTGTACGTGACGCACGACCAGACCGAAGCCATGAGCATGGCCGACCAAGTGGTGCTGATGAATGGCGGGCACATAGAACAGAATGACAGCCCGGACCTGTTGTATGGCCGGCCCGCCTCGGTATTTTGCGCCAGATTCATCGGCACGCCGCCCATGAATGTGCTGCGGCTGGACGAAGACACCCGGTCGCTGATGGCGCCGCTGGGACTGCTTCCCGGGCAAATCCCCGACGCCGGCGCCATGCTGGGCATTCGCCCCGAACACATCCGGCTCAGCCACGATGGCGGCATGCCCGCAACCATAGAAAGCGTCGAATACTTCGGCGCCGACTCCATCGTCATCGCAAAACTGGGCAGCAACCCGGGCGTGGCGGTACGCACCGCAGGACACCTGCGCGCCGGACACGGCGAAAAAATCATGCTCCATTGGAGCCCCACCCAGCAGCACTTCTTTGACGCTTCGGGCCAGGCATCGCGCCACGGGCCCATCTCTTCTTGACAGGAAAAATCATGCGACGCACTTTTTTGAAAGCCCTTGCATTCAGTCTGGCAGGCGCCTTTTCCACCGTACCGGCCTGGTCCCAGGCCCAGCCGGTGGAGCTTGAGTTCTATTACCCCGTGGCCGTAGGCGGCCCGATCACCAAGATCGTGGACGGCATGGTGGCGGAATTCGAAAAAGACCATCCCGACATCAAGATCAAATCCGTCTATGCCGGCTCGTATCAGGACTCGGTGGCCAAGGCGCTGACCGCGCACAAAGGCGGCAGCGCGCCGCAATTGGCGGTGCTGCTGTCCACCGACATGTTCACGCTGATCGACGAAGGCGCCATCACGCCGTTCGACCCGCTGATCCAGACAGACGACGACAAACAGTGGCTGAACAGTTTCTACAAAGGCTTCATGGCCAACAGCCAGACCGGCGGCCAGACCTGGGGCATCCCCTTCCAGCGTTCGACCATCGTCATGTACTACAACAAGGATCTGTTCAAGGAAGCGGGCCTGAACCCCGACGCGCCGCCCTCGACCTGGGACGAGCTGGTCAGCCAGGGCAAGAAGCTGACCAAGCAGGACGCCAATGGCCAGGTCACGCAGTGGGGCCTTGAGATCCCGTCGGGCGGCGCCTTTGCCTACTGGCTGTTCCAGGCGCTGACCACGCCCAACGATGCCATCCTGATGAACGAGGCCGGCAATGAAGTCTACCTGGACAAGCCTGCCGTCATCGAGGCCGCCCAGTTCTGGCACGACCTGGCCTACAAGCACAAGATCATGCCCACCGGCACCATAGACTGGGGCACCACGCCCAAGGATTTCCTGGTAGGCAAAACAGCCATCATGTGGACCACCACGGGCAACCTGACCAATGTGCGCAAGAACGCCAGCTTCGATTTCGGCGTTGCGCCCATGCCCAAGGCCAAGCAAGGCGGCAGCCCCACCGGCGGCGGCAACTTCTATCTGTTTGAATCGGCCACGCCGGAACAGCAGCAGGCCGCCTACAAGTTCGTGAAGTGGATGACCAGCCCCGAAAACGCCGCCGCCTGGAGCATAGACACCGGCTACGTCGCCGTGACCGAAGCGGCCTGGGAAACCGACCGCATGAAGGAATACGTGAAGGAAGTGCCGACGGCGCTGGTCGCCCGCGACCAGCTCAAGGTCAGCGTGGCCGAGTTTTCGACGCACGACAACCAGCGTGTGACCAAGCTGCTGAACGACAACCTGCAAGCCGTCGTGACCAATACGAAAACGGCGGAACAGGCCATGAAGGATGCGCAGAACGAGGCCAACCGCCTGCTGCGTTCGTACAAGTAAGTCCATGCGCATGAAGCCATCGCTGCACGCGGTGTATGGCTGGCTGCTCCTGCTGCCAGCCATCGTCCTGCTTGCCGCCTTCACCCATTACCCGGCGCTGGCCACCCTGTGGAACAGCTTCTTCTCCACACCCAAGGCCAGGCGCCCGGCCGTGTTCGTGGGAGTCGACAACTACCAGGCCATGCTGGACGACCCGGTGTTCTGGCAGGCGCTATGGAACAACCTGACCTATGCGCTGGTGACCATACCGGTGTCGGTGGCGATTGCGCTGGTCATGGCGCTTTGGGTAAACCGCCAGATGGTGGGCCGCGGCTTCCTGCGCCTGGCCTACTTCACGCCCACGGTCCTGCCCATGGTGGCCGTGGCCAATATCTGGCTGTTCTTCTATACCCCGCAATACGGCCTGGTCGATCAGATTGCGGGGCTGTTCAATCTGCCCGGCATGAACTGGCTGGGCAACCGCTCCACCGCGCTGCCCGCGCTGATGCTGGTCACCATCTGGAAAGAGTCCGGTTTCTTCATGATTTTCTACCTGGCCGCACTACAGCAAATCCCGCCTTCGCTGCGTGAGGCCGCATTGCTGGAAGGGGCTTCGCGCTGGCAGTATTTCTGGCGCATACTGCTGCCCTTGCTGATGCCGACGACACTGTTCGTACTGATCAACGCCCTGATCAACGCCTTCCGCCTGGTCGATCATGTGCTGGTCATGACCAAGGGCGGGCCCGACAATGCCAGCACCCTGCTGCTGTTCTACATCTACGAAGTCGGCTTCAGCTATTGGGACACCTCGTACGCCGCCACGCTGTCGGTGGTGCTGCTGCTGATCCTGTCGATCACCGCATTCGTCAAATTCCGCTGGCTGGACCGCAGGACGCACTACCAATGACGCACAAACTCGACACCCTGGGCGCCTGGCTGCTGGGCATACTGTGGTTCCTGCCGCTGGCCTACACACTGTGGGCGGCCTTTCATCCGGCTGCCTATGCCACCCAGTTCGACTTGACCGCGCCGCTGACGCTGGACAACTTCGTAGCGGCCTGGAACGCGGCGCCCTTTGCCCGGTATTTTCTGAATACCTTCATCCTGGTCACCATGGTGCTGGCCGCGCAACTGGTGCTGTCCACACTGGCCGCCTATGCGTTTGCGCGATTCACTTTCCGTGGCCGGGACTTTGTCTTCATGCTGGTGCTGCTGCAATTGATGATCATGCCCGATGTGCTGATCGTGGAGAACTACCGGCTGATGTCATGGCTGGGCGTGCGCGACACAATCTTCGCCGTCGGCCTGCCTTACTTTGCATCGGCCTTCGGCATTTTCCTGCTGCGGCAAACCTTCAAGACCGTGCCGCGCGAACTGGAAGAGGCCGCCAGGGTCGAAGGCGCCAGCCGCTGGCAGATTCTGATGAAAGTGTATGTGCCGCTGGCCCGTCCCATCTACGTGGCCTACGGCCTGGTCTCGGTCAGCTACCACTGGAACAACTTCCTGTGGCCCTTGATCATTACGAACTCGGTCGAGTCGCGTCCCCTGACGGTGGGCCTGCAAGTGTTCGCCTCGACGGACCAGGGCATAGACTGGTCCATCATCACGGCCGCCACGCTGCTCAGCGCGGCGCCGCTACTGGTCGCGTTCCTGCTGTTTCAGCGGCAATTCGTGCAGTCGTTCATGCGGGCGGGGATACGCTAGGGCGATGGGCGAGCTGGAGCACCTCCGTGAATAGAAGCCTCTAAGTCTCGACTGCCTGTAGAAATAGAGTTGTCACCGCACCCATGGGAGCCCTTCTGCACCCGCAGATGCATTTACCGCACGTATTGTATTGGCTAATTCGATCAACCGAGGAGCAACCTCACCGCTCAACTGGGACACTTGCACCAGCGTAGCGGGGCCCCCACAAGTGATTACCATCGTATCTTTAGTTTGCTTACCCATGATTGGCACCGCAATAGCATTAATTTCCGGATGGTAGTGGCTGGAGTTGATCACATAACCACATTGTTCGAATTCAGTAATCGCGGCCTGCATATGCCGATATAACACGGGCCAATCGCTCCCATGGGCAGCGGCTAATTGTTCGAGTAATACATCGCGTTCTTGCTTAGGCAGACTCGCCGCATAAGCCCATCCCAGTGACGATGTAGCCATTGGAAGCCTGGACCCCACATGCAGATTCACTAATAGCATCCCGTCACTGCGGGCACGCTTGAGGATAAGCATATCGAGTCGATCAGGCACCGCAATGGAGACCGCGGCATGGAAATCGATAGCCAGTTGTTGCATCTCCTGTTGGACGACCTCTCCAAAGTTGGCCATGGAAAGGGCTGAAAGCCCAAGACTGAGCACCGGCATTCCAAGTCTCATCTTGTCATTCGACGGCATGGAAATGAGAAAGCCGCATTTAACGAGCGTATAGCAGAGGCGCCAAGCCGTCGGCTGGGGCAGCCCTGTGAGATTCGCAATTTCTGCCGTACTCAATTCGAAACGCTTCTCTGTAAAGCAGCGCAGGATATTTATTCCTCTCGCCAAGGCCGTGACAAATTGACGGTCTATTTTTGACGTGAGGTCCACATCATCAGCTGGTAATCGAGACTTCGGCACACAGTTCTCACTACAAATGGGGAAGCTTAATTATCTCAATTAATCTGCGAATTAACAATTCACACTATTGACAGCACACATGGAAAAGTAGTGTAATTCAATTATAGCGAGTTAGTAATTCGCATAGCGAATACATGGAGGCTGTGAATATTATGAATCGAGTGATGCCGCTCGCTGGAATTAAGGTCATAGAAATAGGTGTGGCAATGGCAGGGCCTTTCTGTGGAATGACTTTGGCGGACTATGGCGCCGAGGTTATCAAGATAGAAAACCCGGCCGGAGGGGATGAAAGTCGGCATTGGCCCCCATATTTTCCAGGCCACTTGTCTTACTACTTTGCCGCTGCAAATCGAAATAAGCAGAGCCTTGCTATCGACCTGAAGACGGAAAAAGGCGTGGACATACTCAAAAAGCTTATTGCTGAAACCGATGTTGTCATCGACAACTTTCGCGTGGGCGCGCTTGATAACTTGGGGCTCGGGTATGACACCCTTTCCGGTATCAATCCAAATTTGATTTATTGCAGTATCAGCGGCTTTGGCCCCAGTGGTCCCCGGAAATATGACCGAGCCAATGACATTTTCATGCAGGCGTTTTCGGGCAATATGAGTATTACCGGGGAAGAAGGCGGTGGCCCTGTCAAGTCTGGTGTGTCGATTGCCGATATCGGAGCGGGTATGTTTGGAGTGATTGGCATACTTATGGCGCTTCAGGCGCGAACCCGGACCGGCCGCGGTCAGCGTGTTGATACATCGCTTCTGGAAGGTCAGATTGCAATGCTGTCCTATCACCTGACATTCTTTTTTGCGACTGGGCGTGCTCCCGTTCGGCGCGGAGCGTCATCCCAAGTATCGGTTCCTTATCAAGCATTCCAGGCAAAGGACGATTGGGTTGTTGTTGCCGCCTTTACAGAAAGAATGTGGCATGGCGTGTGCCGGGCTATCGAAAAACCCGATTGGATTAGTGATGACAGGTTCACTACTGCTGAATATCGAGCAGCCAACCGGAAAACTCTGGTGCCTTTGATTTCAGACGTGCTCTTACAACGCACCGTTGCCGACTGGGTGGGTCGCTTTACGGCCGAAGGCGTGCCTTGTTCTTCTGTCAATTCTATTGACAAGATCGTGCTCGATGAGCAGGTACTGGCACGAGAGATGGTAGTTCAAGCTGAGCATCCGGAAGCGGGCATCATTCGGATGGCAGGTCTGCCTATCAAATTTTCCGAAACCCCAGGGTCTATCCACAGTGCTGCTCCACTACTAGGCGAGCATTCTGTTTCAGTGCTCGAGCAAATCGGCCTTTCAGATGAAGAAATTGCTGCGCTAGTCGCCGAGGGCATAGTCAGCGCCTCGATAAAAACTCAATAAGGAAGAAAAAAACAAATGAACATGAACAGATTGGGCGTGGATGTCGGAGGGACATTTACGGATGTAATTCTAGTTAATCAGGCACAGCAACGAATTTGGACTGTCAAGGTTCCAACCACGCCTGAGGACCCTTCCGTTGGGGTCATTAATGGCATCAGGTCGGTTTTGAAAGAAAGCGGAAAAGCAGGAACGGATATTGACTTTATCGGTCATGGAACAACAATAGCGACCAATTTGTTAGTGGAAGGAAAAGGTGCGAAAACAGGATTGATCACAACAAAAGGATTCCGTGATGTACTTGAAATCCGTCGCGCTTCCAGGCATGACAGAGCAGATCTTTACGATATGCTCTTTGACGCTCCTCAACCAGTGGTACCACGTATGTGGCGGCGCGAGATAAGCGCCAGAAACAGATACGATGGCACCGAAATATCGCCGTTGGACCCCATCGAACTAAAGCAGCAACTAGCCGAGTTGCACAAAGATGGTGTGGAAGCGATAGCTTTATGCTTTTTGCATTCTTATCGCAACCCTCAACATGAGCAGTGGGCTGCCACCCTATCCCGTGAATTTCTTCCCGATACCTTCATTACGACTTCCGTTGACGTGAATCCGGAAATTTTCGAATACGAGCGTACCAGCACCACGGTTATCAATGCCACGCTTGGACCTCGCTGCGCCAATTATTTTCGAACACTGGAAAAGCGGATAGCGGATTCGGAAATTGAAGCCAGAGTCTATTTGATGCAGTCAAATGGGGGCCTAACTAAGCCTCGTGAAGCGGCGGAACGACCAGTGGGTTTACTGGAATCGGGGCCGGCCGGGGGGGTAACGGCCGCTGCGAAGCTATGTCGCAGGAAGAACCTGCCGAACGCGATTGTAGGTGATGTTGGCGGAACCACTTTTGACGTATCTCTGGTACGAAACTTTGAACCAGAGATACGCCAATCGAGCGAAATCAGCAGCTATATTGTCCGCGCACCGACCATAGATATTGCATCGATTGGAGCCGGCGGAGGCTCAATCGCAAGGATTGACGCCGCAGGAGGTATCCGGGTGGGGCCGGATAGCGCGGGAGCGTCTCCCGGGCCAGCCTGCTATGGCCGAAACGGCATGCTTCCCACAGTGACAGACTGCAATTTAGTGCTTGGCTATCTGTCGGCAGAGCATCAACTGGGAGGCCATAGGCTTGATAAATCCGCATCGTGTCGTGCCATTGAGCAGCATTTAGCAAAACCTCTAGGCGTCTCAATTGAAGAAGCGGCGCATGGCGTTCGGTCAATCGCAAATGCCCATATGGCGCAAGCAATTCGGTTAATCACCATTGAGCGAGGCTACGATCCACGTGAATTTGTATATATAGCCTTTGGAGGCGGCGGGCCCGTACATGCGGTGGAAGTTGCCGAGTTACTCGAGTTGCCCACGGTCATAGTACCGCCGCACCCGGGCCTGTTTTCTGCCTTTGGAATGTTGGTAGCCGATATGGTGCACGATTTCCAGGCCCCCGTTCTACGAAACTTGGAGGACATGGATATATCTGAGTTTCGGTCGGGATTCAGCACCCTGGAGGGTAAGGCGCAGGATCGAATGCGTCAGTCGAACATACCGCTGCAGTCCGTAACGTTGCACCGACGGGTGGACTGTCGGTACTTGGGGCAGGCGGAGCCGATAAGCATCGACATGCCAGATGAATGCCTAGAAGCGCGTGTCACAGAGCAGCTGCACAGACGATTTACGGAAGCGCATCAGCGCGCTTGGAACTTCACACTAGACCGGCCCATTATCGTTACGAACTTGCGCCTGCGCGCTCTCGGCACGCTCGGAGAGTATGCAACTGCTCCTTGTTCTGTGAAGGACAAGCCCGTGCCAACGCGGGAGTGCAAAGTCATGTTTCAGGACCGCTTTGACACCATTCCTTGTTATCAGCGCGCTGACATATCGCCGGGTATCAGCATACAGGGCCCGGCCATGATTGAAGAGCAATCTACCAGCCTCACTCTGGGGGCGAGGCATACGATGCAGATTGATGACGACGGCAACATGATCATCAACCTTGGAGTAAACACGTGAAATTAGACAGGATTGAGTTTGAAATCATAAGAAGCGCACTGTATGCGGTCGCCCGCGAGATGAAAATCGCAATGATGCGCACTGCGGCAAGCCCAGTCATCCACTCAGGAGGCGACGCATCCGCAGCTATCTTCGACTCAGAAATGCAACTTGTGGCCCAAGGAAATGATATCCCCACCATGATGGGATCGGCCGTCGTTTCAACGCGAGCAAGCGTTCAAGCGATTGGCGTTGAAAACCTGCGCCCTGGTGATGTAATCGTCAGCAATGATGCTTATTTGGGTGGCGGTAATCACCAACCCGACGTCCAGTTCACCCGCCCGGTCTTTCTAGATAATGAAATTATTGCCTACACGATGACCCGCGGACACTGGCAGGATATCGGTGGAATGTCGCCTAACAGCGGCACGCTGTCGACTTGGGATATTTTTGGCGAAGGCCTTCGTATTCCACCGGTAATACTGTTTCGTAACGACAAGCCAGTGCCGGATCTGATTACCTTGATTGTTCATAACACCCGCGATCCAGGCAATCGAGCTTTAGACATTCAAGCGCAATACGCGGGCACTTATGTTGGCGACCAGCGTGTAGTGGCTCTGGCTAGTAAATGGGGCAAGGAAAAGCTGGCCGCAGCGATGCGCGAGGCGCTGGAGTATTCGGAACGCTTAATGCGTAAGCAGATAGAGACGATTCCCGACGGGGAATACGAAGGAAGCGATTTTATCGAAGCCGTCGCAGAAGGCAGTTCAGACTCTGAGCCGGTGCCTATACGTGTAAAGATAACCGTGAAGGGAGACGGAATTACCTTTGACTACACGGGTTCTGGGCCCCAAGTTCGCGGTGGCGTGAATTGCCCGCTATCTGTGACGTGCAATTCAACGTGGTACACGGTTAAGGCCCTAACAGATCCGAGTATTCCGATCAATCAGGGCTGTTATCGCCCGATTCAAATTATCGCGCCTGCCGGCACCATTCTGAACTGTCAGTACCCCGCTTCCGTAGTTGGAGGAAACACAGCGACTTCACAGCGTGTGATCGACATGTTGTTGACTGCTTTGGCCCCTGCCGTTCCAAATCGCGTTATAGCTCAAAGTCATGGGACAGCTGGAAGCTTATGGTTTGGTGGTGATGATCCGGACGAAGAACGCTGCCGTACTTTGCGTAGACGGTTTGTTTCCGCAGGCGATGTCAATCCAGGTGGTATGGGTGCTCGCCCAGACAAGGATGGCGTTAACGCAATTCGCACGCATATTGGCAACGCAGGAACTATTTCGGTCGAGCAGACCGAGTACACCACTCCCGTCAGGATCGAATCATGGAATCTAGTCATTGATTCTGGGGGAGCTGGGCGTTGGCGGGGAGGCTTAACTGCCGAGCGGCTGTATTACGTGGAATATGTACAGGCCAGTTGTACCGTCGGGTCGGAACGAGCTCAATTTGCTCCCCAAGGCCTATTCGGAGGTTTGCCTGGATCGCTGTATCGCTGCGACATCATACGCAAAGACGGCCCTATTGAGTCAGTACCGCCGAAGGGGCAAGCACGGGTGGTGGGTTTTGGAGACCGTGTCCGTATCCGGTCTGCGGGTGCCGGAGGCTATGGCGATCCTTTTGAGCGGGAGGTGGAGCGGGTGCTGGCCGATGTCCGAAATGAATATGTCAGCATCGAAGACGCCTATCACCACTATGGCGTGGCAATTAGCGCCGATCTGAAAACGATTGATATCGAGGCCACTCGAGCACTGCGCTCGGGTCGACGTGCCGCTTGATCATAAACCGAGGAGAAAGCTATGACTATTCTGCCGGAGACAGCAAAAGCCTTTATAGGCAAGGCGTCTACTTCCGAGACCACGTGTGATCCAGTAGAACGGGGCGCTGTGCGGCGCTATGCCCAAGCAATCATGGATGAAGACCCAATATTCTGGTCAGCCTGCGAAGATAACGCGCGTTTCGGCGGGCCCGTTGCTCCCCTTTTATACCCAACGTACCTGTTTCGGCGGCCATTCGGTGCTCCTGATCCATTACAGCTGAATGCGAATAACCCCAACTTTGATGGAGCAGGGCAGACAGCCTTACAGGGGCTGCCTGAAATTGAATCTCTAAAAAGCTACTCATTACTCAATGGGGGGTCCGAGGTTGAGTTTTTTTCATACGCCCGCCACGGCGAAACCATCACCCTTAAATCTCGTTACGCAGACATTGTGGAGAAAGAGACCAGCAAAGGTCCGATGGTATTTGTGATTATCGAGTCGGAATACCGCAGCGATGGGGGCAGATTATTGATTCGCGCCCGCCGTACGCTAATAAGGAGAAAAACATAATGACTCGCTCACAACCTATCGCTTTTGAGGATATTCATGTGGGCCAAGATCTTGGTCCGTTATCCAAAGGACCATTCACCACTGCCCATTTAATGCGTTGGTCGGCCGCCATGGAGAACTGGCACAAAATCCATTATGACCTCCCGTTTACTCAAGATCATGACGGATTACCAGGGCTATTGATCAACGGCTCATTGAAGCAACAGTTTTTGGTGCAGATTCTTAAGGATTGGGTTGGCCCGGCGGGGTGGGTGTGGAAAGTTAGCTATCAATTTAGGGCAATGAATCTTGTTGGCGAGACCTTGTCTGTTTGGGGCAAGGTAACGAGCAAGCAAGACGGTCCAGGATTTGGTCTTGCGGAGCTCACGCTCGGAATTCTCAACGACCAGGGAGTTGAGTCAACTCCTGCCAAAGCCACCGTCGCCTTGCCATACCGTAATGGCGCCCCCGTTCCCTATCCCTTTGTTCCCCCATTGGATTAACTCTGCATTTTCTTCCTATCGTCTGGAGCACTACATCATGTCCGATTTTCCAAAGTTCATTCGCATTAACGAAGAGGGCCCACGCGAAGGATTTCAAATCGAAAAAGGTCCCATCAGTACGGCACAAAAAATTGACTTGATAAATAGCCTGTCCAATACCGGATTAAGTCAGATTCAGGTAGCTTCGTTCGTGAATCCCAAGGCAGTTCCGGGAATGGCTGACGCGGAAGAGGTGGTCAAAGGATTTACCCGAAAACCAGGCGTGAAATATGTTGGTTTGTGGTTGAACAATAGAGGACTGGAAAGAGCAATAGCAAGTAAGAAACTCGATATCCGTGGTTCTCTTTCCCTGACCGCATCCGAAAAATTTTTGTTGCGTAACCAGAAAAGGACTTTTTCTGAAAACCTTGAGGCTCAGAAGTCAATTATTGCTATGTATCAAAACCATCAAGTAGAGATCGATCGCTTGGGAATCATGGCTGCATTTGGCTGTAACTTCGAGGGCGACATAGACGTTTCTCGGGTCCTTGGATTGATTGCACAAGCTATAGCGTTGGCGGATGAGCATCAAATCACTATTAAGACCCTTTCGCTCGCCGACACGATGGCATGGGCCACGCCAAAAACAATACGATCTTTAGTCGGCAACGTTCGCGACAACTACCCGGATCTCGAAATATCACTGCATTTACATGACACCCGCGGCATGGCGATCGCTAATGCATACGCAGGCCTAGAGATGGGTGTTTCAATTTTCGACGCGGCAGTGGGGGGCCTAGGAGGCTGCCCATTTGCAAAGCATGCTGGAGCAGCGGGCAATGTTTGCACCGAGGACCTGGTTTTCATGTGTGAAGAAATGGGAATCGAAACAGGAATTGATTTAGACGCACTCCTTGAATCGGCCCGACTTGCTGAAGATATTGTAGGCCACCCGCTTCCCGGGAGTGTTTTAAAAGGAGGCTCGTTGAAGCCTCTTAGAAAGGAGATTCTATCCCGACAATTCAGTTAAGCATCCTGAATTAATGCCCTGCAAACCGTTCATACCTACAAAAGGTGATGGGCCAAGAATCTTGACATAAGCAGTCAATCACAACAACCTAAAGGAGACAAAACAATGAATACATACATTGCTAGGATTTTATGCGGCGCAATTGCCGTCTTGTTCACTGCTACAACTCACGCAACGAAATTTCCTGACCGTTCTGTCACCATGGTTGTCCCCTTCTCCCCTGGCGGGGCGACAGACACTGTGGCAAGAATAGTAGCGGATCGCATGGGAAAAGAACTGGGACAACCAGTGATAGTTCAAAACAAGCCCGGGGCCGGGACCATTGTGGGCGCAACTTACGTTGAAAATAGCAAAGCAGACGGTTACACCATTTTTATGGCAACTAATACGACGCTCGTTACAAGCCGCTATCTCTATAAGAACCTTCCTTTTGATCCAGATAGTTTTGAGCCTATTGGTATGGTGGCCGCTGGTCCTTTGGTGCTGCTAGCCAATCCGGCCCGATCATTTATGACTGCCAAAGATGTAGTCGACTACGCAACGCAGCATCCAGGCAAGCTTACATTCGCGTCCTTTGGACAGGGGACTTCCTCTCACTTAGCGGGGGAGTTTTTCAAGAGCCAAGCTGATATAGATATTTTGCATGTGCCGTTCAAAGGTGCTGCCGAAGCCAATATGGCGCTCATGCAAGGCGAGGTGGATATATACTTTGACACGCTTTTAACAGCCACTCCCCAAATAAAAGCCGGGAAATTGAAGGCACTGGGTGTGACCAGTCTGGAGCGGCTGTCCTCGCTGCCCGATGTACCGACGCTTGTAGAGCAGGATTTCGCTAATTTTGATGTGTCAGCGTGGGTTAGCCTGGCAGCGCCTCAGAATACTTCTCCAGAAATATTGTCTCGCCTTGAGGACGCTGTAACCGTTGTGCTTAAAGACAAAGATGTGCGTACACGGATATTGGGAGTAGGCTTCATCCCGTCAGATGGAACTGCGCAAGCATTACGTACTCAGATAAAAAATGACGATGACTTAACGTCAAGGCTAGTCAAGCTTGCAAAAATTCCACAGCAATAATCATTGGTGCTAAACACACTCCGTCCTGGTGGGTGGCCAAAACGGACGGAGATATGCTCTGATACTCCACATTAGGCGTATGGGCCACGTAGAAGCTAGATATTCTCTCGTCCTTCGCTCAATTCGAAGCTGCTTCCGTCTTCAACAACGGGGTCAACCGTTCCTTTTCAGCCGACATCAGCTCAGCCAGCGCGACCGGACCTTCTCCCTTTGCCTCGGTGCCCTGCGCACGAAGCTTTTCGATCACAGCGGGATCTTTAGTTGCCTGAACCAGAGCGTCGGCCAGCTTGGCCACATTGTCCGGCGGTGTTCCCTTTCGAACGACAAAACCGTTCCAGTGAAATGACTCATAGCCGGGAAGTGTTTCCGCGAGAGTGGGGACGTCCGGAAGCGTCGGCGAACGCTCAATCGTCGTCACACCCAGGGCGCGCAGGCGACCGCCCTCTATATAGCCCAGGGCCTCGACCAGCGGTGCAAAGGTGAAGTCAATCTGACCGCCGATCATGTCGGTGATAGCCGCCGCGCCGCCTTTATAAGGAACGTGCGTCGCCACGATGTCCGCTTTGTCGAGGAGCTGCATCGCGGACACATGCTGTATGGTGCCTACGCCAGCAGTGCCGAAGTTGACCTTGCCCGGAGAGTCCTTGGCAATTTTGACCAGATCGGATACAGATTGGGCCGGATGGTCTTTACTCACGACAAGGACGATAGGCAGCTGCGTGATTTGCGACAGTGGGACAAAGTCCTGCTCAATATCATATTGCACGTCGGGCTGAAGAATCTTATTGACGATATGAGACGCCGACGTAATCAGCAGCGTATATCCGTCGGCCGGCGCATTTTTTACGGCCATGGTACCGATCGTACCGCCCGCACCCGGCTTGTTGTCCACGATCACGGGCTGGGACAACTGCTTGCTCATGCCCTCCGCAAGTACGCGCGCGGCAGCATCCGTACTGCCACCCGCACTGTAGGGAACAACCATTTTGATCGGCTGGGAGGGGAAGTCATTGGCCAGCGCGGCGCCCGGAACAGCAATAAGCGCAGCAATCAAAAAATTATAGGTTCGAGAAATCAACTTCGGTCTCCTGGTTTATCACGTTATAGAAAAAGAATATTCTTGCCATCTCTGCTTGGATGCACCGGCTCCCGGTCAAAATGAATCAAGGGCGGGTGGCCGGCGTTTTACTTTCTGCTTTGTTGATGAGGGAGCGTCCAGAAACATGCCGTTCCAGATTCTTGATAAACAGCTCCGTCAACTTTCTGCCTCGGCCGGCGGAATCCCCTGCGGCATGCGGCGTAATAATTGTGTTGGGCAGCGTCCAGAATGGTGAATCCGCGGGCAGCGGCTCGGTTTCAAACACATCCAGATAGGCGCCTGCCAATGCGCCTTCCCGCAATGCGGTCAATAGCGCCGCCGAGTCCACAACCCCTCCCCGAGAGACATCAACCAGCCGCGCCGATGGCTTCATACAGCGAAAATGCTGTTCCTCAACCAAGTGTCGAGTCTCTTCCGTGAGCGGACAACTCAATATCAGCCAATCCGTCTTGCCCACATAATCGTCAAACTCGGCGATGCCGTGAACTTCAATATCGAGGTTGGGCGGACATATTCCTGATCGATTGAACCCGGTCACATGCAGGCCCAGCGCGATGCAAAGTCGTGCGATCTCCCTTCCGATAGCGCCCAGGCCCACCACAATCGCTGTTTGCCCGGAGATATCCTGCGGAGCGTCAGGGCCCCGCGCCGGCATCCACTGACGGTTGTGTTGCATCGACATGAACCGGGGCAAGTCGCGCCCAAGTGCGAGCAGGCCTGCGACAGCTGAATGCGCGACGGTAGTGGCAGCGATGCCGCCCGCATGTGTCACCGCCACACCACGCTCAAGCAGCGCTTGATACTGAGGACGATCCAATCCAGCAGATGAGGCCTGCAACCATTGAAGGCTTGGCGATTTCAGCGCGACTTCGCAGAACAAGGACATGAGGCGAGTGAGCTGCATTTTGCTGGACTCGCCCAGTACATCCACGGAAATATAGATGACACCGATTTCTTCCAGCGGCAACTGTCCAGCATCCGTATCCACGTTCGCTTTCAATATGCTCCAGCGGCCATCGCTTGCCCTGGCAATTGCTTCCAGCGCTTCCGTCTCCTCCGAAGTCAAAGCGTCTGATACCAACACGTAATGACGGCTTGAGGTGTGCATCACTCCCCCTAGGTACGATAAGACGGATCAATACTGTCGAGCCAGCGCAGCATGGCGTGCCACTCAAGAACTCCGTATGGTTTTTGATTTCCCGGCGTGCCGGCGCTTGGTTGCAGGGACAGCTGCTTGTTGGTCCGTTGCACGACGCCGTCTGGCAGTTCAATCAAGGAGCCGCCTGTAGACATTGCAAGGACCTGTGTTTTACATGAACGCTCGAGCCTGTAAATATTATTGAATGCCTGTTCGACCGTAGCGCCTATCGTCAACAGGCCGTGATTACGAAGAATCATCGCTTCGGCGTCACCCAGGTTTTTCAAGAGACGCTCCTGTTCGTCAAAGTCCACCACCACACCTTCGTAGTCGTGGTAAGCGACTTTGCTGAACCGCAGCGAGGTCTGTGTGAGCGGCAGCAGCCCGCATTCAAGCGTGGAAACCGCCATCCCATAGGGTGTATGAGTATGGATGACGCACTCAATATCTGGACGCGCCTCGTGAATCGCGCTATGGATTACATAGCCCGCTTTATTGATGCCATAGTCTTTCCACGGATTGAAGATTTCTTTGCCGCCGACATCCACTTTCAGCAGTGTCGATGCTGTGATTTCCGCGTACCGCAAGCCGAATGGGTTTATCAGAAAGTGCTCTTCTGGTCCTGGTACACGAGCGGATGCGTGGTTGTATATCATGTCCGTCATACCGTAAAGATCGATCAGCCGATAGCACGCAGCGAGCTTTACCCGCATCGCCCACTCGACGGGCGAGAAATCCTTTTGCGTGGGGCGAAACGCCAGATGCGCTTCCAAAGTATGGTCTTCCATGATCTCTCCTTTGTTCTGCTCAATAGAACGAATGTTCTTTTTTAAGGATTCTACAGAAGACCTCATATCGTGTCAATTTTTGGCCATTCCAATACCAGGCGGGCCTGAACCCGGCGGCATTGAGCGATATTGACACTGTGAATACGGTGTCATTAGAATGCCCTTGAAAAAGAACAAATGTTCTTTCAGAAAGAACCGTGGTATTGCGCCGGCGAAGAGAAGAGAATGGCCGGGGGAGCGCGCCGCGCTCAGGGAGCATGCCAGACGGCTGGCCTATCCTTCAATACCAACAACCCATTTTGGAGTAGACCGTGCCGCAAACAGATGCCACCAACCTGCCGGATTACGAGGTTTATGCGTTGCGGTACGCCCGCATGTCCCGAACGCGCCGCGACAATTTCCTTGGTGGTGATCCGCACGACGGCTCCATGCCCATGGACTTTTTCGTCTGGCTGCTGCGTTCTCCCGAGCGCCTGCTGTTGGTGGATACCGGATTCAACGCGCAGGCAGCTGCGGCGCGCCGACGCGAAATGCTGCGGTGCCCCATCGACGCCCTGACCACTCTGGGCGTCGATGCCAGCCAAATCCGCGATGTCATCCTCACCCACCTGCATTACGACCACGCGGGAAATCTGGACAAACTCCCGAATGCCCGCTTCCATATCCAGGATGCTGAAGTCGAATTCGCGACGGGACGCTGCATGTGCTTCGAACCGTTGCGTCATGCTTACTCCGTGGAAGATGTTGTCACACTGATACGTGGCGTGTATGAAGACAGGGTGGTATTCCATGAGGGCGATCAGGAGATCGCGCCAGGTGTGAGCGTGCTGAAAATTGGCGGCCACACAAAAGGCCTGCAATCAGTACGCGTACATACGGCCAGAGGATGGCTTGTACTGGCTTCCGATGCAACGCACTATTACGAAAACATGGAGAAACGCCGGCCATTTCCCATTGTGCACAATGTCGCCGACATGCTCTCGGGCTATGCCCGTCTGTCCGCCGCAGCCGATAGCCCCGAACATATCGTGCCAGGACATGACCCCATGGTGATGGAGCGTTATCCGCCATACCGAAACGACTCAAACACCGTCATGCTTCATGCGAAGCCAAAACTGGGCGCATAGTCGAATTGCATTCCGGGTGGGCGTCTTCGCGTCTTGCCCGCCCTGCATCGATGCTTCTGTCACCAATTCCTCTTTCGTCGAACGTGCAGGATATGTTCGTCCCGGCCATGCCGGTGATTGACATACAGGGCAACCCAATCATAAAATAGAACTATCGTTCTGTCTAAAAGAACAATTATGACAAGGAGAGCTCTCGCATGACACAAAACGAGACAGCATGCGTGGCACGCGAAATGGCGGGCTTTGCCCTTGGCGAGCGGTGGGATCGCCTGCCCGCCGCAGTTCAGGCAGAAGCCGTGCGCGCCATGCTCAACTGGACGGCCTGCGCGGTGGGCGGCGCCAGAACGGCCTCGATGGATGCAGCCATGCGGGGCATACTGGCCATGACCACGTCGGGCGCAACGCCGGTGCTGGGCCGCCCCGAGAAAGTCAGCATGCCCGACGCCGCGCTGCTATGCTGCCTCAGCTCGTCGGCGTATACGTTCGACGACACCCACCTGGCCACCATTACTCATCCCACCGGCCCGGTCGCCGCGGCTGCGCTGTCTGCTGCGCATACGCTCAGCACCTCGGGCAATCCCGTATCCGGTACGTCCTTCCTGACATCGCTTATCGTTGGCATGGAACTGGAATGCCGGGTCAGCAATGCCATTACCGCCTCGGGAGGAGCTCACATCGGCTGGTATATGACAGGCCTGTCGGGCGGAATCGGGGCGGCCGCGGCGGTCGGGTGTTTGTTGAAGCTGTCGCCGGAACAAATGACCTGGGCGATCGGGCTGGCGGCTTCTCAGGCATGCGGCCTGCGCGCAACGCATGGCAGCATGGCGATCGCCTATATCCCGGCCGTTGCCGCCCGCAATGGCTTGACGTCCGCCTATATGGCAATGGCCAACTTCGCCTGCAGCGACATCCTTGTGGACGGGCGCAACGGCTTGCTTGAGGTTATATCCACCTCCTCCGACCCAACACTGATCACCCGAAGCCTGGGCAAAGACTACGAGATGTTGAGCAATGCCTATAAACCTTATCCTTGCGGCATCGTCATCCACCCTGCCATCGACGCTTGCCTGCAGCTATCCTCCAACTCAGCCGTCGCGCCGCAAGAGATCGAAGAAGTCGCCCTTCGTGTCCACCCGGATGCGCTCAGGCTCACCTGGCGGAAGCTGCCTGAAAACGAGCTCGATGCGCAAGTCAGTCTGTACCACTGGGCGGCAGCCACGCTGGTCCACAACGCAGCCGGCCTGGAACAGGGAACCCTGGCTTGCATCATGGATCCAGAGGTGCGTGCGCTGCAAGAACGAATGCAGGTAGAAGCGACGACCCAACTGGCAGACAATCAGGCCGTCGTATCGCTACGCCTGAAAGACGGAAGCCGGCTGGAAGCGACGGTAGACCAAGCCATCGGCAGCGTCGGCAATCCCATGACCAATGAGCAACTGGCCAAGAAGTTTCTAGCACTTTCCGAGCCGGTCATTGGCGATGAACACACGGCAAAGCTTCTTGATTTCTGCCTGGGTATATCGGGTGCCGACGATGTCGCCCGGGTATTTCACATCGGCGCCCATGAATCGCATTAATCCTATATAACGACACGGAGATAAACAATGAGTCAATATCCTTCGAGGCAGCATTGCCGTCCTCTGGGCGCCGCCATACTGACCACCATGGCGGTCGCTTTCTGCGCGCAACCCGCGCTGGCCGCCGAATTTCCCGATAAACCCATCACGCTGGTGGTTGGCTTTTCGCCTGGCGGATCCAACGACATCGCGGCCAGAGCCATCGCCAAGCCGCTTTCGGAAAGCCTGGGCGTATCTGTCGTGGTAGAAAACAAGGTGGGCGCGGCCGGCATGATAGCGACCAACTACGTAGCCCGCTCCAAGCCCGACGGCTACACCCTCATGGTAAGCAGCGCCAGCCCACTCGTCGTCACACCTCATACCGCGACCAGCGTGTCATACGACGCGCGCAAGGATTTTTCAGCCATCAGCCTGATCGGTATTACCCCCGAAACCCTGGCGCTCAACCCGAAGGTGCCCGCCAAGACACTCAAAGAAGTCGTCGAACTGGCCAATAAACAGCAATTGACCCTGGCTTCGTCCGGCACGGGCGGCCTGCCTCACCTTGCCATTGAATTGTTCAAGAGCGCGGCCGGCGGCAATATTGTTCACGTACCCTACAAGGGCGCCGCCCCAGCCGTGACCGACACTCTGGCCGGGCACGTCAACGGCGTGGTCGTGGACTTGCCCGCCGTGTACAAACACATCCAAAGCGGTGGGCTGACCGGGGTTGCGATGGCAAACGACAAACGGTCAGAGTTTCTTCCCGACCTGCCGACCAGCGGCGAGCAAGGCATGCCTTCATTTGTCGCCGTCAACTGGATCGGCCTGATCGCCCCCGCGGGCACCCCTGAGCCCATCATCAAAAAGCTGCACCTGGCGGTCCTGGACGCAGCCCGCCAAGAGGACGTGAAGCAGCAAATGGCTCAAGCTGCGGTCGAGGTTTCGACCAGCCCCTCTCCCGCCAATTTCCAGACTTTCATCACTGATGAGTACGAGAAGTGGGGCGAGATCGTCAAGGCGTCGAACGTGAAAGCTGCTGAATAAATTCAATCGTTCTCGTCCGCATGCCCACTTGTGCATGTCCTCTTTTTCACCCGGAGGCGTTGATGCCTCCAAAAGATACCTATACTCATTCGGAGCCTTCCAACATGTCGCAACAGCCGGGCCAAGACCTCAAGCCCCTACTCATCAACGGTGAATGGGTATCAGGCGCGACCGAGTCATTCGATTCGATCAACCCAGCCAACGGGAAAGTCAATTACCGACTGCCCATCGCCACGCATGCGCAGGTCGATGCGGCCGTGGCCTCGGCGAAGGCCGCCGCCGCCCGGCCCGCATGGAAAAACATGTTGCCCCATGTGCGGGCCCAGCTGTTGATGCGCATGGCTGATCTCATCGTTCAGCGTGGCGACGAGTTTGCGCGCCTGCAGATGCAAGAGAACGGTAAAGTCTGGGCCGAATGCAAGGCACAGGCCGCGAGCGCGGCAGCGACGTTCCGCTATTACGCCGCTGTATGCGAAACACTGGGTTCCGAAGTCACGCCCTCGCGCGGCAATTATTTGTCCATGACGGCCTACGAACCTTACGGTGTCGTGGCAGCCATCACACCCTGGAACTCCCCGCTGACAATGGAAGCACAGAAGGTCGCGCCCGCCCTGGCGGCCGGCAATGCTGTCATTCTCAAGCCATCGGAAATCACGCCTTCTCCCGCCCTGCTTCTTGGGGAAATCGGCCTGCAGGCCGGTCTTCCTCCGGGCATCCTGAATATCCTGACCGGCGATGGCGCTGTCACCGGCAAGGCTCTGGTCCAGCACCGCGACGTCCGCATGGTGTCCTTTACCGGTGGCACGGCAACCGGCCGCAGCATCGGCATGATCGCGGCCGAACGCCTCATCCCCGTAGCGCTGGAGTTGGGCGGAAAATCGCCCCACATCGTCTTCGAAGATGCCAATCTGGAAGCCGCGGTCGAGAACATCGTAGGGGGCATTTTCGAAGGTAGCGGGCAATCCTGCGTCGCCGGATCGCGGCTGTTCGTGCAGCGCACGGTTTATGACAATCTCATTGATCTCTTGGTCAAGCGCAGCAGCGCAATCCAAGTGGACCAGCCCGAAACGGCCGGCGCCCAGATGGGCCCTATTGCCAGCTTCGGACATCGTGCCCGCATCGAAAAATTCATCGAATCGGCCAAGGCCGAAGGCGGTCGGGTCGTCCTGGGCGGCATGCGTCCTGAGGGTGCGCAGTTCGAGCACGGCGCATTCTTCCTGCCCACCATCATCGCCGGCCTGGACAACCAAGCCACCGTCGTGCGGGAAGAGATTTTCGGCCCTGTGCTGTGCGTACTGCCATTCGATGACGAAGCCGACCTCATTGCACAAGCCAACGACAGCGCCTACGGCCTGGCATCCGGCATCTGGACCGCCAACTACCAGCGCGCCTGGCGTGTTGCCCGCGCGCTGGAAACCGGCCTGGTCTGGATCAACACCTACAAGCAGCTTTCGATCTCGACACCGTTCGGCGGCTTCAAGGACAGCGGAATAGGGCGCGAGAAGGGCACCAGCGGCTTGCGGCTGTATCAGCAAAGCAAAGGCATCTACTGGAGCATGGACCCCAACAACATGATCGGGTAGAAACCCGCCGAAGTCCCGGGACGGTACACAGCATCGAATCAGATCAGCTCAAAGGAAATCACTTAATGTCATCAGCAATCAACGTCATTGGCTTCATCGGCGTCGGCGTCATGGGCGAACCCATCTGCCGCCACCTGGCCACCAAAAGCGGCCTGAAGGTTCTTGCCCACGACCGCGACCCAGCTCCCCTGCAACGTCTGGCCGAACACGGCGTACAGACAGCAACTGCAAACGAAATCTCGGCACAAGCCGACATCATTTTCCTGTCTTTGCCCTCGGGCGAGATCGTCGAAAAAGTCATCATGGGAAACCAGGACGACAGCTTGCTGGCCAAAGGCCGCAGGGGCCAACTGATCGTGGACCTGAGCACCTCGCCGGTAGAGCTCAGCCGCCGGATCGCCGCCGAGTTGGCCAAGAGCGGAATTCGTTTCGCCGATGCTCCCGTCATGCGCACCCGAGCCGCCGCGGAGGCCGGCACACTGGCCGTGCCCGTCGGTGCGGACGATGACATCTTCACCAGCATCAAACCCCTGCTCGATACTTTTGCGTCGGATGTAACGCACGTCGGCGGCATTGGCGCCGGGCAAGTCGTCAAGATCCTGAACAATATGGTCCTGTATGAAACCGTGCTGGCGCTCAGCGAAGCCCGCGCAATTGGCGCGCGCGCCGGCGTGGATCCCGACAGGCTATTCTCGGCCATGTCGACGGGCTCGGCAGACAGCTTTGCGCTGCGCAACCACGGAATGAAGGCCATCGCCCCGCAGAACTTCCCAGAAAAAGCCTTCCCTGTTTCCTATGCAAAGAAAGACCTGCTGTATGCCGTGGGCCTGGCCGAGCAGGTGGGCGTCGACGCCACGGGCGCAAAGAATCTGGTGGCTTGCTTCGATCAAGCGATTGCGGCGGGCCATGGCGACAAGTACGCACCCGCCATCTCTCTGATCTTCGAACAAAACAAGTAGCCGGCGATACATCAGGCGGGCATTGAACCGGCTGCGGTGCCTCGGCCTTCGGTTTCGAACATGGCATAATCAACATCCACCAACCACTCTTCCGCCTGCCCCATGAGCCTCTCCGCTGTTCAGGACGGCGACGGCGTTGCCGCTGTCGATCGCGCCCTAGCCATCGTCGACGTCATCGCGCAACGCAACGAGCCCATCACCCTGGCCGATTTGTCGCGCGCCACCGGCTTCTATAAAAGCACGCTGCTGCGCCTGATCGCATCGCTCGAACGGGCGTCGCTGGTAATCCGGCGCGCCGATGGCCGCTACGCGCTGGGCTCGTATGCACATCAACTGGGACGCTCTTACGAGGCGGCCTACCGGCTATCGGAAGTGGTATTGCCCCTGTTACAGGAAATGGTCGAAAAAGGGAGCGAAAGCGGCTCTTTCCATACCTATCATGATCCCCAGTCGCGCATCTGCCTGCTTCGCGTGGATTCTTATCATTCGACGCTGGACAGGATACGCGTGGGCGAGCTTCTGCCCCTGGACAGGGGGGCGGCGGGCAAACTGATCTCGCTGTACTGTCAAGGCGATTCAGTGGCGTCCAAAAACAATTTGTTTGCACTGTCCATGGGCGAGCGCGACCCAAACTGCGCGGCGGTCGCCAGCCCCGTCTTCGGCCCCGACAACGAGTTCTGCGGCGCAATTTCCCTCTCGGGCCCCAAAGAACGTTTCACGCCCGCAGCGGTAAAGAAAATGTCACGCATGGCGCAAAATGCCGCCAAGCAGGCAACACAGGCTTTGGGCGGGCGCTGGCCCGGCCCCTAGTGTCCTGTAAACAGGGCACTAGAACCCCACCGCCAGCCCTGGCAAATCGACGGTGACGCGAGGCTTTTGCAGCGCCAGGGCCGCATTGACGGCAAATTCCTGAGCCAGCCGCTCGTCTTGCGAGAGTTGCACATAGCCCAGGGCGTCGGCCACCCCCAGTATTTTGTCGAGCAGCAGAATCTTGCCGCTGGGGCGCAGCGGCTCGCAGCCCAAACGGATCCAGGCCGCATCGAACCAGTCGCGGGCCGCCTGCGCACTGGCACTGTCGGGCTCGACATCGATGCTTGTTTCCAGCGATTGGCGGCTGTTGAAAATGACCGTTACCACGCTACGCATAAAGCTTCCCCATTCTTGTATCCGGACTGATTCGTTTTGTTTACCGCGATTCATTTACCACGATGGCGCCGGCTCCCAGATGACGTCGGCGTCGTGCTCGCGCGACAGGCGCAGCATGGCCAGCAGGGGGAATGCGCGGCGGCGGAAGCTGACCGGCTCTGAAATGGGATGGGTTCTGGAATCGTTATCGTCTTTGTCGTCGGAATACTCGTCGGATTCGGTATTGACTGAAATGGCCTGTTCAATGCCCTGGATGGCTGCGTCAAGCTGGTCGCGGGTGATGACGCCGCGCTCGGGGAGGGTATCGGTGTAGGGCTTGCCGGCCGCCTTGAGGATGGGCAGCGCATGCTGCGAAAACATCAGTACCTCGGCGGCGGCTTTGGAGTGAAAAACAATTAGCATCTTCGGTTTCCCTCGGTGGACACATCCATACACTACCCTAACTTCAGAATGCTGCCAAGCGGCAAGATATCAGGGTTTTCGTTGTAGGGAGCCGCCATGCCGCGACCCTTTCTTTCCACCCTGTATTTCATGCTCCTGGCCGCAGCCGCGCTATGGCCAGCCATACCGCGTGCACAAGGCACCTGCGGCCCTCCGGCACTGGGCGCGCCCTGCTCGCCAGGCGGTATTGCCGTGGCCGGGCAGGCCGAGCCCGGCCTCAATCTGGCGGCAGGCAATCCCATTCACCTGGTCACCGGCAACAAGTACCAGAAAGAAACCGACCTGCCCGCCAATCCGCACATGCCTGGCATCGAAATCGTGCGCCACTACAATGCGCTGGACCGGCGCGCGTCGGTGCTGGGCCGGGGTTGGGCGCTGTCCTACGATACCCGACTTTTCCATGCGGGTGGAAGGTGGCAAATCGCGCAGGCCGACGGCAGCCGTATCCACTACATCGCCGCCGGCGGCAGGCCCATGGCCAACGCGCATGGCACGCTGGCCGCCGACGGATCCGAATGGGTCTGGTCATGGCCCAACGGCCATCGGCTGCGGTTCAACGCCCAAGGCTTTCTGCAGCGCATCACCACTCCCGATGGCACCGTGCTGACCCTGCTGCGGTCGCAACAGGCCGGCCCGCTGGCGAACACGCTGACACGCATCGAAAGCAGCCGGGGCGGCTGGTTGACATTTGGCTATCGCATTCTGGGCGGCCAGCCCTACCTGCACCATATTTCCACCCCGCTCGGCAGTTTTCATTATCAATACGAAAGTGCGGGGCATCCTCGGGCCGACGCCCCCATGCGCCTGTCCGGCGTCAGACGGCCCGACGATATGCAAAGACATTATCTGTACGAAAGCGACAGGCAGGCTGGCCATCCCTACGCCCTGACGGGCATAGAAATCATCGCCGCCAAGCAACAGGCCAGGCAGCGCATCAACACCTGGGCCTACGACACCCAAGGCCGCGCCATTCTGTCCATTGCCGGCGCGCCCGACAGCCTGGCCGGCAAGGTGCAGCTGTCCTACCTGCGTGCTCCCGGCCCGACACTGACGGGCCTGACGGTCGCCGCCAATGCCAGCCTGCAGGAAACCTACTTCAGCACCGCCATCAAAGGCGGCCGCCATGTGCTCGCCCGCGTCAGCGGCGCCCATTGCACCGGCTGCGCGGCGCCCGGCAACCGCGCCAGCCACGATGCCCACGGCCGCCTGCTGCGCATAAACGGCACCCGGATACTGCGCGCGCCCGACGGCCGCCTTGCCGCTCTTCGCCCCCTGGCGCCGGGGTGGCCCGGGCTTATCCTGCGCTATCTGGCCAATGGCCAGCGCCAATCGTGGCACGCTGCCCTGACGGGCACTGAAAGCATGCAGTACAACAGCCGCCGCCTGCCGCAACAGCGCCTGTTCCAAAATGGCGATACCCATCGCTTTTCATACGACGCGCAAGGCCGCCCCATCAGCGTCACGGAAAGCCGCGCGGGCGCCTCGCAAGAGACCCGGCTGGCTTGGCACGGTGCATTGCTGACCCGCGTCCAGCACCCTCACGCAACGGAAATTCGCGGCTACGACACGCTAGGGCGCCTGGCCCGGCGCCAGGTGCAGCGGGTATCGGCCATGCCGGACACGAGCCTGCACTACACTGAATCCTTCGAGTACGATGCGCAGCACCGCCTGTTGCGCCATCATCTGCCCGAAGGCGGGTCGCTGTCATATCGCTGGGGCGCCGGGGGCCGCCTGGCCGCCATCCACTGGCACGACGCGCAAGGCAGATCCCGGGTCGTGATCGACAGCACCCCCGGCGCGGCCGGTTACCGCCACGGCAACGGCCTGCGCATGCGCACTGTCGTCAACCAGCAAGGGCAGGCTGAACAACTCATCCTGGACGCGGATGGCGGCCCGCCAGTCTGGACACTGAACAATCATTACGACAAGCGCGGCCGGCTGCAACAGGAATCATTCGCTGCAGCCGTCCTGGCCTACACCGAAACCTGGCGCTACGCCTACACGGCCCAGGGCAGGCTCATCGGCGCGCAAGGCGCGCGCCGCCAGGACGCCGCCGAAGGCCGGCCGGCCCTCCATCAACGCGATACGCTGTGGCATGCCTGGCACACCGACGGGTCGCTGGCCGCATTGCGCCATAACGGCGTTACGCACATCCCCGCAGTGCAGCGCGATGCATCGGGACTGCCCACGGCCATGAACGGCTACCGCCTGGGCTACGGGCCGCAGCGCCGCCTCACACACGTGGACCGGGCGGCTGGCGCCCCGGTCGCCCGCTACCTGCACGATGCCTTCGGCCACCGCATCGCCAAGATCAGCGCAGACGCTCGGCGCGATTACCTCTACCTGAGCAACCAGCTCGTGGCCGAGAAGTGGCATCCACCCGAACAAGCAGATGCCAATCTGCTTCCGGCGCATGCCAGGCAGGGCGCCCCAAGCAGGGCAGCGGACTCCTCGGCGGCCTTCCCCGAGCCCCCATTGGCGCTAAGCCGGCGCTATATCCGCGCCGGCCAGGTCGTTGTCGGGCTTATTGTCTATCCAGAGCCGGACGAAACCGGGGCCGGCACCGGACAGGCGCAACTCTATGCCGTGCACACAGACCTGGTTGGCGCGCCCCGCCTGGTCACCGATAGCGAACAAAACATACGCTGGCTGGCCGCCTACAGCCCCGGCGGCGCCGCCACCCGCGTGACGGGCGACCTGACCCTGGACTTGCGCCTGCCGGGCCAGGTGTTCGACGCCGAAACGGGCTGGCACGACAATCTGCTGCGCACCTATTTGCCCGGGCTGGGCCAGTACCTGGAACCCGACCCGCTGGGGCCCGTGCCCGGCAGCCAGGCCCTGGGCTACGCGGCCCAGCAGCCCCGGCGCCACGCCGATCCGCTGGGCTTGCTGCTGTTCGCCTTCGATGGCACACGCCATAGCCCCGCCACAGGCAGCAATGTCTGGAAAATGAGCCAGGCCTACCTGGATGGCCCCGTGTACTATCATTCCGGGCCAGGCAACTCGCTGTACCTGGACTGGGACGCCGTCACCGCCGGCCAGGCCATGCAGATCATTGAAACCCAGTGGCAATCTTTATTGAACGCGCTCGGCCAGTGGGGCAGCCTGATCCAGCACACACCCATAGACATCATCGGTTTTTCACGCGGGGCGGCGCTGGCCAGGCATTTCGGCAATCTCGTCCATCAGCATACGCAGGGGAATCTGTTTTCGTATCGCGATGAACAGCGCGGCACCGTCGCCGCCTGTGTCGACCTGCGTTTCATGGGCTTGTTCGACACCATCGCCCAGTTCGGCCTGGCAGGCAGCCAGAACGCCAACTACGACCTGACCATCGCCTCCGCCTGGGAGTGGGTCGCCCATGCCGTGGCCCTGCACGAAAGACGCTGGGCCTTCCCGCTGACCAGCGCCGCCGATTCACAGGGCCTGAATATTATCGAAGCACCCTTTATCGGCGCCCATGCCGACATCGGCGGCGGAGTCCTGCGCCCGCCCGACGAATCGGCGGAATCCGCCGGCGACCTTGCCGACGTGGCCCTGAACTGGATGCTGTGGCAGGCGCGCGCCGCATCCCTGCGCTTCGACCTGCACAACCCCGACGACCGCGAGGTCAGCCTTCCCACCCTGCACGACGAGCGGCCCGCGCTCTCCCGATCCGTACAAGACGGCGATCGCAGCGTCAGCGGGGCCGACGGCACCCTGATCCACTACTATCAGGACAGCCACCCCGCTCTGGGGCGCGAGCGCCGCGACAGCGCCGAGCCGCTGATCGATCGCTATCCAAACTGGCGCAGCCAGGCCGGTTCGGCGGTCGGCACCGTCGACATGACCGGCTACGCACAATGGCTGCGCGACGAACTGGGCTGGCAGCCACTGCCCGCCTGACGCCAAGGCAGGCCGACGGAAATCACGCTATCATTTGCACTTCCCCGCGCCTGCGCCGGAAGCATGGGCGGTAGAAGCCGCCAGGGCTGCAAAGCCGGCGCCGCCTCTGTTTTCGGGCATGACGCCGGGGCAGCGCAAAACACGGCGCCCGGCCCGCTTGCTTTTCCCGCAACGCAGCACTTATCTTTTCGATTACTGATCCATCTTATGCTTCCAGGGCAACAACAACAGCTTATTTCGCTCATCCAGGCCGTCGTCGGCAACATCCTGCCCGAGGCCACGGCCACCGTTCTGCTGGAACGCCCCAAAGTCGCCGCCCACGGCGATATCGCCTGCAACATTGCCATGCAGCTGGCCAAGCCGGCCAGGCGTAATCCGCGCGAGCTGGCCCAGCAAATCGTCGATGCGCTGCTGCAAGAGCCCGCCACTCTGGCGCTGGTCTCGTCAGCTGAAATCGCCGGCCCGGGTTTCATCAATTTCCGCCTGGCCACGGCAGCGCGGCACGCCGTGCTGGATATCATCGGGCAAGAAGGCGCGCACTACGGCCATCGCCCCGCCAAGCAGGAAAAACTGATGGTGGAGTTCGTGTCCGCCAACCCCACGGGCCCGTTGCATGTGGGCCATTCACGCCAGGCTGCGCTGGGCGACTCCATTTGCCGCCTGTTCACCTCCCAGGGCTACGAAGTAACGCGCGAGTTCTATTACAACGACGCCGGCAATCAGATCGATAACCTGGCCATCAGCGTGCAGGCACGCGCCCGCGGCATAGGCCCCGACGCCCCTGGCTTTCCCGCCGATGGCTACAAGGGCGACTACATTGCCGATATCGCCCGCGATTTCCAGGCGGGCGCCACGGTACAGGGCAGCGACGGCGTATCGGTAGCGGCCACGGGCAATACCGACAGCCTGGACGACATCAGGGTTTTCGCCGTGGCCTACCTGCGCCGCGAACAAGACCTGGACCTGCAGGCATTCGGCCTGAAGTTCGACAACTACTACCTGGAAAGCTCGCTCTATACCACTGGGCGCGTTGAACAAACCGTCAACGCGCTGATCGCCGCCGGCCACACCTACGAAAGCGACGGCGCGCTGTGGCTGCGCACAACCGAACTGGACACGGGCGACGACAAAGACCGCGTCATGCGCAAGTCAGAGGGCGGCTATACCTATTTCGTGCCCGACGTCGCCTACCACGTGGCCAAGTGGGAACGGGGCTTTCACCGCGCCATCAATATCCAGGGCTCAGACCACCATGGCACCATCGCCCGCGTGCGCGCGGGCCTGCAGGGCCTGGGGCTGGGCATTCCCAAGGATTTTCCATCCTATATCCTGCACAAAATGGTCAAGGTGGTTCGCAACGGGGCGGAAGTCAAAATTTCGAAACGCGCTGGCAGTTATGTCACCATGCGCGACCTCATCGACTGGGTCGGCCAGGACGCCGTGCGCTACTTCCTGATCCAGCGCCGCGCCGATTCCGAATTTGTCTTCGATATCGACCTGGCACTCTCGAAAAGCGAAGAGAACCCGGTGTACTATATCCAGTATGCCCACGCGCGCATTTGTTCGATGCTGGCCCAGTCGGCCGAACTGGCCGCGCAAGTGCCGCAGGCGGCTGCCGCCCCCCTGACGGCACCCACCGAATTTGCCTTGCTGCAGCGCCTGTCCGAATATCCCGGCGTTCTGGCCCTGGCGGCACAAGAGCTTGCGCCGCACCACCTGGCTTTCTGGCTGCGCGACTGTGCCGCCGACTTCCACGCGTGGTATAACGCCGAACGGGTGCTGGTCGACGACAGCCAACTCAAGCTGGCGCGCCTGCGGCTTGCCCATGCCACTGGCCAGGTTATTGCCAATGGCCTTGAACTGCTTGGGGTTTCCGCCCCCGAAAGGATGTAACGCGCACTTATGGCCCGTACTCGCCGCAAATCGTCAAACGCCAAATCAGGTGGCAGCACGCTGTTTGGCATACTGATAGGACTGATCTTCGGTCTGGTGGCCGCCGTGGCCGTAGCCCTGTTCGTCACCCAGGTGCCCATGCCCTTCGTCGACAAGGCCAGCCGCGATCCGGCGCAAACCCTGCTGCCCGATGTGCGCAACGCGCCCGACCCCAATATCGGCCTGTACGGCAAAGACTCCGCCGCCGGCTCGCCCCTGACCGGCCCGACGGCAACGGCACCCTCGCCG
>JBATWU010000158.1:0-8948 GCA_049672825.1 Pusillimonas sp.
CTGCAGTTGCCCGCAGCGGCGCTGGCCACACTCGACGCCCGCTTGGCGGCCATTGGCCCGGCCGGCACCCTGTCGCTCAAGTGGCCGGCCAGCGTCATCGGACGGGCAGGCCGGCCAGTCGGAAGCACGCTGCTGGAAGCCCAGTGGCTGGACGCCGCTTCTTCATTGACGCCTATCCGTCCGCTGGGCAATTATGCCCTGGCCCTGAATCAGGTCGACCAGGGGCGCGTGGCGATCACACTGGACACAGGGCAAGGCCCTTTGATGCTGGATGGCAAGGGCATGTTGGGCGGCGAGAACGGTTTTCAGTTCGACGGCACGGCACAGGTGGATCCAGCGGCCGACGCCCATGTGCATGCCGCGCTGCGCGATGTGCTGGCGGCCCTGGGGCCGCAGCGGAACAATCAAACACAATTGCGCTTTCGTTAGCACACCTTAATACAGGCTTATCGACTCAGTCATGACAACCACTCAGAAAACCGCGCAACATTGCTGCCGCCTCCATCCGGCCCTGTCCGTGCTGGCGCTGTCCCTGGCCTTGGCTGGCTGCGCCACACCGGTGTCCAACAGCGGCACCGACGGGCCGTCGCAACTGGTGGTGCACACCTCGACGGGGCAAGGCTGGCGCCAGGAAAGTCCGGCCAGCGCGACCACCAGGCCCCTGCCCGAATCCAGAACCCGCGCGCGGTCCCTGCCGCGCGCCGCGCAAGGCCATGACGCGGCAAGTGTGCCGTCCCGGACATCGGCCCCGGCCGGCGCGTCGGGCGGCAACACCATGCTCAATTTCGTGGAAGCGGATCTGCAGGGCGTGGTGCGCGCGCTGGCGCGCTTCACCGGGCGAAATTTTGTGGTCGACCCGCGCGTCAAAGGCCAGCTCACACTGGTTTCCGAGGCTCCCGTCGACCAGGACACGGCCTACGCCATGCTGCTGAGCGCGCTGCGCATGCAAGGCTTTGCCGTAGTCGATGTCGATGGCGTCAGCCGGGTCGTTCCCGAGGCCGACGCCAAGCTGCAGGGCAGCGCGGTAGCCGGCGCGGGGCCGGCGGGCACAGTCTACGGCGGCGAACTCATCACGCGGGTTTTTCCCTTGCAGTACGAGAACGCGACCAACCTGGTACCCATACTGCGGCCCATGATCGCGCCCAACAACCCCATCAATGCCTATGCCGGCAACAATACGCTGGTCATCACCGATTACGCCGACAACCTCGACCGCATTGCCCAGGTCATTGCCGGCATCGACACGCCCGACTCCGTCAATACCGATGTGGTGCCCATCCACTACGGCGTGGCGCTGGATGTGGCGGCCCTGGCGATACAACTGCTCAACGAGCGAGCCGGCGGCGACGGTGGCCAACAGACCGCCGTGGTGGCCGATCCGCGCAGCAATTCCATTTTGCTGCGCGCCAGCACGCCGGCCAAGCTGGAACTGGCCCGCGACCTGATCGAGCGCATCGACAGCCCCGAAACACGGGCCGGCAATCTACACGTCGTGTATTTGCGCAACGCCCAGGCAACCCGTCTGGCCGAAGTCCTGCGCGGCGCCCTGAGCGGCCAAAGCGGACAAAACGGCGGCACCTCGTCCTCGACCGGGCTGTCGGGCGGCTTGTCCGGTGGCGCCGGAGGCATTCTGTCGGGCAGCGGGCTGGGCACCAGCACAAGCGCCACCACCGGATCGAGCCTGGGCGGCGCGGGCGGAACATTGGGCGGGCCGGACAACAACGCCATGCAGTCGGTTGCCTTTACGGCGGGCGGCGCCACTATCCAGGCCGACCCATCCACCAATACCTTGATCATTTCCGCGCCCGCGCCGCTGTATCGCAGCCTGCGCGAAGTCATCGACCAGCTAGACCAGCGCCGTGCGCAGGTGCTGGTTGAAAGCCTGATCGTGGAAGTCAACGCCGACAACGCCGCCGAATTCGGCATACAGTGGATGGCCGGCGGCAGCGACATTTCTGGCGGCGGCACGTCGTTCATCGGCGGCTCCAACCTGAATGGCAGCGGCATCAACACCAACGGCATCACCACCATCGACGCCCTCGCCCAGGGCCTGAGCCTGGGCGTGGTCAAGGGCACCGTCGATATTCTGGGCAACGAAGTCATCAACCTGGGGGTGCTGGCACGCGCCATGGAAAGCAAGGGCGGCGCCAATGTGCTGTCCACGCCCAACCTGATGACGCTCGACAACGAAGAAGCCAGCATCATCGTCGGGCGCACCGTGCCTTTCGTCACCGGGCAATACACCACTGCGGCCGATGGCGCCAGCAACCCCTTCCAGACCATCACGCGCGAGGATGTAGGCCTGACGCTGCGCATACGGCCGCAGATTTCCGAAGGCGGCACCGTCAAGATGGCGCTTTACCAGGAAGTCAGCAGCATAGATTCGGCCGCCTCCAGCGCCGGCGCCGGCCTGGTCACGCGCAAGCGCGCGCTGGAAACCAACGTGCTGGTCGACGACGGACAGATCATCGTGCTGGGCGGACTGCTCGAAGATACTGTCTCCGACAGCACACGCTCGGTGCCGGTACTGGGCGACATTCCTTTGCTGGGCAATCTGTTCCGCTACGACAGCCGTAGCCGCAGCAAAACCAATCTGATGGTGTTCCTGCGTCCGCATATTGTGCGCAATGCGCGGGATGGCGCCAGCGTGACACTGGACCGCTATAACTATATGCGCGCGGCCCAGGCCCGCTTGCCGGCGCGCTCGACATGGTTCAGCAAGGATGCGGCCATGCAGCAGTTGCCCGACATCCAGCGCGATATGAACACCGGCCTGCTGGATTTGCGCGACCCCGAGCCGGCACAGCCGCTGACAGCGCCGGCCCAATCGGGACTGGGCGGCGGCCCTGCCTCGCTGCCCCCGCTCGATGCTTCCGGCAGGCTATGAACATGCGGCTTCCCTACGCCTGGGCGCGCGCGCACCGGGCACTGATACAGGCAGGCCCTTCGGGCATCGTGCTGACGACCACGGCTGGCACGCCAGCGTGGGCACTGGCTGAAATCCGCCGGCGCTATGGCGAACTGACGCAGCGCGAAGTCGGGGAATCCGAGCTGGACACCTTGCTGGCGGCCACCTACGCGCAAACCGGCGACGCCGCGGCCGTTGTCGACGCGGCGGCCAACGAAGTCGACCTTGATCGCCTGATGCAGGATATTCCCGAAGTGGAAGATCTGCTTGAAGCGCATGACGACGCGCCGGTCATACGCATGATCAATGCACTGTTCACCCAGGCCGCGCGCGACGGCGCCAGCGACATCCACCTGGAAGCCTTCGAAACACATTCAGTGGTGCGCTACCGGGTCGACGGCACGCTGCGCGACATCGTGAGCCCACGGCGCGCGCTGCACAATGCGCTGGTGTCCCGCATCAAGATCATGGCCAGCCTCGACATCGCCGAGAAACGGCTGCCGCAGGACGGACGCATTGCCTTGCGCGTGGGCGGCCGCCCCATCGATGTCCGGGTATCCACGCTGCCCACCGGCCATGGCGAGCGCGCCGTGCTGCGCCTGCTGGACAAAGAGGCCGGGCGCCTGGAACTGAGCCGCCTGGGCATGGCGCCCGACGTGCTGGAAAAACTGGACAAGCTTATACACCAGCCGCACGGCATTGTGCTGGTCACCGGCCCCACGGGCAGCGGAAAAAGTACCACGCTGTATGCCGCGCTGGGCCGGCTGGATGCCACGACCACCAATATCCTGACAGTGGAAGACCCTATCGAATACGACCTGTCCGGCATAGGCCAGACCCAGGTCAACGCCCGTATCGACCTCAGCTTCGCAACCGCCCTGCGCGCCATTCTGCGCCAGGATCCCGATGTGATCATGATCGGTGAAATCCGCGATCTCGAAACCGCGCAGATCGCGGTCCAGGCATCGCTCACCGGCCACCTGGTGCTGGCCACGCTGCACACCAACGACGCCGTCTCGGCGGTTACCCGGTTGATCGACATGGGCGTGGAACCGTTTTTACTGGCATCTACCCTGCAGGGTGTACTGGCCCAGCGCCTGATCCGGAAACTGTGCCCTCATTGCAAGACCAGCCGTGCCGACGGCACCGCGGCCTGGACGCCCGGCGGCTGCACGGCCTGCAGTCACACGGGGTACAGCGGCCGCACCGGCGTGCATGAACTTTTCACGCTGGACGACACCACGCGCGGCATGATCCATGCCGACGCCGGCGAGCAGGCCTTGCGCCAGGCGGCGCAGCAGTCCGGCATGCGCAGTCTGCGCCAGGACGGCGCGCGCTGGGTTGCCCAGGGCATTACCACCGACGAAGAAATGGCCCGCGTGACGCGCGACGCCTGATCTTTCTGACGGAGCCTATATGCCAACCTACCAATACGAAGCCTCGAACGCCGCCGGTCGCCTGGAACACGGACTGATCGATGCCGACACCGAGCGCAATGCCCGCCAGATGCTGCGCTCGCGCGGTTTGCTGCCGCTGTCGCTGAAGGCCGCCAGCGGCGGACGCGGCAAGGCCGGGATATTCAAAGGACCGCGTATCAGCGATGCCGACCTGGGCTGGCTCACCCGCCAGTTGGCCAGCCTGCTGGCCGCGCGTCTGCCGCTGGAAGCCGCCCTGAGCGCCACGCTGGAGCAAGCCGAGCGCCAGCATGTGGCGCATACGCTGGCCTCGGTGCGGGCCGACATTCGCGCCGGCCACCGGCTGGGCGAAGCACTGGCCGCCCGTCCGCGCGACTTTCCACCCATTTATCGCGCGTTGATCGATGCCGGCGAACAATCGGGCGACTTGTCGCAGGTCATGGAAAAGCTGGCCGACTACATAGAATCGCGTGGCGCCCTGCGCAACAAGATTCTGACCGCCTTCATCTACCCCATCATCGTAACCTTCGTTTCCCTGGGCATTGTGGTTTTTTTGCTTAGTTATGTGGTGCCGCAAGTGGTCGGCGCCTTCAGCCAGACGCATCAAACCCTGCCCCTGCTGACCCGGCTGATGCTGTCGGCCAGCGGCTTCGTCCAGGACTGGGGGGCGCTCACCGCTGCAGCCCTGGCCATACTGTTCATGTTGTGGCGCTGGCACCTGCGGCATCCCGCCGCGCGCCTGGCCTGGCACAGCCGGATACTGCGCATGCCTTTGTTTGGCCGCTATGTGCTGGGGGTGAACACGGCCCGCTATGCCGCCACCCTGGGCATCCTGACCAGCAGCGGCGTGCCACTGCTGGCGGCGCTCGAAGCCTCGCGCCGTACGCTGAGCAACGACAGGCTGCGCCTCGCCGTGGACGAAGCCACCCGGAACGTGCGCGAAGGCAGTCCATTGGCACCCGCCCTGCAGGCCCAGAAAGTCTTTCCCCCGCTGCTGATACACCTGATAGGCAGCGGTGAGCGCACCGGCGAACTGCCCGCCATGCTGGAGCGCGCCGCGCGCACGCTGTCCGCTGAGCTCGAGCGCCGCGCCATGACCATGACCGCCCTGCTGGAACCCTTGATGATCCTGATCATGGGCGGCATTGTGCTGGTGATCGTGCTGGCCGTCATGATGCCCATTATTGAAATCAATCAGATGATCCAGTAATTCTTGAATTTTCGCGTGCCGATTAAAAATTTTTCACGTGCCAATTAAAAATAAATCTGTTACGATTTTTTTAGATAATTAACAAATAAGAAAGAAATCTGTTCTGGCAAAAAAGACGCCCCACCGCGTGGAAGCGCCAAATTGTGCCCGCACCGATTGATCTGCAGCCCCTGGAGAAAACCGTGTACAAGAATATTCCAACATTGCTGGTGGCGGCACTCGCTGCAATGGGACTGGCGGGCTGCGACAGCAGCAGCGGCGTGGCATCCATCGACACCGAACCCAAACCACCCAATATTCTGTTCGTCGTGCTGGACGACCTGGGCGTCGATCAGTTGCCGGTGTTTGGGTATGGCGGCCTGACGGCGGCCAGCACACCCAATCTTGACGCCATTGCCCATGCCGGAGTCCGCTTTCGCAATGCCTGGTCCATGCCCACCTGCACGCCCACCCGCGCCACTTTTTTCCAGGGGCGTTATCCTTTCCGCACCGATGTCCTGAACGCAGTCGTCGCCCTGGATCTGGCCAATTCGCAGGTCTCCCCCTTTGAAATGACGACGCCCAAGCTTTTGAAGGACAAGGGCTATGTCAGCGCCCTCATCGGCAAAATGCACTTGTCCGGTTCCGATCTGAATCCGGCCAACAACCCACTGGGCAACGGTGTCATGCATGAGTTGGGTTGGGATTATTTCGAAGGCTACCTGGACGGCGGGCCCTACCCCATCGACACCACCGCGGGCGGGGTCAGCCAGGTCAGCGGCGGCTTCTACGGCTGCGGCTTCGTTCCCAGCACCAACGACGACCCAACTTACGGCGCCGATAGCGGCGCTTGCTACCAGGCCGATGGCGCTTGCACGGCGCTGTCCATCGCCGATGCCCCAACCCCGGGCCGGATCTGCATGGAACGCGGCGGCATCTTCGATCCTGGCCAGTCCTGCCGCCCGGCAAAGCCAGCCTATCTGGATTTCAGCACGCAAAACGGCTATTACACCGGCGAATGGGTGATCAACCAGCCCGACGGCAGCGTCCAGGTCCTGCCGGCCTCCGATGCCAGCAGCCGCGGCTATCGCACCATCATGGAAACCGACCGGGCATTGGCCTGGCTCGAACAGCAGACAGACGACCAGCCCTGGATGCTGAGCGTGGGCTACTCGGCCATACACACGCCCCTGCACCAACCGCCGCCCGCGCTGCTGCCCGACGGGGCCGAGCAAACCGGCGCCTTCACTTGCGGCACCGACGACATCCTCGAGCAGCGCACCATTACCAACCAAATGCTGGAAGCCCTCGACAAGGAAATCGGGCGTTTGCTGGTCGAAGCCGGCATCGCCCAGCGCAATCAGGATGGCAGCCTCGACTACCAGCCTGAAAAAACCAATACCGTTGTGGTGGTCATGGCCGACAACGGCACATATGCGCCCAGCGTCAAGGCGCCATTCAACCCGGCCCGCGCCAAGGGCTTTCCTTACCAGGGCGGCGTATGGGTTCCCCTGATCGTGGCCGGCCCCATGGTCAGCCAGCCCGACCGCGACGTCCCCCACATGGTCAATTCAACCGACCTGTACAGTCTGTTCGCCGAGGTGGCCGGCATAGACCTGGCTACCGCCCTGCCGGCGGGCCGCAGCGTGGATGCCGAGCCCGTGCTGCCCTACCTGACCAATCCCGGCCAGGCCAGCATACGCAGCGTCAACTATACCGAGATGGGCACCAATATCACCTCTACCATCGTTCCGCCCGCCCCCCCTTGCGTGATTCCCGCCTCCAATGTCTGCGTGCAGGTGTTCCCCCAGGAAGGGGTTTGTCTGGACCAAAGCGGAATCTGGTACGGCCCGGGCGGCGTGGCCGGCGCCCAGGGCCTGGGCTCTTGCTGCGCGGTCAACGACTACCGGGTTTCTCAGGGCGAAGATCCGGTCGACATCATGCCCGACTCTCAAAGAGCCATCCGGAATGAGTTCTACAAGCTGGTGCGCATCGAGCGCCTGAACTGCAGCAGCGCGCAACTGGAATCCACCGACGAGTTCTATCGCGTCGACCAGGCAACGCCGATACCTAAACTGGATAATGGGCCGGGCAATTTGCTGGCGCACTCCGCCATGACGCCCGAGCATCAGCAGAATTATGAAAGCCTGAAAACAGAATTGCAGAAGCTGACGGACAGCAGGGTAGCCTGCCCGGGCGATGGCAATCTGGATCTGCTGGTGGACGATACCGACATCCAGAACTGGAAGCGCTTCAGCACCGCCAACGGCGGGAATTCCAGTTGGTACGATTTCAACCACGATGGACTGACCAACGAGGCGGATCTGGCCGTTATCCAGCAGAATATGGGCAAGGATTGCCGGCCGGCCAGTTGATTCGCCAGTTGTACCAAGCTTGAACGGAAAATTTCCTAACCCGGCGCCGGGGCGTCTTTGACCAGCCTGAAACCCAGATGCGACATCGGGCTGTACGGGTCGGAGCTGCGCCGGGCGCTGGGCCGGTACGACAGGCAATACGACTCGTTGCACAAGAAAGATCCGCCGCGTATCACCCGCTTGGGCGCGTTGGCCGGTACGCCCGGCTCCGACGGATCGAACGATTCGGCCGGACCCAGCGGATTATCGATGGGCTTTTTCGCGGCGCGTGCCTGCTTGGCGAAATAATCCGAGCGGTACCAGTCGGCCACCCATTGCCAGGCATTGCCGGTCATGTCGTACAGGCCATAGCCGTTGGGCGGAAAAGTGCCCGCCGGCATGGTGTTGGCCGCGCCGCCCGCTTCGGGGCTGACCACGGGAAAGGGACGCTCCCTGGTATCCCAGTAGTTGGCTTGCGTTTCGCCGTCGGGCATGAGTTCATCGCCCCACACATAAGTGGCCTGCTCCAGCCCGCCGCGCGCCGCGAATTCCCATTCAGCCTCGGTGGGCAGGCGCTTGCCGGACCACTTGGCGTAAGCCAGGACATCGGCGTAGCTGACCTGCACCACCGGGTGGTCGCCCTTGTCCTCGATGGAACTGCCCGGGCCTTGCGGATGGCGCCAGTCAGCGCCTGGCTCGTAACGCCACCATTGGGAATAGTCGGCCAGATTGACGGGCGCGCTGGTACCCACGAAAACCATGGCGCCGGGCACCAGCACCTCATCCGGCGGCTTGGACACGCCGGGCGGCAGCTGCACGCGTATGGTTTCCCAATCGGGCTTTTGCTCGGCGGTGGTCAGGTAGCCGGTCTGCTTCACGAATTCGGCAAACTGCGCATTGGTGACATGGGTGACGTCCATCCAGAAGCCGTGGACCCTGACCGGATGCGCCGGACGCTCGTTGGGCTGCGCAAGCTTGCTGTCGCTGCCCATCAGGAATACGCCGGCGGGCACCCAGGCCATGCCCTCGGGCGTGCTGACGCCATCGCCCAGGATGACCACGGGTGCGGCGTCGGCTTGCTG
>JBATWU010000159.1:0-19050 GCA_049672825.1 Pusillimonas sp.
GCCCGCCTGTCATTCTCGGCGGCCTGGGCGGTCTGAAGCGCCTGCCCGATGGCGCCATGATCGCGCAGAAGCTGTTCCACATGCTTGCGCAACGGCAGGCCGGGCAGCCTGGCCCTGAGCGCCTGCTCCGCCTCCGGACCGCCGAGCCCGGCCGGCTTGCCTTCCGGCCACGCCAAGCCCAATTCATCGAGCTGCCGCAAGGCTTCATGCCAAAGCTGATCCAGTTGCCCCTGGCTTCGTGCCATGGCCGACTCATGCGTCCCGTATTGATGGCGCTGTGTTTCAAGCGCTTCGATCTCTTCCCGCACCCCAAGAATAGTATCTTCAATGTATATACCTGAAAGCGCTGTTTCCAGGCGCTGAGCCTCGTCTCGCCGAACTTGCAATCCAAGCTGGGCCACAGCCTGGGCGCGCTCGGCCTGATCCAGCACCCGTGCCGCGTCGGGCGCAAGGCTGATGACCTCGCCCAGCTCGGCCAGTTCGCTTAACGCGCGCTTCAGTTCCTGCATCACCGGATTGACGCGGCGGATGCGCTCCAGGCGGTCTCGCCTGGCCTGCAGCTGGCCCAGCAAATCACGCTGCTCCTGCGCCTGCGCGGCCAGGTCTTGAACCCGCTCATGGGCATCCGCCCATTTACGCGTATGCACGGTGGCCTGCTTCAACGCGTCGGCCGCCGCCTCCATATCGGCGCGGGCACTGTAGTAGGCTCGCTTCGCCGAGCGCGTCGGCGCCCAAAGACCAGCGGCCTCTTCTTCCAGCGCATCGCGCACGCGGCCCAAGCTGGCCAGGCCCGCGGCCGACTGGAACAGAATCTGTCCGACATCGTCCTGGGCATTCAGTATGCTGTTGCCGCCCTCGACCAGCCTTGGATGGTCAAGACCGAACATCTTGTCGAAGAACCCCCGGCTCGCGCCACCCAGGAAGACGTCGAGCGCGGCATCGGGCAAGGGCGCGTCGTCGGGTGCGCGCAAGGTGTTTTTATTGGCTTTCAAGCGTACGAACGCCAGGGTCTCGGCGCCCTGCTGCACTTCGGCGCCCAGCCTCAAGTCCGACTTGGCGTGCAGGAAGTCAAGCGGTGTGCGCACCGGAAACCCGAACAGCAAATCCAGGATGGCGCCGCGCAAGGTTGACTTGCCCGCTTCATTGGCCCCCAGGATCAGATGAAAATCGCGCCCACGCCGCCAGGGCAAGGCCACCTCGTGATCCGTAAACTTCCCGTATCGGGTCAGGTCGAGCCGGTTCAGCCGCATGCCGCTTACTCCGCCCTGGAAAGTTGCGCCAGCAGAGCTGGGCTGACTTCGCGCAACAGGCCGCTCAGATCACCCGCCCTGATCTCCTTGAACCAGGCCACGTCATCCTGCAATTCTTGCGGCGCCTTGCCTACCAGCCCCATGAGCTCGGCCTGCAAACCGTCCAGGAAGGCATGATCGGTTTCCGCCTCGCGCAGCAAGGCCTGAAGATCTGCCAGGGCTTCGGCATGGTCGTGCTGCGTTGCCGGCTTGACGGGCGCGCGCGTGGCAAGCTTGACCTTTTCCAGCCAAAGCCTGTCGTGGCCCAGCACGGCCACTTGGGCCAGCACTTCGGCGCGCAGCTGGCTTTCCAGGCCGAAAAGCTCGCCATGCGCAACGGTTTCGCCGCCGACGACAACGCGAACAACCAGAGGCATGTCTGGCCGGGCATCCAGCAGCAGCGCCTCGAGCCCACCGCCTATGGCGCGGACGACCTCGTCGAACGACGCGCACGCCGAGACATCGACAACCAGCCTGTGCCAGCGCAACACATCGACCAGCAGGCGCTCCACCTCGATGCGTCCTGTGGGGTCGACATTCACCATGACTGCGCCGCGCGCGCCGGTTTCGCGGATATTGCGCCCCTGCAGATTGCCCGGAAACACCACAAAGACATCGCCGGGCCAGACCGCGTATTCATGCACATGGCCCAACGCCCAGTACTGATAACCCCTGGCCCGCAGCTCCTCCATTGAGCACGGCGCATAGTTGGCATGGGCCGCATTGCCTTCCAGGGCGGTATGCAGCACGCCGATGTTGAACATGCCGGGCACTGGCGCAGGATAGCTGGCGGCCAGGTTCTCGGTGGTGGCCGCCTTTTCGAAGCCGCGGCCATGCAAGGCCACCTTCAACTCTTCGTGGACAAAGGTGGATGCCTTGCGCGTATCGAACACGAACACATTGTCGGGCAGCAGCAGTTTTCGGGTCATTTCGCTGCTGGCATCATGATTGCCGTAAAGCAGATAAACAGGGATGCCCGCCCGTTTCAGGCGCCCCATCTGGGCGACGAAATACAGGCCGGTGTTGTGGTCTTTCCAGTCGCCGTCGTACAGGTCGCCGGCGATGACCATGAAGTCCACGCCTTCGTCGATCGCCACGCTTACCAAGCTGGTGAACGCCTCGCGCGTGGCCGTGCGCAGCTGCTGCGCCGGCGCGTCCTGGTAGGCGCTCAATCCGGTCAATGGACTATCCAGATGGATATCGGCGGCGTGGATGAACCTCAAGGCGATATATCCTTTTACGGGGGAAACCCTTGGTATAAATCAGTTAAATGTGATGCTATTCTAAAGTCAGAAAGCAAAGGCCGCAGCGATACGCGGCCAGGGCTGGTCAATATGCCTGAACACGGCGCGGTCTTGTTCAGGCGTGTCGGCACGCCCAGTCTGCCACAATACCAAGACCAACTGGAATACCGATGGAAGAAGCAGGCAAGGAAGAATTTCTCAGATTTGCCAACGTCAAAAAAACCTACGACCAGAAAACACTGGTCGTCAAAGACTTCAGCCTCGACGTCAAACAGGGCGAATTCGTAACGCTGCTGGGCCCGTCGGGTTCAGGCAAGACCACGGTGCTCATGATGCTGGCCGGTTTCGAAAACGTCACCAGCGGCAGCATCACCATCAACGGCACCCCCATCACCACCACCGCGCCCTACAAGCGCAATATCGGCATGGTGTTTCAAAATTACGCCCTGTTCCCCCACCTGACGGTGGCGCAGAATCTGGCGTATCCGCTGACGGTGCGCAAGCTGCCCAAAAACCAAATCAAAGAAAAGGTCGCGCAGTACCTGAAGCTCATTGAGCTCAGCCACTTCGGCGACCGGCATCCCGGCCAGCTCTCGGGCGGCCAGCGGCAGCGGGTGGCGCTGGCCCGCGCGCTTATCTTCGAACCCACGCTGGTGCTCATGGACGAACCCCTGGGCGCACTGGATAAAAAACTGCGCGAGCAGATGCAGTTCGAAATCACCCGGCTGCACCAGCGGCTGGGTTTCACTGTCATCTACGTCACGCACGATCAGGTCGAAGCGCTGACCATGTCCAGCCGCATCGCCGTGTTCAACGAAGGCGTGGTGCAGCAGTACGCCTCGCCCGACGATCTGTACGAGCGGCCCGCCAATGCCTTCGTCGCCAATTTCATTGGTGAAAACAACCTTATCCCCGCAAGCGTTTCCCATGCGTCCGGCGCGGGCTCGGTGGGCGCATCCTTGCAGTGCGGTACGGCCATCCAGGCCCTGAACGGCAACTGCGGCGGCGGCGATACGCAATGCATTATTTCGGTCCGGCCCGAAAAACTGGCCATCAAGACGGGCGGCCAGGCCTTCGACAACCAGGTTTCGGCCAAATTCATTACCCGCCACTACGTGGGCGACTTCATACGCTACTACTTTCAGTTGTCCGACGGCAGCAACGTCACTGTCAAAACGCTCAACGACACGAAGGCGCCCGATTTCACCGAGGGGCAGACAACCGTCCTGGCCTGGATGACCAGCGACTGTTTTGCATTCAGCACCCACTCATCCCCAGTCCAAGGAGAATAGCCATGAAAAAAATCACAACCCTGTTGGGCCCTGCGCTGGCGCTGGGCCTGGCATTGGGCGGCAGTGCGCAAGCGCAGGAAACCCTGACGGTCGTCTCGTTTGGCGGCGCATATGGCGCGGCACAGAAAGTGCACCAGATCGACCCCTACGTGGCCAAGACGGGCAACAAAGTCCTGTTCGAGAACTACACCGGCGGCGTCGCCGAAATCAAGGCCCAGGTCGAGGCCGGAAAAATCCAATGGGACGTGGTCGACATTGAAACCATCGACCTCGAACGCGCCTGCGCCGAAGGCCTGCTCGAAGTCATACCGCGCGACATCCTGCTGCCCGGCGACGACGGCACGCCGGCCGAACAGGACTTCATTCCGGCAGCCCTGGAAAATGAATGCGGCGTGGGCGAAATCGTCTGGAGCACGGTTTATGCCTACAACAATAAAACCATAGGCGACAAGGCGCCCTCCACCATCCAGGACCTCTTCGATCTGGAAAAATTCCCCGGCAAGCGTGCCCTGCGCAAACGTGCCCAGGTCAATCTTGAATGGGCCCTGCTGGCCGACGGCGTCAAGGCCGACGAGGTCTACAAAGTATTGTCCACGCCAGAAGGCCAGGAACGCGCCTTTGCCAAGCTCGACACCATCAAATCCGACATTGTCTGGTTCGACAGCTGGTCGCAGGCGCCCCAGTTGCTGAACGATGGCGGCGCCATCATGGTGCAATCGGCCAATGGCCGCTTCTTCGATGCCATCAAGCGCGAAGGCAAGCCCTTTACCATGGTCTGGGACGGCAATCTGTTCGATCTCGACGCCTGGGGCATCGTCAAGGGCACGCCCAACTTGAAGCAGGCGCTTGAATTCGTTGCCTTCACCACCAGCACCAAGGCGCTGGCAGGCTTTCAGGACGTGGCCTACGGCCCGCCGCGCAATTCGTCCATGGCCCTGGTCGACAAAAGCGTCATCGACCACCTGCCCAGCTCGCACGTGGACGAAGGCGTCAAGGCCGACGGCATCTTCTGGGCCGACTACGGCGAAACGCTGGGCGAGAAATTCAACGAATGGCTACTCAAATAAGGTAAACGGGCGCACAGCATGACAAGCCAGCAGGCCACTCTTTCCGCTGACGAAATCCGGGTTGAAGCCATGGCATTGCGGCGGCGCAAGCGCGCCAGCCTGCTGCTTGTCGTGCCTTTGCTGGCCTTTATTTTCTTTGCCTTCGTGGCGCCCATCGCCACCATGCTGTATCGCAGCGTGTACAACCCCACGCTGGTCGAACTCATTCCGGAAACCATGGGCGAGCTGTCGGCATGGAAAGACACCGAGCTGCCCGAACCCATCGTATTCTCGACCCTCGCCACCGAACTGAAGCAGTTGGCCGAAACCCGACGCGCGGGCGTCCTGGCGGCAGCCATCAACCGCGCCTATCCGGGCGCATCCAGCCTGGTCAACGCCACGGCGCGCAAGTTCCGCAGCGTGCCCGGCGACACTCTGGCCAACGATGGCGCGACCCTGCTGAAAGAAGCCGACCCACGCTGGAGTCAACCCGCCTTGTGGCGGGCCATTCGCGAAGTCGGCCAGGTATACACCGACGGCTATTATCTGACCGCGCTCGATCTTGAACGCAATGCGCAAAACGAGATCCAGCAGCGGGAATCGGCCCGCATCTATATACAGCTCTACAGCAAGACCCTGAGCATCGCCCTGATCATCACCCTGCTGTGCATTGCCCTGGGCTACCCGCTGGCCTATTATCTGGCTCATGCGCCGCGGCGGGTCGCCGGCGTGCTGATGGTTTTGGTACTGCTGCCTTTCTGGACCTCGTTGCTGGTGCGCACCACGGCCTGGATCGCCCTGCTGCAAACCAACGGCGTGCTCAATTCCGTGTTCATGTCCATCGGGCTCATCGGCGGCCCGCTTGAAATGCTGTACACGCGATTTGCCACCGTCATCGCCATGACGCACATCCTGCTGCCCTTCATGATATTGCCGCTGTACAGCGTCATGCGCGGCGTAGACCCCAGCTACGTCAGGGCGGCACTGTCGCTGGGCAGCCGCCCATTCCCTGCCTTTCTGCGCGTATTCCTGCCCCTGTCCCTGCCCGGCCTGAGCGCCGGCTCGCTGCTGGTTTTCATTATTTCCGTGGGCTACTACATCACCCCGGCCCTGGTGGGCGGCACCGACGGGCAAATGATTTCCAACATCATTGCCTTTCACATGCAGAGCTCGAACAACTGGGGCCTAGCCGCGGCGCTGGGTACGCTGCTGCTGGTGCTCATCCTGTTGCTGTACTGGACATACGACCGCCTGATCGGCGCACGCAATATCAAACTGGGCTGACATCATGGACACCACCTATCCAGCCTATTATTCCTTGCGCCACAAACTGGGCGCCTACGCCCTCAAGCTGACCGCATGGGCGGTGCTGTTCTTCCTGATACTGCCCATACTGGTCATCATCCCGCTGTCCTTCAACGCCGAACCCTTCTTCAGCTTCACGCCGGGCATGCTGCAGCTGGACCCCGACGCCTATTCGCTGAAATGGTACGCCGCCATCTTCCACAGCAACAACTGGATGCTGGCCATACGCAACAGCTTCGTCATAGGCATTTGCGCCACCATCATCGCCACCACGCTGGGCACGGTCGCCGCCGTGGGCCTGGCCAGCGACACCATGCCCTTCCGGCGCACCATCACCGCCCTGCTCCTATCGCCCATGATCGTGCCGCTCATTATCGTGGCCGCGGGCATGTTCTTTTTCTACACGCGCTTCAATCTGGTGGGCACCTTCACCGGCATCATCATCGCGCACGCGGCCCTGGGCGTGCCCTTCGTCATCATCACGGTCACGGCCACGCTCAGCGGCTTCGACCGCTCGCTTTACCAGGCGGGCCTTAGCCTGGGCGCCTCGCCGTTCAGGGTGTTTCGTGATGTCGTCATCCCCTTGATACGCCCCGGCGTGATCTCGGGCGCGCTCTTCGCCTTTGTGACCTCGTTCGACGAGATCGTGCTGGTACTGTTCCTGGCAGGGCCCGAACAGGGCACCATACCGCGCCAGATGTTCGCGGGCCTGCGCGAGCAAATCAACCCCACGATACTGGCCGTCGCCACGCTGCTTATCGTCGTGTCCATACTGTTTCTTGCCACGCTCGAACTGCTGCGCCGGCGCTCCGAGAAAGTGCGCGAAGGAGCCAGCACATAAAACCCGTGCCCCCACCAGGGCGATCGCTTTGCCGCTTTACAGTTATCACCCCGCCCGATACAGTGTCGATTAGTCGGCCTGCCGAGCGACATTCACAAAACGGAGACAAACACAATGATCAACACCCCCGCACGTATATTTACAACCCTGGGCGCCTGCCTGGCCATGACATTTGCAGGCACCGCGCTGGCCCAGCAGCCCATGGTCGTCAAATTCAGCCACGTCGTGGCCGATGCCACGCCCAAGGGCCAGGGCGCGCTCAAATTCAAGGAAGTTGCCGAAAAACTTCTGCCGGGCAAAGTCACGGTTCAGGTATTCCCCAGTTCGCAGCTGTTCGGCGACGCCAAGGAAATGGAAGCCGTGCTGTTGGGCGACGTCCAGTTCATCGCCCCATCGCTGTCCAAGTTCGACCGCTACACCAAGCAAGTGCAGCTGTTCGACCTTCCCTTCCTGTTCGACGACATGGATGCCGTCGACCGATTCCAGCATAGCGACAAGGGCAAGGCGCTGCTCGACTCCATGACCAATCGCGGACTCAAGGGCCTGGCCTACTGGCACAATGGCATGAAGCAGTTGTCCACCAATAAAGACAAGCTGACGCGTCCCGAAGACATTAAAGGCCTGAAATTCCGCATCCAGGCTTCCGACGTGCTTGAAGCCCAGTTCCGCCAACTGGGCGCCAACCCGCAAAAGCTGGCCTTCAGCGAAGTCTATCAAGCCCTGCAAACCGGCGTGGTCGACGGACAGGAAAACACCTGGTCCAATATCTATTCGCAAAAATTCCACGAAGTCCAGAAAACCATCGCCAACACCAACCACGGCGTGATCGACTACATGGTGGTCACCAATGCAAAATGGTGGGACGGCCTGCCCGAAGACATCCGCGCGGGCCTGGCGCAAGCCATGGAAGAAGCCACCAAGCACTCCAATAATCTGGCCGCCGAACTGAACGAGCGCGACCGCAAGCGCATCGAAGAAGCCAACCAGGCCAAGGTGCAAGAGCTCAGCAAGGATGACGTTGCCGCATGGCGCACCGCCATGGAGCCCGTCTGGAAGAAATTCGAGGGCGATATCGGTGCCGACCTGATCCAGGCAGCGCTCGAATCCAATAAATAATCCAGCAATAACAAGGCCGCGCTTGCGCGGCCTTGTTCCGACGTACGGAGCGTTCCGATGAAATCAGTCTGGTTCGAGCGGCTGGAAGAAGGGCTGATCGCCCTGCTTCTGGCAAGCATGACCCTGGTCACCTTCGGCCAGGTCATTGCCCGCTATGTGTTCAATTACAGTTTCGTCTGGGCGCTCGAGCTCAGTACCTTTCTTTTCGGCGGACTGATCTTCCTGGGCATTTCGTACGGCGTGCGCATCAATGCCCATATCGGTGTCGACGCCCTGGTCAAGATACTGCCCAAGCCGCTGGCGCATAAGGTCGGCCTGCTCGCCACCGCGCTGTGCCTGCTGTACACCCTCATTGTCCTGACGGGCAGCTGGATCTACGTCAAGAAAATGTACGACATCGGCATACTGGCGCAAGACATCCCCATCCACCAATGGATACCGCGCCTGGTGATGCCGGTCGGCTTCCTCCTGCTGCTGTTCCGTCTTGGCCAGATACTGGTCGACCTGATAAAAGGCAAAGAAGCGCACCTGCTGGGCGACGAGGCCGAAGATGCGCTCAAGTACTCCAGCGATGAAACCCCGCCCACCAAGGACAAGCCATGACTACCGGCGCGCTTCTCATCATGCTGTTCGTGTTCATGTTCATCGGCATGCCTGTCGCCGTGGCGCTGGGGTTGTCATCAATATTGACCATACTGGTGTTCGGCCACGATTCGCTGGCTTCGCTTTCCTTGAAAATGTTCGAAACCTCCGAGCATTTCACCTTGATGGCCATTCCCTTCTTCGTGCTGGCGGGCGCCTTCATGACCACGGGCGGCGTGGCGCGGCGCATGATCCGCTTCGCCATCGCCACGGTGGGCCATCTGCATGGCGGGCTCGCCATCGCCTCGGTCATGGCCTGCTGCCTGTTTGCCGCCGTGTCGGGTTCATCGCCCGCCACCGTGGTGGCCGTGGGCTCCATCGTCATCGCCGGCATGGTCCGGTCGGGCTATTCGCAGTCCTTTGCGGCCGGCGTGATCTGCAACGCCGGCACCCTGGGCATTCTTATTCCGCCCTCCATCGTCATGGTCGTGTACGGCGCCGCCACCGAAACCTCGGTGGGCAAGCTCTTCATGGCCGGCGTGGTGCCGGGGCTCCTGCTGGGCTTTCTGCTGATGCTGGCCATCTATATTGTGGCCCGCGTCAAGAATATGCCCCGCCAGCCCCGCGCCTCGCTCAAGGAAGTGCTGGTGGCCGGCCGCGATTCGTTCTGGGGCCTGATGCTCATCGTGATCATCCTGGGCGGCATCTACGGCGGCATCTTCACGCCCACCGAAGCGGCGGCCGTATCGGCGGTCTATGCCTTCTTCGTGGCGGTCTTCATCTATCGCGACATTGGCATGCGCCAAGTGCCCGAGGTCCTGCTGGATGCATCGAAGGTGACCATCATGCTGATGTTCATCATCGTCAACGCGCTGCTGTTCGCCCACGTGCTCACCACGGAACGCATTCCACAGGCCATCGCTGAACAGATCATTGCCTGGGACATGGCCGCCTGGCAGTTCCTCATCGTGGTCAACCTGCTGCTGCTGGTCGCTGGCATGTTCATGGAGCCCACCGGCATCATCCTGATCCTGGCGCCCATTCTATTCCCGATTGCGATGCAGCTGGGCATAGATCCGGTCCACCTGGGCATCATCATCGTGGTGAATCTGGAAATCGGCATGGTCACGCCGCCCATAGGGTTGAATCTGTTCGTCACGGCGGGCATCACCAAGATGTCCATAGGCCAGGTCGTGCGGGCCGCTTCGCCCTGGCTGCTGATCCTGCTGTCCTTCCTGGTGCTGGTCACCTACGTGCCGGCCATATCCTTGTGGCTGCCCGAGCTCAAACTCTTCTAAGAGTGTAGGCTGCCATAGTGGTCCGTGTGCCGCACCGGCGCAGCACACGGACCGCGCTGCAAGAATAGCCTTGCGATCACCTGGAACCGCCCCGCCTGGCCAAACAGGCGAGCAGCCCCGCGAACGTCAGCGCCCAGGCGGCCACCGCAAGATAAAAGAAAACCGTCGGCAGCGTCGTCAGAAACCGGAAATCCATGGCCTGATTCATCTGGTAGCTGCTGGCCGCGTACATCCCCAGCGGAAACACCGCACCCCAGTACAAAGGGTCGTAGCGCAATGGAAAACGCTTGTACACATAGCGCCACACGCCCAGCATCAGCAGCATTGGAATCCACCAGGTGCCGGCCGCCCAATAGAAGATCGTGAATCCCTTGATGAAAGGCTGCAAAGACACCAGGTAGGGCGCGTCGGCCGAATGGGTGATCAATAACGAGCCCGCCAGGGTGGAAATCGCCATGGCGCCCATATTGATCCAGTACGGCGGGGTCAAGTCGTCCGGCGACAGGCGGAAATAGGTGTAGCGATAAAAAATCAGCGACATCAGCCATATGTACAGCATCCCGCCCCACAGCCACATCGACAACGCCAGGAAATTCAATTCCAGCCGGTAGGGCTGCTGGCTGGTCGCCGCCAGCAAAGTGCTGGACACCGCGATCGACTGCGTCGCCACGACGGCAAGCAGCCAGCCGCCATTGATGCCGCGGTCCAGGGTGGGCTTGTCGCGCTTGACCGTCAGCAGTGTGAAAATCACATAGGTGAAGCCGAACCACATGACCAACGCCACCGCCCACAACACCATGCCGATGCGGGTGTCGCCCAGCAGCACCATGTACTGGCAGGCCAGTATGGCGCAGGCGGCGACTGTCGTGAAAAAACCCGGCCCGCGCAGATGATCGGCCATATCCGCCAGCAAGGGCCGCAGGTGGCACACGGCGCGCAGCAGGGTCAGCACAATCAATACACCGAACAACAGGTTGTTCAGCAGGAACAAGCCGTATGCCAGACGGCCATGCCCAAGCATGTGGGCCGCCAGCGAGACGATGCCGGTCGCCATGACCATGCCGAAATTGGCGGGCGACATGGCGGCCAGCCCCTGCGCCTGGCTACCGGCGGGCGGCAGAATGGGTTCGGTGACGGTTGAACGCATGAATAGGCTAGTGCATCGCGGCACGATAGAATTGAGACAGTGCACATTCTATCCCTCCGGGCCTGTCAACACTATTCAGGGCGCCATCACGGCATGAAAACCCTCGCCCGGCAGGCCGCCTGCCGCTGTCCCCGCGCTACGCGCATTGCCGGCAACGCTGGCGGCCAGCGAAGCCGGCCCGGCACAGGGTAAAATAATGGGTTAAGCGGAATATTGTCCGCCACAAACACCATCAGGAAGCATTATGGAAGCCGAACGCCAGAACCAACTCGCCGCCCGCCTGGAAGACTACGCAGATCGTCAGGCGGCCCTTCGGGGGTATCTTTGACTACGATGCCAAAGCCGAACGCCTGCACGTCGTAAACGCCGAGCTCGAAAGCCCTGACGTCTGGAACGACCCTAAGCATGCCCAGGATCTGGGGCGCGAGAAAAAAAGCCTGGAAACCGTCGTCCACACATTGACTGAAATCGCCGATGGCCTGAGCGACGCGCAGGAATTGTTCGACCTGGCCGCGGACGATGACGACGACGCCACGCTGGCCGCCGTCGAACACGATACCGGCGTCATCGGCAAGCGGCTGGAAGAGCTCGAGTTCCGGCGCATGTTCTCGAATCCGGCCGATCCGCTCAACTGCTTCATGGACATCCAGGCCGGCGAGGGCGGCACCGAGGCCCAGGACTGGGCTTCCATGCTGCTGCGCCAATACCTGCGCTACTGCGAGCACAAAGACTTCAAGGTCGAAGTGCTTGAAGAGTCCGACGGCGATGTCGCCGGCATCAAATCGGCCACCATCAAGATCGAAGGCGAATACGCCTTCGGCCTGCTGCGCACAGAAACCGGCGTGCACCGCCTGGTGCGCAAAAGCCCCTTCGACTCGGCCAATGGCCGCCACACCTCGTTTGCCAGCGTATTCGTCTACCCCGAGGTCGACGATTCGGTCGAAATCGATATCAATCCCGCCGACCTGCGCGTCGACACCTACCGCGCCAGCGGCGCCGGCGGCCAGCACATCAACAAAACCGATTCCGCCGTACGCATCACGCACGGGCCCACCGGCATCGTCGTGCAATGCCAGAACGACCGGTCCCAGCACCGCAACCGCGCCGAAGCCATGCAAATGCTCAGGTCGCGCCTGTACGAGCTCGAAATGCGCCAGCGCATGGCCGAGCAGCAAAAAATGGAAGACGCCAAGACCGATGTGGGCTGGGGTCACCAAATACGTTCGTACGTGCTCGACCAAAGCCGAATCAAAGACCTGCGCACCAACGTCGAAATATCGAATACGCAAAAAGTGCTGGACGGCGATCTCGACCCATTCATACAGGCCAGCCTGAAACAGGGGGTATAAGCATGCAAGCAAGCACTGTCGCAATCGTAACGGGCGCCACGCGCGGCCTGGGCCAGGCGCTGGTCCAGGGTCTGCTGCACGCCGATACCCGCCTGATTACCGTGGCCCGCAGCCACAATGCCGCGCTGGCCGCTCAGGCGGCCGAATCGGGCTGCTCGCTGCAGCAGGTCCAGTCCGACCTGTCCAATCCCTCGGCCGCCGAGCGTGTCGCCAAACAAGTGGTGGCCGGCCTGCCCGCCGGCGCCAAGCGCTATGTGCTCATCAACAATGCCGGCACCGTCCACCCCATTCACCAGGCTGCCGACCTGGACAATGCCGCCGCCATCACCGCCGCATTCAGCCTGAATGTGACCAGCGTTATGCTGATCACAGCGGCTTTCCTGCAGGCGGTCAAGCCGCTGCAGGCCGACTGCCGCATCATCAATATCTCGTCGGGCGCCGGCCGCAACCCCACGGCTGGATGGGGGGTTTACTGCGCCACCAAGGCCGCGCTGGATCACTACACCCGGGTGCTGCATGCCGAAAACCACGGCGTGCGCATCGTATCCCTGGCCCCCGGCGTGGTAGACACCGGCATGCAGGAAACCATACGCGACAGCGCCGAAAGCGACTTTCCCAGCGTAGAGCGCTTTGCCCAGCTGCATCAGCGGGGCCAACTGGCCTCGCCCCAGGACGTGGCCGCCCGCATTCTGCGCTATCTTGACCGCGACGACTTCGGCACCACCGTGCTCGACGACATCAGACATCACGCCTAACCTACAAGCATCATGAACCAACCTACGCCATCCAGCATTGCCGCTGACGAGAACCACCTGATCGCCGAACGCCGCGGCAAGCTGGCCAAACTGCGTGCCCAGGGGGTCGCCTACCCCAACGACTTCCGGCCCGACAACGTGGCCGCCGCCCTGCACGCCGCCTACGACGAACTCGACAAGGACGCGCTGGCCGAAGTCGGCAAACAGGTCAAGGTGGCCGGCCGCATGATGCTCAAGCGCGTGATGGGCAAGGCCAGCTTCGCCACCCTGCAGGACAGCTCGGGGCGCATCCAGATCTTCCTCGACAGAAACACGCTTGGCGACGACCTTTATGCCCAGTTCAAAACCTGGGACATCGGCGATATTGTCGCGGTGGAAGGCGCCGTATTCAAGACCAACAAGGGAGAACTTTCGGTGCATGCCGCCACGGTGCGCCTGCTGTCCAAGTCGCTGCGGCCCCTGCCCGACAAATTCCACGGCGTGGCCGACACCGAACTGCGCTACCGCCAGCGTTACGTCGACCTCATCATGACCGAAGAAACGCGCCGCTGTTTTACCGCGCGCAGCAAGGCCATAGGCAGCATACGCCAGCACATGCTCAATGCCGGCTTTCTTGAGGTCGAAACCCCCATGCTGCACCCCATACCCGGCGGCGCGGCAGCCAAGCCCTTTGCCACGCACCACAATGCGCTCGATATGGAAATGTTCCTGCGCATCGCGCCCGAGCTCTACCTGAAGCGCCTGGTGGTGGGCGGCTTCGACCGGGTATTCGAAGTCAACCGCAACTTCCGCAACGAGGGGGTCAGCCCGCGCCACAACCCCGAATTCACCATGATGGAGTTCTACGCGGCCTACACCGATTACCGCTGGCTGATGGACTTTACCGAAGCGCTGATACGCGAGGCCGCCGTGGCCACAACCGGCAGCGCGTCGCTGACCTACCAGGGCAAGCCCCTGGACCTGAGCCAGCCCTTCGACCGCCTGACCATCGTCCAGGCCATTGTCAAGTACGCGCCCGGCTACACCCACGAACAGTTGCAAGACGTCGCCTTCCTGCGCACCGAGCTCAAGCGCCTGGGCGCCGATGTCGACGGCCCCGTGCTGGCCCGCGCCGGCCTGGGCGCGCTGCAACTGGCCCTATTCGAGGAAACCGCCGAGGCCTTGCTTTGGCATCCCACCTACATCATCGACTATCCCGTGGAAGTCTCGCCGCTGGCGCGCGCGTCAGACACCCAGGAAGGCATCACCGAGCGTTTCGAGCTGTTCATCACGGGCCGTGAAATCGCCAATGGCTTCTCTGAGCTGAACGACCCCGAAGACCAGGCGGCGCGCTTCCTGGCCCAGGTCGAAGCCAAGGACGCCGGCGACGAAGAAGCCATGTACTACGACGCCGACTACATTCGCGCCCTGGAATACGGCATGCCGCCCACAGGCGGCTGCGGCATAGGCATAGACCGCCTGGTCATGCTGCTGACCGACAGCCCCAGCATACGCGACGTCATCCTGTTCCCGCACCTGCGGCGCGAAGACTAGTACGGCTGCCAGCGGCGCGGGGCCCAGGCCCTGAAAACGGACGGGGCCTGCAGCCGCCCCGCCCTGCACCCGCGCTAAAAGCGGAAACGCAGATGGAAGGTGCCGGCCTGGTCGTTATTGCCGCCGCCAAACTGGCCGTTGTAGCTCAACCCCATCGCGGCGTTCTGGCTTAGGCGAAGTTCGGCGCCAAGTTCCGCCACGGCGGTATTCCTGGCGATGGGGGCGCCGCTGACGCGGAATGCCGTCCCATCGCCATCCGCGAACGACATCCGGCGACTGGGCGTCACATCACCCATGGCGTGGCGCCAGCCCAGGCCCGCCGACAGCGACAGCCGCGCCGGGCCCGATTCAAATTCAGCCTTGCCGCGCAGACCCAGCGTCAGGCTGGTCAGGTCGCTGTTCTGGCGCTGGCCGCTCAGTGCTGCCTGCCCGCCGGTTTCATCAAAACCATCCACCCGGAAGTGCTGCCAGTTCAATCCCGCATAAGGCTCCACCACGCGCCCGTCCCCCATGGACAGACCGTAGCCCAGTTCGGCGAACAGCTGCGTGGAATCCGCGTGGTAATCGGCCTTCAGCGTCTGGCTGCCGCCCACGTCGACACGGCGTCGCGTATCGAGGCTGTGCCGGGTGTAGGCGGCGCCCGCCAGCAGATTCAGGCTGCCCTGCCCCGCCGTCCAGTTGCGAGCGCCATACAGCGCGACGGTATAGCTGTCGTTGCCGGACGACGACCCGCCGTCCAGCTTGCTGCGGCCATCGCTGTAGCCGAATGCGCCGCCCAATCGCCAGTCCCGTCCCACGCGCGCATCGCCGCCCAGAAACAAAGCCGTTGTATCGTGCCGGACTTTGGCGGCATTGCCGTCGCCATCCAGCGTGCTGCGTCCACGCACAATATGCGCCCAAAGCGGCAGATCCGATTCCGGCGGCACCGGCCCGGCGCCAGCCCGCACGCGATTCGACAGCACACGCGCCACTAGTCCGTCCGCATTCAGCAATGCCGATTCCGTACCGGGGTGAATCTGCCCGCTCAGCGACTCCATCATGCCCGCCACCTGATTCGGCGCGGCGTTCAGGACCACGTCATATAGCTCGGCCATGGCTTGGGGCGGACGATGCGAGACGATGTCCAGCGCCTCGCCGACCGCCTTCTGGTTGGCGCTGCGGGTATGGCGCGCAAATGGCACGTCGTTGCGATCGACAAACAGCGACAGGTCCTGGCCGAGCTCCAGCCGAGGCTCCAGGAACGCCATGCTGTAGGCGACCGTATCGAACTCGCCCGTCACACCGCCCGCGGCGCTGATGAAGGGATAGGCCACATGCTGTCGATAGGGGCCGCCCGCCAGCTTAAGCGTGCCCGCCACAGTGGCCGTGCCGCCCACTTCCAGCCTGTCGGCGGTGCCTTGCGGCCCGACTTCCAGCTCGTGGACCGAACCCGGGTATGCCGTATAGTCGCCCGTTACCGTCAGCGTGCCCACGGAGTTGCCCGGGGCCAGCAGGCCGTAGTTGTCGACGCCAGCCACCCTGCCCGAGCCGCCCAGGGCGCCCGCCGCCCGCACCGTCACGGCCGAGGCCAGCGTGCCATTGACCACCAGCTTGCCGCCGCCCACGGTGGTGGGCCCGGTATAGGTGTTGGCGCCCGTCAGCCGCAGGACGCCGGCGCCGCGCTTGCTCAGGCCGCCCACGCCGCTGATATTGTTCGAAAAGGTGGAGTCGTAGCCCAGCGTATCCACATCGAACAGCCGAACGAACTGCGCGGGACCGCGCACGGCCTTGCCCGCATTCAGCAAGCCCCAACCATAGACGTCGTCCACGCCCGGCTCGCCGATATCGGTGGCCGTGGTCAGCAGCGTCTGCTGCAGGTGATAGGCGCCAAAATAAGGGAACGCCTGCAGAACCAGGGCCGCCGCGCCCGCGACATGCGGCGAGGCCATCGACGTCCCGGCCATACGCACATAGCTGCCCTGGTTTTGAACCGAATAGATGCCCGTGCCGTACCAGGCCTCGCCGCCCGGCGCCGCCAGGCACCAGTCCCTGGCCACGCCGCACTGATTGGCGTAGTCCACGGGCTGGCCATATTCGCTGATGGCCGTCACCGCCAGCCAGTTATCCTTGAGTTCGGGAAACCAGTAAGGCGACCCCGCCATGAAATCCGGCTGGGGCTGCCCTTCGTTGCCCGTGGCGAACACCATCAAGGTGCCGGCCTGAGCCAATTCGCGATAGGCGCTGACGCTTAAAGGAAAGGCCGCCTCGGCTTGCGCCGCCGAGCCATACTGCACCACATTGCAGGGAGGATCGCTGTCGGGGCAATCGTTGAAGCCCAGGCTGTTATTGACGATGTCCAGGTTCTGGGTGGCCAGATAGCGCCAGCCGGCCGAATAGATGTTGTCGAGATACTCGTCCACGAAACTGAAATAGCCCGGGCTGGGCAAGGGCATTTCATCGTCGTCATCATCATCGTCGTCATCGTCTTCTTCCTGAAACTGATGAACAACAAACAAGGAGCTGTCATATGCCACGCCATGCATGCCGGCGCCATCGCGCAGGGCGCCGATAATGCCGGCCACATGCGAGCCATGCCCGTCATAATCCAGGCCATGGCCTGGAGCGTAAGGGAGTTGGGTGGTCAGATCCAAGCCGCCGGCAATTTTGCCACCGCCGAACTCGGAATGCAGGGCATCGATGCCCGAGTCGAAAATACCCACCCTGACACCCGCGCCGGTATAACCTTGCGCATAGGCATCGGCCGCATGTATGAGCCCCAGTCCTTCCTGCCTAAGGTATTCGGCCGACTCAAATTCGTCCGCCCTGGCGGCCGAACACGCCAGCAAAGAAAATGCCCCCGCCCCAAACCAATGCCAGACTCTATTATTATTTTTGCGCACCCTCTTCCCCCGATAAGTTGATTTATCCCGCCAGCGGCTGAACCGCGCCGGCCCATTTATGCGCCACGGCCGGCGAGGCGATGCAGGCCGCCTGGTCGGTGACCACGCGCACCGCGCGCTCCAGCAACTGAATATCGGCCTCGTGCTGGCGCGCCACATGCGGGTCTTCAAAGAAAATCACCCGCTGGCAGCGCTGCTCCAGCACCAATTCCGCGATTTGGGCGTCACCGCCCAAGGGACCGCTAAGATAAGCCTGCACCCAAGGCGTGTCCCTGGGCCAGCCACGCGACCAGGCCAGCTCGTTCAGCCGGCCGCTGGTCGTGCCGGTGCCCACCCGGCGTGCAAACCGCGACAGCACATCAAAGTGCTTGTCGGCGAACTCCACCATCTGCCCCTTGAGCGCATCGTGGGCGACCAGGGCCAGGGTTTGCCGCGAAAAATCAAAAATAGGCGCCAGGGCGGGATCGGGCGCCAGGCCGGCGCACAGGCGTTCGATCTCTATCCATTCCGTCGCGCCCATCAGCGTCGAGACAAAAGGCCGGCCATGCGTGATGCACTGGCGCTTGAGCGCCAAGGCCTCGGGAAAAATCGACGAAGGATCCACCGGATCGATCAGGTAGATCGCGCCGTCGAAAGGCGCGGCGCCGTCCCGGCCTTCGGTCACGCGGGCCACCAGCTTCATCAGGCCGCCTTCGCGGCCAAAAGGGTAGCGGATCAGGCCGGCGTGCTCGGCCAACAGGCCCGAGCGCTCGATGGCGTCGAAGGTCCGGCCCACGGTATAAAGCTCTATGCCGAGCTCCCGTATGCCGGACGCCGATTGCTCCAGCCACTGGAACAGCGCGGCCCCATAAGTTTCGTGATGCAAACGATTGGCCGCCAGGCCAAAACGCAAAACAGGCTTAGAAGTCATGACAAAACCAACTCAGTAGAAAGTTGTCATCATATCCTGCCCCCGTGACGATCAAACAACAAAGGCCGGCATGGCCGACCCTTGTTTTCGTGCTGTGGGCAATACCCGGCGCAACGTGTATTGCGCGGGATGGCCGGAGGTGCCTTGTGATGCCAGCACGCCCGGCCTGCCTATCAGAAGCGCACGCGGACGTACACGGTGCCGGCGTTGTCGCTGCTGCCGTCACCGAACTGCCCGCTGTAGCTCAGGCCCAGCGCCGTGTTCTTGCCCACGCTCACCTCCGCGCCCAGGTCCACCACTGCCGCATTCTCGGCGATCGGCGCACCCGCGATCCGGAACGCATCGCCGCCGCCCTGGATGAATGACATCGAACGCGTCGCGTCCACATCGCCCGACGCATGGCGCCAGCCCAGACCCGCCGTCAAGCGCGCCTCGCTCTTGCCCGTGGACACCGCCGTCGCGCC
>JBATWU010000160.1:0-2304 GCA_049672825.1 Pusillimonas sp.
CGATTGCGACGCACGATGTGGCTGCCACGAGGGCAGCAACGTACCTGAACATAAAGATCCATCCTCGATTGATCGGAGAGATCGCCGCGGGAAAGCGGCGAGTGCGTCAAGGGGTCAGGCGAGAGGTGGATCGAGCAAGGGAGGCAGCACCCGCGACGGTCGTTGCACGACCGTCGCTGAAAATGGCGGTTCGCTGGCCGGAGCAAGCTGAGCCGTGCTGGCGACTTGGTGCTGGTCCGATGCAATGCAACAATGATCGTGACCGCTATGGGCGACCTTTTCGCCGGCTCGCTTGGCCGTCGCTCATCGCTGTCCTGACCCAGCGAATAGGCGGCGCCTTGATCGGCAGTGTGGGCGGACGCGGGCTCGCAGAATTGCAACGTACAAAGCAGCACGCCCACAATCACCAGCAATCGCATCATTGCACCAGCCATAAAGTCCCTTACCGGCTCTTAAGCCGATCGTCGCCGCATGACATCGCGGCGGCCAGATCGGATGGAATTGCCATGGGCAAGAACGCGCTGACCCGGGCCCGCCCCCTATTTCCCGCAGGCAGTCGGCCCGTAAGCGAACCCATGGGGACCAGGGCGAGCATCGAAAAGCTGACCCGCCACCTCGCGCCAATCTCGGAGCACCAAGGCGAAGAGAGCCCTCCACCATTCCGTGACCAGATGGGGCGCAAAGTAGGGCTGGGCGATGATATGCGCGCGCTCCAGCGCACGCCACCCGGACGGCTGGTCCATCGCCTGCTTGGCGAAACGAAACCGATCCGTTTCAAAGGCAAGCAGAATCTCGGGCCGTTGACGTCTTGCCGAAGTCATCGAGTCCCTTACGAGCGCGCAATGCCTGACGCCGACACGTCTCCTTGTGATGGCATTTGCTGACGATTGCCGCACCGTTATCCATGCGCCGCCTCGTTCTGCCGGTGCTTTCGGCTGTTGTAGCGATAACCAGCCCAGAGAATCGTCAACGACAAAAACTGCAGCAAAAGGGATTCCATCGTTGGAAAAACCCCAAGCGTCGGGAGCCGGGGAACAAGGGCGAGCGGCGTAACGCCGAGGAGACCAGCTTCCTGCAGCGCGCCCGCGCCCTTGCCAGCCAGGATGACTGCCAGGATCGCGATCAGCGCAGAACTATAAGCGAAAAATTTCCCGATCGGCAGGACCCGGCTGTACCGAAGCATGACCCATGCGATTGCTGCGAGGATTACCAATGCGGTTCCAGCTCCGGCGGCGATTGCGCCGCGGCTTCCTTGCGCGGCAAGCGCCGCGAAAAACAGGATGGTCTCAAAGACTTCCCGATAGACCACCAGGAAGGCGAGCCCGAATAGAAACCAGGCTGAGCGGCGCGAAAGCGCCTTGCCCATCGCTTCGCGAATATAGCGCTGCCAGCTCTCCGCATGGGACTTGCCGTGCATCCAGATGCCAACCCAGACCAGAACCACCGCGGCGAAGAGCGAGCCGAACCCTTCGGTCAACTCGCGGTTCGCGCCGCTGATCGAGATCGCATAGGTCGCGACCGCCCAGGTTGCGCCGCCGGCCGCCAGGGCGGCGATCCAGCCGCCATGAACATAGGACAGGACGTCGGGTCGTTCAGCTTTTCGCAAGAAGGCGATCATCGCCACGATGATCAGAAGGGCTTCGAGACCTTCGCGCAGCAAGATGGTCAGCGCCCCGACAAAGGTCGACGCGTCGCTGGCTGCATCTGGAGACAGAGCGGCTTCTGCGTCGGTGAAAAGGGCTTCGACTGCGGCGGCTTTACCCGCGACCGCATCGACCGGCATTCCTCGCGTGATGGAGACGCGGTAATCGGACATCGCGGATTCGATTTGCGCCATAAGGGCCGAATCTCGCGTCGTCAGAATCGGCTCGACTGGTTCAAAACCATCAAGATAGGCGGACAACGCCAGACGCGCTGCTTCGCTCCGATTTCCCTTGCGGTAGGCGGCCAGGCTTTGCGCCAGTTTAGCCCGTGCAACCGCGAGCGTTGCGGGCGAGGCGGTGCTCAATGCCTTGGGATCGGAGCGCAAATAGGCTGTGAGCGCATCAGCCTTCTCGGGGTCGAGCATACGCCCAAGCGCTTCCGGGCTGAGGCTCGTCAAGGCCTGCAGGTCGGGGACCATTTCGCGAGCGGCGGGAGTCTGGTTCCAGAATTTCTGACCGGCCGCGATGTCGCGAAAGGCAAACCCACCAGCATAGGCTGCCACCGCCCAGCGATCGTCCGATGGCAAATTGGCAAAGCTGGGCATGGAGGTGCCCTCGAGCCCTTGGCCTATGACCTGGTAGAGAGCGAACAGGCTGCGCT
>JBATWU010000161.1:0-47819 GCA_049672825.1 Pusillimonas sp.
CGCCCCGCCGCTTCCACCCCCGCCCCCGCAACTTCCGCCGCACGCGCCAGAACCGCCGGCCCCGTCCTGAGCCGGGAAGACGTCCAGCTCTTCCGGCGCACCATGAAAACAGTCACCCCCATCAAGGACACCCGGCGCGCGGTGCTGCCGGCATCGCCCATGGCGCCGGGCGATATCTTGCGCCAGCGGCGCGAGCGTGCCGTGGGCCAGGATCCGGTGCGCCTGCCGCAAACCTCCGACCACTACCACCCCGCCAAGGTGGACAGCGACGATGCGCGCTATGTCCGCCCGGGCCATGGCCCGGATCTGATCAAGGGCCTGAAACGAGGCAAATGGCCTATAGGCGCCAGCCTGGATCTGCACGGAAGCACGCTGGACGACGCACGCGAGCGGCTGGACCGTTTCCTGCAGTCGTGCATGGCGCATCAGATCAAGTGCGTACGCATCGTCCACGGTAAAGGCTACGGCTCCCGCGACGGCGAACCCGTGCTGAAACAAACGGTCAGGCGCTGGCTGACCCAGTTGGACAGCGTCATTGCCTACGCGGAATGCCCGGAGCAGGACGGAGGGGCGGGCGCCGTGCAGGTATTGCTGCAAAAATGACAAAAGCCGACGATTGTGTCGTCGGCTTTTGTGCGTTTATATTTTTTATGGGACCTGCTACTTTCTTATATACCGATTTGTCGGCGTTGCCCATGCAGGGCTTTGTCTCCTCACCTGCATGGACCGCATTGTGCATGATAAATACAGTGAGAACACTTAGGGAATGCACTAAGTTAATGCGTTTTTTATCTAAAAGCCCTGTTTTGGGGCAGCTTATCCCTATACGTTGCCCATGAGCAGTATCTTTTGCACCGTTTTTTGCTCCACCCAGCCACGGGTCGCGGCGTCGAAGTCCAGATAATGCGCCGACCGCAGGTGCGCATCAATGGCTTCCTGGTTCTCATAAATTTCATAAAGCACGAACCGCGCCGGATCCTGGGGGTCGCGGCACACATCGAAACGATGGCACCCCGGCTCGCTTTTCAGCGATGTTGCGGCATTGCGCAGGATAGCCGGCTCGAAGTCGGCAATGAAATCCCCCTGAATGCGGAACTCGACAAGGAGCACATGCTGCTGATTTGATTGGTTTTGCATCATAGTCATAATAAGTTGATGTGGCAATGCCCGCCTTTCCGGCAGGCTGGCTTGCCTTGTGGATCAGTCTGCCTTGGCTGTGATATTGGCCTTGGCGATAAGCTCGCCGAACTTGCAGACTTCGGCATTTATCCGCTTGCCCATTTCGTCCGGGCTGCTGCCGACGGGTTCCGCGCCCATGGCCAACAAACGTTCCTTGATGGCCGGATCGGCAAGAATACGAGTGGTTTCGGCGTGAATCTTGTCAATGATGGGCTGGGGCGTGCCCGCAGGCGCCATCAAGCCAAACCAGGTTGCAATGTCGAAACCCGGCAAGCCCGACTCGTCCAGGGTGGGCACCTCGGGCAAGGCGCTGGACCGCGTGTTCGTCGCGACCGCGATGGGCTTGAGCTTGCCGGACTTGATATGCGGCAGGCAGGACGCAACCGTATCAAACATGAAATCGATGCGCCCGCCCATCAGATCGACCAGCGCGGGGCTGCTGCCCTTGTACGGCACATGCAGCAGGTCGGTGCCCGCCATGGTGTTGAACTGCTCGCCGATAAGGTGATGGGCCGTACCCGCCCCTGTGCTGCCATAAGTCAGCTCGCCCGCATGGGCTTTTGAATAAGCGATGACATCCTCGGTCGAATCGGCTGGAAACTCGCTTCGGGTAATCATGACGTTGGGGACGATGGCAACAATGGACACAGGGGCCAGGTCGCGCTCAATATCGTAGAACAGGTTTTCATAAAAGCTTTGGGCAATCGTGTGGTGAACCGCGCCCATGAGCAGGGTGTAGCCATCGGCCGGAGCGTCGGCCACATAAGCCGCGCCCAACGTCAGGCCGGCGCCCGGCTTGTTCTCGATGACCACCGTCTGTCCCCAGGCGGCGCCCAGCCTGTCGCCCAGTAAACGAGCCAACTGATCGGTACTGCCGCCCGGCGCGGACGGCACCACCAGCCTGACCGGCTTGGTGGGGTAGCTCTCGGCGGCAATGCCGACACTGGCCGAACACATCAATAGCGCCAGCGCAGCGCCCCGTATCATACCTTTCATATCCTGCCTCCTGTATTGATCATTGAACTGCCGGGTGGTAAACCTACCCGGCGGCGTTTATAGATTGGCAATCACCGCCTTCGTAATATCAGCGGTCGTGCTGCTTCCACCGAACTCAAATGGAAGCACCGCCCCGCTGGAGAAAGAGCGGCCAACGGCTTGCTCGATGGCCTGGGCGCCATCCGCCAGGGCATTGTCTTCGGCCCGGCTGGCCAGCCAATCGAGCATCATGGCAACCGACAGGATCATGGCCGTCGGATTCGCAATCCCCTTGCCGGTGATGTCGGGCGCGCTGCCGTGCGCCGGCTGGAACAAGCCATGGTCATCACCGATATCGCCCGAGGGCGCCATGCCCATTCCACCCACCATGGCCGCAATCAGGTCGGACAAAATATCGCCAAACATGTTTTCCGTGACCAGCACGTCGTACTGCCACGGCTTCAGCACCAGATTCAACGCCATGGCGTCCACATAGGCGCTTGAAGACTCAATTCCCGGAAACAATCTGGCCCTTTCTTCGAAAATCTGGCGCCAGAACGCCATTGAGTGGAAGACATTGGCCTTATCGACATTGGTGACCTGCCCCGGACGGCCCTGCAGCTTCCGCCGTTCCGCCAGCCTGAAGGCAAAGTCGCAGATTCTGGTGGTGCCGGAACGCGAAATTCGCATGGGATCAACAACAGCATCGTCTTCTTCCTGGCTGCGTCCACGCGCATAGAACAAGCCTTCGGTGTTTTCGCGCACCAGAACAAGGTCGATTCCGGCCGCCCGGGGGTCGGACAATGGCACCGGCAAACCCGCGAAAGTCCGGATCGGGCGGACGCCGGCATAGAGATCCAGCGCAAAACGGATATCGAGCTGGGGAATGATTTCAGTGCCGTCGGCACCGCGCACATGCGGCAGGCCCATGGCGCCGAAAAGTATGGCATCGGCGGCACGGCAGGCCGCAAGCGTTGTTTCGGGAAGTGCCTCGCCCGATTCCTGATAGTGCTGCGCGCCCGCGGCGTAAGTTTGGGCGTTGAACGTCCGGTGGATTTTGGAACCCGCCGCCTGGAGCACGGCCAGCCCCGCGTCCATCACCTCGCGGCCTATGCCGTCGCCTGGAAGTACAGCTATTGAATATTCTTTCGTCATGATCACATCTGTTGAAGGTTGAAACGCTCGAAAAGGGACAAGAGCTCGGCGGCGGCGCGCTGCCGGTGCGCTTTATTGACGGCTACTGCGCCCGGCGCATCCCCCGCAAGCAGGCGCTCCACCAGAGCCAAATGTTCTTGTGTCGAACTCACTGGCTTGGCGCGCAGCCTGAGCGTGAACATGCGGGCCCGATGGGCGCGATCCCAATAATTAAGGACGGTGTCGCGCAGTTGGCGATTGCCGCAAAGCTCAAGCAACTGCTTGTGGAAGCGTTCATCGGCCGCGGCCCAGGCTTCCAGCCCGGCGCCGCCCTCTTCCAGCGCGGCGGCCATGTCACGGGTTGCATCCGCCAATGGCTGCAGTTCCTGTTTGCCGAGCCGGCGCAACGCCACGATCTCGACCGCGGCACACTCCAGCGCGGTAAGCACCACATAGATTTCGCGCATATCATCGGCCGAAACCGGCAGGACACGCATGCCTCGGCGGGGAATCAGCTCGACCAGGCCTTCGCTTTGCAAACAAATCAGTGCTTCGTGTATGGGCGTGCGGCTCATGCCCAGCGCAAGCGCCAGCTCTTGTTCCAGCGCCTGGTAGCCGGGGGACCAAACATTATCGAGAATACGCCTGCGCAGTTCACGCAGGGCGACATCCGCCATGGATTCGGACGGGCGGGCAAGGGCGTTCATGGTTTCAATTCCGGACTTTGCATTTTGCGCATGCGTTAACTAATTAATTAATGCATACATTAAATCAAAATACATATCGGGAAAATAGGCGCAAACCCTAGGAGTACGAAACGTTCAAATCAAGAAATGCGGCTGCGAGAGGACAGAATGCAGTCTATTGGCCGGCCCATGATGGCGCATGGGCCGGGAAATAACAGACAGTGTGCTGCGAATGCAAGCCAATGACTTGGCTGCGGTCACAAAGACTGCTCTAGCAGCGCGGCATAATCCGCAGCGGATGCCTCTCGGGGGTTTGTTTTGTGGCTGTGGTCCGCCAGCGCGCCCTCGATAATCGCGGGGAACATTGCGGACGTGACGCCCAGTGCCGACAAACCGCTGGGGAGATTCAGGTCCTGGCTCATTTTTTTTATGCAGGCGCCAATATCCTGGGTATCCGGCAGCCCCATGGCCTGGGCCAGCCGCGGCAGCTTGCAAGCTTGCCGCACCGAGTCGGAAGCGGCATTGAAAGCAATGACGGCGGGAAGCAGGATGGCGTTCAAGGTGCCATGATGCAGCCTGGGATCGAGTCCGCCCAAAGCATGGCTCAGGCTGTGCACGCAACCCAATCCTTTCTGGAACGCCATGGCGCCCTGCATGGATGCGCTCATCATGTTCAGACGGGCGTCGCGATCGTGAGGCGAGCGGGTTGCCGTGAGGATATTCGCCCAGCCTCGGCGCAGTCCGTCCAGGGCAATGCCGTCGGCCGGCGGATTGAACAAAGGCGAGAGGAAGGTTTCGATGCAGTGGGCGATGGCATCCATCCCCGTCGCGGCGGTCAGCCCTGGCGGCAAGCCAAAGGTAAGCTCTGGATCGCAAATGGCGGACTTCGGCACGAGGTGAGGCGACAACACGCCCACCTTGCGGCCGTCGTCAAGAATCAGGATGGCGCCCCGCCCCACTTCGCTGCCCGTGCCGGCGGTGGTCGGTATGGCAATGACCGGAGCGGCCGCCGCGGTGATGCGCGCGACACCGCCTTCAATGGCTGCGAACGATCTGAGCGGACCATCGTGCGTGGCGCATAGGGCCGTCCCCTTGCTCAAGTCGATCGACGAACCGCCCCCCACCGCGACAATACCGTCGTGGCCGCCTGTTTTAAACATCGCCACCGCCGCGCGAACGGCACCCTCATTCGGATTGGGCGGCGTCCCGTCGAAGATCCCGATGCCGTCCATACTCTTCAGGTTTTCGAGCACCGGATCAATGAGACCGGCAGCACGCACGCCTTTGTCGGTGACGATGAGCGGCCGCCGGATGCCCAGCCGGCGGCATTCGTCTGACAGGACACTGATTGCGCCGAAATCAAATTGAACCTGCGTGACGTAGTTAATGATCGCCATTCATCGCCGCCTTAGATATCCGTTCGTTCTTGCGCCACATCAACACGCTCGCTCATGTTGAACCGGTCGGCATAGATCGGCCGTCCACCCGTCGTCGGGCCGGGATACTGGACAATAACCATCAGTCCTCCTGTTTCAGTGCGAAGCTCTTCTTCACAATGCGGATCGCCGTAGCACAGCATGGTGCCGGGGCCGCATTCTTTGCCGCCTATCGTGAACTGCCCTTCCAGGATGTACCAGACCTGCGCAAAATCATGACGATGCCAAGGATGGAAGGAACCCGGCTCGAGCCGCAACAGACCGGCGTTGGGCATGGTGGGATTGTCGGGGCTGGGATGAAAGAGCATTTTTCCTGTTTCGCCAGGCCAGCGTATGGTTTCCCAATCCATGTCGTCGATATGGCGGATTTTCGGTGGCGGGTCTTTACGTTGATTTTCCGGCGTATGCTGGGTCGATATCACGGCTCATCTCCTTGTTCGTTTGCATGGTTTACTGTTTGACTAAGGGGCATTCGCTTTGCGCCAAAGGCTTGAAGACCTCATCGCCCGGGATGGTCGCCAGCACCTCGTAATAGTCCCAAGGCTCTTTGGACATTTCGGGCGATTTGACCTGCACGAGATACATGTCATGGACCATCTGGCCGTCTGCCCGCAAATGCCCATTTTCGGCAAATACATCTTTAACCGGCAATTCACGCATCTTTTCCATGACCGCGGCCGCATCGTCTGTCTGCGCGGCATCCACTGCCTTGAGGTAATGCAAGACGCTGGAGTAGACACCGGCATGGGTCATGGTCGGCATCGCGCCGTGGCGCTCAAAGAACTGCCTGGACCAGGCACGCGTCGCCTCGTTCCGGTTCCAGTAGAACGCCGTCACGAACTTCAGGTTCTGGGCGACTTCCAGGCCTATGCTGTGAACATCCGTCAGAAAAACGGCGGGAGCAGCCAGGGCCTGCTTGGGCATAATGCCGAATTCTCCCGCCTGCTTGATTGCCGTCGTCATGTCGCTGCCGGCGCTGGCCAGCGCGATGATGTCCGCGCCCGACGACTGAGCCTGCAAAAGGAATGAGCTCATATCCGCGGTACCCAAGGGGTGGCGAACTTCGCCCACCACCTTGCCACCGCCGGCTTGCACCGCCTGCCGCATATCGTTCGCAAAGGCGTGGCCGAAGGCATAATCCACGGTGATCAGGTACCAGCTCTTGTATTGTTGCTCCGTCAGGACTTTGGCCAGCCCATACCCATTGGTATAGCTGTTGTAGACCCATTGCGCAGAAGTCGCCGTACAAGCCTTGCCGGTGAAGTCGGTGGATGCCGCCGCGATCAGCACGACTTTCCCCCGCTCCTGCGCCAGCCTCTGAACGGCGAAACCGACGGACGAATTGGAAAAATCCGCAATCATATCGACGCCATCCTGATCGAACCAGGAACGCGCGATGGCGGCGCCCACATCGGCCTTGTTCTGATGATTTCCGACGATCAGCTCTATCTTCTTTCCTGCAACCTGGCCCCCCATTTCCTCGATCGCCATTCTTGCGGCCTGGACCGAACCGGGGCCCGCAAGATCGGCGTAGGTACCGGATTGATCATTGAGTATTCCAATCTTCACCACATCGCCGGATATGCCGGCGCCCACCGCTCCGGCGCTAAATGCCCACATCAAGCATGCGCCCGCTGCGGTGAGTTGTATGCGGACGCGTTCGGAACGTCCGGGGGCGGAGTCCCGCCTTGAAGTGCTGAACTTGTACATGTTTGCCCGTCTCCTATAGTTTTGCTTATTGCCTCAATATTTGCATCATACACAATTTAAGTTGCATGTGATGCACATTATAGTGAGATCGGGAAACCATGCAAGCATTTTTGGGCAAGCTCTCCGAACGAACACATCCAACGGGTACACTTGGCTCACCGTGGGAAATCGCTCTATTGTTCTTAAATCGTCATAGCAGACAGAATGAACCAAAAGATCAAAGCAAGAATAGAAGTCGTGGCCCGGCAACTGGGCACGAGGTTGCGCCAGGCGCGCCAGAAACAGGGCATCACGCTGGGCGCGCTCAGCCAGGAAACCTCGCTGTCCACCAGTTTCCTTTCTCGTCTGGAGCGCGGTGAAACCAGCACCTCCATCGCAAACCTCATCATGATTGCGACACGCCTGGGTATCTCGCTGCACGAATTCTTCGAAGAACCTTCCGATACGGGCAAGGATTACATTCTCAGCCGCGCCCCGGAACGGGAGCACCAGACGGCCCTCGTTGCTCACGGTTATAGCTATCGTCTTTCTACGGGAGATTTACCGGACCAGCAGATGAGCGCCTTCGAACTGACCTTCCCGCCCGAGGCCAATGAGCAACCCACGCTGCTGACCCACGACGGCGAGGAAGTGCTCTATCTCATAGAAGGGAGCATAGAGTTCCACATCGGCGAAGATTCTTTTGTAATGAACGCGGGCGATTGCGTGCATTTCAATTGCAGCAAACCGCACATGGGCCGGAATATTGGAGAAAATGCGGCCCGGCTGCTGATGGTCGTGACGCCGGTGCATTCACGCGACAAAAAATCATAGTCGCGTCGTCGGGAAGCAGGCGGCGCTCTTGCTGATGCGCGAAAACCAAGCGATCGAGAAACAATCAGACGAACGGTAGCCCGAGGGCGAGTCTATCCGCAGAAAGAGTCATTTCGAGGCGCTATTCCGCACTGGTGTTATTGCTGTGGAATTGCGCGCAATGACCTTACCGCCTAGATTGCGCGTGATTCGTTCAGCCGCCTGAGCCACAAGAGGGGCGAAGTCGTCCAAACGTTCAAGAGTCAGCCGGATGGACGGCGCGGTGACGCTCACACTCGCAATGACATGGCCGCGATAGTCAAAGATCGGGGCGGCAACGCAGCGGATGCTTTCCTCATGCTCCTCCAGGTCTTTTGCATATCCTACAGATCTGATATGCGCCAGATGCTCCATGAATTTGTCCGGGTCCGTAATTGTGGAGGACGTGAACCCTTGCATAGGCAAACTGCCCAACAATTCGCGGAGATACTCCGACGGAAGGAAGGCGGCCATGGCCTTGCCCACTCCCGTGCAGTGCAGCGGGCCGCGCTTTCCGATGGCTGAGAACATTCGAATTCGCTGCTTACTCTCGACTTTGTCGATATAAACAACTTCCGCTTCGTCCAGAACACCAAGATGCACAGTCTCTTCGGTGAGTTCGGCAAGGTGGGCGAGCTCTGTGGTCGCCGCCGAACGGACGTCCATGTCTTCCCAGGCTTTTTGCGCCATTTCTAGAGCCCGAACACCGATGCGATAAGTCTGATCGTGCGGGTCGAGCGTAATCAGGCGATGCGCCATGAGCGCGCCAAGCATCCGATGCAAGGTAGCCTTGGGCAGATCGGTCTGCCGCAAAAGATCAGAGTAGCGGTATGGGGTCTTGCTGTCGCAGATATGAGCCAACAATGTTAGCCCTTTCTCCAGTGCGCTCGTGCCCATGCGCGGCTTGGCGCCATGGGAAGCGGACGGCACAGCTTCAGGCTGCCCTGCGCTTATAGATTTCTTCATATCGAGCTGCTCTCTTAAAAACGCGTAAGTGTGACGCGAAGATGTTATTGGCCGGAAGTTATTGACACTAAAAATTTTACCTGCCTATAATAACAAAAAACGGAAACTAGTTCCACAATGTGGAGAATTATAAATATCTCCTCCAGTGGGCAATCGAACAAGTCAACGTCATGAGGAGACAATCATGCAATTTCACCAGCGTGCATTCAGCATGTTGATCATCGGCAGCATGCTGATGGCGCCCCTAGCGTATGCCCAGAAAATCGAGGTATGGGCCAACAACCGTGCGAACTCCGAATCGAAAGATGTCAAGGAACGCGCCATGGGCCATATCGTCGATTCATTTAAAGAGAAGAATCCCGGCGTCGACGTTGCCGTAACCGTTATGCCATGGCAACAACTCAGTCCTTCTCTGCTGCGGGCGTCCAAATCGGGGCGCGTGCCCGATGTCGTCATGCTGTACTCACCGTCTGTACCCATGCAGATCGCCGCGGGCACACTTGCATCACTGCAGCCTTTTATTGATAAGTGGCCCAAGCAGGACTTTTCCGATCTGGTGCGCTTATCGCAGAACGAGAATCGCGCCGGTGATATCTTCGCGCTTCCCTGGCAAATGCGGGTTTCGGGGCTCATGTATCGCGAGGACCTTCTCAATGCCGTGGGCAAACGCCCTCCGCAATCACTGGATGAGTTCGCCGAAACAGCCAAGATCACGGCGAAGGATGACGTCGTCGGCATAGCACTGGGCTTCAGCCCTGAAGCACCCTCTGTCGCCACAGGCTGGTTTCTAACGACATTGGCAGGGACCGGCGCCAAAATTCTCAACGAGGATGGCACAGCCGCCTTCGTTTCGCCGGAAGCGGAACGGCTGGTCGCCTGGGTGGCCGATCTGGTCAACGGCGGTACGGATGCGCTGCCGCTGAATGTAGCCATGCAGGGCCAAGAACAGTCTTTTACGTTGTTCACCGCGAAGAAGGCAGTGTTCATGCCTTTCTCGTCCGACCGGCTGGACAATATCCGGTTGCGATCGGGGCTGGGTGACGCCATCAAAATGGTCAACTACCCGGGCTTCGAAGAGGGCAAACCCGCACCTGCCCTTGTACAAAGCTGGAACGCTGCCATGCCTAAAGGAACGAAACACCCCGAAGAGGCGTGGAAATTCATTGAACACGCTTCATCCACGGACGTTCAGACGGAATTGGCAAAGGTAGCCGGCTACATACCTGTTCGCCAAAGCTCGCTGAAAGACCCATGGTTTCAGACTCCTGAAGCGGCAAACATCAGTTGGGCCGTCAACTATTCTTCACAGCATCCACTGAAGTTCAACTTCCCGGAGAATACTGAAACACTGTACGACGTGTGGGCCAAGATGTTCGGCCAGGTTCTCACCGGGCAGATGAAACCCGAGGCCGCCCTCGCCTGGGCCGAAGTGGAGTACAACCGGCGCACTGCGCGCTGAACCAACCCGGCCCGTAGGAAATAAACCGTGCGAACGAACGAATCCGCCCCCCCGGCTACCACACACAGAGCACAGCCCTTCCTGTTTTTCTACCCATCCTTTCTGCTGGTCGCGGCGGTATCGTTCGTGCCGCTCTTCTACGCGGTACGACAAAGCCTGTACTCCGCCGACTATCTCGACACAGGTGGATTCGTTGGACTGGGAAATTACATAGAGCTTCTCTGGCATTCAGATGGTTTTTCAAACATCGGGGTGTCGCTTCTGTTCGTCCTGGGTTCGCTCGCGCTCATCATGCCGCTGGGTGTCGGCTTGGCGTTGCTCTTGAACCAGCCCCTGCGCTTGAACACATTGTTCCGCACCATCCTCTTGCTGCCCTGGGTCGTCTCGCAGCTCGTCACCGGGTTGTTGTGGATGTGGCTATACGACGGACGGATGGGCCCGATCGCTAGAATCCTGCAAGACCTCGGCATAAGCTTCGCCGGCCCTTTGACCGATCATCGCTGGGCTCTGCCCAGCCTTATTGTCACGAACGCGTGGCATTCCTATCCGCTGGTAATGATCTTCACACTCGCGGCCTTGCAGACCATTCCGTCCGAAACGATAGAAGCGGCCCGCATCGACGCGCCATCCGCATGGCGCCGATTCTGGCATGTGACCTTGCCGCTCATCAAGAATACTGTCCTCGTATCATTAGTGTTGTCCACTCTGCATACCTTCAATACTGTCACAACGATTCTCGTCATGACTGGCGGCGGGCCCGTTGGAGCGACTGAAGTCCTTGCCCTTCGGGTTTTCAAGGAGGGGTTCCACTTTTACCGCATGGAAATCGCCGCTGCGGCCGCCGTCGTCATCTTTGCACTCAACATCGTGTTCACGCTGGTTTACATACGCGTGCTTCGAGCCGAACGGGCCTAACGCTATGCCGGACTCCAAAAATTCCATGATGTACCGCCGTCGACACTCAAGGTTTCTGGGCGCGGCCGCGTCTTATTGCATTTTGCTCGCTGCGTCCGTATTTGTTCTCGCACCACTGTTATGGGGACTATCCACTTCGCTGAAAAACGCTGAGGACATTTTCTCGTCCGCCGTGGGCTGGATCCCGACAACAATCGACTTGAGCAACTACACCAGCGTACTGCAATCACAAAGTTTCTTGCGATATGTTTTCAACAGCGTAGTGGTCGTGGCGATCTCGATGGTGGTCAGCGTCGGCCTGGCAGTTCATGCGGCTTACGCAGTATCGCGCTATCGATTCCCCGCGAAGAACTTTTTGCTCTTCCTCGTGTGGTCCACGGTGATGCTCCCGGGCGTGTCCATCATTGTTCCTTTGTACCTGCTCGCGGTCGACCTTGGCATCTATGACACGATTTTCGTCGTGGTTCTTGCCTATTCAGCCTGGCTTGTTCCCACCTTGATTTGGCTGCTGCGCGGATTCGTGGATACTGTTCCTTATGAGCTTGAGGAGGCCGCCATGATCGATGGCTGCAGCCGCTTCAAAAGCTTCTACATCATTGTGCTTCCCCTATTGCGCCCCGGGCTGGCCGCTTCCGCGGTGCTCGTATTCGTAACCATCTGGAATGATTTTCTGCTTGCTTTCAGTCTAACGCTGCAGGACGAGAATCGCTTACTTCAAACGGGGCTCTACATGTTCGTAACCGAATCCGGCGTGGAGTGGGGTCCACTTATGGCGGCTGCCATCGGCTCCATGATCCCGGTCGTCATCTTGTTCGCTTGCCTGCAGCGTTCCTTCATCCAAGGCCTGACAGGCGGCGCCGTCAAAGGCTGAGTCGCCGGGTAACGGTCTTGTCAACATTTAATCAGGAGTTGCTTCAATGAAGATAACGGATGTGAACGTCTTCGTCATAGGAAACCCATGGAAGAACTGGGTTCTTGTCAAGGTAGTCACGGACGAGGGGCTGTGCGGATGGGGGGACGCCACAACGGGCCTGTCATCGCAACCGGTAACCGCAGCGGTCACCGAAATCCGGCGAATGTGCATTGGGAAGGATCCACGCCACATAGAGGCGCTGTGGGAGGGGATGTACAAAAGCCTTTATCTTCCGGTCAATAGCATTCTGAGGTCCGCCATGGCGGGGATCACCACTGCATGCTGGGACATCCTCGGCCAGTCGCTCGGCGTACCGCTGCATTGCCTGTTTGGCGGACAAGTTCAGCCCAGTATCAAGGCCTATGCAAATGGCTGGTACCGTGGGGCACGAGAACCAAGTGTGTTTGCCGAGGCGGCCGCCGCGGTTGTGGCGCAAGGCTACCGCGCCCTCAAATTCGACCCTTTCGGATCCAACTATCACTTTCTTAGCGCAGGCGAACGGAAATTGAGTATTGATATAGTCGCCGCTGTGCGGGAAGCGGTAGGGGACGATGTCGATCTGCTGATCGAGGCGCATGACCGCTTCACAATTCCAGAGGCTATCCGGCTCGCCCATGAACTGGAAGAGTACAAGCCGGGCTGGATAGAAGCACCGGTCCTATCCGAGAACGCGCATGACCTTGCCACTGTCGCGGCATCCAGCCCGGTTCGTATTGTGGCCGGTGAACGGTTCACCACCATCCGGCAGTTTGCCGACCTGCTGGGCAGCGGCCGCTTCGACGTGGTTCAACCGGAATACGTCGTCCTGGGCGGCATTTCCCGCCTGCGCGAGGTGGCTGCCATCGCGGATGCCTACAACGCGACCATAGCACCGCATAACGCTTGCTGCCCACTAAGCACTGCAATAAACGTCCATGTCATGTTCTCCGTCCGGAATCCCTGCATACAGGAAACCTTCGACGACTTCAACGAACCCTGGACGAAAGAATTATTTACAGGCCTGCCGCAAGTACACGATGGTTATTACGTTGCACCAACCGGGCCAGGTCTGGGCGTGACTGTCCATGAAGAGTTATTCGAACGACACCCCTATTCCGACCACAATTTTCTTGACCTCTTCTCCAAGGGCTGGGAACAGCGCAAATCGCAGTCTCGGAAAATCAGCTAACACACTATAACGAACAGGAGCTTGAAAGAATGAACCGAAATTTTCGCGGGGTGTTTTCCATCGTACCGACACCATTCGATGAACAAGGCCGATTGGACGAAGAGGGACTGCGTCGTGTCGTATCATTCATCATCGAATCCGGCGCTCATGGCATCGTGTCCCCCGCTAACGCCAGTGAGGCCCCCTACCTGTCTGACGATGAGCGCCGCCAAGTCGTTGAAATAGTCATCGATGAGAACAGGAAACGAGTGCCGGTGGTTGTTGGGGTGACGGCGTCCTGCCAAACGATTGCAGTTCGATGGGCGCAGCATGCCGAAGCCTCGGGCGCAGATTTCCTCATGGCGATGCCGCCATGTGTCCACCGCGCCTCCCCTGGCGAGATTCACGATTATTTCAAGAGCATCAGCGATGCTACTGCCTTGCCAATGTGTATCCAGAACTATGGTGGACCCGGCGGCACCCCGCTCTCGGCGGATTTCATGGCCAGCCTGTTGCGGGATATCCCCCGCGTGGACTACGTCAAGGAAGAAACTGATCTTTGCGGACCACTCATCTCCAGCTTGATCGGCATTTCGGGATCCGATCTGAAAGGAGTGATGGGTGGCAAGGCGGGACGCCATCTGCTGGACGAGCATCGTCGCGGCTCATGCGGCACCATGCCCGCGGGGGAAGTCACCGACGTACACGTAAAGTTATGGTCGGAGCTTGAAGCAAACGCTACTGAACAGGCCAATGAAACATACGAGCGCCTGCTTCCATTGCTGCTGTTCGAGACCAGCTACGGGGTCGCTGTCTACAAGGAGGTGCTCTATCGGCGCGGCATTATTCAGACCAGCCTCTGCAGACAGGCGGGGGGCAAACAGTTGGATGCGGGCGCCAAGGCCGAGCTGACGTCCATCCTCAAGCGACTGAGCCCGCTGTTTTCTTCCGACTATCCTTTAGTTCGATAAAGGCCAGCCATGGCGAAGATCAATCTAAGAGGGTTATGCAAGCGGTTCGAGGATGCGGATGTTGTACACGACGTCAACCTTGATATTGACGACGGCGAGTTCATTGTGCTCGTCGGGCCTTCCGGCTGCGGAAAAAGCACGACACTTCGCATGATCGCGGGTCTCGAGGCAGCGACATCGGGCGAGGTCAGATTCGATGGAGAGCTGGTCAACCACCTTCCCCCCAGTCAGCGCAACGTCGCCATGGTATTCCAGAGCTATGCCTTATATCCACACATGACAGTAGCGCGCAACATGGCATTCGCGCTGGAACAACGCAACACGCCGAAGAATGACATCAAGACCATCGTTGAACGTGCGGCGGACATGCTCAATATAAAAGAGCTCCTGGGCCGCAAGCCCAAGGCTCTTTCGGGCGGCCAACGGCAGCGGGTTGCCATGGGGCGCGCAATCGTCAGAAACCCGGATGTATTTTTGTTCGACGAGCCGCTGAGCAATCTGGACGCGGCCTTGCGCACCCAAATGCGTCTGGAAATCAAGAAACTGCATCAATTGCTCAAGACCACCGTCGTCTACGTTACGCATGACCAGATTGAAGCGATGACATTGGCAGACCGGGTTGTCGTCATGGACAAAGGTCAAATCGTCCAGGTTGGCGCGCCGATGGACGTGTACGAAAGGCCGCGGACCCGATTCGTTGCAGGCTTTATCGGTGCGCCACGTATGAATTTTGTTCCCGCTGCGGTCAGGTACGGCACATCTAGATCGCTGGAACTGGACTTCGGTGAAGAACGTTGGCCGATACCGGAATCGCAGGTATCACGATTCTCGAACTATATCGACAAGGCTGTAGAGATCGGGATACGTCCCGAGCATGTGACGGAAGGCATGCCGCCCGGCCCCGACATATTTACGTTCAATGTAACCCCGACAGTCGTCGAACCGACTGGCGCGGATACCCTGGTGTTCTTTAGCCTGAATGGCATCGACGTATCCGTGCGGTGCCGGCCGGACCGGCGTGTCAAAGTGGGGCGTCCCATGGACCTATCGCTCGATTTCAAGCGCATCTACTTGATTGATCCGGAGTCTGGTCTTGTTGCACAGGACGACAGCACAATGAGTGAAACACGGGAAGCCGTCTAGATGATAGCAGTCGATTGGGGTACATCGCGCCTGCGGGCCTATCTGCTCGACAAGAACGGACAGATCCTCGCGCAGGAATCCGGGAACGTGGGTGTCATGACTATTCGGCAAGGAGGATTTTCCGAAGTCCTTGAAGAAATGGTGGGTCCATGGCTGGCCCAGGGGGCGGGCCCTGTGTTCATGAGCGGCATGGTCGGCAGCCGACAGGGTTGGGCCGAAGCGCCCTATGTGCAATGCCCCGCCTCGCTTGATGATATCGCGGCCGGCGTCGCATCCGTTCATTGGGGTAACGATCGCTCTGCTTTCATTGTTCCAGGCCTGGCCTGCATCGACAACAATGGTGTCCCGGATTTTCTCAGGGGAGAAGAAACTCAGGCCCTCGGCGCCCTGCACGACCTTCCATCTGGCGAACTGTCGCTATACCTCCCGGGAACACATAGCAAGCATCTGCATGTGCGCGACGGCAACATTGAGAGTTTCGTAACACATATGACCGGAGAAATTTATTCCGTGATGCGCAGCCACAGCATACTTGGCCGGATCATGGACGGTATCGACACCGACATGGATACACCCGCTTTCGATGCGGGATTGCGGCGAGCACGAGATTCCGGCGGCCTGTCGCATCATCTGTTCGGCGTGCGCGCACGCGCGCTCGCTGGTGAGCTGAGCTCAACCGAAACAGCCAGCTACCTCTCGGGTATTCTGATCGGACATGAAGTTTCCACCACCGATACCAAGCGACAGATTTTTATTGTGGGAGCGGAAAAGCTGAGTGAGCTGTACCTTCGAGCGTTCGAGTTCGCGGGAGCGAACGCCGAACTTGTCGAGCCGGATATCGCCGCCCTTGGGCTGTACCGGGTCGCCAGGGCCTTTGCGGAGACACAATCATGAGCCTACTCTACCGACAGTTGAGCCATTGCCCCTTTGTAGCCATTCTGCGAGGAATAACTCCGGCTGAAGTCGCACCCATCGGAGCTACCCTCATCGACTGTGGTTTTACCATCATAGAAGTGCCTCTCAACTCGCCGGACGCCTTCGATAGCATCAGTGTTCTGAGCAGGCGGTTCGCGGACAAGATCGTGGTCGGCGCCGGCACGGTGCTGCGCACGCAAGAGGTTGAGCGTGTGGCCGCCGCGGGGGGCCAGCTCATCGTCTCACCCAACTCGAATCCGGCTGTGGTCGCCAAAGCCAAAAGCGCGGGGTTAATGGCTCTACCTGGGTTTGCCACGCCCAGCGAAGCTTTTTCCATGATAGATGCCGGTGCGGACGGTCTGAAGTTCTTCCCAGCCGAGGCCTACTCACCCAGCGTACTATCCGCAATTCGGGCTGTGATCCCCCACAATATTCCAATATTACCTGTGGGTGGGATCAAAGAGAACGCCATCGCCGCATGGGGCAGCGCAGGAGCAAGCGGATTCGGCTTGGGGTCGGCACTATACCGGCCTGGCGACACCCCCGACCAAGTCCGGCAGCGTGCGCAGGCCTTTATCGCGGCATGGTCGCATCCTCCCTCAATGCCGCAAGTGGATAGCTAGCAGCTTACCCGCCTCGCGCGGGCCAATAACGCTGGTCTTGGGACGCATGCGGCGGGCGCCTCGTGCCATACCTAGAATGCCTAGAATGGACGCTCAATTGCGAGGCTTTACAAAAAGAGAGCCTCCAACTAAGCAGTCAGAGGCTCTCAAGGCATTTCCAGGTAAGGAGAAATGATTTACATATTGTCGATCATGACCTGGCCAAAGCCGGAGCACGATACCTGGGTTGCGCCTTCGAGCAGCCGGGCGAAGTCGTAGGTGACCTTTTTCGACAGAATGGATTTTTCCATGCTGGAGATGATCAGGTCGGCGGCTTCGGTCCAGCCCATGTGGCGCAGCATCATTTCGGCGGAAAGGATCTCGGAACCGGGGTTCACGTAGTCTTTGCCGGCGTACTTGGGCGCGGTGCCGTGGGTGGCTTCGAACATGGCCACGGAGTCGGACAAGTTGGCGCCCGGGGCAATGCCAATACCGCCCACTTGCGCGGCAAGCGCGTCGGACACATAGTCGCCGTTCAGGTTCAGCGTGGCGATGACCTCGTATTCAGCCGGGCGCAACAGAATTTGCTGCAGGAAGGCGTCGGCGATGGAGTCCTTGACAGTGATTTCGCGGCCGGTCTTGGGGTTCTTGAATTTGCACCATGGGCCGCCGTCGATCAGTTGGGCGCCGAATTCCTTCTGGGCCAGTTCGTAGCCCCAGTCGCGGAAGCCGCCTTCGGTGAACTTCATGATGTTGCCCTTGTGCACCAGGGTGACCGAGGACTTGTCGTTATCGATGGCGTATTGCATGGCCTTGCGAACCAGGCGCTGGGTGCCTTCGCGCGAAACAGGCTTGACGCCGATGCCCGAGGTTTCGGGGAAACGGATTTTGTTGACGCCCAGCTCGTTCTGCAGGAAGTCGATCAATTTCTTGGCGTTGGCGCTTTCGGCTTCGAACTCGATGCCGGCGTAGATGTCTTCCGAGTTTTCACGGAAGATCACCATATTGGTTTTCTCGGGCTCTTTGACCGGCGAAGGCACGCCCTTGAAATACTGGATGGGGCGCAGACAAACATACAGGTCCAGCTGTTGGCGCAAAGCGACGTTCAACGAACGGATGCCGCCGCCCACGGGCGTGGTGAGCGGACCTTTGATGGAAACAACGTACTCTTTGACGGCTTCCAGGGTTTCTTCGGGCAGCCAGACGTCGGGGCCGTATACCTTGGTGGATTTTTCGCCGGCGAAAACTTCCATCCAGTGAATTTTGCGTTTGCCACCATAGGCCTTGGACACCGCGGCGTCCACAACCTTGAGCATGACCGGAGTGATATCGGCACCGGTGCCGTCGCCTTCGATGTAGGGGATGACGGGTTCGTCGGGTACGTTGAGCGAGAAATCGGCATTAACCGTGATTTTTTGGCCCGCTGCGGGGACCTTGATGTGCTGATAGGACATGAATGCTCCAGTTTGCTCCGTAAGGAGTAGAAATCAGTCGAATGGAAAAAGTAGACGCTCAGCGCAAAACGCTCAGTCTTATATAAGAGTAGTTTATCCTAAATTTGCCGAAGCCGATATTGCCGCCCGCACGCTGGCGCCCCGGAACAGGACCTGATGGCGGGTAAAATAGCTATTCTACCGGCAAGCAGCCCAGGATTGACGCCTGCCGGATGCAATTCATTGTCAATGGAATATTTTATGTTCAACCCCTCGCGGGAGCAGGTGCGGCAGTTCTTTACCGAAGCGTGGCGCAAGCACAGAACGGCCGGGGTGCTGACTCCGCTTGAAACCATGGCGGTCGACTTGATGACGCTGCACCCGGAATATCACGCCGATTTCGAGCGTCCCGATGCTGCCGAGGCGGATTTTTCCGTCGAACAGGGCAAGACCAATCCCTTCCTTCATTTGTCCATGCACCTGGCCATCAACGAGCAACTCTCCATCGATCAGCCGCCCGGCATCAAGGCCGCTTTCCAGCAACTGCTGGCTACCCGCGATGCGCACGAGGCCGCGCATGTCATTATGGAAGCGCTGGGCGAAACAGTATGGGAATCCCAACGCCTGGGCACGCCGCTGGATACTGAAAAATATCTGGAGCTGATCCGCCGGCACACCACGCGCGGCTAGAGGCGCCGGCATAAAAAAACTCCCTGACCGTTGCGCCGGGCAGGGAGTTTTGTGTGTTTGCGCTATGTTACTTGCGCACAGCCAGTGGCGAAGGCAGGCTGGCAAGCCATGCCGAGATGTTTTTGATGTCGGCCGGCGACAGTTGCGCCACCATGGCGCCCATGACCGCATTCTTGCGCACGTTGGCGGTGTTGGGCGCACCAGCCGCGCCGCGCTGGTAGGACCTGAGCGCATGCTCAAGGTAGTCCTGGTGCTGCCCGGCGAGGATGGGGTAGCTGGGCAGCGTGGAGGTTTTGGCATCGGCACCGTGGCACGTGGCACAGGTGAATTTCTCGAATGCGGCTTTGCCGGCGGCCAGATCGGCGGCCGACGCGCCCGAGGCCAAAGCGAAGATGGCGGAGCCTGCCAAGGCGAGTGTCAGTTTTTTCATTCAGGCCCCCGATTATTTAAGACTGGAGTAATAAGCAGCCAAATCAGCCATATCTTGTTCTGTAAGGCTTTGCGCAATGGCTTCCATGGTGGGGAAAGTACGGGCGCCGCTGGCGTATTCTTTCAAGGCTGCAACAATGTATTCGGCATTCTGGCCGGCAATCATCGGTACGTGATAGACCTCGGGGTAGCTGGACTTGTAACCCGGGATACCGTGGCAACCGATGCACATAGAGGTTTTGGATAGCGCGGCCTTAGCGTCGCCCACAGGTGTGGCATCAGCGGCAAGGGCTTGGCCCGCAATCGCACAGGAAGCCGTAGCGGCTAGCGCAGACAAGGTGCGCGTCAGGTAAGTTCGCAACTTCATAATAGCTCTTGTTTGGCGGTGAATAAAAGGTTGATCTACATCAACAGACCAACGAAAAATTGAGATTGTACGATAATTGTACTGTGCCATTCACGAAAGGCGCAGCAAGCTTGCTTTACCATCCACCACCCGGAGCACCCCGATGACTTCTGCGGCACCCGCTTTTTCTCCTGAACGTTTTACCGGCACCGAGCGCTATGTCGCCACCGACGATCTGAAGCTGGCCGTCAATGCGGCGCTCGCACTGCAACGTCCCTTGCTGATCAAGGGCGAGCCAGGCACCGGCAAAACCATGCTGGCCGAAGAAGTGGCCGCCGCGCTCAAGCGCCCGCTGCTGCAGTGGCACATCAAGTCCACGACCAAGGCGCATCAGGGCCTTTATGAATACGATGCCGTATCGCGGCTGCGCGATTCGCAGCTGGGCGACGAAAAGGTGCGCGACATCGGCAACTATATCGTCAAAGGCGTGCTGTGGCGCGCCTTCGAGGCCGAAGAACCGACCGTGGTGCTGATCGATGAAATCGACAAGGCCGATATCGAATTTCCCAACGACTTGCTGCGCGAGCTGGACCGCATGGAGTTCCATGTCTATGAAACCCGCCAGACGGTCAAGGCGAAACACCGTCCGCTGATCATCATCACTTCCAACAACGAAAAAGACCTGCCCGACGCCTTTCTGCGGCGCTGTTTCTTCCATTACATCAATTTTCCCGAACGCGATACCATGAAGGAAATCGTGGCGGTCCACTATCCCGACATCCGCGCCGATGTGCTGCGGGCCGCGTTGGATACCTTTTTCGCCCTGCGCGACGCGCCCGGCCTCAAAAAGAAGCCATCCACTTCGGAATTCCTGGACTGGCTGCGCCTGCTGACCAACGAGGCCGTGTCCGCCGACGACATCAGCAAGACCACCGGCGATTTACCGTTGATGGCCGGCGCACTGCTGAAAAATGAGCAGGATCTGACATTGCTGCAGCGCCTGGCGGCAATGACACGCGCTGGCCAACGCCGCTAGCCCGCCTAAACCGGCCGCCACCCGCGACACGGGCGCGGCCATAAGCCAACTCGGAAAATCACAATGAATGCAACGCAGGGTTTTCGTCAATTGCCGGCGCCCACGACACTGTCGGGATTCGGTGTCCGCCTGATTCCCATGCAAAAAGAGCACGCGCAAGCACTGGAGCTTGCCGCCGCCGACGGCCAACTCTGGACACTGCGCGTCACCTCGGTGCCCGAGCCTGGGGCAGGTGCCGCCTACATCGATGCCGCGCTGCAAGGCCAGACCGATGGCCATATGCTGCCTTTCGCCATTATTGAAGAGCGCAGCGGCGAACTGATCGGCACCAGCCGGTATCACGACATCATCCCGTCCGTTGCCCGGCTTGAAATCGGCTACACCTGGTATGCCAGGCGCTGGCAGCGCAGCCACGTCAACACGGCCTGCAAACTGCTGTTGCTACGACATGCATTCGGCACGCTGGGCGCCCAGGTGGTTGGCTGGCGCACAGACAATTTCAATATCGCCTCGCAACGAGCCATCGAGCGCCTGGGCGCCCGCAAGGATGGCGTCCTGCGGCACCATGCCTTGCGCCGCGACGGAACCGTGCGCGACACCGTCATGTACAGCCTGCTCGCAGGCGAATGGCCCGAGGTCGAAAAACACCTCGAGTATCAACTTCAGAGCCGCCATGCTGACTGATTTCTTCTATCATTTGCGGGCCCGCAAGCTGCCTGTCTCGGTACAGGAATACCTGACACTGCTCAGCGCGCTGCAGGCACGCATCATGCCTCCCACTGTCGAAGATTTCTACCACCTGGCCCGCATGACGCTGGTCAAGGACGAAACCTTGTTCGACCGCTATGACCAGGCTTTCGGCGAGTTCTATCGCACACTGGAAGCGGCCTTGCCGGACAGCAAGGAAATCCCGCTGGACTGGCTCATCAAGGAGTTCCAGAAGAACCTAAGCCCCGAAGAAAAGGCGGCCATACAGAAACATGGCTGGGACAAGCTGATGGAGCTGTTCAAGGAACGCCTGGAAGAGCAGCAGGCGCGCCACGCGGGCGGCAATAAATGGATAGGCACCGGCGGATCATCCGCCTTCGGCCATGGCGGCTACCACCCCGAGGGCATACGTGTGGGCGGGCCATCGGCGGGCAACCGCACGGCCGTCAAAGTATGGGAAAAGCGCGAATACAAAGACTACGACGACCAGCAGGAACTGGGTACACGCAATTTCAAGATGGCCTTGCGCCGCCTGCGCCGTTTTGCCCGCGAAGGCGCCGAACTCGAGCTCGACCTGGATCACACCATCAGCAGCACGGCGCGCAATGCCGGCTTTCTGGACCTGCAAATGATGCCCGAGCGGCACAATACCGTCAAAGTACTGATGCTGCTGGATGTCGGCGGCAGCATGGACGATCACATTGCACGGGTCGAAGAACTGTTTTCCGCGGCGCGCAGCGAGTTCCGGCATCTGGACGTGTATTACTTCCATAACTGCCCCTACGAATCACTGTGGCAGAACAACCAGCGCCGCGGCACCGAACGTTCCGATACCTGGGACGTCCTGCGCAAGTACAACGACGACTGGCGGCTGATCATTGTGGGGGACGCCACAATGAGTCCCTATGAAATTCTGCAGCCTGGCGGATCGGTGGAGCACTACAACAAGGAAACCGGGGCAACCTGGCTGCAGCGTCTGCTTGAAAACTGGCCCAAGGCGGTATGGCTGAATCCGGAACCCGCCGCGTACTGGCAGTATCGGCAGTCTATTTCAATTATTCAGAACATCATGCACAAGCGCATGTACAGTGTCACGGTCAGCGGGCTGGAACAAGCCATGCGCAGCCTGTCCAAATAAGGGAGGCACAGGGCCGCATGTGCCGGAGCGGCTGATATGATGTAAACCTATCGTAGATGCTCTTATTCGGAAGAAACACATGCTGTCCTGCCCGCGCCTGCTCCCCGCTTTATTTCTTGCCTGCACCTTGCTGCTGTCCCCATCCATCGGCCGCGCATCACAGGCGGGCGCCGATGGCTCGCCGTCCGGGCTGACGCAACTCAGCGCTGTCGAAGGCGTGGCCGAATACGCCCTGCCCAACGGCCTGCGCGTTCTGCTGGCGCCCGACGCCTCCAAGCCCACCACCACGGTCAACATGACTTACCTCGTGGGCGCCCGCCACGAAAACTATGGGCAAACCGGCATGGCGCACTTGCTGGAACATCTACTGTTCCGCGGCACGCCCTCGCTGCGCAACGCCCTGGCAGAGTTTTCCCGCCGCGGGCTGGCGGCCAATGGCTCCACCACCAGCGACCGCACCAATTATTACGCGAGCTTTGCCGCCAACCCCGAAACCCTGACGTGGTATCTGCAATGGCAGGCCGACGCCATGGTGAACGCCCTGATAGCCAAGGAAGACCTGGACGCCGAAATGACGGTGGTGCGCAATGAAATGGAACGTGGGGAAAACAGCCCTTTCCAGATGTTGATGCAGCAAATGCAGGCTACCGCCTTCCGCTGGCACAACTACGGCAACAGCACCATAGGCGCGCGCTCCGACGTGGAGAACGTGGATATTGATCAGTTGCGCGCTTTCTATCATCAGTATTATCAGCCAGACAATGCGGTGCTCATCGTCTCGGGCCAGTTCGACCCCGAGGCCACGCTGCAAACCATCGCGGATGCTTTCGGCGTCATCGATCGCCCCACCCGCAAGCTGCCGCCCGAATATACCGTGGAGCCGGTCCAGGACGGCGAACGCCAGGTCACCTTGCGCCGCCATGGCGGCAGTCCACTGATAGCCGCCCTGTTCCACGCCCCGGCGGCGGGCCACCCCGACTTCACCTCCCTGGATGTCGGCGTAGCCATCCTGGCCGACACGCCATCCGGACGTCTGTACAAGTCCCTGGTGGAAAATAATCTGAGCACCGACGTATTCGGCTTTGCCGCCGGCCTGAACCAGCCTGGCTATGCCTTCTTCGGCGCGCAGCTGGAAGCCGAAATGGACCAGAACAAGGCCCTGCAAACCCTGCAGGACGCGCTCGACTCCGTCGGCCAGCAGCCCTTCACGCAGGAAGAGCTGGAGCGCATCCGCAACCGGTGGCTGACAGACTGGTCCCAAACCTATGCCAACCCGGCCAGCTTGGCGTCAGCCCTGTCGGAAGCCGTGGCCGATGGCGACTGGCGTTTGTTCTTCCTGCAGCGCGATCAAATCGAACAAATACAGCTCGACGAGGTACAGCGCGTCACCGCGGCTTACCTGACGCCCAGCAACCGCAGCAGCGGCCTGTACATTCCCACGGAAAAACCGGTGCGCGCGCCTCAAGATGGCGCAAGCCAGCTGGATACCCTGCTCAAAGACTACAAGGGCAAAGACACGAATACGGTGATCGAGGCTTTCGATCCCAGCCCGGCGCATATCAATGAGGCCACGCAGCGCGCACCGCTCGAGCTGGCCAACGGCAAAGTCAAACTGGCCCTGCTGCCCAAACCCACCCGCGGCGACCGGGTCGAGGCCAAGCTGCTGGTCCAGTTCGGCGACGCGGAAGGCCTGCAAGGCCAGCGCGCCGTGTCAAGTGCCGCCGCCGCGTTGCTGGAGCATGGCACCAGCCGGATGAGCCGCCAGGAAATCCAGGACAGGTACAACAAACTGCAAGCCAATGTCAGCATCGGCGGTGGCGCGGGCGTGGTCGTGGCCAGTCTGTCGACCACCAAAGACAACTTGCCGGCACTGCTGGAATTGGTGCTGCATGTGATTCGCGACGCCAACTTCCCGGAAAAGGAACTGAGTGAATACAAGGCGCAGGCAAGCACGGCCATCAGAAACGCCATGGCCGAGCCCAGCGCCCTGGCTTCGCGTGCGCTCGCGCGGCACGACAACCCGTGGCCGAGCGACGACATACGCTATACGCCCACCTTCGAAGAGGCACAAGCTGAAATCGCCGCCCTGAGCCGGCAGCAGCTGCAAGACTTTCACTCGCGTTTTTATGGCGCGGGCACCATCGGGTTTTCAGCCGTAGGCGCATTCGATGCCGAGGCTGTCAAGACAGCGTTGACGCAAGGCCTGAAAGACTGGAAAAAAGCGCCCGCCTACGAGCGTGTCGCCGAGCCCTATCAGTCGGTTCCCTCGGAAACCTTCAGTATCGACACGCCCGACAAGGCCAATGCCTTCTATCTCTCGACGGCCCCGCTTGCCGTGCAGGATACCGACGCTGATTATGCAGCGTTGTATATGGCCAACTATCTGCTGGGCGCCTCGGAAACTTCGCGTCTTTGGGAGCGCGTCCGCGTCAAGGACGGCCTCTCGTACGATGTGCGCAGCAGCCTGGACATTTCGTCTTACGAGCCATCGGGCGACTGGAGCATTTACGCCATCCATGCTCCCGAAAACACCCAGAAGCTGCTGACCGCCATCAACGAAGAATTGCAGCGCGCGCTGCAAGACGGCTTCACCGACGATGAGGTGCGCGAAGGGGTCCAGGCGCTGCTGAACTACCGCAAGCTGGCCCGTACCCGCGATGGGGTGCTGGCCTCGACGTGGATCAACTACATGCAGCTGGACCGTGATTTCGACTGGTCGGCCAAGGTCGACAAGGACTTGTCCGCGCTGACGGCCGAAAAGGTCAATGCCGCGCTGCGCAAGGCACTGGACCCGGCCGCATTCAGCGCGGCGGTGGCGGCGGACCACAGCAAGCAGCAGAAGCGGGAAGAGGCGAAAAAATAGGCCTTTCGGCCTATTCGGACTTGCTGCCGGGGACTTAGGAAAAGAAGTTCTTCACCCTATCGGTCCAGGACTCGCTTTTGGGGGAATGCTTTTCTCCCCCCAGCGCCAGCGACGACTCGAATTGCCGCAAAATGGTCTTCTGCTCGTCGCTCAGGCGCACAGGCGTCTCGACAACGATGTGACAATACAGATCACCAGGATAGCTGGCCCGCAGCCCCCGTATCCCCTTGCCGCGCAGGCGGAAAGTTTTTCCGGTTTGCGTGCCTTCGGGGATGGTGATTTCACCCTTGCCTGTCAGGGTCGGAACCTGGAGCTCGCCCCCCAGTGCCGCGGTGGTAAAGGGTATGGTCAGCTCGCAGTGCAAATCTTCGCCATCGCGCTGGAAGATGCCATGCGGCTTCAAATGAATTTCAACGTACAGGTCGCCCGGAGGCCCGCCATTGACGCCAGGCTCGCCATTGCCGGACGAGCGGATGCGCATGCCGTCGTCGATACCCGCGGGAATCTTGACCTGCAGCGTCTTGTTCTTGCGCGTGCGGCCCACGCCATCGCATGAAGCGCAAGGATCGGTAATTTCCTTGCCCGTGCCATGGCAGGTGGGGCAGGTTTGCTGCACGCTGAAAAAACCCTGCTGCATGCGGACGGTGCCCGCGCCATCGCAAGTGTGGCAGGTTTTGGGTTGCGTGCCCGGCTTGGCTCCGGAGCCATGACAGACATCGCAAGTTTCCCAGCTGGGCACCCGGATTTCTGTATCGAAGCCATTGGCGGCCTGCTCAAGGCTGATATCAAGCGTGTACTTCAGGTCGGCGCCGCGATAGACTTGCGGGCCACCGCGCCGGCCACCGGCGCCACCGAAGATTTCGCCAAAAATATCGCCAAACGCATCGGCAAAGCCGGCGCCGCCCATGCCTGCGCCCGCGCCGGCGTTGGGGTCCACGCCGGCATGTCCGAAGCGGTCGTATGCATTGCGCTTCTGCTCGTCGGACAGTACCTCGTAGGCCTCTTTGGCCTCTTTGAACTTTTCCTCGGCTTCCTTGCTGTCCGGATTGCGGTCCGGGTGGTATTTCATGGCCAGCTTGCGGTAAGCCTTCTTCAGCTCATCGTCCGAGGCATTCTTGGCCACACCCAGGGTTTCGTAATAGTCGCGTTTTGCCATATGAATTGCTTGCGTCCGGGACGCCTGCTCTTTTTATCTGAATAAGAAGGCCCGATTTCCGGTAAAACACCAGAAACCGGGCTCAAAACCGCTATGCGCAGCGCTTACTGATCGCGTTTGACTTCTTTGAAGTCGGCATCGACCACATCGTCGTCGGCGGGCTTGGCGGCATCGGCCGCACCGGCCTGGGCCGCGGCCTGCGCCTGCATGTCGGCGTACATTTTCTCGCCCAGCTTCTGGGAAGCCGTGGACAGCGCCTCGACCTTGGCCTCGATGGCCGCCTTGTCGCCGTCCTTCAGGATTTCCTCGAGCTCTTTCAGGGCCGCCTCGATGGCTTCCTTGTCGGCCGCTTCCAGCTTGTCGCCATACTCTTCCAGCGACTTGCGGGTGGAGTGCAGCAAAGAGTCCGCCTGATTGCGCGTCAGGGCCAGCTCGGCAATGCGGTGATCCTCTTCGGCATTGGCCTCGGCGTCTTTCACCATGCGTTCGATTTCATCGTCGCTCAAGCCTGAATTGGCCTTGATGGTGATTTTGTTTTCCTTGCCCGTGCCTTTGTCTTTGGCCGACACATGCAGGATGCCGTTCGCATCGATATCGAAGGTCACCTCGATTTGAGGGGTGCCGCGCGCTGCGGGCGGAATGCCTTCAAGATTGAACTCGCCCAGGCCCTTGTTGCCCGCGGCGATTTCGCGTTCGCCCTGGAAAACCTTGATGGTCACAGCGGGCTGGTTGTCGTCAGCCGTGGAAAACACTTGCGAGAACCGTGTGGGAATCGTGGTGTTCTTCTGGATCATCTTGGTCATGACGCCGCCCAGGGTCTCGATGCCCAGGGACAAGGGAGTCACGTCTAGCAGCAAAACGTCTTTGCGATCTCCGGACAGAACCGAACCCTGGATGGCGGCGCCAGCAGCGACGGCCTCGTCAGGGTTGACGTCCTTGCGAGGATCCTTGCCGAAGAACTCTTTGACCTTTTCCTGTACCTTGGGCATGCGGGTCATGCCGCCGACCAGGATCACATCGTCGATTTCAGACGCCTTGACGCCGGCATCCTTGATGGCGATGCGGCACGGCTCGATGGTGCGGTCGATCAATTCCTCGACCAGCGCTTCGAGCTTGGCACGTGTAATCTTCAGGTTCAGGTGCTTGGGCCCGGACGCGTCAGCCGTAATGTACGGCAGGTTGATTTCGGTTTGCTGCGCCGAGGACAGTTCGATCTTGGCCTTTTCAGCCGATTCTTTCAGGCGTTGCAACGCCAGCACATCCTTGGACAGGTCGACACCGCTTTCCTTCTGGAATTCGCCGATGATGTAGTCGATGATGCGCTGATCGAAATCTTCGCCGCCCAGGAAGGTGTCGCCGTTGGTGGACAGCACTTCGAACTGCTTCTCGCCATCGACATCGGCGATTTCAATGATGGACACGTCGAACGTGCCGCCGCCCAGGTCATAGACGGCGATCTTGCGGTCGCCCTTCTCGGTTTTATCCATGCCGAAGGCCAGCGCCGCCGCGGTGGGCTCGTTGATGATGCGCTTGACATCCAGGCCCGCGATGCGGCCGGCGTCTTTGGTTGCCTGGCGCTGGCTGTCGTTGAAGTAGGCGGGAACAGTGATAACGGCCTCGGTGACTTCTTCGCCCAGATAATCTTCCGCCGTCTTCTTCATTTTGCGCAGCACGTCGGCCGACACCTGGGGAGGCGCCAGCTTCTTGCCTTGCGCTTCGACCCAGGCGTCGCCGTTGTCAGCCTTGACGATGCTGTAGGGCATCAGGTCGATGTCTTTCTGTACGGCTTTTTCGTCGAACTTGCGCCCAATAAGGCGTTTGACGGCATAAAGCGTGTTCGTGGGATTGGTGACCGCCTGGCGCTTGGCCGGCGCGCCGACGAGGATCTCGCCGTCTTGCATGTAAGCGACAATGGAAGGCGTAGTACGCGTGCCTTCGGCATTTTCAATGATCTTGACACTGCTGCCGTCCAGAACAGCCACACAGCTGTTGGTCGTGCCCAGGTCAATACCGATAATCTTGCCCATAATCTATTACCCTGCTAAAAATTTTCTGAATTTGTGGAAACTGCTGATGGTTCGTAGTTGGGGCCCATGCCGGCGATTTCAAGTCTTGCCCTGAAAATTTTGTTTTTTTCAGCGTATCTGGGCAATTTTCTTGGGAAAAACCACCGGAAACGCTGCAAAACGCCCCAAACTCCTTCTGCCTACGCTGCCGCCGGCGGCTGGCCCGACGACACCATGACCAATGCCGGGCGCAATACGCGATCGGCAATGGTGTAGCCCTTTTGCAGCAACTGCACCACCGTCCCTTCAGGCAGCTCGGACGGCACCGAAGAAATGGCCTGGTGCACATGCGGATCAAACTTTTCGCCTTCGGCGGGGGCCACTTCTTTTAGAAGGTTGCGATCGAAGGCGCTATTGAGCTGGCGCAAGGTGGCCTCGACCCCCTCTTTCCAGGCCTGGGCCGTTTGCTCGGTCAGCGCCAGCGCGGCCTCGAGACTGTCTTTGACGGGGATCAGGCTTTCGGCAAAAGACTCGGTGCCGAACTTGCGCGCCTTGGCCACGTCTTCCTGGGCGCGGCGGCGGATATTCTCGGTTTCGGCCTTGGCCCGCAGCAGCTCTTCGTGATACTGGGCCACTTTTTCCTGGGACTCGGACAGCAGCGTGGCCCAGTCTTCCTCTGCCTCGGCCTGAACATCCTGCGCGTCAGCCTGCGCTTCGCTGCCGTCAGCGGGCTGTTGTGCCTGATTGACCTCCAACTGCTCGGAAGTATCGACCGACGGGTCCTGTTGCTTGGGATCCTGAGGTTCTTGGGGTGCCGACATAAAAAATCTCCACATCTGAAATCTGAACTGAACTATGCAATTCCATGAAAATGGGGGCAAGCGCCCCCATTTCAAGACCCGCGCAAAGCACGCCCTTGCGCGCCAAAATACTTGTTAAATCTAGTTTACACCCAGCCTCCCAAGTGCTTTCCGATAAGTCTGGCAAAACCGGCCGCCCATACGGGATCGTCATTAAGGCAGGGAATGTACCGGAACTGCCGGCCGCCTTCGGCCAGGAAAGCATCACGGCATTGCATCTGGATTTCCTCCATCGTTTCCAGGCAGTCCGCCAGAAAACCCGGGCACATGACATCGACCTGGCCGATGCCCTCGCGCGCCCATTGCCTGAGTGTCGGTTCGGTATAGGGTTCCAGCCATTTTTCTGCGCCAAAACGGCTTTGGAACGACACATGGACCCGATCCCCGTCGGCGCCCAATCCTTGCTTGAGCAACAGGGCGGTTTCCATGCAATCACGATAGTAAGGATCGCCCTGCTCCACCGTCCTGCGCGGCAAACCGTGAAAGCTCAGCAACAGCCGCTGTGGCGTGCCGTGCTGATCCCAGTACTGGCGCACCTGCCCGATCAGTGCTTTGATATAGCCGTCGTCATCCTGGTAGCGCTTGACGAAGCGCAGCTCGGGCTGGTCGCGCAGCCTGGCGGCATGCGCCGCAACGCGGTCGACAGCGGTAGCCGTGGTGCTGGCGGCATATTGCGGATACATGGGAACCGTCAGGATGCGCTGGCACCCCGCCGCCCTGAGTTTGTCGATTGCGCTGGCAATGGACGGATTGCCGTAGCGCATGCCCAACTCCACCCGGACATCGAATCCATCGGCTTCCATGTGCCGCTGTACTCCCAGGGCCTGGGCCTGGCTCCACACCAGCAGGGGGGATCCTTGTTCGAGCCAGATTTCCCGGTAGCGCGGCGCCAGGGCCCCCGGACGACGCGTCAGGATGAAAGCCCGCAGAATGATTTGCCAGATCCACTGCGGAATTTCAATCACGCGTGGATCGGACAGAAATTCGGCCAGATACCGCCGAATCGAGGCCGGAGTGGGCTCGTCGGGCGTACCGAGATTGACGAGCAGGATGCCCGCGGGGCCAGCGTCGCGCGCAGGAGGCTCCAGGCTGAAAGCATGCGGATCGGCGGGTTCCGGCAAATAACGTGAGGCAAATAACTTGGACATGAATATCAGAACCCGATGATTAGGAAAGGCAGGCGGACCGGGCGGTCGCGGCGGCGAGAAACCGGACCCGCCTCAGGACTGATTGTGACTCAGCGCATTGGAAAGCAGGCGCGCAGTGATATCGACAATGGGGATGACGCGCTCGTAGGCCATGCGCGATGGGCCGATGACGCCCAAAGTGCCGACCACCGTGCCATCCACCCCATAGGGCGCGGTGATCACCGAGACATCGTCCATGGGCACCAATTGGGAGTCTCCGCCGATGTAGATCTGCACGCCCTGCGCCCGGCTGGACACGTCCAGGAGCTGCAAAAGGTCGGTCTTTTTTTCGAAAAGTGCGAACATGCGGCGCAATCTATCCATGTCGGAGGCGATCTCGGAGATATCGAGCAGCTTGCTTTCACCGGAGATGACCAGCGAGTCGTCCGTGTCCGCCGCGGCGGTGCCCGCCTCGACAGCCGCCTGCATAAGCCGGGAGATATCGGCCTGCAAGGATGAAAGCTCGTCGGTAATGGCCAGCTTGACCTGATCGAAGGACATGCCCGCAAAATGCTGGTTGAAGAAATTGCTGGCCTCGATCAGTTCCTGTTCGAGGTAATCGCGCGCCACGAACAGAATACGGTTCTGCACGTCGCCGTCGGGCGTGACGATGATCAGCAAAACCCTTTTTTCGGACAGGCGGATGAATTCGATTTGCCGAAACACCTGGGCGCGCTTGGGCGCCAGCACCACGCCCGCGAATTGCGACAGGTTGGACAATAGCGTGGCGGCCGCCGTGACCGCCCGGCCCGGTTCGGCGGCGGGCAGAATCTGGCGCACCTGGCTGGGCATGACTTCGAAGCGCTGCACCGCCAACAGGCGGTCGACGAACAAACGATAGCCCCTGGGCGTGGGAATCCGGCCCGCCGAGGTGTGCGGGCTGTGAATCAGGCCCAAGTCTTCGAGATCAGCCATGACATTGCGTATGGTCGCCGGCGAAAGATCGAACATTTTCGACAGCGTGCGCGAGCCCACGGGCTGCCCGTCGGCAATGTATTTTTCTATGAGCGCTTTCAGAAGCGCGTTGGCACGATCATCCATGACGCCATTTTAAGCAATGTTCCCAGTATCCTGCTTGGTTAATCTCCGAATGTGGACACTCGAACCAACCAAACAGCGCACTGCACAGGTTTTTATACCTACAGCCTTCCGGCCCCAGTAACAATATAATCAATCAGTCTGTATTATTCCATCAATCAAGAAGGTGTCCGCGTTATGCACTTCAAAACCATCGCAATCATAGGCCGGTATCAAGATACCGGGCTTGATGCGCCCTTGCGCAAGCTTGCCGGCATGCTGCAGGCCGAAGGCTGTAAAGTGCTGATCGAAGCCGATACCGCCCGCAATACAGGCATCACCGAACACACGATCGCGTCATACGAAGAAATCGGACAGCAGGCGGACCTGGCCGTGGTCATGGGGGGCGACGGCACCATGCTGGGCGCGGCCCGCCAACTGGCCTACAGCAACGTCGCCCTGATCGGCATCAACCATGGCCGCCTCGGATTCATCACCGATATCCCGCTACCCAGCGCCAACGACGCCCTGAACAGCGTCATACATGGCAATTACAACGCCGAAGACCGCGTCCTGCTCGAAGGCCGCGTGGTGCGCGACGGCGAAACCCTGTATTCGGGGCTGGCCCTGAACGATGTGGTCCTGAACCGGGCGGGCCGTGGCGGAATGATCGAAGTCCATGTCGAGTTCGATGGCGTTTTCATGTACAGCCAGCGCGCCGACGGCCTCATTGTCGCCACGCCCACAGGTTCCACCGCCTATTCGCTTTCGGCCAACGGGCCGGTCGTCCATCCCCGGCTGAACGCCATCCTGCTGGTGCCGGTTGCTCCGCAAACCCTGTCCAACCGCCCTATCGTGCTGCCCGACAGCGGCACGCTCAGCCTGACCATCACCGCCCTGGGACGGGTCGAATCGGGCGCCAGCGTCCACTTCGACATGCAGACCTGGTCCGAATGCCAGCCGGGCGACCGCATCGATGTGCGCCGCGCCCAGCATGCCGTCCGCTTCATCCACCCCACCGGCTACAGCTTTTTTTCCACCCTGCGCCGCAAACTGTACTGGAACCACATGCCGCAGCCGTCAGACGAGGCCGAATAACCCCATGCTGCGATCCCTGCATATACGCGACTTCGTCATCGTCGACCAGGCGGAAATTCCATTCGAAGCCGGTTTCACCGTCTTTTCGGGCGAAACCGGGGCAGGCAAATCCATACTCATCGACGCCCTGTCGCTGGCCCTGGGCTCGCGCGGCGATGCCGCCGTCGTTCGCGATGGCGCGGCCCGCGCCGATATCTCGGCCGTGTTCGAACCGCCCGCCAGCCTGCATGCCTGGCTGCACGAACACGAGTTCGACCCCGACGACGCGCTTATCCTGCGCCGGGTCATCGACACCCAGGGACGCAGCCGCTCGTTCGTCAACGGCCTGCCAGTCACGCTGGGGCAACTGCGCGAACTGGGCGAGCAGCTTATCGACATTCATGGCCAGCATGCCCACCAAAGCCTGTTGAAGGCCGCCAGCCAGCGCGAACTGCTCGACACCCAAGGCGGCCACTTGGCCCTGGCCCGCCAGGTGCAACAGGCATGGCAGCAATGGCAACAGGCCGAGAAAAACCTGGCCACGGCCCTGGCGAATGCCGCCACGCTGCAGGCAGAGCGCGAGCAACTTGAATGGCAGCTTGCCGAGCTCGAACAACTGGGCCTGCAACCCGGCGAATGGGAAACACTCAGCAGCGATCACAACCGAATGGCCCATGCCCAGGCCTTGCTGGACGGCGCCACGCAAGCGCTGAGCGCGCTCGACAACGAGCAGGGTTCAGCCATGCAGGCCTTGAATGCCGCGGCCCACGCCATACAACAGCAGTTGCGCCACGATGGGCAACTGCAAGGTGTTTACGATGCCATCGAGTCGGCCCGCATCTCGGCCACCGAAGCCGTTTCCGACTTGAACAGCTATCTTGACAAGCTGGAGCTCGATCCCCAGCGCCTGGCCGTCGCCGAACACCGCCTGTCGGCCATCTTCGACACCGCCCGCAAATTCAAGACCGAGCCCGACGCCCTCCCCGCGCTGACGCAAAGCCTGTACGAGCAATTGAACTCCAGCCAGGCCGCCGCCGACACCCAGGCGCTTGCCAGGCAGGTCGACACCGCCGCGGCACAATATACAGACTTGGCCGGGCAACTCAGCAAAGCGCGCCAGAAAAGCAGCAAGAAGCTATCGCAGCAAGTCACCGGGGCCATGCAAACCCTGGCCATGAAAGGCGGCTCCTTCCAGGTAGGCCTATCGGCCTGCCAGCCGGGCGCCAATGGCAATGAAGTCGTTGAGTTTCTGGTGGCGGGGCACGCCGGCACCACGCCCAGGCCGCTGGCCAAAGTGGCGTCCGGTGGCGAGCTGGCCCGCATCTCGCTGGCGCTGTCGGTCATCGCCAGCCAGGCCGCCCGCGTGCCTACGCTTATTTTCGACGAGGTTGATACCGGGGTGGGCGGCGCGGTCGCCGAGGTCGTGGGCCGGCTGCTGCGCGAACTGGGCGAGCGCCATCAGGTACTGTGCGTTACGCACCTGCCACAGGTCGCGGCCCGCGGCGCGCAACATTACGAGGTCAGGAAATCCACATCCGGCAGCGGCACGCTGTCGCAAATCGAAGCCCTGAACGCCGACAGTCGCGTCAACGAAATCGCACGCATGCTGGGTGGCCTGAAAATCACCGATACCACGCTGCGCCATGCGCGTGAAATGCTGACCAGCACCGATTAATTCCATTTCTGCATCAAACCTGCGCTTTGGCGGATTCACTTGCCTCATCATCGAAAAAGGCCCGGCACGACGACTTGGCGGGTTTCCGAATGATCGTGACCGGCGCCCGGGCCAGTCGATTCGAATCATTATTCGGCGATAAAACAAAGCCAGCTTAACGCTGGCCTTGCTGGAACCGCTTTGCGCCTACTTCCCGTGCTTGGGAGAGCAGCTAGGGCAAATTCCGTACAACAGCATCGTATGGCTTTCCAGTACAAAACCCTGGTCCTTGGCCACTTTATGCTGGCGTTTCTCGATTTCAGGATCGGTAAACTCGACCACAGTGCCGCAGTTGGTGCAAATAAGGTGGTCGTGATGATCGCCGTCGTTCAGCTCGAAGACGGCCTTGCCGCCGTCGAACTGACTGCGCACCAGAATGCCAGCCTGCTCGAACTGGGTCAGTACCCGATAGACCGTGGCCAAGCCTATGTCGACATCTTCGGCCACAAGCGTGCGGTAGATGTCTTCGGCACTTTGATGGCGAAGATCGGCCCGGCGAAAAATATCAAGGATCTTCAAGCGCGGGAAGGTCGCCTTCAAACCCATGTTTTTCAGTTCATTTTGTTCGTTCATAGCTAAAATGTCTCTGGCAGGAATAAGAGTGATATTCAGGCGAAAGCAGGGATTGCAATGCGCCCGATGCTGACTAACGCTATTATGCGTTTATTATCCAACCTTTATGATAACGGTTTTATCCTAGATGAATAACAGGGGCGCTTCGTGCTGACGACTGCAAAACCAATACTTTTCACGCTTCGTGCCGGTTTGACGGCAAGTGTGCTGGCCATGACCCTGACCGCTTGCGGCGGAACCCACTGGGGCTTTCCGTATCGCCCTGACGTGCAGCAAGGCAACTGGATCACAGCCGAGCAGGTCTCGCAATTGCAGCAAGGCATGACGCGTGAACAGGTTCGCTTCATTCTGGGCACTCCTACCCTACAGGATATCTTCCGCACCAATCGATGGGACTATCCCTACTATAACAAGCCCGGCTACGGCAAGGAAGAAGAACGCAAATTCACTGTCTGGTTCGAGGGCGATGCACTGGTGCGCTGGGACGGCGACGACCAGCCCGATCGCCAGCCTTACGAAAGAACCGATAGTGGAGCCGGTGCAATCTCGCCGTCAACCCGCAACGAAACCGACACCAGCGGGCAAGCCGGCGAGTCAGACGCCGCGCAGCCCAGCCCCAGCTCGGAACGCAGGGCCATCCTCAATACCGACACGCCACCCAGCGTAAACCCGGGCGTACCCATGCCTGGCAGAAGCTCGGCCGAACCACTACGCTAGGGGGAAATAATGCGCATTGCCATCGCAGGTGCCGACGGCCGCATGGGCCGCATGCTGATCGAAGCCGTCACTCAAAGCCCCGACCTGGAACTCACGGTGGCGCTCGATCGCGCAGACGCCCCATCCATCGGCCAGGATGCCGGTGCTTTCCTGGGCAGCAACACCGGCGTTCTGGTCACCGACGACCTCGATGCCCTGTCCAATGCAGACTGCCTGATCGACTTTACCCGGCCGGAAGGCACGCTTGCCCACCTGCAGGCCTGCGTCAAGCATGGCACCAAATGCGTCATCGGCACCACCGGCTTCGACGAACAAGGCAAGCAAGCTATCCAGGCGGCCAGCCAGAAAATCGCCGTGGTCTTCGCCCCCAACATGAGCGTCGGGGTGAACGCCACGCTCAGGCTGCTCGATATGGCCGCCCGCTTGCTCAACAGCGGCTACGACGTCGAAGTATTCGAGGCCCATCACCGCAACAAAGTCGACGCCCCGTCAGGCACTGCGTTGGCCATGGGTGAAACCGTGGCCGCCGCTTGGGGCAAGAAACTGGACGACATCGCCGACTGGGCCCGTCACGGCGAGACCGGCGCTCGGGAAACCGGAAAAATCGGATTTTCAGTGGTGCGCGGCGGCGATATCGTCGGAGACCATACCGTTTATTTCTGCGGCACCGGCGAGCGCATCGAAATCACACACCGCTCCAGCAGCCGCGTCACCTACGCCCAGGGCAGCCTGCGCGCCGCCCGCTACCTGGCGCGCAAGGAGTTCGGTCTGTTCGACATGCAGGACGTCCTGGCAACCTGATCGGCATTCACTCAGCCGATCCGAACCGGCTCCTGCTCCAGGTCGACACCAAACCGGGCCGCAATATCGGCCCGAATGGCATCAGCCAGCATGGCAATGTCATCCGCGCTGGCGCCGCCGTGGTTGACCAGCACCAGCGCCTGTCGTGCATGCACGCCCACCGCGCCCGCCACCTTGCCTTTCCAGCCGGCGCTATCGATCAGCCAGCCGGCGGCCAGCTTGTAAGTACCATCGGGCTGGGCATAGGCAACTAGCCTGGGGTGCGTCTGCTTGAGCGCCTGGTATTGCGCGGCAGCCACCACCGGATTCTTGAAAAAGCTACCCGCATTGCCCAGCACCGCGGGATCGGGCAGCTTGGATTGGCGTATATCGCAAACAGCATCGAAAACCTGCCGCGCCGTGACCTGTGCACCAGCCGCCTGCAGCACCGGGTGGTGCTGCAGATCGGGATAGCCCAGCACCGCATGCCAGATCTTGGTCAGGCAAAAGCGCACCTTCAGGATCAGCCACCGGCCCGGTTCCGCCTGCTTGAAAAAACTGTTGCGGTACGAAAACCCGCAAGCTTGCGGTCCCATTTCAAGCAGCTTGCTTTCACGCATATCCCAGGCGACCAAGCTATGAAACCGTTGATCCAGCTCCACCCCATAAGCGCCAATATTCTGCACCGGCGCGGCGCCTACCGTGCCCGGAATCAGCGCCAGATTCTCCAGGCCATGCCAGCCCTGATCCACGCAATACCCGACAAAGTCATGCCAGACCTCGCCCGCCTGCGCCTCGACGATGCACTCATCGTCCGACTGGCTCAGCAGTTTTATGCCCCGGGTCTCGACCTTGACCACCAAGCAGTCAAGGCGCGGCGCCAGCACCACATTGCTGCCGCCGCCCAGTATGAATACATGCTGATAATCCGCAGCCAATGCCGACAAGGCCTGCGCCTGGTCAACAGACGTGCAGCGCACAAAAGCCCGCGCGCGCGAGCGCAGGCCCAGCGTATTGAAAGAAGTTAGATCCTGATCGACAACATGCAGCAAAAGCAGCTCCGCCTGAATAACAAAAAACCCGGCCGCGGCCCGACAAAAGCATAAGCATACCCCCGCCGGACCAATGAGCAGGCCAGGGGTTGTTGCTTGACAAGACCGGGTGCTTTTATGCTATTATCTTTTTCTTCGCTTGGCACGAGTTTTAATGCTTTTGCGGGTACGTTTTCAAAGGCCCATTACTTCAAGCCGCTTTAACCATAAAGCTTGAAAAGACGGGAAAACAGGCAAAACGAGCAGTTAAAACGCGATTTGCACGACTTTAAAAAAGTACTTATAATGCGAGGCTTCCTTAACCGAAAGGTTAAAAACGGAAGGGAAAAACAGCGGTAAATACGCGGGAATAGCTCAGTTGGTAGAGCGCAACCTTGCCAAGGTTGAGGTCGCGAGTTCGAGACTCGTTTCCCGCTCCAAATTCTAAAAAGGCCCAAACTTCGGTTTGGGCCTTTTTGTATGTCCGACTCCTGTTCCGTCTGCCGCTCGTTGGACCGCCCTTTCCTCTCGATACTTCGCCAATATAAGTAAAACTCCTTGCTAAGTGAATACAGCTGGACGACTAGGTCATGTCTCGTTTCCGTTCCAAATTCCGAAATGGTCCAACCTCGGTTGGGCCATTTTCTTTTTTCGGAGAGGTAACGGGAGTCATCAGGCCCCACCCCGGCCGCCGATGAGAGTTGTATTCTGATCGACCGGTTCTGATGTTTCGTGACTGACGGTTATCGACCCAAAGCAGAAGTTCGGCTGCTACCCAATCAATGACAGCTAAGCAGCGGACTGCGGCCGATAAAAGCCGCAGGCGCCAGAGATTCGGCACGAACAGATTGTGTGGGGGTAGAGCCGCCTTATCCCACAGCGGCTCGCGGTGACTTTCAGCGGTAAGGTAGTAGCTACCGGAGACCGAGGTGGATAGGTTAACCTTGACGCAGAATTTCCCCATAAGGCGCATCGTTGAGTTATGCGGCGTATCGAGTACAGCCATAGCCGAGGTTGCACCAATTACATCACGTGTATTAAGTTGATTATGAATGATGCATCACCGATAGTAATCGACAAGGCTCGAGCATCAAAGGCGGGCCATGCCTTTCATGAAGCTTGGGCCGCGCGCACCGCTCTTGAACTCCTGCCGCCGTCGACCGACCTTACCGCAATCACGCTCGAGGGCTTCGATGAAGCAGACGAACAGAGCTTGGGAACTGGTGCGGTCGAGATTGCGGATCTTGTCCGGTACCACGGCGCCACCGATGTTGCTCGGGCGCGTCGGGTCACGGTCGTTCAGTTCAAATACTCGATCGCAAGCGCCGACACGGCCGTTCGAGCTGCTGACCTGGCATCGACTCTTGCCAAGTTTGCTGTAACCGATACTGAGCTTCGGGCAACGCATGGCGATGATCATGTTCTAGCCGTGGTCCGGTATGAATTTGCGACGAACAGGCCCATCCACCAGAACCTAGGGAAGGCGATCGCAGCAGTTGTAGAGGGCACGCAAAAAGTCGGTGATGTAGCCCGCCAAGCAGGCCAGATCGCAGACGCTCTGAAAGAGTATCCCCATCCCTTTGCTGACCTGCTTCGGCGATTGGAAATGGTTGGCAGCAAGGGAAGCCTGACAGAGGCTGAGAGTGCGATCTCAACAACACTCGCCGCATGGAGCGAACCAGGGGATCCGGATGCGGAGAAACGCCTGCTCAAGTTGCGGAATCTCATCAGGATCAAGGCCGGTCCTGGTAGTGAGACGGACAAACGAGTTGATCGGGTAGCGGTTCTGGCCGAGCTGGAGGTGGAGCACGAGGACCGTCTGTATCCCACGCCTGATGCTTTCCCCGAGGTTGAGATAGTCATTCAGCGTGACGTCCTTGGCGACATTGCGACTCTCGCCCGCGAGACTGGGCTTCCTCTCGTTGTTCATGCTGCGGGCGGGATGGGCAAGACCGTCTTGATGCAAGGCCTCGCCGACCGCCTGCGAGCCGATGGCCCCGTGGTGCTCTTCGATGGTTTTGGCGCCGGTCGCTGGCGGGATCCCGCCGACGGTCGGCACCTCCCGGAAAGGACACTTGTGCACCTTGCCAATCTCATGGCCGGGCAGGGCCTGTGCGACATTCTCTTGCCAGTGGCGGACATAACGGGCTTGCTGAGGGCGTTCCGCCGACGGCTCGCCCAATCGGTGGAGACGGCTCGACGAACTCGCAGTGAAGCAGGTGTTTCACTGGTGCTTGATGCGATCGACCACGCCGGGCTTGCCGCACGAGAAACCGCGACATCATCGTTCGCACACCTTCTCATGCGCAGCATCAGCGTCGATCCAATCGATGGTGTTCGTATCGTCGCATCATGCCGGACTGAACGGCTCGCGCTGGCGACGGGCGATGCCTCGCACCGTCCTTTCACGGTTCCACTGTTCACTGACGCGGAAGTACGTTCCCTCGTTGAGCGGCGCGTGCCGGATGCTTCGGCCGACGAAATTGCCGCTCTGCTGACACGGTCAGGTCGCAACCCACGCTGTCTCGACAACCTGATGACAACCGGACGCCCGTTTGATCCTGTATCTTTCCCTGACGCCCCGGGAGAGCCGCAAGATCTGCTCGACGTGCTGCTTCACAAGCGTCTCACCGAAGCGCGCGAAACTGCACGCGCCCGTGGAGCAAGCGATGCCGACATTGACCTCCTGCTCACAGGCATTGCCTTGCTGGCGCCTCCAGTTCCCATTGAAGAGCTTGCTGCGGCTCACGGCTTGATCGCGGAGCAGGTTGAAAGCTTCGCAGCCGACCTCGCTCCCTTGCTAGATCGAACGCCACACGGCCTGATGTTCCGAGATGAGCCGACCGAGACCCTGATCCGATCAAGCTACGGCGCGAGCCAGGCCGGTCGAGATCGCGTTATCGCCGCTCTCCAAGAGCGCCAGCTCACGTCAAACTATGCAGCCCGGGCACTGCCCGCGTTGCTCACCTCGCTACGAGATGCTGATCAACTCATCCAACTGGCCTTTGACCTGCGTGTTCCCCGAGGCGCTTCACAGGTAAGCGCACGCGACATCCGCCTATCGCGGATTACTGCCGCGATAACACTGGTAGGAGAGCTGAATCGGCGCGACGATCTTCTGCGCCTGCTGCTGGAAGCGTCGCTCGTTGCCGCGGGACATGAACGATCCGACCGCTTCCTGTACGAGCATCCTGATCTCGCCGCAGCGGCAGGCGACCCCGAAGCTTTGCGACGGCTTTCCGCGACCAAAGTTGGCTGGCCTGGGGGGAAACATGCCGCGCTTGCACTTGCGAACGCCTTCGCAGGCGACCGAGACGAGGCCCGTCGCCACGCTCAGCGATCAATTGATTGGCACAATTGGGCCGCGCATACTAAACGTAGCGCGCGCTTTAGCGAATCAAGCACGTCAAGGCAGTGGGACGATATTGGCTTCGCCTATGTCGAGATGCTGGCGGGCAATGACGTGCGCGTTGCGGAGTTCTTCGCCCGTCGAGACGACGGCGTGGCCTTCGCCAAGTTTCGGGACTTGTTCGATCTTCTAGATCGACACCAGCAATCAGCGCATCCGCCCAAGACGCGCATCGCAACGAGGCTGTTGCGTTGCCGACTGCCTTCTCGCGCACTCTACGCCGCCGCGCTTCCATTTGTCGGTCGTGACCCATTCCACGCCAGAAAACTCATCACGGCGCTTGCTGCCGCATCTTCTGCGAATGGTAAAAGCGAAGGCTTGGCGATGGCCAGCGTGCTGGCATCGGCCCTGGCGATAGAGCTCGGCATGGAGAGAGAGGCAACAAGCATCCTCGCTGGAGCTGCACTTACACCGCCTAGTGTTTATGACTATTCCAGTCAGTATCCGAGCGACCGCGCGATCCACGTGACCATACTGGCCGCCGGTGTTCGAGCCGCCTTGAGCCGGAAGCGCACCGCCTTGATTGACATAGCGCCGGCGGAATTCATCGGATTGGTGCCTGCAAGTGCTCGATCGCGGGGCACAGCGACCTTCAGTCGGGTGCTTAACCAGAAGCTGGCGGCTCCGAAGTTCGATGGAACTCGGCGCCGACGGAAGAGGCGCAATGAACTCGACGAGGAAAATCGATCGGACTACTCGCGTGCGCTTGGCGGCCGGATCCTGCCGATGCTGAACTATGCGCAGGATGTCGCCGACATTATTCGTCCGCCGAGTGGAAAGGCACGGGACGAGATGGTGGCCGCCGCCTTTGACCGACTTGTCAGTGATGTCGAGCAGTCATCCAACTATCCGTATCGGGATGGGAAGGCTTATCTCGCGCGAACCGGATTCCGAGTGATTTTCGACCTTGCCGACGCCTTAGGTGCGCTCAATGCCGCGATTGCGAATCGCATGGCCGAGTGGGCAGCGAGCGCGCCGGGTCTGTTCACGCCGGAGCTTACCAATACGGTTGCTCGACTCTCGCGCATCCCCCAGTGCCATGATGCTGCACTTCTCCTTGCCGGCCATATCGAGCGCAAGATCCAACTCGATACCGATGTCGGAACCAGAATCTCATCCTACGGTGACCTCGCTCGCGCAGCCTGGCGAGTGAGCACCGAAGAGGCAGCGGCCTATTTTCGCCGTGCGCTCGATCTTGCAGAGGCAATTGGATCGGATGACTTCGATCGTACCAATCACTTGCTGGAGCTGACCGGCCACTATTCGGGTCCCGAACTTTCGCCGGCGGCGGCACACACCCTGGCGCGTATCCTCGAACTGAATCAGAACGAGGATGGCAAATTTCCCTGGACTGAATACGCGAAAATGATGGGACCGATTGCTGGTCGAGCGACGTTAGCTACGCTGGCACGCCTAGACGACCGTGACGCTGCTCGACTCGGATTGTCACTCGGCCCAACGTTAACTGTCCTCGTTCGTGATTCGAAGCTTTCTGTTGAAGCCGCAGTCGCTCTGTTTGGTTTGGCCGCTCCAATCGAAACCTGGACGTGGCGTATCTCGGACTTTGCGTCAGAGGTCATTGGCCGGCTACCTCCAGAGCGACGGGAATGGTTCTTCGATCTCCTTCTAGTCGAGATTGATCGCGAGGATCAACTGTCTCCCACACGAGAGACAATCGGAAGGCTACATGACCTTGCTGAGCGTAGTCTTCCTGCTGCTTCTCGTGCTCGAACACGAATCGAAGGCCTGCTCGCTCGCCTTGGGCCCAAATCCGAATCGCGAACGGTTATGCCTCCGTCAACCGCGACGGAACCACAGGCCGTCTTCCCGGTGGATCTCACGGACTCAGACGACATCGATCGTCAAATACTCGACCAGGAGATTGACCAATCGGGGCGGCGCTGGCCGGTTCGGACACTGACCGATTTGGCGAAGCAAGCAAACTCTCCTGCCGAACGCCTAGGGTTCGTCCGTGCGACCGTTGAAGCAACGGCTGCCTCGCTTGCCGACAAAATTCATGCGCTGGACGACTACCTGGATGAGTGGGGTAAGTCATCGGCAGCAATGCGCGATGCTCTGCCTGAATTGGGACTGCGCCTGGCCACCAAGCACGCCGCCGAACTCGCCAGTTCAAACACCCACGCGTGGGGAGGCTGGCGGGAGCTGGAGCAACATTTTCATACCGACCGCGCAACCCTTGTCGAGCACGTAGTTGCAGCGCTCCGGAGCACTGCGGATAGCCTTGGCGGTAACGCCTGGCTCGCACTCGCCGCGAGACTGGCACCCGACGTCAGTGCCAGCGCCCTTGCTGAAGGTCTCGAACGGTTTCTGGCGAATACAGGTGAAAAGCTCCCGTCCGAAGTCGGGGACGGACCGTGGGACGCTCGTTTTGCGGTTCCGTTTGACGAAGCGACATTCGTAGCAGGGCTCGTGTGGGTGAGGCTTGGCCATCCCATCGCAGCAATGCGCTGGCGCGCTGCCCATGCAGTGAGGCGTTTGGTGGCGGCCGGACGCTCCGATGTCGCTGAACGACTGATCGAGCGCTTCGGGTCTACTTCGAGCTTGCCTTTCAGCGATGCAAAGCTGCCTTTCTACACAATGCATGCGCAGCTATGGCTGTTGATAGCGCTCGCGCGCGTAGCGAAAAACGCTGCTACGGCATTTGTCCCCCATCGCGCGTTCTTTGAGCGAATCGCCTTTTCCGCTGAGTTTCCGCACGTTGCTATGCGTGCGTTCGCGATAGACATACTTCGCGAGCTTGCGCATGCACTCGCACCCGAAGAGCGCGAAGCTCTGATCACCAAGCTGGGCCCGGCAAACCAATCGCCCTTTTCATCTGCTCCCCGAACCGACTATCGCGAGTTCCGGTATGCCTCCCGGCCAGACGCCTCGCCGCGACCAGACGATGGCTTCCACCTCGACTACGACTTCAACAAGTATCAGGTCGAGCGCTTGTGCCATGTCTTCGCCTGTCCAGGCTGGGAGGTGGAAGACCGCATCAGTGCATGGGTGCAGCGGTGGGACACAAACGTTCGAGGAATGCACGATTGCCCACGTAGCAGCAGCTATGACGGATCTTGGTCGATGGGATATGTTCCGGACCGAGATCGGTACGGAGGATATCTCGGATGGCATGCACTCATGCTTGTTGCCGGTGAACTGCTGGCAACACGGGCGGTTATCGGCGAGGACTGGAGCGGCGATGCTTGGGCTGCGTTCCTAAGAGAATACACGCTGTCCCGAAATGACGGTCTCTGGCTTGCCGATCTCACCGATTCGTTTCCGCTCAATCTTACCCAGGAAGCGGACATGCCTATGCCGGAGAGCGGTGAGAGAAGCACCGTCCGCGAAGACAGCAATCTGCTGGCACCGTTGCTCGGCTTGCTGGCTGGCAAGGTGGCGATGGATTGGCTTCCGGTCATGGGGCGTTGGTCGATCGGGCGAGACACAACTGTCACGCTTCAAAGCGTGCTGGCGAATGCCGGGGATGCGCGAGCGGCAGTCATGACAGTGCTGTCAGCTGAAGCATTCTTTAGATGGTTGCCTGACGATGAAGATGAGATTGCCCGTCACTTCGGCGGCGACGGTCACACGGTTCAGCCGTGGGTCGCAAAGACACCGAACACCGAACGTCAACTCGATCGACATGATCCTTATGGTACCGCCACCGCACTCGACAGGCCTTTCCCATCGGATTGGACGCGAGACCTGCTGGGGACTGTCGCGGATGATGAGGTGGTCCGCCGCTGGTCAGTCGACGGGAGAACAGCCTATCGAGCCGAAGCCTGGGGTGCTGAGGGCGGACGGGGTGAATACGCCTGGAGCGAGACTGGATACCGCTTACTCGTCAGTCGTGGCGCATTGCTTTCCCTGCTCAAGGTATGCGAGCGTAGTCTTGTCGTCGCTCTCACGCTCCAGAAATACCATAGAGGGAAGTCGAGCGGACGTACCGGGGACACCAGCGGCTTTACCCATCGGTCGCTGGTGATCGTCATCGATGAACGCGGCCAGATTTGGTCGCCGCGAGGCCTCTCTCGGCAAGCCAAGGAAGCTCTTGCGACGCTCGACCCCGATCGGCGGCGCGATTTATATCCGCGATTCCGCGCGATTGCAGACCTGTCTGATGATCGACAACGTTGGCGCAACCCACCTAATCTCGACGAGATTGAAGTGAGGTTCACCGAAACCCCGCCGGGCGATCAATAAGCGGTCAGCCTCACATTTTGCTCGAATGACCGATGGTAAAGGTACAGCCGCAGGCGGCTGCTACGGTACGCGAGTGACAGGAGGTCGTCGTAGTAGGCGTTCAGATCATTGACGGCGAATGACCGGGTCCGGCGTGAAGCTGTCGTTTAATCCAATGTCATAAAAGACTGCTTTTGGCCGGAAACAGCCAATCGACACACCCCTAGAAGCAACTTATTAGCTGCAGACGCTTCCGCCGTCAAAAGTGTAGGTCTGACGTACGAAGTTTAAAACTTTCTGGGGCTAGATTGGTGCTAAAGGTCGAGCGAGTTTATGGCGGGAGTCCCCTTGCAAATCACCTTCAAGTTCTGAAATCCTCTTGAAACCGCTCTATCTGGTGCATCCGCTCATGCAGAATGGTCACGATACCGATGTCACCATTCGACAACCTGCGCCAGTAGACAATATGTTTCTCATAGCGAAAGAAATAACCCTCCACACCGAACTCCGCTGGGACCGGCCGTGAGGCTATCTCGCGGGTTTCGATCTTGGCAAACGCCTGGAATATCCCAGTAATGTAGTGATCCGCCTGCTGTATGCCCCACCGGTCACGGGTATAGCGATAGATTTCATCGAGCCGGTAGGACGCGGCCTCTTGTATGCGAACGTTGGTCATGCGCTCAGGTCTTGTTGCGCGCGATGATGTCCGCTGCTGTCAGCGATTGATACGAAGACTCCGGTGCTGCGAAGGCATGGGTCAACTCGGTCTTGAGCCTGTCAAATACTTCTGCCTCCGTCCGTTCTTTGTCTCGGCGAATCAGGTCACGGACGTATTCGCTGACGTTATCATAGGTACCATGCTCGCCTACATTAGCGGCCACAAAGTCGCTCAATGAGCCGTTGAGGCGAACAGTCATCGTCGTGGTTCGCGGCATAATCCAATCCTTACAGAATTTTGTATTAAATATAACCAATAAACAATACGACTTCAATCGCCTGGATAAATTTCAAGCATGCTCCAAATAAGCGTTTGACCTCAGTTTGCACCCCTCTATGCCAAGAAAGGCTAGCTCCTATACGTGGCTCAAGAGGTGGCCTTTCCCAATAACACATTCGGTGTTGATGGAAGTACATTTGGGCTCCCTACTGCGCGCAGGTTGAAGTAGTACCGAGCAGAGTCTCATATCAAGATGAAGGCACGGCTGTCAGTAGCCCTTGGCAGCCCCAGTAGATACTGCATTCTCGAAATGATGTATCATCTTTTCCGATGGGTACAGAAATGGGCCCATCACTCTTTTCAGGATTAGAAAAGAACCTGGTAAATCAAGGGAGTAATTGGACTTTCGTGTTCCCGTTTCCCGCTCCAGAATTTTCGTCCATAGATGATTGAAAGAAAGCCGAAAACTTTGTGTTTCGGCTTTTTTTTCGTCCAACGACGTCTACTGACATCCACCTAAATCCACGCGATTTCAGTCCATTTTTAAGTCCATTTTTTGAGCTGCACTCGCGGCAGAATGGACTTGCGTTTCAAGCAGCTTGTCTGCATAGATGTTTCAATCCAGGCCTTTTCCTGGAGACATCATGAGCCTTACAGATTCTGCGACACGGCAGGCAAAACCACTGGTCACCCCTATACACTTGACGATTCGGACGGTCTATCATTGGCGGTTTCTGCCCAAGGCAGCAAGTCGTGGCACTTCCGCTACTACTGGCAGGCCAGGCAGAAACGCATGTCACTGGGCACCTATCCTGAGGTCTCCCTGCACGAAGCACGACACCCCCTCCAAATTCTAAAAAGGCCCAAACTTCGGTTTGGGCCTTTTTGCAAATCGCGACTCTCTAACCGACTTCACAATACGCCGGAGGATACCCGCCCATGCACAGAAAGAGGTGTTCCAAGTTACCGCGAAGCCCTTCGGATTTCAGTGCCGAGCGCGGCCTGTGTGCAGTTCGTACTTCCAAAGCACGTTGGTCAGCCGGCGTAGTAGCCAGGCTGATCCAGATCGGCGAGCAGGCTCGGGCCGCTGGGCACCCAGCCTAGCAAGGCGCGCGTGCGCGCACTGGATGCGGCCATGTTCGCGGCCACCATGTTGGCGAACCAACCGCCGAAGTGCTCGCGTTGCCGCGATGCGACCGGCAGACCCAGGCGGCGGCCGATCACCTGCGCGATGGCCTTGAACGGCACGGCCTCATCGGCAACCGCATGATAGACAGGCTCGGTCACGCCCTGCTCAAGCGCGAGCCGATAAACCCGCGCGGCATCCAGCCGATGCACGCCAGCCCAGCAGTTCTCGCCCTCGCCGAGATAGGCCGATACGCCCTTCTCGCGTGCCAGACAAATTAGCATAGACACGAAGCCATGCTCGCCCATACCGTGGACCGATGGCGCGAGCCGAACCGTTGCGACACGGATGCCGCGCCCGGCCAGCGCCTGCGCGGCAAGTTCCGTCCGCCGCGGCGAGGATGGGCCGGGCCTGTCGGC
>JBATWU010000162.1:0-10248 GCA_049672825.1 Pusillimonas sp.
GCCACCACCAGCCAGGCGGCCATCGCCGTTGCCAGGGCGCGCGGGCCAACCCGCCAGCGGTCATCGAGCCAGGCCCCGGCCCACTCCCACAGGGCAAGCAGGATGGCGTTGATCAGCGCCAGCAGCAGCCCCGCGCTCGCCCAGTGCAGCGTGGCGCCGAACAGGAAGCGGCCATTGAACACATCCAAATACAAGGCCGCCGCCAGATTCAGCAGCAGGCCGCACAGCAGGCCCAGGAAAACCGTGTGCACGGCGAGCAGCCACGGCAGCAGCAGAACGGCCCACCAGAGGAAGAGTTCCCAGGAATCCGCGCCAGTCTGATATATTTGGCCCACGAGTGCCAACAGGCCGCCAGTCGCCACGGCGGCCAGGGCAGTCATAATGGAAAAAGTCGAAAAGTCGTGGCCCACGGCAGGCTGGCGCGCATCCATCGCGCGCCAGGCCAGGAAAACCAGCAGTAACAGTAAAACCTGGGTGCCGGCCAGCTTCTGGAAGGCGCTGGCTTGCGCCCAATTGGCCGCAAGCCAGCTGATACCGGCGCTGGCAAGCAGCAGGCAGGCTAGCGCAAGGGCGGTTTTCTGCAGAAAAACAACCCAGGAAACACGCCGTGCCGGGCGGCTTTTATCAACCTCGACTTGCATAGTGCGTTTCTCACCTCGTATTATCCGCGCTATTGCTGCTGAAACGCAGTTACTGGAAACTCATGACTAAAACGTTGATTATTGCCGAGAAACCCTCGGTCGCTCTGGATATTTCCCGCGCCTTGGGAGGCTTTACCCGGGAAGGCGACTATTTTGAAAGCGAGCAGTATGTGCTGGCATCCAGCATAGGCCACTTGCTCAGCCTGGTTGCGCCCAACGACCCTGTGCGCGGCAAATGGAGCTTCGCGCACCTTCCGGTGATTCCGCCCCAGTTCGAGCTTGGTCCTACCGACAAGCGCTCGTCCGAGCGGCTCAAGCTGTTGATCAAGCTGCTCAAGCGCAAGGATGTGGATGCCGTGATCAACGCCTGTGACGCAGGGCGCGAAGGCGAACTCATCTTCCGGTACATCGTGCAGTATTCGGGCGTGAAGAAACCCGTCAAGCGCCTCTGGCTGCGCTCAATGACGCAGGCTGCAATACGCGAAGCCTTCGCCAACCTGCGCGACGACGATACCATGAAGCCGCTCGAGGCCGCGGCCCGGTCGCGCGCCGAGGCCGACTGGCTGGTGGGTATTAATGGCACGCGTGCCATGACGGCATTCAACAGCAAGGACGGCGGTTTTTTCAAGACTCCGGTGGGCCGCGTCCAGACTCCGACCCTTGCCATTGTCAACGAGCGCGAAGAGCGCATACGCAAGTTTGTCTCCCGCGATTACTGGGAAGTGCATGCCACTTTCGTGGCCGCCGCGGGCTTTTACACCGGGCGCTGGTTCGACCCCAAGTTCGTCAGGGACGAACGCGATCCCGAGCAGCGCGATTCCCGCCTGTGGTCGAACACGGCCGCGCAAACCATCGTCATGGCGTGCCGCGGGCAGTCCGGCCATGTCACCGAAGAGTCCAAGCCTTCCACGCAAATCTCGCCCGCGCTGTTCGACCTGACTTCGCTGCAGCGGGAAGCCAACTCCCGCTTCGGGTTTTCGGCCAAGACCACGCTGGCCCTGGCCCAGACGCTGTACGAACGCCACAAGGCCTTGACCTATCCGCGTACCGATTCGCGCTACCTGCCTGAAGATTACCTCCACACGGTGCAGCAGACCATGGAGGCGCTGGCTGAAGGCGGCTCCTCGGCCGCGGCCGGCATGCGCCCGTTCGCGCAAACCGTCTGCAAGCAGAAATGGGTCAAGCCCAACCGGCGCATCTTCGACAACAAGAAGGTATCGGATCACTTTGCCATTATTCCGACCCTGCAGATCCCCCGCGAACTGAGCGAGGCCGAAGGAAAGATCTACGATTTGATCACCCGGCGCTTCCTGGCGGTGTTCTTCCCCGCGGCGGAGTTCCGGATCACCACGCGCATTACCGAGGTGTCGGGCCATCACTTCAAAACCGAGGGCAAGGTGCTGATCGCGCCGGGCTGGCTGGCCATTTATGGCCGCGAGGCGCAGGGCGACGACACCACGCTGGTTGCGGTGTCCGAAGGTGAAAAAGTCAAGACGGACGAAGTCGAGGCCAAGGGCCTGGTCACCAAGCCACCGGCGCACTTTACCGAAGCCACGCTGCTGTCGGCCATGGAAGGCGCCGGCAAGCTGGTGGACGACGAGGCGCTGCGCGAGGCCATGTCCGAACGCGGTCTGGGCACGCCGGCGACGCGGGCGGCAATTATCGAGGGGCTGCTCAACGAGGGGTATTTGCGCCGTGAAGGCCGCGATCTGATACCCAGCGCCAAGGCCCGGCAACTGATGACGCTGCTGGCGGGCCTAGGGGTCAATGAGCTGACGTCGCCGGAACTGACGGGTGAATGGGAGCATCGCCTGAAGCAGATCGAGCAGCGCGAGCTGGACCGCGACGCCTTCATGCGTGAAATTGCGCAAATGACGCAGGTGATCGTCAAGCGGGCCAAGGAATACGAGCGTGATACGGTGCCCGGCGATTACGCCACACTGGCCACGCCCTGCCCGAAATGCGGCAGCGTGGTAAAGGAAAATTACCGTCGATATGCGTGCACGAGCTGCGATTTTTCCATAGGAAAACATCCGGGCGGACGCACGTTCGAGATCGCCGAGGTGGAAGAACTGCTGACGAAGCGCGAACTGGGTCCCTTGCCAGGCTTCATCAGCAAGATGGGACGGCCTTTTGCCGCCTTGCTGCGGATTACCGACGAGTACAAGCTGGAGTTCGATTTCGGCCAGAAAGACGACGAAGATGCGGAACCGGTTGATTTCTCGGGGCATACGCCGGTGGGCGAGTGCCCGAAATGCCGGCACAAGGTGTACGAGCACGGCATGAATTATGTGTGCGAAAAGTCCGTGGGCCCGGATAAAACCTGCGATTTCCGGACCGGCAAGATGATTCTGCAGCAAGAGATTTCGGCTGAGCAGGTCAGCAAGCTGCTATCCGAAGGCAAAACGGATTTGCTTGAAGGTTTCGTTTCCAGCCGCACGAATCGCAAGTTCAAGGCGTACTTGGTGAAGCAGCCGAACGGGAAAATAGGTTTCGAGTTCGAGCCGCGGCCAGAGAAGCCGGGGAAGAAGACAGCTGCGAAAACGGCGGCCAAGACTGCGGCAAAAACAGCGGCTAAGGCGGCGACGAAAACGGCCGCGAAGAAGACGGCCAAGACAGCGGCCAAGAAGGCAGCAAGCAAGTCGCCTGCCAAGAAAGCGGCCGGGAAAACGGCTGCGAAGAAGGCAGTCAAGGCGGTGAAAGCAGCGCCGGTGGCGGCGTCGGGGGATGATGACGATCCGCCGTTTTAAGGAGATGAATATTTAGTCGGCCGGCATGTCGCGGTCATGGGGCGGCGCCGGGCTTAAGGGCGCCGTTTCTTTTTGCTTGGCGCTTGCTTATTCAGGCTTGGGCGGCTGGCTGTCAATGTGTTACAGACATTGCGTTGCTTCATCGATGAGACTCGCCTGCAGGCATTCGGCCGCCGGGCTCATGGCGCGGTCTTTCGGCCATACCAGGGCCAGCGTCAGGTCTTGTACGGCAAGCAGATGGCGGGCAAGCAGGCCCTGGCGTTCCGCGTAGCGCGCGCCCAGGCCTTCGACGATGGCAATGCCCAGGCCTTGTGCGGCCAAGGCGCATGCGGCCGAGGACTGCGCCACTTCGATGATTGGGCAATACGGCAGGCCCTGTCCTTCTATTGCCTGTCGCGTTGCCCGTCCCGCCGGCAGCGCCGTGGCAAGCACGATCGGGCCGGCCTTGGCGACGGCGTCCAGGGTAAGCTCCCGCTGCCCGGACCACGGGTGATCGGGCAGCATGACCGCATACAGGCTCAGCGGAGCCAAGATACGGCTTGCCACCCTATGCTTATCAACCAGCGAACCCACGATGATCCCGAGATCGATGCGGTGGTCCACCGCCATCTCGATGATATCCAGGGCGGTGCCTGCGCGGACAGTGACCGCCACCCCCGGATGCGCCGGACGCATGCGTGACAACGCAGCAGGCAGCAGGCTGGAAGCGGCAATCGCGACTGCACCCACGGCAAGGCGCGCCTGCGCACCCTGCCGGATATCGCCCGCCAGTCGGTCGACAGCCTCGACACTGGCGAGGGCATTGAGCACTTCCGGGATCAATGCCCGCCCCTGGCTGGTGAGATGCAGGCGGCGGCGCTCGCGGCTGAAGAGAGTAAAACCCAGGCGAATTTCCATATCGCGCAACAAGGCGCTGGCGGCAGGCTGCGTCATATTGATAGACGCCGCAGCGGCCGTTACCGTGCCGTGCCGGTACATCGCGCGCAACAATGACAGTTCACGGTGGCTAATCATACAAAATGGATATCAAGTGAGACAATTTATCTATTTGACCATATAAAAGCGATGTTGCAACAATAAGGGCCATCATCGAATACGACGCTACCCTGCCTGCCACATGACCAGCAACACCATCGCATCCGTAACGTGCATACCGATGCGCCTGCCTTTCCATCACTGGAGCCCCCCTCCTCTTTTCGCCGGGCAGCCGCGCGACAGGCTGGACAGCGCCCTGGTCCGCGTGGAAACCCGGGACGGCACGCTGGCCTGGGGCGAATCATATTGCGTAGAGCCGCGCGCACTGATGGCCGTATTTGAAACGCTTATTGCGCCGCTGGTTCATGGCAAGGATGGCGACGATGCGATGCTGCTGCCCGCCGTGCAGCGCATGCTGCATAATCTGGGCCGATCAGGGCCCGTCGTCCATGCGCTGGCCGGCCTGGACATTGCCCTGTGGGATCTGCGCGCCAAACGCGCCGGCGCGCCGCTTTATGAACTGCTGGGCGGCAAGCGCCGGAACCGGGTCCGGGCTTATGCCTCCTTGCTTCAGTACTACGACAACGCGCAGCTCCTGGATGCGGTGACAACGCGGGCCCTGACCGATGGCTATACCGAAATGAAGCTTCATGAACGGACGGCAAGCGCATTGGCGGCGGTTCGCCGGGCAAGCGGGCCGGGACTGCCTATTATGGTGGACACCAATTGCGCCTGGCTGCCCTCCGAGGCGCCCGCTGCCATCGCGGCCATGGCGGAGTACCAGCCGCACTGGATCGAAGAGCCCTTGTGGCCCCCCGAAGACAAGCAGGCACTGGCCCAGCTCAAGCAAACCAGCCCCGTTCCCCTGGCGGTGGGTGAGAACGCCAGCAGCGCCTATGAGCTGACACGGCTGGTTGAAGATCGCTGCGTCCATTACGTACAGCCCAGCGTGATCAAGCTGGGCCTGAGCGCCGCATGGGAGCTATCACTTCAATGCCGGAACACACCCGTTGTGTGCGCGCCGCAAGTCGCCTTTTTCGGGCCCGGCTATTTGGCCAGCCTGCATCTGATCGCAGCCCAGGAAGACGAAGTGTCGCTGGAGCGGCTTTACGTCCAGCTTGCCCACATACCGTACGCCAATACCGTCCCGATCGAGAAAGGCTGGGTAGACGTACCGGATACGCCCGGATTGGGTGCGGATCCCGATACCGACCTGGCGACGGGACGGTATCAGACTTGAATGCGCGGCCCGGCCGCCTTGGACGGCACGCCGGAAAGCGTTGCGCCCATCACCGCATACAGTGTTCATCACAGGAGACAATAATATGAATGCATCACGCAGGTCGTTCGTAGCCCGGGCATCCTCCCTTGTGCTGGGTGCCGCCATCGCGCCACGGATGGCGTGGGCCAGCACCGCCAGCTATCCCGACAAGGCTGTGCGCTTCTACATCCCCTACCCGCCCGGCGCGGCAACCGACACCTTGGGGCGCATGGCGGCCGATGTGTACGCCCAGGCGTTCGGACAGACATTCGTGGTCGAGAACCGCGGCGGTGGCGGCACGACCATCGGCACCCGCGCACTGGCCAGCGCCATGCCGGACGGCTATACCATAGGCATGGTCGACTCGGCCTTCACCATCAACCCCGGGCTGCGCGGCGCCCAGCTTACCTATGACACCCTCAATGACTTCGCGCCCATCTCGCTGATGGCAACGGCGCCTTTCGTCATGGTGGTGCACCCATCCGTGCGGGCCTCCGATATCGAATCGTTCATCGCCCTGGCGAAAGCGCAGCCAGGCGTGCTGTCCTTCGGCTCGGCAGGCGTAGGCAGCGGGCCCCATCTGGCTGGCGAGCAATTTCGGCAACAGGCCGGCATAGACATCCAGCACATCCCATACAGGGGCGGCGGCACCGTCATCACCGACCTGCTGGGCGGCCAGGTGGAGTTCGCCTTCGCGACAGTGCCCACCCTGTACGAACACATCAAGGCCGGACGCTTGCGGGCGCTTGCCGTCACGAGCGCGCAGCGCGTCAATCGCCTACCCGACGTGCCCACCTTCAGCGAAGCCGGCCTGCCAGGCGTGGACATCATGCCGCTCTTCGGGCTGGTGGCACCGGCGGGCGTGCCCGCCGACATCATCGACAAACTCTCCACGACGCTGGCTCAGTCAGTGCGCAGCGGCGACCTGCACGAAAAGCTGACCGGCCTGGGCTTCGAAACCGTGGGCAGCACACCGGCAGAATTCGACCGCCGCATCCGCGACGACGTCGTCAAGTGGGAAGCCGTCATTCAACGCGGCGGCTTCAAGGCGGAATAGGAGTTCCGGCAGGCCGGTGCCGCGAACGGTCCCGGCAACGCCGGGAGGCGCAGGCAAATCACTCCCCAATGGCGATCAACTCGACCCCATCAGTCACCTGATCGCCCACCGAAAAAAACACCTCCTGCACCGTCCCATCCGCCGGCGCAAGAATCGTATGCTCCATCTTCATCGCTTCCATCACCAACAGCGCATCCCCGCTCTTGACCACATCGCCGGCCTTCACCGAAATCGAAATAATCTTCCCCGGCATCGGCGCCGTCAACCCGCCGCCATGATCACCCGCATCATCCTGCGCATGCGCCACCGCATCATGAAGCCGCAGCACATACACCGCGCCATCGCGGAACACATGCAAGTCCTCGCCACGCAGCACCACCGTCGCGAAAACATCGGCCCCGTCCAGCCTTACCCGCAGCCTGTACTGCCCCGGTGAAGCCAGCTGCGTATCCCACTCCAGCGGCAACGGCCCGCCCTCGTGCCGAAAAACCCACTGCGAACCCGTGCGCTCCACCCAAACCCGGCGCAGCACATCCTGATCCAGCAACTCGAACACCTGCGCATAAGCCCCGCCCACGCGCCAGCCATCCGCGCGTGCCCAAGGATCCACCGGCGCCTTATTGCGGCGCAGGGAGGAGTACAACAACCCTCGGCTGGCCAGCATGGCCGCCACCCCTAAAGCCAAGGTGGCGTCGCTGGCCGGCTGAATGGCCGGAAACAGACTATCGTGCCGCCGTTCAATCAGCCCGGTATCCAGATCGGCCCGCGCAAAAGCCGTATCGAGCATCAGCCGGCGCAGAAAGGCGATATTGGTCTGCACTCCCACACTGCGGATCTGCCCCAGCGCCTGCACCATCCGCGCGCGCGCCTGCTCACGATCGGCGCCCCGCACGATCAGCTTGGCGACCATGGGGTCATAGAAAGGCGTAATCGTATCGCCCGCCTGCACCCCGCCATCGATCCGGATATCGCCATTCTCAAACGAAACATGAGCCGGGAAATCCAGCGTCGACAAGGTGCCGATCGAGGGCAGGAAGCCCTTGTCCGGATTCTCGGCGTAGATGCGCGCCTCGATGGCGTGCCCCGTAATGCTCAGCGCGTCCTGCGTAACTGGCAAAGACTCGCCGGCGGCGATGCGCAGCTGCCACTCCACCAGGTCATGGCCGGTGATCATCTCGGTAACCGGGTGCTCCACCTGCAGGCGCGTATTCATTTCCATGAAGTAGAAACGGCCATCGGGTTCGACAATGAACTCGACCGTGCCGGCACCCACATAGTCGACCGCGCGCGCGGCCGCCACCGCGGCCTCGCCCATGGCACGCCGGCGCTCATCGGTCATGCCGGGGGCGGGCGCCTCTTCAATGACCTTTTGATGCCGCCGCTGCACCGAACAATCGCGCTCGAACAGGTAAACACAATTGCCCTGCGTATCGGCAAAAACCTGGATCTCGATGTGGCGGGGTTTTTGCAAATAGCGCTCGACCAGCACCTTGTCGTCGCCAAAACTGCTGGCCGCTTCGCGTTTGCAGGACGCCAGAGCCTCGGCGAAGGCCGTGCTCTTTTCCACGATCCGCATGCCTTTGCCGCCGCCGCCCGCGCTGGCCTTGATCAATACCGGATAACCCATGGCGTCGGCTTGCGACTGCAGGAATTGCGGATCCTGATTGTCGCCGTGATACCCCGGCACCAGCGGCACGCCGGCCTTTTCCATCAAGGTCTTGGCGGCCGACTTGCTGCCCATGGCGGCAATGGCGCTGTTGGGCGGCCCCACAAAGATAATGCCCGCATCGGCGCAGGCCTGCGCGAAGGCTTCGTTCTCGGACAGAAAGCCATAGCCCGGATGCACCGCCTGCGCCCCCGTCTGGCGGGCCGCCTCGAGAATGGCGTCTGCGCGCAAATAGCTTTCACGCGGCTCGGGGCCGCCAATGTGGACGGCGGTGTCGCAGGCGGCAACGTGGCGCGCATTGGCGTCGGCATCTGAATATACGGCCACCGTGCGCAAGCCGAGGCGGCGGGCGCTGGCTGCGACGCGGCAGGCGATCTCGCCACGGTTGGCGATCAGTAAAGTGTTGAACACGTCGACTCCTTGCTATTACATGCGGAACACGCCGAAACGCGTGTCCTCGATGGGGGCGTTCAGCGCGGCCGACAGGCCCAGCGCCAGGACGCGGCGCGTGTCGGCCGGCATGATGATGCCGTCGTCCCACAGGCGCGCCGTGGCGTAATAAGGATGGCCCTCTGCTTCGTATTGCTGGCGTATGGGCGCCTTGAAGGCTTCTTCCTCTTGGGCGCTCCATTGCCCGCCCTTGGCCTCGATGCCGTCGCGGCGGATCGTGGACAGCACGCTGGCGGCCTGTTCCCCACCCATGACAGAGATTCTTGCGTTGGGCCACAGGAACAGCAGCCTCGGGCCGAAGGCGCGTCCGCACATGCCATAGTTGCCGGCGCCGAACGAGCCGCCGATCAGCACGGTGAACTTGGGTACCGCCGCGGTGGATACTGCCGTGACCATCTTCGCGCCATGCCGCGCAATGCCTTCATTTTCGTACTTGCGCCCGACCATGAAGCCGGTGATATTCTGCAGGAACACAAGGGGGATCTTGCGCTGGCAGCACAGCTCAATGAAGTGCGTGCCCTTCTGGGCCGCTTCCGAGAACAGGATGCCGTTGTTGGCAATGATGCCGACGGGCATGCCGTGTATATGCGCAAAACCCGTGATCAGTGTGGTGCCGAAACGGGCTTTGAATTCGTCGAACTCCGAGCCATCGACGACGCGGGCGATGACTTCGCGCACATCGTAGGGCTTGCGGGTGTCGTTGGGGATGATGCCGTTCAGTTCTTGCGGATCGTACAGCGGTTCGGCGTAGGGCCGGCGCTGAAGCTGGACGGGTTTGTGATGATTGAGCCGTCCCACCGCATTACGGGCCAGCGCCAGCGCATGCAGGTCGCTGTTGGCCAGGTGGTCGGCCACACCGGACAGCCGGGTATGCACATCGCCGCCGCCCAGGTCCTCGGCGCTGACCTCTTCGCCGGTGGCCGCCTTGACCAGCGGCGGGCCGCCCAGAAAGATGGTGCCCTGGTTCTTGACGATGATGGATTCGTCGCTCATGGCGGGCACATAGGCGCCGCCCGCCGTGCACGAGCCCATGACGACGGCGATCTGGGCAATGCCCTGGGCCGACATGGTGGCCTGGTTATAAAAGATGCGGCCGAAGTGATCGCGGTCGGGAAAGACCTCGTCCTGGTTGGGCAGATTGGCCCCGCCTGAATCGACCAGATAGATGCAGGGCAGCCGGTTCTGCTGGGCAACCTCCTGGGCCCGCAAATGTTTCTTGACCGTCAGCGGATAGTAGGTGCCGCCTTTGACGGTGGCGTCGTTGCACACAATCATGCACTCGGTGCCCGCCACACGCCCGATACCCGTGATCAGCCCGGCACCGGGCGCGGCGTTGTCGTACACATTGTGCGCGGCCAGGGGCGAGAGCTCAAGAAAGGGCGTGCCCGGATCCAGCAGTCGCTCGACGCGATCGCGCGGCAGCAGCTTGCCGCGCGCCAGGTGCTTGG
>JBATWU010000163.1:0-4026 GCA_049672825.1 Pusillimonas sp.
GCACGACCGCCTCCCCCACGCCGGGATGCGAGCGCAAGAGTTCGGCCAGGCCGGCCGGCTCGATGCGATGGCCGCGTATCTTGACCATGTCGTCGCCCCGCGCAAGGAAGACAATGGCGCCGTCGTCGCGCCGGCGTCCGAGGTCTCCGGTTCGATAGCGGCGCCCCGTGGCGGCAGTTCCCGCAAACCGCTCTTTGCCGGCGGCATCGGCTTGCGTATACCCTGACGCCACGGCCGCGCCCTCGATGACGATCTCCCCTTCCTCACCGTCGGGCACGGCTTGTCCGGCGGCGTCCTCGAGCACCACGCGATAGCCCGAAAGCGGCGGACCAATGGGAACGGCATGGTCCCCCTGGCCGCGCAAGGCGTCGAGCGCTTGTGTCATGCAGGCGCCCACCGTGGTTTCGGTGGGGCCGTAATGATTGAAAATACGGCAGCCCGCGCCCAGGGCCTGAATGCGGTCCACCAGCCGCCACGTCAGGATGTCGCCACCCAGGATGAGGGCACGTCGCGGCAACAGCGACTGCGCATCCGGAATCTCGAGCAGGGCGGCAAGGTGCGTCGGCACGATTTTCAGGACGTCCACAGGCGTGCGCGCCATCCATCGCTGCAAGGCCGCGGGATCGCGGGCGGACTCGGCATCGATGGCATGCAGGACGCCACCCGTCCAGAGCGCGCCAAAGACCGAGGTATAGCCCAGGTCGGCGGCAAAAGAAGAAACAATGGCGAAAGAAAGCGGTCCCGGCAGGGCCAGGCGTTCCAGCATGGCGGGCACATAGGTGGCGATGGCCCCATGAGACACGCGCACACCCTTGGGCCGGCCCGTGGAGCCGGACGTATACAGGACATAGGCGGTCGCATCCGCCGGCACGCTGGGCGGCGGCGCGTACCCGCCAGGGGCTTCCTGCGCGCGGTGCCATTCCACGACGGCAAGCTGGCAGGATGGCCCCCGGGCACCGGCGTCTATCACCAGCGCCGCCGCACCGCTATCGCGCAGAACATAAGCATGATGCTCGTCGGGATGCTCATCATCCAATGGGACGAAAGCCGCTCCCAGGCGCATGGCGGCGAGCATGGCGACCAACGGGCCCAGTCCGCGCGCAAGCCGGAATGCCACCCGGCCGCCGGCAAGAACGCCAGCCTGGCTCAAGCGTTCAGCCAGAGCACCAGCCATGGCATCCAGCCTGGCGTAATCCGTCTGGTCCACATGATCAAGAACCGCCAGGGCCGACGGCGTCGCGGCCGCTGTGGCCGCCACCCTGCCCGCCAGCGTCTCCAGCGGCTCCGGCGTCTGAAGAGGCGCATCGGCCTGCGCCGCCGACGAGGAACCGGCCATTGATCCGAGGATCTGCGCATAGGACGCCAGCCAGGATTCGACACGGTCCGCATCGAACAAGTCCCGGTTGTAATAGGCGGCGATATGCAGCCCGTCGGCATCGGACGATATATTCCAGTTCAGGTCCCAGCGCACCGCGCCATGCGGGTTGGCATCCACCTGCGTATCTAGCCCCGCAAAGCAGGACTGGGCATCCATGCGGTCCAGATTGAAAGATACCGATGCCAGCGGCGGGCGGGACGGATCGCGCCGCAAGCCCAGGTCTTTGATCAGGCGCGCATAGGGGTAGTCGCGGTGCGCCATGCCGCGCACGACGGCCTGTTGGGTCGACGCCAGCAGATCGCCCACCGGCGCGGCCGGATCGACGGCGAGGCGCAGAGGCAGCACACCGACGCAATAACCTACCAGCGCCGAGGCGCCCAGTTCGGGCTGCCCGGCCGAGAAAATGGCAATGGACAGATCGCACTGGCCCGTCAACTGGCACAGCAGGCGCCCATAGGCGGCAAGGCAGACAGAAAACAGCGAACACCCCGCCCGCCGGGCGACCGCCTCAAGGTCGCTGCGCACCTGGGCCGGCACATCGAGATTCGCGCGGGCGCCGGCATAGCTTTGCAGCGCCGGACGCGGCCTGTCGGCGGGTAGATCAAGCGGCGCGGGCTGCGTGGCATAAACTTCGCGCCAATATTCCGCCAGTCCGGACGCACCGGCCTGCAAGCGCGCATGCTCGGCATAACGCCGATAGGGCACGGGTTCGTCAAGGCGCGCCGCCCTGCCCTGCGTCCGCGCGCTGTACAGCTCCGCCAGCTCGAGCGCCATCACCTGCAGCGACCAGCCATCGACAATCAGGTGCGGCATGGCCAGCACCAGGCGATGGCGATCGGTGCTCAGCGCGATGATCCAGGCCCGCAGCATGGGTCCCTGCTCCAGATTGATGGGCGTCAGCACCATGTCGTCCAGCCATGGCTGGAAGGCCGTTTCACGATCCGGCCATGTCAGGCTGGACACTTCCGGAGCCAAATCATGGTGAATGACCTGCGTGGCGCCGTCTTCGGGAAAGGTAGTGCGCAGCGCCTCGTGGCGAAGGCAGACATCGTGAAGCGCCGCCTTCAGGGACGGCACATCGAGCGCCCCCTGAAACTCGAATACCAGCGACTGGTTATAGGCGGCCGAGGCCTGCTCGCTGAATGCGGCCAGCAACCTGAGGGCCGTCTGCCCCGGCGTTGCCGGCAGATACTCAGCCGAAGGCGTGGCCGCGGCCACGGGCGGCAAGGAACGGCTCGGCGCGGGCAACATGCCACGGGCGCGCATGCCACGCACGGCATCGCGCACGGCGTTCTCGATGTGGCGCAAGTCGTCGTCGCTATGGGCAGTGGAAAGAAAGCAGGTGCGTCCTTCCCATACATAGACGCCATGCTGGATCAAGGCGTTGTAGAACAGGTCGCTGGCCCCGACAAAACGGAACAGGGACGAGAATCCGTGAACCGATATTCCGCTTTCTTCTTCATCGAGCAAGGTGTTCAGACGGGCCACGAAATCGTGCGTACGCTGATTCAGGGCTTCCTGCAGACCCGGCCCGGCCGTTTCAAGATATTCCAGCACGGCCCGGGCAGCGGCCATGGCAAGCGGGTTCTTGTTGAAGGTGCCCGCAAAAAAAGTGCGCTCGCCGCGCGGCCCGCCGTCGCCATCCAGAGGCCATGGCCCGCCGTCAAGGGCATCGAGGTAGCGGGCCTGGCCGGCCACCACGCCTATGGGCAGGCCGCCTCCGACGATTTTTCCGTAGGTGACCAGATCGGCCTGCACGCCGGCCCAGGCCTGCGCCCCGCCCAGCGCGACCCGGAAACCCAGCAGGACCTCATCGAATATCAGCGCCGCGCCGGTAGCGCGCGTCAGTTCTCGCAGACGCTGCAGAAATTGCCTGGGCTGGCGATCGGGCCGGCGGCCCTGCACCGGTTCGACCAGCACCGCCGCAATGGTATCGCCCAGCCCTGCCAGGGTTTCGAGCGCAGCCTCTTCATCGCCATAATCGAGCAGCACGATATCGTCGGTCATGCCCTGAGGGGTTCCTCCCGCCATGGGCACGGCGGCGCCATGCGCGCCAGGCTGGGCCAGCACGCCATCGAAATGGCCATGATAAGACCCCTGGAACATGGCGATGCGCTGCCGTCCGGTGGCATGCCTGGCCAGGCGTAGCGCGGTCATGACGGCTTCAGTGCCGCTATTGCAAAAGGCGGCGCGCGCATTGCCGGTCAGGCGGCACAGGCGTTGCGCCACCTCGCCGGCCAGGTGCGCCTGCGGACCGATGAACAGGCCGCGTTCGGTGATATGCCGGGTGATTGCTTCGGAAATGAAGGCGGGGCTGTGGCCAAAAAGCTGAACCCCGAAACCCATGGCGATATCGACGTAGCGGTTGCCGTCCACATCGAACATTTCACTGCCTTGGGCGCGTGAACCCACTATCGGGTAGAGCATGGCCTTGGTTTCGGGGCGGAAGCCGGCCACGGCGCGGCTATCGGCCAGATAAGACCCGAACTGCCTGCGCTGCTCGCGCGAGGCGCTGCTGCGCCGCACATAGGCCTGCGAAAATTCCCCCAGCCCGCGCGCCTGCTCGGCCGAGCGAACCGGATCGGGTGCCTGAGCGGGCGCCAGCGGCGCTGGAGTCGGCTCAGCCAGGCGGGGGCCCGCACCCACGG
>JBATWU010000164.1:0-21568 GCA_049672825.1 Pusillimonas sp.
CGCAACGCCTGCTGGCGCTGGTGCAATCGCAGTTCGAGGCTGGCTGGGCCACGGAGCTGGCCCTGGCCCAGCAGCGCACCCTGGTCGCGAGCCAGCGGCGCAGCCTGGCCGCGCTGCGCCAGCAGGCCGATCAGGCGCGCATTACCTTGGCCCTGCTTGCCGGACAGACCAGGGAGGCTATCGTCGAAACAAGCACTCTTGCGGCGATATATGCACCGGCGGTTGATACAGGAGTGCCTTCCGACTTGCTGCTTCGGCGTCCCGATATCGCGCGCGCGGAAGCGCAATTGGCGGCGGCGGATGCCGACGTGCTGGCGGCCCGCGCGGCCATGTTGCCAAGTCTGACGTTTTCAGCCTATGCGGGCGCAAGCAGCGGCCGCCTGAGCAGCCTTTTCGACAACCCCCTGTACTCAGTGGCCGCCGGCCTGGCGGCGCCCATTTTCAACGCGGGCAGACTGGCCGCCGGCCACGATCTTGCTCAGGCGCGGCGCGAGGAGTTGCTGGCCGATTACCGCCAGGCCATCGTGGCGGCTTTCGCGGACGTGCAGGCGGCGTTGGCAGGCATGCACGGTGTACAAGAGCAACTCGACGCCCAGGCCGAAGAGCTGGTGCAAGCGCAGCGGGCCTTGATATTGGCCGAGTCCCGCTATCGCGCAGGCGCTGAAACTTTGCTGACCTTGCTTGACGCCCAGCGCATCCTTTACGCGGCCCAGGACATGGCCGCATATCTGAAGGAGCTGCATCTGCAAAGCGCCGTGGATCTTTACCGTGCTTTGGGTGGAGGCTGGCGGCTCGATAATTGATGAGCGCGTCATGACGTGCAGTGCATATGGATCGCCGATTCAGGGTGAAACCCGAAGCCCGCATTGACTACTCTGCCTATATCAGCTATTCGGATATCTTTAATCCGCAAAGCAATAAAAGTTCCGACGGCAATACTCTTAAACCTGTGATGGGTGCGAATTACGAGGTGGGAATTATTCGACGGCAGACTCAATATCGCTGCGGCGCTATTTCGTTTGGAACAGAAAAACCTTGCCAAACAGGACGCTAGTTGCCGTGGGTTGAGGCTGGCGGCCGAATGATCGAATTTTCCACTGCCCGCTACATCTCGCCTCAATACATATTGCGCTTATAGTCCTGCTGCAGGCCTTTGCGCATCAGGCCGGGAATGGATACCGAGCGCTTGGCGACCGCCGCCCACAACCCCCGTGTCTTGTTCAGCCTGATGTGGGCCGCGAAAATTTCCGCCGGGTCGATGTCGGCTGGTGGCACGGGTGACACCCAGGGCGCGGCCCGGACCAGGGCGGCGCTTTGACGCAACGTGATGTTGGGTGCCGTCAGGCTGACCACAAGTCTCGGTGTCTTGTCCTGAACCGTGAAGGCTCGCCGCAGTTCATGGTTGCCATCCAGTTGGGCATCGCCCTGGACGATGGCAACATGCGAGCTGCCTGGAACAATCAGGATGGCTGCGGCACTGGGGCGCGAAAGCATATTGCGGAAGCCGTCGGTGCGCCGATTGCCGGGGCGATCGGCAAAACGGATGCCGTTCTCGTCGCCCTGGACCAGCAGGCCTGCAGGATCGCCCTTGGGGCTGATATCTGTATGCAGGTTGGCATCGGCCGTGGCCAGCGCCATGAAGCGGCAGGCGGCCAGGAATTCAGTCGTGTGTTTGGGAGCGGCATCAGTCTCGGGCCGCCAGAAGTCAGACCGCAGCAGCGCCTTGGCGCAATGCGCGTAGCATTCCTGAACCGCTATCACGACATTTCGATCGTTCACCGACGCGACCACGCCGTTGACGCGCAGCGTTTCGCCCAGACCGGGAACAAGAAACAACAGGCCCGCGCCGCGGCCAGGCAGCGCCTGCCCAGGGTCGTCCAGCAGCCCGCGAGGCAGGCACAGCCGCTCGGCGTCGCGTGTTGCCGCAAAGCCCGGCGCGCCGCCTGCCAGCGTCGCATCGACCCGCCGCGCATCGCTGAATCCGACAAAGGCCAGCGGCGATGCGGCAAGCCATCGCTGCGCGTGTGCATCCAGGTGATCTATAACCTTCAGGTCGACGACGGCCGGCCGCGCGCCCACCTGGGCCTCCAGAGCGTCAGTGGTACGAATTATCGTGTCCATGCGTGCCTCCATTTTGATTTAATAATTATAAATGAGAAGCATTATCAAAAATAGCCATGCTCGGAATTCAGCAATTGAAAATACGGGCTTGGTGTTCTGTACATCGCTGAATTGCTGTCCCGGAGGGGCTTCAAGGGCATGCTATAAAAAGGGCTCCAGTATTTCTGTAGGGCTAGGAATAATGTCCGTGAAAACCTTGAGTCGATGCGCTGCGGCGCTGTTGCATGTCGCACTTGTATCGGGGTGCTCTTTGATTGGCCCCGGCGATGCGGCCCCCGGCAACGAGTGCAAATGGAACCGCAGCAGCTGTCTCTACGAAGGGGCGTATGAGCCCGGGGAGCGGGACTACGCTGAACAGGAAGCCAAACGTTTGAATCGGGCCGCATCCGAGAAAATGCGCCGTAGCGCCGGTAAATAACCATACGGCGCTGCCTGAGCTAGGCACGCTATATGCTTGATTCCGCACTTATCCACGATGGCTGGAACCAATGGAGATCGTAATGGGAAAAAGCACTTTTGAGTATAAGGGGCGCGTGGTCGAAGTCGTTTCCACCGACGTGATTGGCGGTGGCCATGGCTTCGGCTTCAAGATTGACGGCGATGTCATCAATCGTGGCGGCAACAACCCTTGCAATTCCGAAAACGAAGCGATCGAGGACGGCGCAAGGTACGCGAAGGAATACATTGATTCGCTGCCCCGCTCGTAGCGGCACTTCGAACTTTCGGACACTATTCATTTATTAGTGGAGGGAACACAATGGCCAATAAATCATCGGGGCAGCCAGAAAAGCCGGTCCTCCTTTCAGGCGGTAACCCGCAGATCCCGAAAGGCTACGGGGATGCTCCCGTTCAGGCCTATATCGCGGCCATGCCGGGTTGGAAAAGCGATGTGGGGCGCCGCTTGGATACCCTCATCGAGCGCACCGTTCCTGACGTGAGCAAGGCGGTCAAGTGGAACTCTCCGTTCTATGGGGTCGAAGAGGGCAATTGGTTCCTCAGCTTTCATTGCTTCACGAAGTACATCAAAGTGACTTTTTTCAAAGGAACGTCACTCAGTCCTATCCCCTCTGGAAAATCCAAACACAAGGACGTGCGCTACTTCGATATTTACGAAGGTCAACTGGATGAAGCCCAGTTCCTTGATTGGGTGAAGCAAGCCAGTCGCCTGCCAGGCGAACGAATGTGATGCGAAGCGCCCAAACCGGCGAAGGCACTCAACCCCTTGTTCGACATAGATGGCGTTCAACACGTGATGGTCACCCAGTACATGGCCGCGCTTCCTGCCAAGGAACTCAAAAGCGCCGCGTTCAGCCTTCAGCATCGGCACGATGAAATCGTGACTGCCATCGACTTTTTGTTTCATGGGTTTTAGCGAAAAATATCGAGTACGAAATCAACGTCGAAAACTGACAACCGCATGCTGCCGCATGGCACGATTGACACGAAATTTTGTGAAGTGGCGGTTCCCCTCATTGAATAGCGCTTTCAACTGTGCACTGATTTTTTCGTGCGCACGGGCGCAATGCTCCTGCCAATCCGCCGCAGAAACATGGAATCGCCCGGCTGGAAGCGATTCGGCTAATGACGGCATGTTCCACACAAAAAACTGCGTAAACATGGTGTGAGCTTCGAGGTCGTGCTACATCTAAATGAGAATTATTGTTAATATAGCCGGCTTACTAGCCGTTCTGTTCCCACGCCCGCCATGCCTCGCCCACCTGCGCCCAAGAAAGGTTGGCTCGCCCATTACAGCGAGTTGGTTGCGGCGTGGCGCCGCAAGAACCCCCAAGATGGCGAAGACGCGATGCAAGATGCCGTGGTCGGCATGTTGGAAAGCGGCGTGGGCGCCATTGACGATCCACGTGCGTATTTGGCGCGTAGCACATCCAACGGGCTGGTGGACCGCCAGCGTCGGCGCGGTGTACTGGACTTGCGATCGTTGGAGGAACTGAGCGAAGATGAACATCCGGCCGTCCAGGACGGCCAGGCGTCCCTCTATACAAGAGAAGTATTGGATGCGTTGATGTCCGTTCTACAGGAATTGCCACTCAGTTGTCAGAAGGTCTACATTCGGCATCGTCTGGAAGGCTGGAGCCATGCCGAGATCGCCGCCGACATGGGTATTTCCCGCAGCATGGTAGAGAAGCACATGAACCGCGCACTGCTGCACATTCATGAGAGGTTACAAAAATATTCCCCCTATTAATTGTGGTATTCACCCCGCCCAAACGTCTTTAATGATGAGAGGGTACAAAACTCTAGACTTCTAAATACTGTACAGCGTGGCGTTTGCCAATGACTCTTGACAACCTAAACTCCCCGAACGACTTGCGCCAACGTGCCGTGCACTGGTTCACCCGGATAAATTCGGGTGACGCAACGCATGAAGAGGTCGCTGCGTGCGCCGCGTGGCGCCGTGCCGACCCTGAGCATGATCGCATGTATCGCAGCGTGGAGTTCTTCTGGCAGGCATCTCGCCATCTTCCCGAGAATAAACTGCGTGCCATCCTGGCGCACGATGATAGTCCTCGGCCAGCACCCAGACGGCTCCCGCGGCGTGCATTCGGTTTGGGGCTGGCCAGCGCCTGTGCCATAGCCGTGTTAGCCATCGCTTTCCCTCACGTGTACTCCCCACAGGTGGAATATCAATCCATCATCACCACTCGCCTGGGTGAGCGCCGCGACGTGACCCTGCCTGATGGTTCGGTTCTGAACCTGAACGTGGGAACGCAACTGGAAGTCGCGTTTTATGAAAACCAGCGCGTCATTGAATTGAGCACGGGCGAAGTATTCTTCAGCGTCAAATCCGACCCTTCCAGAGCCTTTCTGGTGAAGACCAGCGATGCGGTCGTGACGGTAACAGGTACTCGCTTCAATGTCCGGCATGATGCTGACAACGTTCAAGTAAGCGTGGAGTCCGGTTCGGTCAACGTATCTGCCGGACCTTGGTGGCGCAAGACCAGCCGCGATCTGGTGGCGCGTCAGGCCCTGCGGGTTGAAACGCACGGGCAGATAAGCAATGTGGCGACTGCCTCCATCGAAAACGTCACGGCCTGGCGCGAAGGAAAGATCGTGTTCGACAATGCGCCGCTGGCGCATGTCGTCGCGGAAATGAATCGCTATCTGCCGCATCCCATCCAGTTGGACTCCCCCCAGTTGCGGGATTATCGGGTGGCGGGGGTCTTCAGCATCGACAATCCCCAGGCAATGACGGCCGCGCTGCCAGCCATCGCTCCCGTTCAGCTATATCACCTGCCCGGCGGACGCATCGCCGTTCGGGCGCGTTAAGCGCGCCACAGAGATTCCTCCTTCGTGATCGTTCGCCTCCGGGCGCGCAAGGGCGCACCGGCTACGACTTCCCGTTGTCCATCGGCGCCGAAGTTACAAAATAGTTCTCATTTTCATTGTGGCGCTCCAGCGGCTTATCCGTCTTTCTTTATGAGGGGGATAGTTTCTGAGCAAGCAGAGATTCCCGAAGAGCAACCCTTGACAGGCGACTGCGGTACAGATGCGCCGGTCATCCACGATTTGGAAACGGAACACAGTGAAGAATCACGCACGATATAAAGCCCGCGCCGCGCGCGCATCCGCGGCAATGGGGATGCTGTCCATCTCGATAGCCCTGGCGTTTGGCATGGCAACACCCGAGGCAAGAGCACAAAGCGCCGCAGTGCAAATCAGCCTTCCCGCGCAGCCCCTTGGCCAGGCCTTGCTCCAGTTGGGAAGGCAGACTTCTCTGCAAATTTTCTATCCCCAAGATCTCGTGCACGGCCTGGAAGCGCCTGCCATATCCGGCAATCTGACGCCGGAACAGGCACTGCGGCAACTGCTGCAAGGCACCGGTATCGAATACTCGCGGCAAGGTGACAGCGTTATCCTTTCGCGTCGAGAGGCTCAGGAAACCGCTCAGTTGGCTCCGGTGACAGTGACAGGATCTTTGCCAGGAGCCTTGCCGCCGGCCTATGCGGGCGGACAGGTCGCGCGCGGCGGGCGCCTGGGCATGCTCGGCAACGTGGACGTAATGGACACGCCCTTCAACATCACCAACTACACCTCTCAATTGATCGAGGATCAGCAGGCGGAGACGGTGCTGGATGTCTTGAAGAACGAACCATCGGTTCGGCAAAGTGCGCCAGCAGGGAATCCGGCCGAAGCGTCCTTCCGGATTCGCGGCTTCGGCCTCAGCTCCGGTTCGGTCACGTTCGACGGGCTGCATGGCATGGCACCAGCTAGTGGAGATCTTTCAACGGAATTTGCCGAAAGGGTGGAAGTGCTCAAGGGGCCAAGCGCCCTGCTATATGGCATGTCGCCCAGTGGCGCGGTGGGCGGCGCCATCAATCTCGTCCCCAAGCGGGCGGGCGATGCACCCTTGACACGCCTGACGCTGGGCCTGGAATCGAAGACCTTGTGGAGAACCCAGGTGGACACGGGCCGCCGCTTTGGTGCCAACAACGAATGGGGCCTGCGTTTCAACGGCCGCTACAAAGATGGAGACAAGTATATTGATGACGCCAGGAATGGGGGCAACCTCGGCGCCCTGGCGCTGGACTACCGTGGCGAGCGCTCACGCCTGACGCTGGATGCCTATCGCATGCGGGAAAAGCAGCGTGGCGGTGGCACGATCGCCATCTTCCGACTCGATAGCGGGCTGAATTCGGTGCCCGCCGCACCCGATGCCCGCACCAACATGTATCCGGGCGCCCCCGAGAGCAAGGAGACGACGCAAGCGGTCACCATTGATCTGATTGCTAATGTGCTTTCTAACGATTCGCGGTTCAAGGTGGTCAGTTCGCCATCTATAAGGATGACTTCTGGCGTGTCTGGTACGTTTAGCGTTGGCCAAGATGTGCCAGTTCTCGGCTCGGTGTCCTACGACGGGAATGGCAACGCTGTCCAGTCCGTTGAGTACCGTTCGAGCGGCGTTATCTTCAAGGTGCTGCCGAACGTTTATGAGCGCAAAGTGGTTCTGGACATCAACCAGGAGCTTTCCAACTTCGTGCGTACAGAGACCGGCGTGGATGGTTCTCCGACGCTTACTAAGCGTGAGCTCAACACGTCTGTATCCGTCGCTGACAATGAGGTGATAGTGTTGGGTGGCTTGGCCGAGTTCAAGGATAACAATGGGCGTAGCGGGTTCTCGTTCCTGCCTGAGTTCATGCGCTGGAACACGTCGTCGAAACAGCGTAGTGAGATCGTCTTGGTTGTCCAAGTTCAACGTCTGTAGCCATTAATATCGTCCAGCGTTCTTCTTACAACTTCTTCATCTGTGCTGACCTGCGTCCAAGTAAACTACTTGGGGCATACAACTGGAGTAAACGTTATGAACAGCGGTGATATGGTCACGTCTCGGCACTATATTTTATGTGAACTGCTAGCTGAAGCTAAAGCGGCCGGCGTATATCCGTTGTCGGAAGAAGAACGCGAATGGATTGATGCTCCAGCCGTTGGCCGGGAGTTGCCTGTTGATCATGATGTATGTGACTAGGCGATGTTCCGTGGAATCTTCAGCGCCTCACGTTTACCGCCGTTGACACTTTGTTGACAAACGACGTATGCGAGAAGGGGTTAGCCGAAGCTAACCCCTTGATTTATTTGGTGGCGCATCCCTGATTCGAACAGGGGACCTGCGGATTATGATTCCGTCGCTCTAACCGGCTGAGCTAATGCGCCAAAGCACGAAACTTTAGCATATTTTTTTCTGCTTGTGTAGCCAAGGCTCTTCCAATACGGAGTGGGCCGTGATTGAAAGCGCCTGCGCGTTGTTGCGCCGGAAAATCAAAGGCCCCGCCTTCTGGCGGGGCCTTACTGCCGGTTTGGCAGTGAACACGGCGCTAGGGCTGTGTTGGATGGCTACCGAAGAAGGTAGCCGAACTGCCGTCAGGCAGTGACCTAACGATAGGTCCAATGGCTGCGTGGTTCAAGCTGGGGAAAATACTGAATACTTTCCATCACGCTTCCATTAACCTGATGAGTTGTGCATCGGCGGAATGCACTCACCGGTAGTGTGGCCCGCATGGTTGAAGACATCACGAACCTGGTCGCGGCAGTTACGCATTGGTCTTGTTCGCCTCGCTGGCCTCTTCAGGCAGAGGGCTGTTGGCGTTGCCCGACAGGGCGGCGCTCAGGCTGTACAGCGGCGCAAACGATTCGGCCTGGGCCATGGGCCAGGCGGTTCTGAAAATCGTGTTGCGAAACTTTCCTTCCAGCAATTCGCCCTTTTCCAGATCGGGAAAAAGCGCCGAGAGCACGCGCACTTCGCCATTGGGTATGCGGCGCGCAATGTGGTGAGGGCGCAGTTCGCCGGGGTGCCGCAGTCCGGCCGCGCCCAGCAGTTCGGCCAGCGCATTCAGCGTGTTCCGGTGAAAGCCGGCGGCCCGCTCCGCCTTGTCGGGTACGTGCAGCGCGGCCTGGCGCTTGGGGTCTTGCGTGGTGACGCCGGTAGGGCATTTGCCGGTATGACAGGCCTGCGCCTGAATACAGCCTACTGCAAACATGAAGCCGCGCGCGCTGTTGCACCAGTCGGCGCCCAGGGCCATGACGCGGACCATATGAAAGGCACTGATGATTTTTCCCGATGCGCCCAGTTTGATCTGTTCGCGCAGGCCGATGCCGACCAGGGTGTTGTGCACCAGGCGCAGGCCTTCGCGCAGCGGTGTGCCGACATGATCCACGAACTCGATGGGTGCGGCGCCCGTGCCGCCTTCGGCGCCGTCGACGACGATGAAGTCGGGGGTGATGCCGGTTTTAATCATGGCCTTGGCGATGGCGAACCATTCCCAGGGGTGGCCAATGCACAGCTTGAAGCCCACCGGCTTGCCGCCCGACAGTTCGCGCAGCCGGGCCACGAAGTGCATGAGTTCGATGGGCGTGGAAAAGGCGCTGTGCAGGGCGGGCGAGTTGCAGTCGATGCCTACCGCCACGCCTCGCGCTTCCGCAATTTCCGGGGTTACCTTGGCGCCGGGCAGAATGCCGCCGTGGCCCGGCTTGGCGCCTTGCGACAGCTTTATTTCTATCATCTTGACGCTGTCCTGGCGGGCACGCTGCGCAAAGGCTTCTTCCGAAAAATTACCCTTGCCATCGTTGCAGCCGAAGTAGCCCGAGCCGATATTCCAGATCAGGTCTCCCTGGTGCTCGAGATGGTAGCGGCTGATGCCGCCTTCGCCCGTGTCGTGGGCGAAGCCGCCCATGGCCGCGCCTTTGTTCAACGCCAGCACCGCATTGGCCGAAAGCGCCCCGAAGCTCATGGCCGAAATATTCAGGGCGGACAGGGAATAGGGCTGAGTACAGTCGGGGCCGCCCACCGTGATGCGGAACTGGTCGGCGCTGGGATGCGAGGGCTCCATGGAATGGTTGATCCATTCATAGTCGGTGCGATAGACGTCGCCCTGGGTGCCGAAGGGGCGCTTGTCCACCTGGCGCTTGGCGCGCTGGTAGACCAGCGAACGGTCCACGCGCGAAAATGGCAATTCAGTGGTGTCGTCTTCAATAAAGTATTGCCGCATTTCGGGGCGTATGAACTCAAAGAAGAAACGCAAGTTCCCAATGACCGGGTAGTTGCGCCGGATGGCGTGCCGTGTTTGCCGCAGGTCCCAGCATCCCACGGCGGTCAGCGCGGCAAAGATCAGTGCGGCCACCAGCCACCAGGCATTGATAAGAAGCCCAAACGCGGTAAAGACGATGGTGCCGGCGATGACGGCGTAAAAGGCGGTGTAGCGGGTAAGTAGGCGGTCCATATTGTTTCCGTTGTTACGGCTGCTTGCGTGCGCCGTTTGGTTGCAATTGTCCTGTCGGTAGTAAAATAGCAGTCTTTTCAACAGCAAGGACGGCCTTGCCGCTTCGTGCATTCGGGGCGCACCCACTCAAGGGGACGGCCCCTGTCGGAGCAAGCATTATGTCGACATCGATGTCCTGGCTGGTATTGATTATTGCAGGTCTGTTTGAAATTGGGTGGGCCATAGGGCTGAAGTACACCGAAGGCTTTACAAGACTATGGCCTTCAGTGGGCACTGCGGTGTCCATGGTCATCAGCCTGGGCCTGCTGGGCGTGGCCATGAAGCAACTGCCCATGGGCACCGCCTATGCGGTCTGGGTGGGTGTCGGTGCCGTGGGCACCGTCATATTGGGCATTCTCATGCTCGGAGAATCCGCCAGCGCTCCCCGCCTGGTCAGTGTAGGTTTCATCATACTGGGCATCATCGGCCTGAAACTGGCGGGTTGAGCGGCACGGCTGGCCGCGCATGTCTGGCGCCAAGTGGCGCAGCGTGCGCGGCCCCGATGCCGCGCCGCATTACCGGAGACGCTTTGTGAGCAAGAATTTCAATATCGTCGTGGGCGACTGGGACATCTGCAAGCCCGACGCAAGCGCTATCCGCCTTGCGGTGTTTGTGCAGGAACAGCATGTCCCCCTCGAACTCGAAATGGACGAGAACGACCCGCGTTGCGTTCACGCGCTGGCCTATGATGAGCAAGGCATGGCGGTGGGTACGGGGCGCCTGCTGCCCGATGGCCACATCGGACGAATGGCGGTCCAGGCCGATTACCGCGGTATGGGCGTCGGATCCAGGCTGTTGCAGGCGCTGGTCGACGAAGCGCGCATCAGGCACTACCTGGAAGTGGCGCTGTCGGCCCAGTTGCACGCGCAAGCCTTTTACGCACGCCACGGATTTGTGGCGGAAGGCGCGGTGTATATGGATGCCGGCATCAAGCATGTGATGATGCGGCATGCGCTGACTGTTTAGTTTTATCCGGCCCGGGCGTCGCGAAAAAGTGCGCGCAAACAACAGGGCCCGTTTCCGGCGGCTGTTTCCCTCAGGCAACAAAAAACCCCGTAAATCAATGACTTACAGGGTTGTTTGCTAAAACTTAGTGGTGCCCAGGAGAGGACTCGAACCTCCACACCTTGCGGCACATGGACCTGAACCATGCGCGTCTACCAATTCCGCCACCTGGGCATAAAGTGTATGCTAACGCTTTACCGTGTTTGCGATAATACTGCTGTTTGCGTTTCGCGCTACATCTTTAAGAGGCGCAAAGTATAACGGATATTTTTAATAAATGGAAATCACCTTTGATCAAACGATCTAAAAAAGACACAAATAACAATGAAAAGGGCGCTGGGCACGAGCTGCCGCCGGACTTCGATCCGGATGTACCCAGCCGCGAAGTTATTCTGCAGTACCTGCGCACCAACCCGGCACCCATCACTCCCGACGCGCTGGCAAAGGTTTTGGGGGCGTCGCTGCCACTGTCCGTCGGCTTCGATCGCCGCCTGAAAGCCATGGAACGCGATGGACAGGCGTTCATCAATACCCAGGGACAGTTGTTGCTGAACAACAAGCTGGATTTCATCGCTGGAAAAGTGCAGGGCCATCGCGATGGCTTTGGTTTTCTGCTGCGCGACGATGGCGGGCCCGACCTGTTTCTTTCTCCGCGCGAAATGCTCAAGGTACTGCACGGCGACCGTGTGCTGGCCAAACCCGACGGCGAGTACCGGGGCAAGCCCGAAGCCAGCATTGTCGAAGTGGTCGAACGGCACACCAATAAGCTGGTAGGCCGTTTTCTGAAAGAGCGGGGCGCCTTTATTGTTGTCCCCGAAGACCAGCGCATCAAGCACGACATTCTTATTCCCACGTCAGACGTTGGCGCGGCCGAGCATGGCCAGGTCGTATCGGTCGAAATCGTTCAGCAGCCCACGCGCCACACCCAGCCTTTGGGCCGCGTCATCGAGGTGCTGGGCGAAATCGACGACCCGGGCATGGAAATTGAAATAGCGGTGCGCAAGTTTGATGTTCCGCACGAGTTTTCGGAAGCCGCCTTGAACCAGGCGGCGCGAATTCCCGCCACGGTGAAGCCGGCCGAACTCAAGAACCGCGTCGATTTGCGCGATGTGCCATTCGTCACGATCGATGGCGAAGATGCCCGCGACTTCGACGATGCCGTGTTTTGCATGCCGGTGGATCTGGGCACAGAGAAACGTAAACGGCCGGGCTGGCGATTGCTGGTGGCCATTGCCGATGTCAGCCATTACGTGCGGCCCGGCGATGCGCTCGATGACGATGCGCTCGACCGTGGCACCAGCGTGTATTTCCCGCGCCGCGTCATTCCCATGCTGCCCGAATCCCTGTCCAATGGCATCTGTTCATTGAATCCGGATGCCGATCGCCTGGTGCTGGTGTGCGACATGGTCGTCGCCGCCAGCGGCACGAAGGCTGGCAGCATTACTGCATACCAGTTCTACGAGGCAGTCATTCATTCACACGCCCGCACCACCTACACCGACGTGTGGGCGGCGCTGCAGCAACCCGGCGGGCCGGCGGGGCAGTCCATGCAAGCCGTGCTGCCTCATATACAGAACCTGTACGAGCTCTATCGACTGTTTGCGCAGGCGCGGATCAAGCGCGGCGCCATCGACTTCGACACGGTCGAGACTCGCATTGTCTGCAATCCACTGGGCAAAATCGAGCGCATTGAAGCTTATACCCGCAACGACGCGCACAAACTGATTGAAGAGTGCATGCTGGCGGCCAACACTTGCGCTGCCGAGTTCATGACCCGCAACAAGCGTCTGGGACTGTATCGCGTGCACGAAGGGCCGACGCCTGAAAAACTGAAATCCCTGCGCGACTATCTGCGCAACCTGGGCCTGACGCTCGATGGCGGCGACGATCCTTCGACGACGGATTACGCGCGCCTGATCAAAGCGGCCCGAGCGCGTCCCGACTTCGAAATCATACAAACCATGTGTCTGCGATCATTGCAGCAGGCCATCTACAGCCCCGAGCAAGTGGGTCACTTCGGTTTGTCGTACGACCATTACGCGCATTTCACATCACCCATCCGCCGCTACCCAGACCTGCTGACGCATCGGGTCATCAAGGGCGTATTGCACGGCAAGCGTTATGTGCCCAAGCTTGACGACATCAGCGGCGCCGCAGCCCTGCCCAAGGGCGAGCGCGAGCATGCGCTCTGGGAAAAGCTCGGCCTGCTTTTGTCGGCGCGCGAACGCCGGGCGGACGACGCCTCGCGCGATGTCGAGGCCTGGCTCAAGTGCTGGTTCGTCAAAGAACATGTCGGGGAAGTCTTCAGCGGCCGCGTCACGGGGGTGGCCAGTTTCGGCATCTTCATCACACTCGATACGCTTTTCGTGGAAGGCATGGTACATGTATCGGAACTCGGATCCGATTACTTCCAGTACAACGAAGCCATGAACGAATTGCGCGGCGAGCGCACCGGCATGCGCTACCGCCTGACCGATGCCGTGCAAGTGCAGGTTTCCCGTGTCGACCTCGAGGCGCGACGCATTGAGTTTCGCTTGGTAAAAGGCACGGGTTTCAAGGCGCTCAAATCGTCCATCGAACCCGACCCGCCAACAGAAAGGCGGGCCAAGCGCGCGGCGCCCACCAAGCCGGCAGAGCTCAAGGGCACGACCTCGCAGCAGCGCAGGGCGGCGGCCAAGCGCAGCGCCAAGGCGGCTACCCCCGGAAAAAAGGCCGGCAAGACCGTGAAAACCAGCCGCGGACGGCGCTAGGGTGTTGTTTGGCTAATTCGAATACTCGACTTTGGCGCCCGGGCTGACCAAACAGCGCACTGGGCCAGCCTGGCTGGCCGTCGCCATTCGGCGGGCGTTTGGCCGGCTCGCGCGCTGATGCGCAGCGCCTTGCCGCGGGCGGGATTAAAATCGGGGCTGGCCTCTCGCGACTGTGTTGTGCTCATCGCCGCAACGCGGGCTCTGTGCCTTGCCTGCCTCAAGAATACTTAAAAGGAAGATCATGTCGTCTCATCAGGTCCTCGCCGGCTTTCACGCGGTCGTCGCCCGCTTGCGCCATGCGCCGGACTCCATCAAAGAACTCTATGTCGAAGCGTCGCGGCGCGATAAGCGCATGCAGTCATTTATCGAGCAGGCGCAGGCGGCCAACATCCGTGTCCGCCCCGTTTCTTCGGAACGGCTCGATGGCTTGGCGCGCGGCACCCGCCATCAGGGCGTGGTGGCCCTTGCCGAAGCGCATGAACTGGCCATCGACGTGGACGAGGTGCTTGATCTGCTTGAAGATAAATCCGTGCCGGCCCTGCTGCTGATTCTGGACGGCGTGACCGATCCGCATAATCTGGGCGCGTGCCTGCGCACGGCGGATGCCGCCGGCGTGCACGCGGTGATTGCGCCGCGCGATCGGGCCGTCGGACTGAACAGCACTGTGCAGCGCGTGGCCTGCGGCGCCGCTGAAACCGTGCCTTACATCATGGTCACGAATCTGGCCCGCACGATGCGGCAATTGAAAGCGCGCGATGTCTGGCTGGTGGGAACCGATGACCAGGCGGCTGCGGGCATGCATCAGGTGGACGCCCGCAGGGCAATGGCGTGGGTCATGGGCGCCGAGGGCGAGGGCATGCGGCGGCTCACGCGTGAAACCTGCGACGAGCTGGTTACGATTCCCATGCTGGGTTCGGTCGAAAGCCTGAATGTCAGTGTGGCCAGCGCGGTGTGTTTGTACGAATCGGTGCGCCAACGCACGGCTCCACCATCCTTGGCCGCCACCTGAATCGACGCATAAGTTTATAGCTGCCGGGCATGGCGTCCCGCCGAGCCCGCGCGGTGGCAGTATGATTGAACCGGCGCCGTTCCGGTGCCGACCGGATCCCTCTTTGTTGAACTCTATCCATCATGGCTAAAAACGGCTTTACCACTACCATCGTTCATTCCGACCGTCGCGCTTCGGTCGAGCACGGCGCTATTCACAAGCCCATGCATCCCTCGTCCGAGTACGCCTTCGCCGATTCACGCGAGCTGGCGGCGGTGTTCCAGGGCAAGGCGGGGTTTACCTACGCCCGGCAGGGCACGCCCACCACCAGCGCCCTGGAATCCAAGATCAGCCAGATGGAAGGCGCCGCCGGCACGGTCAGTTTCGCAACCGGCATGGCGGCCCTGGCTGCCACTTTCTTTTCCTTGCTGAAGGCCGGCGATCACTTGATCAGCAGCCAGCATATTTTTGGCAATACCAACAGCCTGCTGGGCACGCTTGCGGGATTGGGTGTCGACGTGACGCTGGTCGACGCCACCGACGTGCGCAATGTCGAGCAGGCATGGCGGCCTGAAACCCGCATGATGTTCACCGAGTCGCTGGCCAATCCGGGCACCCAGATTGCCGATCTTGCGGCCATAGGCGAGTGGTGCAAAACAAAGAACTTGGTGTATGTGCTGGACAATACCCTGGTCACGCCCTTGCTGTGCCAGGGCAGGGCGGTTGGCGCGGCGCTGGTGGTCAACTCTTTGTCCAAGCACATTGGGGGGCACGGCAACGCCCTGGGCGGCGCCGTAACCGACACCGGACTGTACGACTGGTCGGGCTATCCCAATATCGCCGAACCCTACCGCAAGGGCAATCCAACGTCCTGGGGGCTGACACAGATCAAGAAGAAGGGTCTGCGCGACATGGGTGGCACGCTGTCGTCCGAGGCCGCGCATCGCCTGGCCGTGGGCGCTGAAACCTTGTCGCTGCGCATGGGCAAAATTTGCGCCAATGCCCTGGCCCTGGCGCAGGCACTGAGCCAGCATCCCAAGGTTGCCAAAATACATTACCCTGGGTTGCCAGGCCACCCTCAGCACGAAAGGGCCAGGCAACTGTTCGGCGGTCTGTTCGGCGGCTTGATGGGTATTGAACTGGCCGATGATATCGACGTGTTCGATTTCCTCAATCGCTTGAAAGTGCTGGCGCTGGCGACCCATCTGGGAGATAACCGGACGCTGGTGTTGCCGATGGCGCACACTATTTATTATGAGATGGGTGCGGAGCGCCGGGCGTTGATGGGGATTTCCGACAACTTTTTACGTGTATCAATAGGTATTGAAGATATACAGGATTTAATCGGCGATTTCGACCAGGCCTTGGCGTAGGCGCGGCAGCGCCAGTTTTCGGGCGGTCTCCATCACAATTTATTGGGCATGGATTGCGATGGCTGTAAACACCCTGAAAACCCCCGATGTTGCTGCGCAGAAACAAAACAGTCAGCAACGATGCGGGTTTTGGGGGTTTTTTTGCTTGACACACTCTTTTTTCGAAGGCTTAATACGCGGTAGTCAACCAAGTGTGTTTTTGCATGAAAGCAAGCTGGTTGAGCTCGCAGTATCTTTTGTGAGTAGTACGGATTGCACCATGCGTACTCAAGTATTTTTCAATCAAGCGCCAGGCTGGCCCACGGGCCGCGCTTGGCTACAATAATTTTTAGGGGTAACCTTAATGAACAAAACCGAGCTTATCGAACACATTTCAACCAAGGCAGATTTGTCGAAGGCCGACGCTGGCCGCGCACTCGAAGCATTTATCGGCGCCGTCAAAACTACGCTGAAAAAGAAGGGCACCGTTACGTTGGTCGGTTTTGGCACATTTGCTGTTTCCGAACGCGCCGCCCGCACTGGCCGCAATCCACGCACCGGCGAAGCCATCAAGATCAAGAAAGCCAAGGTGCCTAAATTCCGTCCTGGGAAAGCCCTGAAAGACGCCGTCAACTAATCTTGTTGGCACCTTTCACGGTTTGCATTGCAAAACGTGATCCCTTATAATTTCGTTCTTCTCGCGTTTTGCAGCAAGTGCAGTAACCCGAAATTTGCAGATGGCATCTGGCTGGCCCCAGCATGGGGCAGTCATCACCAGCAAAGAAAGGGTGCTTAGCTCAGCTGGTAGAGCGGCGCCCTTACAAGGCGTAGGTCGGCGGTTCGAACCCGTCAGCACCCACCACTTACTGCAAAGAAAATAGGCACTTAAGTTAACTTAAGTGCCTTTTTTATTGCGGCCGATGTCATGACAAGGGAGGTCCATAGTGAAGCTTGTTACATTCGAGCGAGGCGGAAAGATTCAGATTGGCTGCATCCATTCGTCCAAGCAGATTTTGGTGTTCGAGGATGCATGCGCTATTCGAGGCGGCGCTTCCTTAACTTGTTTTGCCAGCATGCTTGCGCTGATCGAGCACGGAGACGACGGACTGGCCGCAGCCTACCAGCTTGCGGAAGCCCCGCCCGATGAGGCGCTCATTCCTTTGGATTCGGTAAGACTGCTTGCCCCTATTCCCCGGCCCCCCAGGCTTCGCTCGATGTCCAGCTATCCGGCACACCTTGCACGCGCTCAGGAAGGGCGGGCGCGAATTAACGCCCAGGGCGCCGAAGACCCCGAGGCGGCCTTTCAGGCGGCCAAAGAAAAGTTTATACAGCGTCCGCCACCAGGTTATTACGATACGCCTGTTTATTGGATTATGGATCACTTCTGTGTAGCGGGACCTGATGAGGACATCGCCTGGCCGGCCTATTCAGACTGGATAGACTACGAACTGGAAATCGCAGCCATCATTGGAAAGGCGGGCAGGGATATACCGCTAGAGCAGGCGGACGAGCACATATTTGGTTATACACTCCTGAACGATTTGAGCGCGCGGGACGAACAGGCGCGCGCGTCCGCCACGTCCCTTTCCATTACCGCGAAGGGCAAGGATTTCGAACAGTCTTATCCAACAGGCCCTTGTATCGTCACGCGCGACGAGATCGATATCTATAATCTCAAGGCAACGCTTCGAGTCAATAACGAAGTATGGGCGACAGGCAGCACAGCGGATCCGCAATGGACTTTTTCCGACTGCATTGTTTATGCGTCGCGTGCGGCCCCGTTGATTCCCGGTGAAATGCTCTCTTCGGCGACGGTAGGCAATTGTTCGGGGTTGGAGCAAGCAAAAAAGGGCAGTCTTGGCGACGTGGTCGAGCTGGAGGTCCCTGGAATAGGTGTGCTCCGCAACAAAATTATCTAGTCTTCACACGCTTTATTGTCACAGCCCCATTACACGAAAAGGTTATATATGAATCGTTTTCTGTCGATCTTGCTAATGCTCTGCTTGTCTGGCCTCGCTGCTGCGCAGACTAATTTCCCGCAGCAGTCGCTCCGTCTGATCGTCCCGTTCGGTCAAGGCTCAACCGACATCATGGGCCGCTATTTGGCCGAGCGTTTGCAGGCGCATTTGGGGCAGACCGTCAATGTCGTGAACCAGCCCGGCGCAATAGGCACGATAGGCACACGCTATGTCGCCGACAGTGCGCCCGATGGCTATACCTTGACGGTAAGCAACACCGGCACGCACGCCGCGGCGCCCAGTCTATTCAGCAATCTGCCTTATGACCCGGTAGACAGCTTTACTCATATAGGTACCTTTGGACGAGTGTTTTGGGTACTTCAGGTGCGAGAAAACTTGCCTGTAAACAACCTTGAAGAGTTCGTGGCCTATGCCAAGGCCAACCCAGGAAAAGTGACCATGCCTTATTACTCGGCAAGCGCGCGCCTTTCGAACTACTTGCTGACCAAGGCGGCCGGCATCGAGATTTACGAGGTTCCGTACAAAGACTCATCGCAAGTGTTGACGGGGCTGCGGCAAGGCGACTTGGACGCATCCTTTTTTCTTCTGGATACCGCCGCCGCCCAGGAGCAACTGGACTTCATAAAGAGCCTGGCAGTTTCGTCGCCAAAGCGCGCGCAAATTATGCCGTCGCTGCCCACTTTTGCCGAAACCTTCCCCGGATTTGAAATGTCTTCCTGGCTGGGTATTGCCGCCGCGGCAGGGACGCCCGAGCCTATTGCCCAGCGACTGAGAGAGTCTTTGTCCGCCTCTTTAAAAGAGCCACAGACCCATGAATGGTTTGCCAGCCGCGCCATTGAAGTCTATGCGCTGGACGAGGAAGCGACAAAAAAGCTGATTCAGGAGGATATGAAAATCTGGGCTGCTTTTGTTAAGGATGCGAATATCCCGCCCGTGCAATAAGCGTTTGCCGGAGCATGGCGCCAGACTCTACCGTAAGGGAATATCATGAATGAAATTTGTTGCTTGTCAGCCGTGGAACTCGCCCAGAAGATCCGCCAGAAAGAGCTCTCTGCCGTCGAAGTGGTGGAAGCCATGCTTTCCAGGATCGGCGATTGCAAGGAAACCAACGCATTTGTCTGCACAGTTGCTGATCAAGCTTTGGAAGCTGCCGGTGAAGCACAGCGGCGCGTGATGGCTGGCGAGGATGTTCCCGTTTTGCATGGCGTGCCGTATTCGGCAAAAGATGTGACAAATTGCCAGGGCGTGCCCACCAGATACGGCTCCAAAGCATTACCTGCTTTTGTCCCCCAAGAAGATAATCTTGCGGTCGCCCGGGCACGGGCTGCAGGCGCTATATTGCTGGGAAAAACCGCTACGCCCGAGCTCGCCCACAAGGCCTTCACCTATTCGCCTTTATCGGGTTTGACGCTGAACCCCTTTAGCCCCGATGTGACAAGTGGCGGCTCCAGCGGCGGGGCAGCGGTGGCGGTTGCTCTTGGCATGGGGCCGATTTCACTGGGTACAGATGGTGGAGGGTCCGTAAGAATCCCCGCGGCATGTTGCGGTGTGGTTGGCTTGAAACCAACCATCGGTTCACTTCCTGATCATCAGGCCCAAGACCTTTTTGCTGTAACGGCGCATGCCGGCCCCCTGGCGAGAAACGTTGCCGATACGCGGCTTTTCTACGAGGTTCTGGAAGGAGGCCATTTGCACGATCCTTACAGCCAGGGAAGGCGGCCAGCGCCTGGACAGTGCAATAGTTTGGAAGGCGTTCGCGTAGCGTGGCTGCCCAAGTGCGGCAATAAAGAGCTGGATCCGGACATAGAGCGGCTGTCGCTGGCGGCGCTAGGGCAGATGGAGGCTCTGGGGGCAGTGGTAGAAGAGGTTGAGCTGGACTTTGCGGCGCTTGAGCCTCATTTCCTGGTCTTGATGGAAAGCCGCGTGCGGCGGAGCCTGCGTGGCCTTGAGCCGCAGCAAATGGTCAATGTTGACCCTTCCCTGCTGACGCATTTCGAACGTGGCGCAGGGCATACCGGAACGGACTATCTGGATGCATTGGCCGAGCGATCGGCCGCCTTTCGACAGGTGCAAGACATCCTCGCCCGCTTTGATGTGATTGCCTCGCCCACCATGTCCGCTCCGCCTTTGCCGCACGCGCAAGATCCGCATGAGCCTGTGGTGATAAATGGGCGGAAGACCGGAAGGGTGCGAGCTGAATGGTACCCCTATACCCTGGGATTCAACATGACAGGCCACCCGGCAGTTTCCATTCCGTGTGGATATACAAGCACGGGGCTGCCTGCAGGGTTTCAGCTCGCGGGGCGGTGGTTTGACGAGGCATATCTGCTGGACGTGGCGGAACTCGTCGAATCGGCGCTTGCTGTGCCGACGCTCGCGGACCTGAAATTTTGGCCATTGAGTAGTAGTGGGTCGGAATCGCTTTCATGATGAAATGCGGGACGGGACTGTTTCACTTTTGCAGCACTTGAAAGGCTGTGCTTTGGAAGGGCGCGGATGGCGAATATCCATGGCGGGGATGAGGTAGGCAGGTCGTACAGCATAATTTCTTGATCGTTTATATTGCGAATAGTTCGCATTATTGTTATAGTGTCGGTCTTGAATTAGAAGCAGCTGTTTGTGCACGATACCGACGCTGTTCAACCTTTTCTATTGCCGGATTCATGTCGCGTTCTCGTGTTCAACCCAAGTCTCCCAGTACGCTTGTCAAAGTGTCGGGGGCTGTTATTGCAGTGGGTCTGCATCTGGCCGTGCTTGGCGCCATTGTGTCGGCAAAGGCGGTCAAACCCGAACTAGAGTTGCCCGAAGCCGTAGAGGTGCGCTTTGTTGAAATCGCCGACGAAGTCGTCGATGCGGCGCCCAACCCCGAGCAGCCGGAAGAGCCCGTCGAGGCCGAGATTCCTCCACCCGAAGAAATACCCTATCCGCCGCCAGAGCCCGATATTGTCCCGGAGCCTCCCGAGCCGGAACCCGAGCCTGTCGTGGAGCCCGAGCCTGAACCCGAGCCCGAGCCTGTCATTGAACCCGAGCCCGAGCCAGAACCCGAGCCCGTGGTGGAAGAGCCCAAGCCTGAACCCAAGCCCGAACCGCCGCCCAAGCCTAAACCCAAGCCCAAGCCTAAACCCGTGGTCAAGCCGGCGCCCGTGCCGCCGCCCCAGGTTGTTCCGCCCTCCGGGCAGGCCGCGGCACCTGCCGTACCCAAGGCGCCGCCCAAGCCGGTGGATCCGAACCGGCCACGCCTCATAGGCAAGGTCGATTATCTGGGCAAGCGGCCCATGCCTGTGTACCCACGCGCGTCCGAGCGGCGCGGCGAGCAGGGCCGGGTGGTGGTCAGGGTGCTGATTTCCGCGCAGGGCGGAGTCATCAATGCGTCCGTGCAGTCGTCGTCCGGCTACTCCCGGCTTGACGAGGCCGCACTGAAGGCGGCGCATACGGCGCGCTTCAAGCCCTACACTGAAAACGGCATTGCGTACCAGGCCATGGCCGATATTCCTTTCGATTTTGTTTTATAGGACGTAACGAATAATGTTCGATTTCATAAACAGCGCGATGCATGTGCTTGCACAATTGAGCGACGCAGCCCCCGCCGTGCAGTCGGGCG
>JBATWU010000165.1:0-4494 GCA_049672825.1 Pusillimonas sp.
CCTTGTTCACCCTGCACGCCGATGGTGCCATGGCGTATACCGAGCAACTCAAACGCGGCAAGAACCCATCGCAGGGCTTATCGGAAACGGGATGCTGGGAACACAGCCAGCAGACGCTGACCATGCGTACGCTGCAGTCGAACGGCGCGCCGGTCAGCCTGGACGATCCCATCTATACCAACCGCTACACCATCGTGTCGGCCACTGACAAGGCACTGTCGCTGAAAGACACCGACGGCACCACCATTACCGCAAGGCGCATGTCGCCGGGCTATCGCCTGCCGTTCTAGATGCGGGGCTTAAAGCGCCGCCAGCCGTTCCAGAACGCGCTCGCGCCCCAATATGGCCAGGACGGCGCCGATGGAAGGCGTCTGCTTCTGCCCCGTAGCCGCCAGCCGCAAGGGGATGCCCAGTTTTGGCATCTTTATGCCGTGTTCGGACAGCATGGCCTTGATCAGGGCGTCCAGCGCTTCGCTGGTCCAGTCAGGCAGGGCCTGTGCCTTGCCGGCAAAGTCGGCTAATAGCGCGCGCGCCGCGTCGTCAATATGTTCGGCCAGCAGCTCGGGGCTGGCCGGCGTGTATGCACCGCAGAACAGCATAGCGCCGTCCGCCAATTGATTCAGTGTTTCGGCGCGATCTTTCAGCAGGCCCATCACGGTCGCCAGGTCGACCGCGCCGGGGTCGCCTTGCCGCTGGCGGATGCGGGGCGCAACGCGCTCGGCCAGGTCTTCGTTGCTGCTCTGCTTGATGTAATGCGCATTGACCCAGTTCAGCTTCTTGGGATCCCATTGCGCGGCGGATTTGCTCAGGTTGCGCGTATCGAACCACTCCACCAGTTGTTCGCGGGTGAACAGTTCGTCGTTGCCGTGGCTCCAGCCCAGGCGGGCCAGGTAATTGATCATGGCTTCGGGCAGGTAGCCGTCATTGTCGTATTCCATGACATTGACGGCGCCGTGGCGCTTGGAGAGCTTTTCGCCATCGGGCCCGAGTATCATGGGCACGTGTCCGTATTCCGGCAGGGCCGCGCCCAGCGCGCGTAGAATATTGATCTGCCTGGGCGTGTTGTTGACGTGGTCGTCGCCGCGCAGCACATGGGTGATGCCCATGTCCCAGTCGTCGACCACCACACAGAAGTTATAGGTGGGCGTGCCGTCGGGGCGGGCAATGATCAGATCATCCAGTTCGCTGTTGTCGAAGCTGATGGGGCCCTTGATCAGGTCGTTCCAGCCGGTTGCGCCGTCGGTGGGGTTCTTGAAGCGCACCACGGGCTTGCGGTCGGCGGGCACGGGCGGCAGCGTCTTGCCGGGTTCGGGTCGCCAGGTGCCGTCGTAGCGGGGCTTGAGCCCGGCCGCACGGGCCTTTTCGCGCATCGCCTCGACTTCATCGGGGCTGCTGTAGCAATGGTAGGCGCTGCCGTCTTTCAGCAACTGGGCAACGACCTCGCGGTAGCGGTCCATGCGCTGCATCTGGTAGAAGGGGCCTTCGTCGGGCTGCATGCCCAGCCATTGCATGCTGTCAAGAATAGCCTGGACCGCTTCGGGCGTGGAGCGTTCCACATCGGTGTCTTCAATGCGCAGCACGAAAACGCCCTGGTGGTGGCGCGCAAAGGCCCATGAAAACAGGGCGGTGCGGGCGCCCCCCAAATGCAGGTATCCGGTGGGCGAAGGAGCAAACCGGGTGCGTACTACGGAAGAGCTGGACGAGGTCATTGTTAGTCGTTAGGCTTGAGCAAGTAATCTTCCTATTTTAGAGTACAGATTTATTACCGTTTTAGCGCACGGGTCCATCACTGTTGAAAACCGGATCAAACATGCCGCGACATCGACTTGCCGCACTCTTCGAACCCCACAGCGTCCTGGTGCTGGCCGACCGGCCCCTGCCGCTGGCGCAAGTTGTGCCGCGCGGGCTGCGCAACGCCGTCAATATTGTCGATGCCAGCGCAAACCGCCCCATTGTCGTACCCGGCAAGCTGCGGGGCATCTCCGCGCAGCAAAGACTCGATCTGGCGGTAGTGTGCGTCGACTCGGCGCGGCTGCCCGAGGCCCTGGAGGCGCTGCGACCGCATCGCCCGCGCGGCCTGATTCTGTTGCCCCACGACCAGCCGTCGGCTGATCCACTGGAGGACATGGTGTATTGCCGTACCTGGGGCACTCTGAATGACTGCGCTGTGCTGGGGCCGCGCTCCTTCGGCGTGCAAAGGCCGCATCTGGGCCTGAATTTCAGCCATCAGCCCAAGACGGCGCAGGGCGGGCGCGTTGCGCTGGTGGCGCAGTCCCGCTCGATTACCGCGGCGGTGCTCGACTGGGCCGAAGATATCGGCCTGGGTTTTTCCACCGTGGTGTCGCTGGGCGATGAGGCTATCGTCGACGTGGCCGATGTGCTCGATTATCTTGCCATGGATGCGCGCACCGACAGCATCGCGCTTTACCTGGAAGAGGCGTCTTCTTCGCGCCGTTTTTCAAGCGCGCTGCGGGCGGCGGCCGGCGTCAAGCCGGTGGTGGTGCTCAAGGTGGGTTACGGCACCGGGCAGTCGTCAGCCCAGGACGCCGTCTTCAATGCATTGCTGCGGCGGGCGGGCGCGGTGCGCATACAGTACTTTGTCCAGCTGTTTTCCGCGCTGAAGGTGCTGGTGTACACGCGCCGTCCGCGCGGGCGCAAGATAGCGCTGTTCTCGAACGGGCAGGGTGCATCGCAATTGGCGCTTGATGTCATGGGGGATACCGAGGCGGTAATGACCGCCGAATTGTCGCAGGCCACCATCAAGGCACTGAGCGACTGCCTGGAACCCGCCGCGGAAACCCGCAATCCCGTGGTGACGTACTCGGGCCTGACGCCCGGCGTCACACAGCGCGTCATTGATATCCTGGTGGACGACCCGGGTGTGGACGGCGTCCTGGCGCTGCTGTGCCCCGACCCGCTGTCCGACTTGCCGGGCGTGGCCCGCCAATTGGCGGCCATTGCGCCCAATGCGCGCAAGCCCATCATCACTTGTTTCCTGGGCGATGCCAGCATGCGGCCTTTGCGCCATATGCTCGACGATGTCGGGACGCCGGCTTTTCGCACGCCCGAGTCTGCGGCCAATGCTTTTGGCATTCTGGGCGCCTATCATTACAACCAGACTTTGTCGCAGCAGACGCTGCCGCCCGAGCCCCTTGGAAAGCCGCCCAGGCTGGACGAGGCCCGGGCGCTGATTGGCCGGGCGCAAAGCGAGCGCCGCGCCAGCCTGAGCGACGACGAGTGCCGGCAACTGCTCGATTGCTTTTATGTACCGGTGCAGTATCCGCCCGATGCCGGTGCCGTTGGCAGGCATGGCGGCGGACGCGAGGAATCCTGGCCCATGGCCATACGCGTGCAGCGCGACAGCAAGTTCGGCCCCTACATTACGTTCGGTTCTGGAGGACAGGATGCCCTGATTACCAGCGCCTACCGGGCGGTTGAATTGCCCCCGCTGAACAGTTACCTGGCCCGCAAGCTGGTCCTGCGCAGCAGTTTGTGGAACCGTGTGCTGGCCCGCCAACTGACTCCCGCCGCATTCGAGACCTTGCTGGAATCGCTGGAACGCATTTCCGAGCTGGTCAGCGAGCTGCCGGGCCTGAATACCTTGATCCTCGACCCGCTGTATGCCGACGATATGCGCTTGTGGGCGCACGCCGTGCGTGTGGAGCTGAGCAGCGAATCGATGCTGGCGCTGCCTGAAACCACCGGCTACCGGCACATGGCCATCCATCCCTACCCGCGCCGCCTGGTGCAGCCCAAGACTTTTGCCGACGGCATGCCCTGGCTGTTGCGGCCCATCCGGCCGGAAGATGCCGAACCCCTGCAGGAGTTCGTTCGCGGCCTGTCCGACGAATCGCGATATATGCGCTTTGTTTCGATGATGCGGGAGCTGACCCCGCGCATGCTGGCCCGCTATACGCGCATAGACTATGACCGCGAACTGGCGCTGGTGGCGACGGTGCAGGTGCCCAATCCGGAGCATCGGGGTTTCCCTCGCGAGCAGATCGTTGGCTTTGCCCATTATTTGCGCAATGCCGACGGACGGGGGGCGGAGTATGCGCTGGTGATTGGCGACGACTGGCAGCGGCGCGGCCTGGGCGCCCAGTTGATGGGGGCTCTGATCAACGCCGCCCAGGAGCAGGGGCTGACTTATATAGACGGCCTGGTGCTGGCCACGAACCGCCCCATGCTAAGCCTGATGACTCATCTGGGTTTCCAGAATGATCGCGATCATGAAGACCCGACCATGCGGCGTGTGTGGCTCGACCTGGGCGAGACCCGGCATCACGGCTAGCGCATTTTCGGTTCAAGTGTTTGCGGCTGCTTGATGCTGGGTTTTAGCAGAGAGCCAGGCGATGGCAATGCCATTGATGGGGTGGAGTGTTGATGCGGTGGAATTGGGCGGCATTGACGTCGGAGTTGTTCTTGCGGCGTTGCCCGGGTGCTGGGCCGGTGCCGGGCTCCATCGCTGCGCCCCCTGCGGGGGTACCCTTGCAC
>JBATWU010000166.1:0-11294 GCA_049672825.1 Pusillimonas sp.
GGCGAGGGTTTCGGGCAGCTCGGCGCCGGTGTGGCTTCCCAACGCAAAGGCAAGCTCGGTCGACCCCAGGGAATCGAGTCCCATTTCGGCAAAACCCCGGTGCATATCGATGGAAGCGGCCGGCAGATTCAGCCGGTCAGCCAGCCACCCGGTCAGCCAGGCGCACAGCGCATCCGCACCAGGGCCGCCAGCCTGCGCGCTGCGTCCCCGGGGCGGCACAGACGGCGCCGTCATGCTCTGCCAGTGGGCGATGACCGGCAATGTGCCGTCAAGAAAGGCGCGCTTGTTGGCCAGCCGCTGGATTTTTCCGCTGGACGTCCTAAGCACCGACCCAGGCGTGACCAGCACAAGCTGCGCCAAAGGCAGTTCCAGATTCTGCCAAACGGCCTGGACCACCGCCTGGATGATGGGTTCGGTCGCCTCGCCGCGCCGGGAGCGCTCCAGCTCTTGCACCAGCACGACCTGTTCGCGCCCGCCATCGGTGTCCGACGCCAGGGCAAACGCCGCGCCGTTATCGCGGCGCAACGCAGCGTGGGCGTCCTGCGCCACTCTTTCAATATCGTGGGGATAGAAATTGGCGCCGCCCAGAATAATGAGATCTTTGATGCGTCCGGTCACGAACAGCTCGCCGTCTTCCAGCACCCCCAGATCACCGGTCCGCAAGAATGTGCCCGCGCCATCTTCCCCGGCAATGGAAACGCCAAAAGTGGCGGCTGTTTCGTCAGGCCGCTTCCAGTAGCCTTGCGCAATCGTGGGGCCGCCCACCCAGATCTCGCCAATGGTGTGCGGGGGGCAGCGCCTGAAAGTTTCCGGGTCGACGATGGCAATGGGTACGTCGGGCAGAGGTTGTCCACTGCCCGGCATCGTGCGCCCCTGGGCAACGCCCTGCTCAACGATACGGACCTTGCCCTGTTCCAGGGCGGCCACATCGAAGCAGCGCATGACGGGCGCGGCACCGACCGGATTGGCGGTGACGGCAAGCGTACTCTCGGCCAGGCCATAGGCCGGCGCAAAGGCGGCGCGCCGGAAACCATGGGGCTGGAATTCAGCGCAGAACTGCTCCAGGACGGCGGGGTTGATCGGTTCCGCGGCATTCATCGTCATGACGACGCTGCTCAGGTCCAGCGCCGGCCTGTCTTCGGGGGCAATGCGGCGGCAGCACAGATCGTAGGCAAAGCTGGGGGCCGCCGTATGCGTGCCCCGATACCGGGACAAGGCCGACAGCCACAACAGGGGTTTCTGCAAAAAGGCATTGGGCGCCATTTGCACCGAAGCGCAACCCGAATACAGGGGCTGCAGCAGGCCGAAGATCAGGCCCAGGTCATGAAAAGCCGGCAGCCAGCTGACCATGGTGGCATGAGGGCCCAATGCCCAGGCCGACTGCATGCGCGCCATGTCCTGCACCAGATTGCCGTGGCTGACGCGCACACCCTTAGGCAGCGCGGTCGAACCTGAGGTGTATTGCAAAAAAGCGATGTCGTCCGGCTTGACATCGCTGGGGTCCAGGCCGGGGTCGTCCAGAAGGCCATCGATGGCAATCCAATCGAGCGCGCCCAACTGAGTGCTGGATTGGCGCCAGTCACTGGCCGCCGTCATGAGGTCCTGGCTGGTCAGAGCCACTCGCGCGCCCGAGTCGCCGGCCACCGCCACAAGACGCTCTATCAGTCGGTTGCGACGTGGGGGATTGATGGGCGTGGCCAGCCTGCCGCTCCATAGGCAGGCCATGAAGGCAGCCAGGAACTCGGGCCCGGCCTGGAACACCAGCAACACCGGTTCGCCGGGCTCGGTGGTGCGCTGGATGCGTGCCGCGACGGCGCGCGTGCGGGCAGCCAATTCGCCGGCTGTCCAGCGGCATTGCTCGCCCCCCTGACTATCAAGAAAGACGTAAGACCAGCGATCAGCCGGATCGGCCGCCCGCTGTTGCAGGATGCGAGGTAGGAACATGGACTCGATGGCCTGTGCTGGTTTATTCACTGTAGCGGATCCTTGACGATCAGTTTGAGTTTGCACCTCCGGGGGCGGCATCGGAAGCCGCCCTGCGCATGGCGAGCCGGCGCCCCATCAGTTCGTCGAGCTTGGCATCCAGCCGGCGATCCAGCGTGGCGGCGATTGCCTTTTCGAGTTCGGTCTGCTGGTTGCTGCTTCGGCCAAGATCGGCAATATGGCGCAGATCGTGACGGCTCAGGGAAAGCAGCAGGCAGGGATGGCGGGTTCGGCATGTAGTGGGATTGGGTATGCCTTCGAGCAAGGCGAACTCGCCAAAGAAATCACCGACTTCAAGGACTTCCATGGTGAGCGTTGTGCCATCGCCCAACTGAACCGAGCTTTCCACACTGCCGCGGGCGATGATGTAGAAGCGCCCGCTCGTTGTCCCTTCCTTGATCAGCACAGTGTCGGCATCGACTTCTTCCACGCGCAACATACTGCGCACGCGTTCCAGATCGCTCTGGGGAGCACTGGAGAACAGGGGTATCTTGCGCAGCCGCTCGACACTGATGTCCACATCCTGGCCGGCATTCGCAATCGAGATGTCTGCCTGCTTTTCCCACATGCCGGCATACACGCCGCCGCCTCGGACCAGGTCGTGGTGCCTGCCGTGTTCGACCAGCCGGCCGTCATGGAAGACGCAGATCAGGTCCATGTCGGGGCAGGAGGCCAGGCGGTGAGTCACCGAAAACAACGTGCGGTCCGCGCTGATCTTGGACAAGGTGCTGTTGATGGCCGCTTCCGCCTCGGCATCGAGCGCCGACGTGGCCTCGTCGAGCAGCAGAATCTGGGGATCGCGCAACAAGGCGCGGGCAATGACCACGCGCTGGCGCTGCCCGCCCGACAGCAATTTTCCGCCTTCGCCGACGTTGGTATCGTAGCCATTGGGCAGCGAGGCGATGAAATGGTGAATTTCCGCCGCCCGCGCGGCCTGCTCGACCTCGTGATCGGTGGCGTCCAGGCGGCCTATCCGAATGTTGTAGGCGATGGAACCCTCGAACAGGGTGGTGTCCTGATTGACCACGGCCATGAGGGAACGCAGGGACTGATTATCGATATCGCGGATATCGGTATCGTTCAGCCGCACGCTGCCGCTCATGGCATCGTAATTGCGCGACAGCAGATTGATGACCGTGCTTTTCCCGGAGCCCGATGGCCCGACCAGCGCAATGCGCCGGGGAGTGGGTGTTTCAAGCGTGACGCCTTGCAGATTGAGCCGATCGCCGCTATAGCTGAAAGACACGTCGTTGAACGACACGTGCTGCAACGGCCCCTGGAAGGCGTCGCCCCGCGGCGCCGCGGGAATGTCGTCGGGCTGGGCCAGCACCGTATTGATACGCTGCCAACTGCCAACCGCCTGAATGGCCGGCGGCAGCAGCGCGGCAATGGCGCCGGCGGAACCGCCAAACGCCAGCAGAAGCCCGATGTAGGCAACCACCACGCCGCCCGACACCGTGCCGCTGAGAGAAAGAATGGCGCCCAGGCCAATGATGCCGAGCTGCGCCGCGCTGATGGCAAAAACGGTGACGCGCCCGGTAAGCTCGCCCATCAGATACTGCTTATAGCTGGCCTTGAATATCTCGTCGGTGTGCACGTCGAACTGATCGCGCCGGTGCCTGCCGAGATCGAGCGTGCGGATGACCGGCAGCAGCAGGACGGACTCTTTGATGAAACCCGCAAGCTTGCCGTCTTCGACCTTGCGCTCATAGGCGGCGCGCACGGCAATACGGCCCACCTGGCGGGGCAGCCAGAACGCAAGCACCAGCAGCGATATGGTGGCCACCGCCATGCGCCAATCGAGTATGACCGCCGTGATCAGCGAACCCAGCATCAGGAATCCCTTGGACACGATGCCGGGCACGGCACGGACAATGGCGTTTTCCATGACCTGCATGTCGGCGGAAAACATCGAGACCAGATCGCCGCTCTTGAAATGATTCAGGGAGCGCGCAGACAGCGCCAGGAGCTTGTCGAACACCTTGGCCCGGATATCGTTCAGTGCCTTGGGCCCTAGTGTGGATACACTGAAATCAATGGCGACTCCCGCAGCCGAGGTCACCAGAAAGCCGCCCACCAGATAAGCCAGGGTACGCCAGATGACGCTGGCATTCTGGGCAGTGATGCCGTGATCGAACAGATCGTTCAGCCAGAGGGGCATCAACGTGGCATAGGCCGTTTGAATCAATATGCCGACAACCAGCAGTGTGCAAAAGAAGCGGTAAGGCCTCAACAGGCTTACGGTCCAGACAATAAAGGGCCACAACCCCTTGACGGGCTGCTCGCGCGATAGCGACTCGCTCCATTGCAAAGCCAGCATGAGCAGCGACTTGCCGGTTGCTTCCCGGGCCACGTCATCGAGCGCGACGCCCCGGTCCATGCCGCGGGCAAAGGCAAGCGTGCCGCCGACGCCGTAGGTATCGAGCAGGAAACGCACAAAGGCGCCGGCCCGTGCCGCATCGGCCGGGCCGGGCGCCTGCAGACTGAGCCGGTTTGCGAGCCCTTCAATATTGCCCGCCTCATCCTGTCCTATATGCACACCCTGTTGGGCTTTGTGGGTCAGCAGATGCAGAACGCCGGTTCCGAACAGGCCCAGGGCGGGTTCGGGGCATGCCAGGCGCTGAGCCAGCAGGCGGCGCAGCAGTTCAAGCGCAGGGTCCTGGCCAGGACGGGCAGCGGTGTCGGCCCGAACCTTGGGCGCCAGTTGCTCGTTGGCGGACGCAGGCGGCGCGATCTCCAATAATTCGCAGGCGTCACGCTCAAGCCGCTCGAGCCGGCGCGTGGAAGACTTGAGCCCACCCCGCAGCAATGTCTGTACCTGTTTTTTCACTATGTTTCCCGTAATGAGTAGCTGGCCGCGAGCGTGGATGGGCTGCCAGCGTGCGCATGGGTTGGCTCCCCGGCCAGCTGGAGCAGTGTCCTGGCCATGGCATCGGGGTACTCAGTCCAGGGGAAATGGCCGGCCTTGCTGGATATGAAGCGCATGGACAGGCCCGTGACCATCTTCCAGGCCCGGAGTTCATCGACAGATACCGATGAGTCGCCGGTCAGGTGCAAGACATCGATAGGTATGGGCAAGAGCGCTTCTTGCTGGTGGCGATAGGTATCGCACGCCTGCAGATCGGCGCGCAGCGCTTGCTCGCCCAGCTCGTCCCCCAATGCCGCGCCCGAATCGGGGGCGGCGCCAAAACGCGCGCTCAACTCGGCGCGCAGCTGTGGCAGGGGAAGACGATAAAGAGGGGTATCGGCCATGGGCAGGGCCGGCGAACGGAAGCCGGACACAACGAGCCGCTCGACAGGCACCTGAGCCTGCACCAGCCGCCACGCCGTTTCGTAGGCCAGCAATGCACCATAGCTATTTCCCACCAGTACCAGCCGGGTGTCAGCGGCGCTGTCGCGCAACAGGGCCATCAGCCCGAGGGCTGCCTCTTGGGCGGCATCACCGACGCGCCGGGGCGGCGTGCCGTCATCGAGGTCGCCGCCGCGGGGCAAACTGGCCACGGCTACCCCCACGGAAGACGGCAGGGCCGCCGCCAGCCGGCCTATGCAAAGCGGCGTTGCCCCGGCGTGGGGAAAAAAAACAAAGGTCGGGTGGCCCAATGCGGCGCCGCGTACCCGCAGCATCCAGTGCATCCGTGCCTTGCCCAACCCCTGGCTGTTTTCCACCGCATAAGGCATATGACCTCATTGATTTAACAAGTTGTAGCAGTGCCAGAGCATACTAGCAGTCGAAATAACATTATTGCGTTTTTATTATTTAGATACAAATATTTTCATACTGAATAATACAGCCAGCAATTTGGGTTGGGAAAAAATCACACCAAAACTGAACGGAAAGCGGCACAAAATGAACAAAAATTCCGCCGCAGGCGTTACGATCCCCCGGACCACCAACCCAAAAAGGCCCTGCAGTGATGAACGACAAGTCCGATTTCGCAACCCGCTATGCGCAGGACGGCGCCGTCTGCATACGCAAAGCCTTCTCCGAGGACTGGATCGAACTGGCCCGATTGGGCATAGAAAAAAATATGGCCCGGCCCAGCCCATTCTTCCGGCGCCTCGACAACGGCAATGGCGCGTTTCTGTCCGACTGCTGGTCGCGCCGGCATATTCCTGAACTCGAACAGTTCTGCCTGTCGTCGCCCGCGGCCCGGATTGCCGCCCGCGCACTGGCCTCCAGCCACGTGCGCCTGGCGCAAGATACCTGGTTCGTCAAGCACCCCGGCACATCGGAACGCACACCCTGGCATCACGATACCGCCATCCAGGGCCCGTTCTGCTCCATCTGGGTGGCCCTGGATGCGGTACCGCGCGCAGCCACGCTCGAGTTCATACGGGGCTCGCACAAATGGGGGAAAATCCTCATGCCCAAATCGTTCTTCGAGTCTCCGGCGGCGCGGTCGGCGGCCGATGCCTATTACGCCGAATTCCACGGCGACCAGTCGCGCGGCGATGCGGACCTGTTCGGTCAGGTTCCCGACATCGAGGCGAACCGGGAAGCCTACGATATCGTAGGGTGGGATATGGACGCCGGCGATTGCCTGCTGTTCGACGCCCGCACTGTTCACGGCGCCCCCGGCAATCACACGCCTTATCCCGTCCGCCGCTTCGTCACGCGCTGGATCACCGACGACGCGTTCGTGGCGCCGCATGCGCAAGACCTGATCGACGCGCTCGGTAAATTGGGGCTGGATACCGGCCTGCGCCTCGGAGGCCCGATACGGGGCGAACTGTTCCCAGAATTCAACTTTGCCGCGGCCAGCTGAGTCAGGATGAGCGTGGCCGCTTGAAAACAGGCGGTGGAATCGAGCCGATTGTTTTATACATGACAATAAAAATAAATATGTTACTAGACTTGTATTTTTTCATTTTGCGAGCATACACTGCATGTTCTCCAAGCACAGCGGTATGTAACAAACTCTGAATTTTCGCTTGGCGTTTGCAACTCCTGTAGTCAATCACTCACTCACGGAGATCACTTATCATGGCAGAAATGTTTCTAACCATTACACGCGCCAATATCAAGGCGGGCAACGAAAAAGAGGCCCGCGCCCTACTCGAGAAATCCCTGCTTCCCAACGACGGCTCCAAACCCGGCGACCATATCCCTGGCCTGGTCGGCTTCGGCCTCATGCGGTCCAAAAAAGACCCTTCCATGTTTGGCCTAGCCACGGTCTGGAAAGACGAAGCCTCGTTCGATGCGCTGTCCAGCAATCCCAATGCCAAGACGGGTGGGCACTGGGTCGAAAAATTCAAGACATTCACCGACGGCGACGTCAAGGGTGAAGGCTTCTACATAGAAAGCCTGTAATCGTTTCACCGATGCGCGGCGCCGGCATGCGGGCCTGACTCAAATCCGCAAGCCTGGCCGCGCCTCTTATCCGGCAATGCTCATGCATGGCCCGCCAGGCTGGATACGCTCATGACCGCAACACCTTTTCCCCATGGCGCCGATTCGCCACAGCGCCCTTCGGCAACAGAAAAACCCGTGTTGCGTCCCATCGAAGACGCCTATCCCCTGACCCGCATACAGCAGGGCCTGCTGGTGCGCTGCCTTTCCTACCCCGATCAACCGCTATACATGGGCCAATGGTGGGCGGTACTGGACGGCGAGCTCGCCGAAGCGGAATTTTGCGCGGCATGGCAGGCTGTCGTCGACCGCCACACCGCGCTGCGTAGCGGTTTTCACTGGGATCTCAAAGACCACCCTTTCCAGGTGGTGCACCGCCATGCACTGCTGCCCATCGCCCGGCACGACTGGTCGGGGGTTCCCCATTGGCGCCAGCAGCTCGACGCCCTGCTGGCGGAGGATCGCGGCACGCCGTTCGACATCAAGAAGCCGCCACTCATGCGCCTGGCGCTCATTCGGCTGGACAAGGCACGCCATTGCGTCGTCTGGACCCGCCACCACCTGACTGTGGACGGCTGGTCGCTGGGCATTATCCTTGATGAAGTATTCACCATATACAAGGCGTTGCGCACCGGCCCGGACCACGGTCTTTTGCCCGCGGCAAGTTTTCGCGCCTATGTCGACTGGGAAAAATCCCGCGATGCCGTCAACGCGCGCCGCCACTGGCAGGCAGCGCTGCCGGCAGAACCTGATGGCGGGCCAATCAACCAGCGCCCGATTTCACTGACCGAGCCCCGCGAACCCGACATACACAGTACACACCGGACGCTGTCGGCCGTCCATGCCGAAAATCTGGGCAAGCTGGCCCGATCGGCACAGCTTACCGTCAGTACGCTGGTGCAAGCCGCCTGGGCGCTGCTGACCAGCCGTCTGGGCAATCACGACACCGTCCTGTTCGGTTCCGTCGAAACACTGCGTCCGCCCCATCTTGAGAACGACTCGGCGGCGGCGCTGGTCGGCATCCAGATCCATATCCAGCCGGTCCTGGCCCGAATCGATGCAACGCCACTGGGCGATTGGATGCGTGCCCTGCAGGCGCAGGCCGCCCAGGCACGCGCCGCAGGTCCCATAGGCATGGACGACCTGCGCGAGCTGCTGGGCCTTCCACCCGACAGCCTGGCATTCGACAGCCTGGTCGGCTATCAGAACTATCCGCTGGACGAAGCAGGCGCATTTTCCGGCAGCGGGCTGACCCTGGCCGAAAGCGGCGACACCACCTTGCCCGACATGCCGCTCAACCTCATGGTAGAGCGCCAGGCAAGCGGACTCAGCCTACAGCTCATGCATGACCGGCGTTATTACAGCACGGCGGATGCAGAGCTGCGCCTGAACATGCTGGCGCACACCTTGTCCATCCTGCCGGATGCGCTCAACCTGCCCGTTGCGCGCATCGACACCCTGCCCGCATCGCTGCGCGATTCGCTGCTGCGGGGCGGCTTTACTCCGCTCACTCACCAAAATCCGCCGTCCGTCATTCACGCCATTCTCGGCCATGCCGCCGCCCGGCCCGATGCCATCGCTATCGTTCACGGAGAACAACGCCTGAGCTACCACGGCCTGCTCGTGTCGGCCCGGGCCGTCGCCAGCCGGCTTGAAGCGCAAGGCATCCAGCCGGGCGACCGGGTCGGGCTGCACCTGGAGCGCATGCCGCTGGCGTTGGCGGCCATGCTGGGGATCATGCTGCGCGGCGCTGCGTATGTCCCCCTGGATCCCGATTCACCCGAAGACCGCAAAGCCTTCATCGCCTCCGAGGCCGAGCTGGCCGCCATCGTATCGGCGCTGCCCGATACGGTGGGCGGCATGTCGCCGGTCGTGGTCGCCGACTTTGCCCTGCCGCCAGTCGGCGGCGGCGCTCCCATTGACGCCCCGGCCCCCCCGTCCGGCGACGAGGCCTATGTCATATTCACATCGGGCTCCACCGGACGACCCAAGGGGGTTGCCGTCACGCACGGCAACCTGTCGTACCACGTTGCCGCCCGCAATCAGGCTCATCCCGGCCTGCCGAACCGAATACTGCTTCTGACCTTCCCCCTGATTTTCGATGGTTCCGTCACAGGCATCTTCGGCACTCTGTCGGTCGGCGGCACACTGGTGCTGCCCCTGCCCATCGAAGCCTCGGACCCCGACCGCCTGGCGCGGCTGATTGCCCGCGAAGGCGTCACCCAGACCATCATGATTCCATCGCAGTGGAATCTGATGCTCTCCTCGGCCTCGTGCAGCAGCCTTGCCGGCCTGGAACTGGCCATCGTGGCCGGCGAAGCCTGCCCGCGCGATCTGGTCGAACGCCACCACGCCCACTTGCCCGCCACCCGGCTCTGCAACGAATATGGGCCGACGGAAGCCACGGTATGGGCAACGCTTGAGCATTGCCTCCCGAATGAAACCGGGCCGGTTGCCATCGGCCAGGCCATCCCGGGCACGCGCGTCTACGTTGCCGACCGCCACAAGCGAATCTGCCCGCCCGGCGCAACCGGCGAGCTGCTCATTGCCGGGCCGGGTATCGCACGCGGCTATGTCGGGCGTCCCGAGCTGACTGCCGAGCGTTTCATAGCCAATCCATTTTGCAGCGCAGCCGACTTCGCAACCGCATACCGCAGCGGAGACCAAGTCACCCTGGGCTTCGACGGCAAGCTGCGCTTCCAGGGCCGCGACGACGACCAGGTCAAGATCAGCGGCTACCGCATCGAGCTGGACGAAATCGGCGCCTGCCTGCTGCAGGCACCTGGGGTTCGCGACGCGGTCGCCGTCGTCCATCGCGCCAGTCCGCAGGCTCCGGCGCTGATCGTGGGGCATGTGGCCGGCCCCAGCCTGCCCTCCGCGGAAACCTTGCTCCGGCATGCCCAGGGCATGCTGCCCGCCTACATGGTTCCCAACAGCATCGTGTTGCACGACCGCCTGCCGCGCAACGCAAGCGGCAAGCTCGACCGCCAGGCGTTGCCCTCCCCGGCACTGCAAGCCAGCACGGCAGCGCCGCCTGAAGGCGCCACCGAGCAGCAGATTGCACAAGTCTGGCAATCGGTGCTCGATCGCGGTGCTGTCGGCCGTCACGATGATTTTTTTGCCCTGGGCGGCAAATCTCTGGACGCCATGCAAGTGGTCTCCCGCCTGCGCCGCGAACTGAGCCTGCCTATCGATCTCATCGATCTGTTCGAGGCGCCGCGCCTGTCGGACCTGGCGCAGCGGCTGCTCAATCAGGCGGGCAGCGCCACGCCCGCCATACGTAAAAGGCAACGCGTCCGCGTCGACCTTGCCGGGGCGCCGGCCAAGGACGCTCCATGAGCAGCGGCTATATCGCCGCCGCCTCCTTCGCCCAGCGCCAGTTGCGCTATCTCGATCTGCTGCAGCCAGGCCGATCCGACTATGCCCTGCCCCTGCTGGTCGAACTCAGCGCGCCCATCGACGAAACCAGGCTGCGGCAAGCCTTCAACGCGGTCATACAACGGCACGATGTGCTGCGCGCCAGCTTCCCGATGGTCGACGACTTCCCGGTCCAGGCCATCCACGACGACCTCATCGTCCCGCTGCCGCGCGTCGACATACCCGTCACCACCCGCGCCCAGTGGCGGCAGGACCTGAACACGGCGCTTTCGCAACTGGCATCCCTGCCCTTCGACCTGGACAACGGGCCTGTCGTCAGCGCCCGGATTTTTGTGCCCAGCCACCCTGCTTCGGCCGGCTGCGGCCTGGCGTTGGGCGTGGTTTTTCATCATGCCGTGGCCGATGGCTCGTCACTGCCCTTATTCCTTGACGACCTGGTCGCCGCCTACGACGCCACTCTGACCGGCGCAGCCCCGGGCTGGCCCGAGCTTCCCTTGCAATACCCCGACTATGCCGACTGGGAACAGGAACAGTTTGGCATGCCCGACGCACCCGCCCTGGCCGACGCCCTGCGCTACTGGCG
>JBATWU010000167.1:0-6488 GCA_049672825.1 Pusillimonas sp.
GGCACGGCGCAGTGGCTGGCGCGGCACGTGCCGGGCTCGCGCCTGACCGTCATTCCCAATGCGGTGCGATGGCCGCTGGCAAGCGCCGAGCCGATTATCGAACCGCCTCCCCGGCAAGGGCGCTACCGCGTCCTGGCGGTGGGGCGCCTGCACCCGCACAAGGGCTTTGACCTGCTGATACGCGCCTTCCATGAAATTGCCGGGCATTTCCCCAACTGGGACCTGGTGATTCTGGGCGAGGGCGATTGCCGCGAGGCGTTGCAGGCGCAGATCGACGAGGCGGGCCTGGCTGCGCGTATCAGCATGCCCGGCCGGGTCGGCAATGTGGCCGACTGGTATGTGCAGTCCGACCTGTATGTATTGAGCTCGCGCGTCGAAGGCTTGTCCAACACCCTGCTTGAAGCCATGGCCAGCGGTCTGGCGCCGGTTGCCTTCGATTGCGAAACCGGCCCGCGTGAAATCGTGCGCAGCGGCATCGATGGCGTGCTGGTGAGCCCGGCGGACGATACCGAGGCGCTGGCCGCCCATCTGTCGGATATGATGGCCCACCCCGAGCAGCGTGAAGCCTATGCGCGACGCGCCGTCGATGTGCGCGACCGGTTTTCCACGACGCGGGTCATGGCGTTGTGGAGCAATTTGTTTGAAGTGCGTTGACGCGCCTGCCGGTGCGTGCGCCGAAGTGAGCAGATTATGTGCGGAATCGTGGGAATCTGGGGAAACCTGGCCGATAAGCAGGCGGTGGTCAAAGACGGATGCCGCCGCATACGCCATCGCGGGCCCGATAGCGATGGCTATTGGGACGATGAAGAGGCCGGTATTGCCCTGGGGCACGCGCGCCTGGCCATTCTGGACCTGACGCCGGCGGGGCACCAGCCTATGACGTCCGCCTGCGGCCGCTACGTTCTGGTGTTGAACGGCGAAATCTACAACCACCTGGACTTGCGCCGGCGTCTTGAGGCGCAGGGCCTGGCGCCGGCCTGGCGCGGCCATTCCGATACCGAGACGGTGCTGGCCGGCTTTGCCGCCTGGGGGCTGCGGGAGACCTTGCAAGCGGCCACGGGCATGTTCGCCATGGCCCTGTGGGACAGGCAAGGGCGCAGGCTTGCGCTCATGCGGGACCGCCTGGGCGAGAAACCCTTATATCTGGGCTATGCGGCCGGCAACTTTGTCTTTGCGTCCGAGCTCAAGGCCCTGTCCGCCATTCCGGGCTTCAGCCACGAGATCGATCGCCGGGCCCTGTCGCTGTTGATGCGGCATAACTACATCCCGGCGCCGTTCAGCGTCTATCGGGATATCGCCAAGCTGGAGCCGGGCACCTGGCTGGAGCTGTCCGGGCACGATCTGCGGCAGCGGGCGCTGCCCGCGGCGCAAGCCTACTGGTCCGCTGAACAAATCAGCCTGCAGGCGCAGGATGATCCGCTGTCGTTCGCGTCCGATCATGAGGCGGCCGATGCGCTGGAAGCCGTACTGGCCGCCGCGGTAAAAGGGCAGATGATTGCCGACGTGGGCCTGGGCGCTTTTTTATCGGGCGGTATTGATTCTTCGACGGTGGTTGCGCTGATGCAGAGCCATAATGCCGAAAGGGTGCGCAGCTTCTCCATTGGTTTCGATGATCCGGATTTCAACGAAGCCGAGCACGCCAAGGCGGTGGCCGCGCACTTGGGAACCTTGCACACAGAGCTGTATGTCAGTCCGGTCGAGGCGCTCGAGGTCGTGCCCACCCTGGCGGACTTGTACGATGAGCCATTTGCCGACTCCTCCCAGATACCCACAGCCCTGGTCACGCGCATGGCGCGCCGGCACGTCACCGTGGCGCTGTCGGGCGATGGCGGCGATGAGCTGTTTTGCGGCTACTCGCGCTACTTCCGGGCGCAGCGCTGGTGGGCAAAAAGGCAGCAAGTGCCGGGCAGGCTGCGCGGACCCGCCCAGGCGCTGGTTCGCGGGGGCGCGCGCTGGCTGCCGCCCGGCCATCGGCGCGATCAGCTGGACAAGCTGGCCGAGGTATTGGGCGCCGCGCACGAAGGAGAGTTCTACCGGCAGTTTGTGTCGTACTGGAAAAATCCCGCGCGGGCCGTCGTGGGGGCCGAGCTGCCCGCGACGCGTTTCGACGACCGTAATGGCCAGGGGCTGTTCGAGCGCATGATGCTGCTGGATGCGGTCACTTATCTGCCCGATGATATCCTGGTGAAAGTCGACCGGGCCGCCATGGCGGTCAGCCTGGAAACGCGCGTTCCCATGCTGGATCACCGGGTATTCGAATTTTCGCAGCGCCTGCCGCTGAGCTACAAGATACGTGATGGACAGGGGAAGTGGCTGCTGCGCCAGGTGCTCTATCGCCATGTGCCGCGCCAGATGGTCGATCGCCCCAAGAAAGGGTTTTCCGTGCCTATGGGCGCATGGCTGCGGGGCCCTTTGAAGGACTGGGGAGCGGCGCTGCTCGATCCCACGCGCCTGCGGGATGAAGGTCTTTTTCATGCCGGGTCCATACTGAAAAAATGGACAGAGCATCAATCCGGCAAACATGACTGGAGCACGCATTTGTGGGGGGTGCTCATGACGCAGGCCTGGCTGGACAAGGCCGGCGAAGTGGATACGAGGCCGATATGAAGATTCTTTTCTTTGTCAGCTCCATGCATGCCGGGGGGGCCGAGCGGGTGGCGGCAACGCTGGCCAACGGCTGGACGCGGCGCGGAGACACTGTCACGCTGGTGCCCACCTACACCGGGAAGGGCAGTTGTTTCTATCCTCTGGAACCGGCGGTCAGGCTTGAATGGCTGGCGGATCGCATGAGCGCAGCTGGCCGCAAGGCCTGGCCGCCGATCAGCAAATGGTTTGCCATTCGCCGGCTGCTGCGTGAAACACAGCCCGATGTCGTGGTGTCTTTCCTGACCAACGTCAATATCATGGTGCTGCTGGCGGCAAAAGGCATGGGCGTGCCGGTGGTCGTGTGCGAACGCACCAATCCGGCCTACAGCAGCAGCGCAGGCAAGCTGCTGCAGCGCCTCAGGCGGATGACCTACCCGTGGGCGGCCCGGGTGGTCATGCAATCTCAGGACAGCGTGCAGGCTTTTCACCGGCTGGTGCCGGGCATCAAGCAACTGGATGTGATTCCCAATCCTTTGCCGCCGGATATCCCGGATCCGGCGGCCTGGTCCTCCCCCGATGCGGCGGCCGGTGCCGAAGCCGCGCCGGTGTCCGCCGTCCCCACCGCCCGCAGGCAATTGATGGCCATGGGGCGTCTGGTGCCGTTCAAGCGCTTTGATGCACTGATTCAGGCGTTCGCCGCGCTGGCGGCCGATTACCCCGATTGGGACTTGACGATATGGGGAGAGGGCCCGTCGCGCGGAGCGCTTGCGCAACAGGTGCACGATGCCGGCCTGGCCGCGCGCATCGCGCTGCCGGGGCGTACCAGCCAGCCCTGGGACGAATTGCGCAAGGCCGATATTTTCGCCCTGACCTCACGGGTGGAAGGCTTCCCCAATGTGCTGCTCGAAGCCATGGCGCTGGGGCGCGCCTGCGTGACCGTGGATTGCCCCAGCGGCCCGCGTGAAATGAGCCAGGACGGCAAGCATGCTGTGCTGGTTCCCCTGGATGATGAGCATGCATTGACTGCCGGCCTGGCGCGATTGATGGACGATGCAACGCTGCGGGAAACCATGGGCCGGCATGCCGCTGTGTCGGTTCATGAGCGTTATGGCCTGCCGCGAGTGTTGGCGCAGTGGGACGCCTTGTTCAATGATGTTGCGGCATTGACTCGAACAGGTGGGCGCGCATGAGCACCGTGGCAAACGATAAGTCGTTGATGGTGGTCCATATTATCTCGGGACTGGGGCTGGGCGGCGCGGAAACCGTATTGCATCGTCTGGTCACGGCGCCGGGCCAGGCGGACCGGCACTGCGTCATCTCGATGGGAAGCGAAGGGGTGTTCGGCCCGCGCCTGCGGGAAGCGGGCATCCCCGTCCATGCGCTGCAGATGCAAAGCCCCGCCGGCTTCATCAAAGGCCTGTGGCGCATGCATGGCTTGCTGCGAGAATCGAGGCCTGATGTCGTGCAAACCTGGATGTATCATGCCGATCTGATCGGTGGCCTGGTCGCCCGCCTGGCTGGCATCAGGGGCGTATTCTGGGGTATACGCAATTCGGGCGCCGATCTGCATAAAAGCAGTATGTCCGCCCGGTTTTTTTCATGGCTGTGCGCGCGAACCTCCGCGCTGATACCAGCGGTCATTGTCTCGTGCGCCGAGAACGCGGCGGCGCGGCATCAGGCCTGGGGTTACCGCGCCGACCGCATGCGGGTCATTCCCAACGGCTACGACCTGTCGCGCTGGAGGCCCGATGCGCAGGCGCGTCAGCGGGCCAGGGCGCAGTGGGGCGTGGCCGACGACACGCCGGTCATTGGCAGCGTGGCGCGCTGGAACCCGCTCAAGGATCACGGAAATCTGTTGGCGGCGCTGGCGATCAGCCTGCGCCAGCATCCCTCCATGCGCTGTGTATTGATCGGCCATGGCATGGAGGCGTCGAACCCTGAACTGTCGGCGCTGATCGACCGATACGGCGTGCGCGAGCAGGTCATTTTGCTGGGCCGGCGCGACGACGTGCCGGCCTTGATGAATGGGCTGGACATCCACGTGCTGTCCAGCAGGGCCGAAGGTTTCCCCAACGTGGTTGCCGAGGCCATGGCCAGCGGCGTGGCCTGCGTGGTGACCGATGTGGGCGATGCCGCGATGATGGTCGACGACCCCCGGGTCGTCGCGCCGGCGCAGAATCCACAAGCCTTGTCGCAGGCCATCGATGCGGTAGTGGACATGCTGGGCACGCCCGGGCTTGCCGCGCGCGCGCAGCGGGGCCGCGAGCGGGTCGGGCAGTTGTTCAGCCTGGATGCCATGGTGCGCGCCTATCACGAAGCTTGGGCCGGCATGGCAACATCGGCGCGGCCGCCGGGGACGCGCCGGCTGCTGTTCGTGGTGAACAATCCGGCTTTTTTCCTGTCGCATCGCCTGCCGCTTGCCGTGGCCGCGCGGGAGGCGGGTTTTGATGTGCATGTGGCCACGATGGACGGACCTTCGGTGCCGGATATCGTGAGTCAGGGGTTGGCGCATCATGCGATTCCGATGTCGCGCAGCGGAAAAAATCCCATCCAGGAGCTGCAAAGCATCTACTCGCTCTGGCGCCTGTTCCGGCGTTTGCGACCCGATATCGTGCATGCGGCAACCATCAAGCCTGTATTGTACGGCGGGATCGCGGCAAGGCTGGCGGGCGTGCCGGCCTATCTGGCGGCGGTGTCGGGCCTGGGCTTTATTTTTACGCGCCCCGCGCGGCGCTTTGACGTGCTGCGCCTGGCCGCCACGTTGCTGTACCGCCTGGCCCTGGGGCATGGCAACAGCCGGGTGATTTTCCAGAACACCAACGACCGTGATGTCCTGAGCCGGGCTGGTGTTGTGCGGCCGGGTCAGGCGGTGCTGATCCGGGGCTCGGGTGTCGATCTGGAGGCTTTTCGCATGGAGCCCGAGCCGGCCGGGCCGCCTGTTGCCATCATGGCGGCCCGCCTGCTGGCCGACAAGGGTGTAGTGGAGTTCGTCGAGGCGGCGCGACTGGCTGCGGGCGATGCCAGCGGCTTGCGCTGGCAGCTGGTGGGCAGCCCCGATCCGGGCAATCCGGCCAGCATCACACCGGATCAGCTTGAGCAATGGACGCGGGAAGAGGTCGTGGAGTGCCTGGGCGAACGCAACGACGTGGCGCAGCTTTATCGGCAGGCGCATATTGTGGTGCTGCCTTCGTATCGCGAGGGCCTGCCCAAGTCGCTGGTCGAGGCCGCGGCTTGCGGCCGCGCAGTGGTAACCACCGATGTGCCGGGCTGCCGGGACGCCATCACGCCCGGTGTGACGGGCCTGCTGGTGCCTGTGCGCGATGCCGGCGCGCTTGCCGATGCGGTATTGGGACTGGCGCGAGATGAGGTGCGCAGGCGGGGCATGGGCGAGGCGGGCCGCGAGCTTGCCGAGCGCGAGTTTGATATCCGCAAGATCGTCCAGGCGCATCTGGATCTGTACGTCGCGCTTTCCAGCAGGGTCGGTTGAGCGTTGCCAGCCTTTGCTGGTTCAAGGTCCAAGTGTTACGGCGCTTGAGGCTGCGTTTGCGCAGAGCACCCGGGCAACTACGGCAGGAGAATCTTGACGGCTTTAGACCCTCCTGTTGACGCTGGCACGAGAAGAGGCTGTCAGGCCTCCCCCAACATTCGCTGGCATAAAAAGTCGGGTGTGGCGCGGGCTGTTCCGGCTTCACGCGCTACGCCCCTGGCGTAGCCAGGGGTACCCGTTTTATTCAGCCAAGCGGGGCGGTCGCGGAACTCGCAACGTTGGCAGCCCACCGGGCTGCCAACACCCTTGTTGCTCAAACAGCCGCGACCTTGCACCCCCGCTTGACTGAATAAAACGGCGTGCGCGAGGCGCCTGCACAGCCCCCGCCACACCCGACTTTCTTAAGCATGATATC
>JBATWU010000168.1:0-5419 GCA_049672825.1 Pusillimonas sp.
GGCCGGTGGCGACGATTTTGCCGCCTTGCTGGCCCGCGCCGGCGCCGCCGGCGTTCAGGCTGCCGTTCACCGCCACCGTGCCGGCCTGGCCGCCGGACAGCACGATCTTGCCGTTATGGCTGCCCACCGAGGTGGCGCTGACGATACCTGTGGTGTTGATGACATTGTCGACCACGCTTTTGACGGCGCTGGCCGACAGCAATACGGTGCCGCCGTCGGCATGGATGCTGCCGGAGTTGTCGACCAGGGCCATCGGCTTGCCGCTGGCGTCCTTGGGCAGTTGGTCGACCACCGAGCGGGCGTCGAAGCTGAGCAGGCCGTCGCCCTGGAAGTCCAGGGTAAAGGTGTTGGCGCCGGCCAGGGCCACTTTGCCCAGCTTGGCTTGTATGACGCCGGTGTTCTGCACGGACGGCGCCACCAGCGCGGCCAGGCCGCTGTCCTTGATGCTGATGTGGCCTTCGTTGATGACCTGGGCATTGGGCCGTATCGACGCCTGGTCGAAGCGGTAGCGCCCGGCCATGAAATCGTCGTCACGGATATTGGCGGTGGTGGCGACCAGACCGCCCACATCGATTCTGGCCCCTTTGCCGAACACGACGCCGTTGGGGTTGACCAGCATGACCGTGCCGTTGGCCGTCAGGCTGCCGTGGATGGCGGACGGGTCGTTGCCGACCACGCGGTTCAGGGTGACGCTTTGGCTGCCGGGCTGGCGGAAGTTGACGCTTTCGCCTGGCTTGATGCCGAATTTCTGCCAGTTGATGATGGCTTTGTTGCTGGCCTGGTTGATGTTGACCGTGCCCGGACCGTGCTGGATGCTGGCCGACCCGCCGACGACCGTGCCGCCCGAGGGAGCGGCGTGCGCGCCCCCCGACAGCATGGAGCCGATGAGCACCGCCAGCGTGCTGAGCGCTGGCGCGGCATGACGATGAGAGCCGTAATGGCGGCGGGTGCTGGGTATAGCCGTGCCGGCCGAACGCTTGCCCATGCGGGCTGCATTGCGCTTAGTCATGATGCGGTCTCTCTTGTCTTAGTAGTAGGCCGAGATGCTGAAGAAAATACGGGGATTTTTGTTGCCGCGGGTGCCGACATCGGGGTTGATGGGCTTGGCGATTTCCACGGTGGCAAAGATGTTTTTGCTTAGATTGGCGCGCATGCCCGCCCCGAACGAGGCCAGGGAATCGTGCTCGAGATCGGGCGCGTCTTTGTGCGTCCAGAGCCGGCCGCCATCGATGAAGCCATACAGGTGCGAGCCATAGGGCAAATAAGTATTGGGCAGGGCGTAGCGTACTTCCAGCGAGGCGGCAATGCCTTTGTCGGCCGCCATTTCGCCGTAGTCGTAGCCCCGGCCGAAACTGCCGCCGCCCAGCGCGAATTCTTCGCTGGCCAGCAGTTTGTGCGGGGTGTACTGGCCCGCCAGCGCCGCCACCAGGCTGAAGTTGTCACTGACTTGCTGCAGACGGGTGATTTCGGCCGTGATCTTGAAGAAGTCGCTGCGGCCGTTGGGACGCGACGCCAGGTCCGAGCCGTTTTTGGTGGCGCCCAGGCCGTCCAGCCCCTGGTGCAAGGTGCCGCGCAGGGCGGTGATGCCATTCCAGCTGTCGGTGCGATCGTAGCTTAGCCCCACGCGCGCGATGCGCAAGCGATCGCGCGTGAAGGGGGTGTCCAGCATGTCGGTGCTGACGTCGCGGGCTTCGAATTGGCCCATCAGGCGCAGGTTCTGCAGGCGCGAGCGTATGAGTGGGTGGGTGACCGTGGCGGTGTAGGCGTAGACGTCGCTTTCGACGTCCAGGTCGGTCAGTTCGCGCCCGGGAAGGCTGTTGGCATAGGCGGCATTCAGGCCCAGCGTGGTGCCGCTGTCGGTCAGCAGCATATCGTAGTTGGCCGCTACTGATTTGCTGCGGTCGAAGGGGTTGCTGATGCGTCCGCTTATGGTCAGGCGGTCGGCGCGCGCGCCGATGGAGTTGAGTGACACGCTGCCCACCAGTTCGCCTGAACCCAGATAGGGCGAGTTGCGGTTGTCAATACCCAGCGAGGCTTCGACCAGTTTGCGGTCGCTGCGCACGACCAGGACCGAGCCGCCGATTTCGGTGGGCGAGGGCTCCAGAGTGGCACGCACGGTCAGGCCGGGCAGGTCGTTGGCCAGCAGCAACTGGCGTTCGACCTCGGTGACGCTGACCGGACGCATACCGCGCAGGCGATTGACCAGTTTTTCGACCGCGGCCCGGGCGGGCCCGATATCGCCGTCGTAGGTAACGTCGGAAATAAAGCCTTCGACCACCACGATGCGGAAATGGCCGTCTTCGACGGTTTGTTCGGGCACGATCACGCGCGTGGTGACGTAGCCGTCGCCCCGGTAGCGCAGCTCGATCTGGTTGGCGATCTGGAAGGCTTCGGCGACCGTAATGCTGGTGCCCAGCCGTTGCTCGTACAGGGGGCGCAATTGTTCGGGCGGATAGTGCGTGACGCCTTCAATGTCCAGCGCCTGCAGCGTGAAGCTCAGTTGCTCGGCGCCGGCGGGCGCCTGCAGCGTTGTCTGGCTTTCCGGCACGGCAACGCGAGGAACGGCGGGCTCCTTGAGCGGCATGGCCGGCTGCGTGACTTCGCGGCCGGGTTCCGCCGCCGAGGGGAGCTGCGCAGGCACGGTTTGGGCCATGACGGAAGCCGTACCGGCCAGGGTCAGCAGCAAAAGTAACAGAAAGCGTTTAATGTACCGATAAAAAACGGTTGAAATAGAGGATACCGCCTGAAAACAGAGATGTGGATAAGCAGATAGACGGCGCATAAAGGCCCTATTTAAAACGTTTTACAGTAAAAGTTTGGTTATTAAATAGATTTCGGAAACGCTTGGCAATAAAGATTTTCGATTACTTTGAAATTTTTCAAATGTAAACAAATGTGTTTGTAGAATGGATGTTAAAGCGATATAGGGCAAGCCGTGCAGGTTTGCGGTAAAACGCCGCTGCATGCGGCTTACGCCTTACGCAAGGTCTGTTGCGTGCTCGCTACAACCGGAGCCGGGCGGGACGCCAGCCGGGATGGTTTATTGTGAAAAAGGGGCTGCGGCCTGAACGCCCTGGCGGGCGGCCGTGGAGTTCCAGATCCTGCGGGGGGATCAGTCAATACCGCCTGGTCCAAGAGAGGGGCGCGCCATCACGCTGAACTAGCGGGGCATTACTGCCTATTTGATACTTTACTCAATGTTTTGCGCCTGTTCGCGCATCTGCTCGATCAGCAGCTTCAGGTCGATGGCGGCCCGGGTCACACTCAGGGCGCTGGCCTTGGAACCCAGTGTGTTGGCTTCCCGATTCATTTCCTGAAACAGAAAGTCCAGCCGCTTGCCCACGCTGCCCTGGGATTTTTTGCCTTGGGCCGGGGCATTTTTACCTGGAGCCTTGCTGTGCGCCTCTACGGCCGCCGTGGCAGTGGATGCTTCGCCCAGCAGATGCTCCAGCTCGGCAATGTGCGAACGCAGGCGGGACAGCTCTTCGGCCACGTCTATGCGCAGCGAAAACAGGGAAGCCTCTTGGGCAATGCGCGCGGTCAGTTCGGAGCCCGTGATGTGCGCGAAGCCGTCGGGGCTTGCCGCCGTCAGCGCGTCGCGCAGTTTTGTGGCGATTTTGTCCTGATGCTCGGCAAGCAGCGCGGGTAGATCGCCTTCGACCCGGTCGACGATGCCGACAATGTCGCGGGCGCAGGCCAGCATCATGTCGGCCAACCGGCGGCCTTCGCGCCCGCGAGCGGCCAGCAGTTCCGCCAGGGCCTGGGTGGTGGCCTGTGCGCACAAGGCCATCCAGACGTCCGGATCGAAGGCGGTGCCGCTATGGCCAGAGGCGTTCAAAAGTTCGCTCAGACGAGGCGCGGGCACGTCGGGTATATGCTGCCGGGCTTGATCCAGCTGGCTGGCAATCCGCGCCAGGTAATCGGAATTCAGCGCCGTGTCGGGCTGGATTTCGGGCCGGGCGTAATTGACACGTATCTCGACCTTGCCGCGCTTTACGGCCTGGCCCAGCTGTTCGCGTATCAGGCCTTCCGCCATCCTGAGTTCATCGGGCAGGCGGAAGCTGATGTCCAAAAACCGGCTGTTGACGGTGCGAAACTCAATGGAAACACTGCCTTGCGGGGATTCGGCGCGGGCGTTGCCAAAAGCGGTCATGCTACGGATCATGGTGGTCGCGGTCCTGAAGTTGGGCGAAGCGACTTATTGTAAGCGGTTGCGGCGCCCGGCATGGCGGCCGCCGCAACCGCTTAACCTTTGGCAGTTGGCTTAGAACGGCATGCGCAGTCTCAGCGACGCGGTCTGGTTGGTGAAATCCTTGCGGCTCTGGGCCGCAAAGCGGATGTGCCGGCTGGTGCTGTTGTCGTTCATGCCCACAGCGGCCTGGAAGTTCACTTCGGTGCGCGGGTCCAGGCTATAGCTGCCGTAGAAGATGGCCTGATAGGCATCGACTTTGGCGGACATATTGGTGTTGCCGTTTATCCGGCTGTTGGAGTATGCGAAGGCCGCACCCAGGCGTGTGGCAGCATGCTGGCAACCATAGCCGGAAACCTGGACACCGAGGCATGGGCGCGTTATCACGGAGTGCCGACGCTGAAGGGTTCGCTGAACCCCGCCAATGCATGGCAAAGGCTGCGGCATGTGCCGCAAGTGCATTTTGCGGGGTCCGATGATCTGATCGTTCCCGTGGAGCTTATCCAATCTTATCGGAATGGCTATCCGGCAGGGCAGCGGCCTGAAGTGCGTATCATGCAGGGGTTCGATCATTATTGTTGCTGGACGGATCGGTGGCCGGAGCTGATAGGCCAGGTCGCCGATCAATCGGAAGAACCATAAAGCCACCGTATCAGGTGGCGGCCTCGAAATGGTTTTTTTGATTAGGCACTTCATGCCTTTAACAATATTGTGATTTTTTCATTATTTGTTTGATTCTTGATTACTCACCCAATCTATTTATGATTCTGCAGATTTTCTTATTATTTTCCGGAGCCCGCCTTGACTGAAACAGGTCTTTCCCCGTCATCCAATCCCGCCCGCTCGTCGGGACGTGGCGTATCCGAACTCCGGCCGGTCATCATCGAAACCGGCTACACGCGCCATGCCGAAGGCTCTGTACTGATCAAGGCCGGGGATACGCATGTGCTGTGCAACGCCAGTGTGCTTGAAAAAGTACCTCCTTTCCTGAAAGGAAAAGGGCAGGGCTGGGTGACGGCCGAATACGGCATGCTGCCGCGCTCGACCCACACTCGGTCCGACCGCGAGGCGGCGCGCGGCAAGCAAAGCGGACGCACCCAGGAAATCCAGCGCCTGATCGGCCGCAGCTTGCGTGCCGTGTTCGACTTGACCGCGCTGGGCGAGCGCACGCTGCAATTGGATTGCGATGTGCTGCAGGCCGACGGCGGCACGCGCTGCGCCAGCATCACC
>JBATWU010000169.1:0-2181 GCA_049672825.1 Pusillimonas sp.
GCGCAGGCTGGAGGTGCCGACGACGCTGCCGGGCGGCAACGCATCGAGGCTGTCATAGCGGTTGGAGACGAAGGCATCGCGCGGATCTTCGCGCTCGCAAATGCAGTACAGGCCGAGCCCGGCGGGAAACTCCATCGGCACATCCTTCATCGAATGCACGGCGATGTCCGCCTCATTCTCCATCAGCGCCGTTTCCAGCTCCTTGACGAACAGCCCCTTGCCGCCGATTTTCGCCAGCGGCGCATCCAGCAACTTGTCACCACGGCTGACCATCGGCACCAGGCTGACCACCAGCCCGGGGTGCGAGGCTTCCAGTCGCGCCTTGACGTACTCGGCCTGCCACAGGGCCAGGGCACTCTTGCGGGTGGCAATGCGAATTTCGCGAGACATGGGCAATTCCAGAACAGTGAATTGCCGGCGATGATAACAGGACCAACGCGCGGGCTGGGCTGGCCGGGATCAAGGAAAGCGGCTGGTGGAGGCTGGAGGCTGGAGGCTGGAGGCTGGAGGCTGGAGGCTGGAGGCTGGAGGCTGGAGGCTGGACAAGGTGCGGCCTAACGCCAACCTCCGTCAAGCTTTGTCGTCCAGCCTTCAGCGCTTTTATCGGCTTTAAAGACTCTGCATCAACTTGCGGACCCCCGCGACATGCCGCCGGCTGACCATCAGCGGCTCGCCTTCGAGCCCCTTCAGGTGCAGTTGGAAGTGCCCCAGCGGCGTACGTTGCAGGCGTTCGATACGGTCACGGTAGACCAGCGCGTTGCGATGCACCCGCACGAAACGCTCGCCGAACTCCTCTTCCAACGCCTTCAGCGGCTCGTCCAGCAGCACCTCACCGGATTCGTGGCGCAGCGTCACGTACTTGTGATCGGCGATAAAATAGATCACCTGATCCAGCGGAATCAGTTCGATGCCTTTGCGAGTGCGCGCACTGATATGGCTGCGCGGCCCGGCACCGCTGACCGCCGCAGGACGGGTCAGGGCAGCCAGTTGCACGCGGTTCGGGCGCTCGGCCTTTTTCAACGCCTCGCTGAGGTGTTCCAGCCGGACCGGCTTGACCAGATAGCCGACCGCGCTGACCTGGAAGGCTTCGATCGCGAATTCATCATGGGCGGTGCAGAAGATCACCGCGGGCGGCGCGTCCCGCTCACAGAGCTTGGCGGCGACCTGCAATCCGTCCAGGCCGGGCATACGGATATCCAGCAAGACGATATCGGGCCGCAGCTCCTCGATCAGGGAGAGGGCCTCTTCGCCATTGCTGGCGGAAGGTTCCAGGACACGATAGCCGTCAAGCTCACCTACCAGTCGGCCGAGGCGCTCGCGGGCTAGAGGTTCGTCATCGACAATCAGCACATTCATATGGATCTGGCTTCCTGCTTTTGTCTCGCGCACGGATAGCGTAGACAGGTGTAGTGGCGGCCTTCACGGCGCTCCACGCTGAGACTCGCTGCAGACCCGAAAAGTGCCGTTAGTCGTGCGTCTATGTTGCGCAAACCCTGCCGTGTCCCCCGGGAAGGCGGCGCTTGAGCCGTTTCGTCATAGGGGTTGCTGACCTCAAGATGAAACACGCCATCGGCATAATGGGCCGCTACACCGACCACGCCGCCCTCGATGCGCGGCTGGATACCGTGAATCAGCGCGTTTTCCAGCATGGGCTGGAGCGTGAGCTGAGGAATCGGCAGGTCCTCCGGCACACCTTCCACCTGCCAGTCCACCCGCAGCCGGTCACCCAGCCGGTATTGCTCGATGGACAGGTAGCGTCGGGACAGTTCCAGCTCCTCGCCCCAGGTCACCAGGCTGCCGGGGCGCGCCAGGCTGGCGCGGAACAGGTCGGACAGGTCCAGCACGGCCTGTTCGGCCCGTGGAGGGTCACTCACCACCAGGCTGGCGATGCTGTTCAGGCTGTTGAACAGGAAATGCGGGCGGATACGCGCCTGCAGCGACTCGATGCGTGCGTGCAGCTCCGCCTGCTCCTGACGTCGCCACTGACTCTGCAGATAGAAATAGCGCAGCAACAGGCCCGACATGATCAGGCCGATCAGCGCATGGCGCAGATAGAGATTGGCCTCGCCGTCACGTGTGAGCGGCCCGCCGAGCTGGTAGATGTCCGCCACCGCCGTGCAGGCCAGGGTCAGGCCCACCACCAGCGCGCAACACACCATCCCGGCCAGCGCCGCCCGCAGC
>JBATWU010000170.1:0-9415 GCA_049672825.1 Pusillimonas sp.
CGTAAGTCATTTGCGTTTCCTCTTCCAGTTGGTGGATGGCCTGCTCGAAGGCCGGCTCCAATTCAGCCGGCAGGCTGACCATCGCATCGATGATGCGAACCATCTGCTGGATATTATCGCGCCCAAAGCCCCAATGCTTCAATTATCTCAGCGTAGTTCTTGCGACGTTGTCCGCCGATGGCGCGGGTGCCGCGCTCTCATCGCTGCGCCCCCTGCGGGGGTTCCCTTGCACGGGCTGCCAGGCGCGGTCGGCACCCGCGCCACCGGCGGACAACTACGACAGGGGAAACTTGGCGCTGTGCGCCTGCAGTGGCTGTAAAAGAGGCGCCTTCCAGAGGGTGTGTAAGGGGCGCGGACAAGCAGAGTAAACGATGGGTCCAGGATTACATGGTTGGCTATCCCACGGTACCCCGGCGCAACGTCCCCTGGCGTCCCAGGGCCAGCATCGCGAGCGCTAGGAGCAGCAGCAAGACGGAGCGGTGCTTGCCCGGGTCATTCCAAGGTCAGCTCTGCCTGGGCTTGCGCTCGCGCCGGACCGCAAAATAATCGTAGAGGCGGTCGGGAACCAGCCGCAGCAGCCTTGCCACCCAACCCATCTGCCAGGGAATCACCGTGTACGAGACACCCCTGTCTATGGCGCGCGCCGCCGCCGCGGCGAATTGATCCACCGGCATCAGGAAAGGCATCTTGTATGGGTTGTGCGCCGTCATGGGGGTTTGAATGAAGCCCGGCGCTATCGTCACCACCTTGACGCCGGTCTGGCTCAATTCGACCCTGAGGCTTTCGCAGTAGGTTCGCACAGCCGCCTTGGACGCACTGTAGGCGCCCGCGCCCGGCAGGCCCCGCACGGCGGCAACGCTGGCCACGCCGACCAGGCGTCCCTGGCCGCGCTGCTTCATGGCGGCGATAAAAGGCTCGAAAGTGGCCACGGTGGCATTCAGGTTGGTGGCAATAATGGACTCGAAGACCTGGTAGTCGCCGAGTTCTTCCGTCAGTGTGCCCACGCTGATCCCGGCGCTGGCGATCACGACATCGACGGATCCGCCGGCCAGGAAGTCGGCCGCGGCCGCGTGCAGGGCGGCGCGATCGCGCACATCGACTGCAAAAATGGCGTGCCCCGACCCGGGCAGGCCGCCGGCAACGGCCTGCAAGGCCTGCTCGCGCCGGCCCAGCAGGCCTACCTGCGCGCCCTGCCGCGCGTAAGACAGAGCCAGCGCGGCGCCTATGCCGCTGCTGGCTCCGGTAATGAACACACGCCGGGCCAACGCGCTGCCTTTACTGAACTGGCAGGGTGGCGTGCAAGTCCTGCAGGGAATAGACCTGCAGGCCACTGCCTTCCCGCAGGTACTGCAGCCCTTCCACCGCTGCCCGCGCGCCGGCGATAGTGGTAAAGAAGGTCACTCGCGCTGCCAGCGAATTGGTACGTATGGTGCGCGAGTCTGCAATAGCATTGCGCCGCTCTTCGACCGTATTGATGACCATGGCGATTTCGCCGTTCTTGATCATGTCCACGATATGCGGACGGCCTTCGGTGACCTTATTGACGACCTGAACCTGCAGGCCGGCCGCCTCGATGGCCGCCGCGGTGCCGCGGGTGGCGACGATCTTGTAGCCCAGCGCGCTCAGGCCGCGGGCCACGTCGACAGCCCTGGGCTTGTCCTGCCCGCGCACGCTGATGAACACCGTGCCGGACTCGGGCAGCCATGCGCTGGCGGCCAACTGCGACTTCACAAAGGCTTCGCCGAAACTTTCGCCTATACCCATGACTTCGCCGGTGGACTTCATTTCAGGGCCCAGGATGGTGTCGACGCCCGGGAACTTGACGAAGGGGAAGACGGCTTCCTTGACCGAGAAATACTTGGGTACGATTTCCTTGCGCACGCCTTGCTGGGCCAGTGTCTTGCCGGCCATGGCACGAGCGGCGATTTTAGCCAGCTGCAGGCCCGTTGCCTTGGAAACATAAGGCACCGTGCGCGATGCCCGGGGATTGACTTCCAGTACATAGACATCGCCATCCTGGATGGCGAACTGGACGTTCATCAGGCCTTTTACGTTCAGGGCGCGCGCCATGAGCGTGGTTTGCCGCTTGATCTCGGTGATGATTTCATCCGACAGGGAATATGGCGGCAGGCTGCAGGCCGAATCGCCCGAGTGCACGCCTGCCTGTTCAATATGCTCCATCACGCCGCCGATGAACACCACCTCGCCGTCGGCGATGCAATCGACATCGACTTCCGTCGCGTTGTTCAGGAAGTGGTCCAGCAACACCGGGGAATCGTTGCTGACCTTGACGGCTTCACGCATGTAACGCTCGAGGTCTTGCTGTTCATGCACGATTTCCATGGCGCGGCCGCCCAGCACATAGCTGGGGCGAACCACCAGCGGATAGCCGATCTCGGCGGCGTGCGCCAGGGCCTCGCCCTCGGTGCGCGCCGTGCGATTGGGCGGCTGGCGCAGGCCCAGCTTGTTGAGCAGCTTCTGGAAGCGTTCGCGGTCTTCGGCCACGTCTATGGATTCGGGGCTGGTGCCGATAATGGGCACGCCGTTGGCTTCGAGGGCACGGGCAAGTTTCAGGGGCGTCTGGCCGCCATACTGCACGATCATGCCGACCGGATTTTCCTTGTGGACGATTTCCAGCACGTCTTCGAGCGTAAGCGGTTCGAAATACAGGCGGTCGGACGTGTCGTAGTCGGTAGAAACCGTCTCGGGATTGCAGTTGACCATGATGGTTTCGTAGCCATCGTCGCGCAGCGCCAGCGCGGCATGCACGCAGCAGTAGTCGAACTCAATGCCCTGGCCGATGCGGTTGGGACCGCCGCCAAGAACGATGATTTTCTTGCGGTCGGTCGGCGCGGCCTCGCACTCGTCCTCGTAGGTGGAATACATGTACGCCGTGCGCGTGGGAAACTCGGCCGCGCAGGTGTCGACGCGCTTGTACACCGGGCGGACGCCCAACTGGTGACGCAGTTTGCGCACTTCGGTTTCAGAGGTGTCGAGCAGGAATGCCAGGCGGCGGTCGGAAAACCCCCGGCGCTTGAGCTGCCAGACCGTTTCGTAGTCGAGGTCGGCCAGCGTCTTTTGTTCGAGCGCAAGCTCGATATCGACGATTTCCTTGATCTGCGCCAGGAACCATGGGTCGATGCTGGTCAGCGTGTGGACTTCTTCCAGGCTGAAGCCCTGGGCGAAAGCGTCGCCGACGTACCAGATGCGCTCGGGGCCGGGCTCGCCCAGCTCGATCTGCAGCTTTTCGCGATCGGTGGTTTTCTGGTTCAGGCCGTCGACGCCGACCTCCAGTCCGCGCAGGGCTTTCTGGAAGGACTCCTGGAAAGTCCGGCCTATGGCCATGACTTCGCCCACCGACTTCATTTGCGTGGTCAGACGGGAATCGGCCTGGGGGAATTTCTCGAAGGCGAAACGCGGCACTTTGGTGACCACGTAGTCGATGGCCGGTTCGAAAGAAGCCGGCGTGGCGCCGCCTGTGATTTCGTTCTTGAGTTCGTCCAGCGTATAGCCCACAGCCAGGCGGGCAGCCACCTTGGCAATGGGAAAGCCCGTGGCCTTGGAGGCGAGCGCCGATGAACGCGACACACGCGGATTCATCTCGATGACGATCATGCGGCCATTCTGGGGGTTGACGGCAAACTGTACGTTGGAACCGCCCGTATCAACACCGATTTCACGCAATACCGCGATCGATGCGTTACGCATGATCTGGTATTCCTTGTCTGTCAGGGTTTGCGCCGGCGCAACGGTAATGGAGTCGCCGGTGTGAACGCCCATAGGGTCCAGGTTCTCGATGGAGCAGACGATAATGCAGTTGTCGGCGCTGTCGCGCACGACCTCCATTTCGTATTCTTTCCAGCCCAGCAGGGATTCCTCGATGAGCAGTTCGTTGGTTGGCGAGGCTTCGAGCCCGCGCCGGCAGATGCTTTCGAACTCTTCGCTGTTATAGGCAATACCCCCGCCCGAGCCACCCATGGTGAAGCTGGGACGAATGACGGCCGGGAAGCCTGAATTACCCGCCTCTTCGCCAATTCGGCGCTGGACTTCCCAGGCTTCGTCCATGGAATGCGCCACGCCGGATTTGGCGGACTCCAGGCCAATCTTGGTCATGGCTTGCTTGAACTTCTGGCGGTCCTCGGCCTTTTCGATGGCGTGCTCGTTCGCGCCGATCAGCTCGACGCCGTGCTTTGCCAGGACGCCGTTGTGAACCAGGTCGAGCGCACAGTTCAGCGCGGTCTGTCCGCCCATGGTGGGCAGCAGGGCGTCGGGTTTTTCACGCTCGATGATTTTTTCGACAGCTTGCCAGGTAATCGGCTCGATGTAGGTGACATCCGCCGTTTCCGGGTCCGTCATGATGGTGGCCGGGTTGCTGTTGACCAGAATGGTGCGGTAGCCGTCGGCCTTGAGGGCCTTGCAGGCCTGCGCCCCCGAATAATCGAACTCGCAGGCCTGCCCGATAATGATCGGGCCCGCGCCTATGATGAGAATACTTTTTATGTCTGAACGCTTTGGCATATTGCTGATTTATTTTTTTCCAGCCATGAGGCTGATGAATTTATCGAAGAGCACCACGATGTCGTGCGGGCCGGGGCTGGCTTCAGGGTGACCCTGGAAGCAAAAGGCTGGCGTGTCGGTAAGCTCGAAACCCTGCAGGGTGCCATCGAACAACGAAACATGCGTCATGCGCGCATTGGCCGGCAGACTGTCTTTGTCGACGTTGAAGCCGTGATTCTGGCTGGTGATGAACACCCTTCCGGTATCCAGTTCTTGCACCGGATGATTGGCGCCATGATGCCCGGTTTTCATTTTGACGGTTTTGGCGCCCAGGCCCAGCCCCAGGATTTGCTGGCCCAGACAGATGCCGAACAGCGGTATTTTTTGTTCCAGCGCCACCTTGCAGGTGTCGATGGCGTAGTCGCAGGGTTCGGGATCGCCCGGGCCGTTCGACAGGAAGATGCCGTCGGGCTTGAGTGCCAGGACGTCCTGGACCGGCGTTTGGGCGGGCACCAGGGTTATGCGGCAGCCTCGATCGGCCAGGAGGCGCAGAATATTGGTCTTGATGCCGTAGTCGTAGGCGACGACATGATAGGTTGCATCCGACGGCTGGCTGAAGCCCCGACCCAGCTGCCATGTGCCTTCGAGCCAGCTGTCGGCGGCCTTCGTGGACACGCCCTTGGCCAGATCCTGGCCCGACATGCCCGGAAAGTCCTTGGCCAGTTGCACGGCGCGATCAGCGTCGTCGCCAACCAGAATGCAGGCGCCCTGCGCGCCGCGGTCACGCAAAATACGCGTGAGCTTGCGGGTGTCGACGCCGGAAATGGCCACGACGCCTTGCGCCTTCAGGTAATCAGGCAAAGACTGCGTGGCGCGGAAACTGGATACGCGCAAAGAGCAATCGCGCACCACCAGCCCCGCGGCGTGCACCCGCGTCGACTCGACGTCTTCGTCGTTGACACCCGTGTTGCCGATATGCGGATACGTTAAAGTAACGATTTGACCACTGTAGCTGGGATCGGTCAGGATCTCTTGGTAGCCGGTCATGGCCGTGTTGAATACAATTTCAGCGACGCAATAACCATCGGCGCCGATAGAGACACCCTTGAAGATGGTACCGTCGGCCAAGGCAAGAATTGCTGAAGGAGCCTGATCGGGCCCCTCGGAAAAGAGTGACGGCAGCACTGTAAACCCCGGTTGTAAAGTCAATAATTAAACCTTCTAATTATACATTGAGAAGCTTACGGCTCGCGGCGGGGGGCGTTTGCCCGGATAAACGCGGGAAAATGCCAGAAGCGCCGCAGTCCCGGCCGCTTCTGCCGATTTGTAACGATAAGCCCTGCAAAAATAGTCTACAGTGACAAGCGTGGGCCTCGGCCTGTTTTGAATGGTGCAAATAATTTATGTCCAACCAGCTTGATTCTCTTCGTCAGTTTACAACCGTGGTGGCCGACACCGGCGACTTCGACACCATGCGCAGGCATCGGCCCACCGACGCAACCACCAACCCGTCGCTGATCCTGAAGGCGGTGCAGCAGGAAGAAAACCGCCACCTGCTCGAAAAAGTCATTGCCGACCATGGCGCGGCCTCGGCCAGCGAATTGGTCGACCGCCTGCTGGTCGCCTTTGGCAGCGAAATCCTGGCCATTATTCCGGGCCGGGTATCCACCGAGGTCGACGCGCGTCTGTCCTTCGACACGCAGGCCAGCATAGAGCGCGCCCGCCAGATCATCGATCTGTACCAACAAGCCGGCATCGACCGCGAGCGCGTGCTGATCAAGCTGGCCTCGACGTGGGAAGGGATACAGGCGGCCAAGGCGCTGCAGGCCGACGGCATACGCTGCAACATGACCCTGCTGTTCTGCCTGCCGCAGGCACTGGCCTGCGCCCAGGCCAAAGCGCAATTGATATCTCCTTTCGTCGGCCGGATATACGACTGGCACAAAAAGGCGGCCGGCCCGCAATGGGACGAAGCCGCGCATGCGGGCGCCGCCGACCCGGGCGTGCTGTCGGTCAAACGCATATACGACTATTACAAAGCCTACGACATCCCCACCGAGATCATGGGCGCGAGCTTTCGCAATATTGGGCAAATCAGGGCCCTGGCGGGCTGCGACCTGCTGACCATCAGCCCTGATCTGCTGAATCAGCTGGCGGAAAGCGCCGAGCCGCTGGAACGCCAATTGACACCCGACAGCGCAAAGCAGGATGCGCCCGAATGGATGGCCAGCAACGAAGTCACCTTCCGGACAGAGCTGAATCAGGACGCCATGGCCACCGAAAAACTGGCCGAAGGCATACGGGCGTTTGCGGCCGACGGCATCAAGCTGGATGGCATCATTGCGCAGGCGCGGCGGAAATAGCCCGGCGCGCATGGCAGCAGGCAATAAGGCGCCGCAGAGGCCATAAGGCATGCCGACAGCAATAAGCCAGCAACAGGCCCGCCGCATCTGGCTGCACGCTCAACGACTGGACGCCCCCGCCCCGTTCGGGGACGGCGCCCAGGCCACGCCCGCCGCGATCAGCCATCTCGGCTATGTGCAAATAGACACCATCAACGTCATCGAGCGCTGCCATCACCATATTCTGTGGACGCGAATCCCAGCGTACCGGCGCGATCACTTGCGACAGGCGCAAACCATAGACAAGACAGTTTTCGAGTACTGGACCCACGCTTTGTCCTACGTGCCGACGAGCGACCTGAGGTTTTTCATCGGCGACATGAGGCAGCAGCGCAAGGCCCCCAGCAGCTGGTTCAGTTCGGTGACTGAAACCGAGCTTCGAAAAATCATTGCACGTATCCGCGACCATGGCGCCTTGTCTATCCGGGATATCAATGACGACGATCTGGTGGAAAAAGACCACGCCTGGGCCAGCCGCAAGCCGTCGAAACGAGCCTTGCAGCTGGCCTTTCATATCGGGAAGCTGACTGTCAGCGAACGCTCGGGCATGCTCAAGACATACGAATTGATGGACCGGCATTTTGAATGGGAAGCCCCGCCCAGGAAAGCCAGCGAACGCCAGGTCACCGATTACCTGCTCGACAGGGCGCTGCGGTCGCAAGGCCTGGTCAGCCTGGACTCTATTTGCCATCTGAGCCCCCGGCGCAAGCCTTTTGTCCGCCAGGCTATTGAAGCCCGGATGCGGCGCGGAACACTGGTTCCGGTGGCGATCGATGGCGCCGGCAAGGTCGAACACTGGTCCGCTTCCGAAACCCTGGCCGCGGCGCCTGGGGAAACGGCCGGCGTTCATATCCTTTCACCATTTGATCCGCTGATCATTCAGCGCAAACGGCTGAAGCTGTTCTTCGATTACGAGCATGTGTTCGAAGCCTACGTTCCCCGGGAGAAGCGCATCTATGGCTACCTGGGCCTTCCCGTGCTAGTGAACGGCGAAATCGTGGCCGTTCTCGACCTCAAGGCGGATCGCGCGCAAGGCCAGTTGCTGCTGCAAAAATGGAGCTGGGTAGGTAAAGGCGCACGATCGGCGCACAAGCGGATGATTGAAGAAAAACTGCATTTATTCGAGCAGTTTCAATTCACGCCGTAAACAGTCTGGCGCCATAAGCAAGCCTGCTATATACTGTTTATTTATACAGTATATTGGGGCTACGCCATGCGCGCCATACCCATCAAAGGCCGGGGCAGCATCTCGAACCGAACATCCCGGTTCGAGCCTTTGCAACGGGTATCGTTCGACGACGAATGGGAAGCAGGCCGCCAGGGCAACGACGAAGCCCGGCCGGCCACAACCGTTGCCAAAGAAACCGCCAAGTCCATTATTTCCCGCAACGATTCTCCCGACATTCCCTTCGAACAGTCCATCAATCCCTATCGCGGTTGCGAACACGGCTGCATCTACTGCTATGCGCGGCCGACGCATGCGTATCTGAATCATTCGCCCGGCCTGGATTTCGAAACAAAGCTGTACGCCAAGCACAATGCCGCCGAGCTGCTGCGCAAGGCCTTGTCCCATCCATCCTACATTCCGAAGCTTATTGCGCTGGGCGCGAATACCGACCCTTATCAGCCCATAGAACGGCGGCTGCGCATAACGTCTTCGATTCTGGAGGTGCTGCGCGAATTCAATCATCCTGTGGCCATCACGACCAAGTCGGCGTCCGTAACACAGGATATCGACATACTTGCACAGATGGCCGGCAAGAACCTGGTCCGGGTATACATGTCGGTGGGCTCGCTCGACGGCGCCATCGCCAGAACGCTGGAGCCGCGCGCCAGCGCTCCCGGCGCGCGCCTGAACGCGCTGCGCAAACTTGCCGAGTCAGGCATCCCCACGGGCGTCATCGTGGCGCCTGTCATTCCGTCCTTGACTGATCACGATATGGAAAAAATTCTATTCAGCGCCAAAGACGCCGGCGCGCGGCACGCCGCCTACGTCCTGCTGCGGCTGCCGCTGGAAGTGCGTGATCTGTTTCGCGAATGGCTGGCCGCGCACCACCCCTTGAAAGAAGCCCATGTCATGAATCTGATCAGGCAGATGCGCGGCGGCAAAGACAACGACCCCGATTTCAGAACCAGAATGAGCGGCACCGGGATTTTTGCCGATCTGCTTCGGCAGCGTTTCAAAAGAGCTTGCTCGAAAGCCGGGTTGAACCAGGATCGCCCGGCATTGAGCACCGCTCATTTTCGCCCGCCACCAGAGGCCAGGAGCCAGTTGGATCTTTTCTAGCGCATTTTCAGTTCAAGTGTTTACGGATGCTTGAGGCTGCGGTTGAGCAGCGCTTCAGGCAATGGCAATGCCATCGATGGGGTGTTGTTCCGGTGGAATTGGGCGGCATTGACGTTTTAGCGTTGTTCTTGCGGCGTTGCCCGGGTGCTGGGCCGGTGCCGGGCTCCATCGCTTCGGCCCTGGCTTTGCCAGGGCTGCCCTTGCACGGGCTTCAAGCCGGGGTCGGGCG
>JBATWU010000171.1:0-6363 GCA_049672825.1 Pusillimonas sp.
CCAGGGGGCTGCGCGGCAGCGCCGCCGCCACCTCCCCGAATGGCATAGACGACTGCCATGCCGTTTTCCAGGCTAGGCGCCAGCGCATAGCGCTGGCAATACCCAGGACTGCTCGCGATCAGCACCAAGCACCTGCCGTCGTGCTGCAGGTGCTTGTAGCCGGGGATGTGCCAGAGGTCGAACAGTGAGGCATTTGCCGGTGGATCGGCATCAGGATAGAGCTGCACCATGGACGCATGGCCAGGCAACCAGGCCGGTTGCGCGTCACGCGCATCGAGATCCGGGTCTTCCAGCAGGCGTAGGCCCCAGCGATGAGCCGCCTGCTGTGCTGCTTGCGACCGGCGATGACGGTGCAGCCAGTCGAGCCGGTAGTCAGGGTGGCGGCGCAGATACTCCCAGGCCAGCGCGAGCATGTCCAGGCCCAGGATGTAGAGGTAGGCCGCAGTGGGATACCAGTGCGCGTGATGATGCGCATAAAGCTGGGGATCGGCCATGGCGAAGGCTCCCGTCCAACAGCAGGAACGCCGCCACGGCGAAGCATGCGGAGCTATTGCATCGGACTTAAATCATCCTCAAAATCGGGATAGGATGTAAGCATTGGTTATCAAAGGCCTGTCAAGACCGATTGGCTCCGGTGTATTACGCAATTCTCTGAATGCGGCGACCGTGCAGCACCAAACCGGCACACGGCATAAACCACCTTGCCGCAACCGGCCTGAAAGATCGTGACTGTTTCAGTCACGGCTATACCAGTTTGACGCAAGAATGCCGATTCAGACCGATCCGGTCTGAATCCGGACGCAAATAGTCTCAATGTGTCCGGCCTGGCCGTGGCGCGAACGGCTTAATCCGTGATGGAACCGTTCTCCTGCGCGAGCCGTAGATATTCGGACAAGGGCCGCACCGTCTTGAAATACCGATCCCGCATCACGGGCTGCTTGTTCGGGCCGACGATGGCGGCCAGATCGGAAAGCCGGATTTCTCCCAACTCGGGCATGCCGATGCCCACGTCCATGACGCCCCAGGCGGTGTCGCCGTCGGCCGGATCGAGCGATGCCAGAAGCCAGGTGGCGTGCGCGTCCGGCGTGAACAGGCGCACCACGGGCAGCGGGTCGATGGCCAGGCCCGCCGCACGGCTTTGGCCATGGGCCAGTAGTTCGGCGCGCTCCTGGTCAGTTGTCAATGGTTCGGTCATGGCTCAATCCCCCGAAACGGCAATGATGCGCCCGCACGACTCGATCCCCAATATGCCAGCGCAAACCATCGTCAAAAGTGCGGATGCGCTTTGCAACGAATCCGCCCAAGCGTGAAAGCACAAAGCCGCTTCCACGGGTTGGAAGAAAGTCACGGATGGGGCTTCGTGCTTCTGTGGGAATCCGCAGATGCGGATCTCTGTAAAAACGCAATGCACGAAAAATATCGGCCTATAGCGAATGAGTTAAAGATAACGTGGTTTTAATTGTGCTGCGAATCGACGCTTCTGTCCATGCAGAAGCGAGTCATCCAGCCTGGCCGGCCAGCCGGCGCCACCACCTTCGATGCCGAACTGGCTCTTGCCTTCGGTGCAACCGTGCGCGGGCTGCGCGTGGAGCGCGGCATCGCGCAGGAATCACTGGCCCATCGCGCCGGCATTGAGCGCTCGCACATGGGAAAAATCGAACGCGGCACGCACATGCCCACGCTGGCGATCATCTTCAAGATCGCCAGCGCGCTTGAGTGCAGCGTGGCCGAACTGATGGCCAGCATGGAAGCACTGATTGCAGCGGGGACACTACCTGCCTAAAGCGCTGGCCTGTCCGATCCGGCGCATGCCGGTTCGGGGACTTCAGGGGCGCCAAGCTCGCGCGGCGGGGATAGCCTAAAGGGCTTTCCCCTGGAGGTAAGCGAAGCGCGCAGCGCCGCAGGCGCAAAGGCGGTCGGGTAGCAGCGGCGCATTGCTGCGCCGCCGCCCCCTAAGAACCGGACGTGCGAGTCACCCCGCATCCGGCTCAAGCCATTCTTCAGCACCAGAGATCGGCACCGAGCAGCCTGACGTGATGTTTCGAGGCGCGACGACGGCTCAGGTATTCAGTCCATTGCGGATCGAACGGTTGAGCGGCTGCGGGAACCTTGGTGTGGCGGATGATCGCCACTGTCGATGCAAGGAAGAGTTCGGCTCCGACGGTTAAGCCATCGGTCGATCCCCTCGTCGCAAAGTTCCAAGCCGTGTGTCCGATGGTTCGGAAGTACCGGCTCTTGATCCATCCCAGGTTCTTGTTGGGATGTCGCCGTTTTGCCCATTGCCAGAGCATGCGCCAGATGTGAGCATCGACGAACGAGAAGGTCTTCTTGGCAACCACATGGCGGTGATACATGGCCCAACCTCGGATGACCGGGTTGAGCAGCCGTATCAGCATTTCCTGTGTGACCGCCTTGTTTCCCTTGACGATTCCCCTGATCTTTTCCAGCAGCGACTTGATGCTCTTCTTCGCTGGCTTGATCATGAGGGCAGTGCCGTACTTGCGCACGTTCTGCCCCAGGAAGTCGAATCCTTCCGTTATATGCGTGATGCGGGTTTTCTCTTCCGACAGTTCCAGCCCACGCTCAGCCATGAAGCAGCGTATCGCGGGCAATACCTGGGATTCGAGAACCTCTTTCGACGCACAAGTCACCACGAAGTCGTCGGCGTAACGGATGACGTGGTTCTTGATCGGACGGCGCGCCCGTGCCGACTTGCCGACACTTGCGTGAATCGCCGCTTCCAGACCATCCAGCGTCATGTTCGCAATCACGGGCGAGATGATTCCTCCTTGCGGTGTGCCCGCCCGCGTTTCGAACAAGAATCCCTCATCGACGTATCCAGCCTCAAGCCATCGACGCAGGACGACCTTGTCCATCGGTATGTGCTCCAGAATCCAGGAGTGGCTGAAGTTGTCGAAACAACCCCGTATGTCGCCCTCCAGTATCCATTGCGCCGAGGTCCGTTTGGCCAAGGCGGTGAAGCACTGTTCAATGGCATCGGCCGTCGAGCGTTCCGGTCGGAAGCCGTAGGAGTTCGGGTCCGCCAGCGTCTCCGCGATGGGTTCCAAGGCGAGCTTCCATAAAGCCTGCATCGCCCGGTCTCGCATACACGGAATCCCCAGCGGACGTTTCTTCCCATTGCTCTTGGGGATATAGACGCGCCGCAGCGGCATGGCGCGGTAGCCGTGGTGCCGCATTGATGCCATCCCTCTCCATCTGGCCGCTGGGAATAGCCAGACCTTGCCGTCCACCCCTGGCGTCCTTTTGCCTCGATTTTCCGTCACTCGCTTGACGGCAAGCATCTTGCCGCTGTGCGAGCGGGTCAGCAGACGCTGCAAGGCTTTCGCCTTGCCCCACCTGCCTTCCCGAACTGCCTTGGCGATACGCATCTGAAGCCGCTTCACCTCTGCTTCGATGTGAGGCCAGTCTGCCTGGTCCCACATCTGTTCAGCGGGCGAGGACGCACCAGCGCCCAATGCCTTTGCATCGTGCGCCGTCATCTGCTTTTCCTCGTACAACGGTTGCTCATGATTCTCTCGCCATGAATGACCATGCGGAAGTCAGCCCGCTTTCGCGTCGGGCGATGTCCCAGCCCGTATCCCGGCGATTACAGCCGGGCATTCGCTTTCTCCGCACTCCTTTACCCACTGCGCCAACAGCGTTCCTTGCGGTTCGCCTGCCGTTGCCGGCAGCGCATTGGGCTTACCCTGTTTCGCATGATTCTCCGAATGGGGCGGACCCGTCTACAACACCGGCGGCTGGTCGTCCATGATGGCCAACCCTCAGGAGGCCATACCTTGCCGCGTACCTTTTGGTTCAAGCCTGTCAGCACATTTGGCTTGTTCTCCATGACGATGCCAAACGACGTTCACATGTGTTGGTCGTACCCATTCATCCCTTGCGCCTCCCCGCCTTCGTGCTGGCAGGTTTGGCCTTACCTCACGGCTCGGCGTACCGGCTGAACCGGCGGCTACGTTGTCCCCGGAGCTTCACACCGAGCCGTTGCCAGCTCTGCATGTCCGGGTAGGGAACGGCTGATGGAACAGCCGGTTTCATCTGGTCATAGAACCTCCGTGAAACAGAAAACCATGCGACTTGCAGGTCGCACGGAGGGATTGGAGCCGAAGGGCCGTGACGACAAAGGCGGCACGGGGCGGAGCCCGCAAAGCCCGGTGGTGCGCAGCACTGACCCGCCCGATGATTCCTGCTGCTGCCAACGCAACGCATGCAGAATGCGCCCGATGGGGAGCGTGCCCAGGCTAGGATGCGGTCTCCATGCAAGACCACGAAAGCAGCACAGCGCCTCGCCGCATGGGCGAGGCGCTGGCGGCCGTCAGGCCGCCTGGGGCTTGCTGCGCGACCAGATCAGGTCATGCGTGCCGTTCTCGCCTTCGATCAGTCGGGCGTAGACCGTGGCCGGGAACGAAGGATCATCCAGGGTCACAGAGATGTACTCCCGCCCGGCTTCGCTGGTCTTCTTCCATGCCGCGCCGATGTCATGGCCGGCTGCCTGCAGGCGGAAGTCAGGAGCCTTCTCGTTGTCGCCCTTGTCGTTGGGCACTAGCTTGACCTTGACGTTGAGCGTCAGGGTGCGAAGCGTGCCGGTGTAGCCGTCTTTGTCTGCGGTGAAGGTGCCGATGTTGGCCATGATGGATCTCCTTTTGGTGGAACAAGGTTCGCGCCCATCGCGTCCTTGTTGTGATCCGGCCGGCGGGGGACGGGCGGGCTGCACCGCTTGCGGTCGCAACGCAGTGGAGAGCCGGGAGGCGAAAAGAATTTGGCCCGCGAGGAATGCACGCAGTGCAGGGGAAATTGTTTTCGCTGGACGGTTGCAGCCATGAAGCCCGAGGCGCAGCCGCGCCACCGCCAGGATTCACAACAACACAAGGACGCCTTGGGCCGAACCGCACCGAAAGAAGACAGGGCCGACTCGGCATCTCTGCACGAAGGTTGCTCCGGCTCGCCCACTGACGCGGGCCAGGTCAACCACCCGACGACAGGCGAGAACGCCCCGGCCGCACCTTGCGGCGCCGGTCTTGAGGCGTGGTGTGGAAGCTCCATAGCGTCGCCAGGCGGGATGTCCGTGAACCGTCCTTCGTGACGTGATGGGCGAGAACCGCCAGCGTTGAGGACGGCATACATTTGCACAACCTGCCGCGGCAAGTCTCAGCGTATTCGCCAATGCACCGCCCACTGCGGCGTGGACAGCCTGCAGGGTTTTCCCCAAGAGCAAGCGCGAAGGCGTGAGGCACCAAGCCGAATGGCCGTGACGCGGCATGAACCGCGTGGTACAACCCGAAGAACCCGGTGGCGCTTCGCGCCGACACGCCCATCAGCGGCACCTCAAGCAACCGGATGATCGAGTTGGCGCGACCACACTTCCAACTGGTCCAGGATAGGCACCAGCGCCTTTCCCGATGCAGACAGGCGATAGCCTACGCCTCTCGGAAATGCCGCCATCGTGCAGCGCTCCAGCAATCCCCGGGTCTCCAGCCCCTGCAGCCGCTCAGACAACACCTTGGGCGAAACACCCGGCAGCAGCGCCGCCAGTTCGCTGTGCCGCTTCATGCCATCCTGCAGATGCCAGAGCACCAGTGCATTCCAGCGATGCCCCAGAAAACCCAACCAGTCCTCGACCGGGCATTCCAGGGAATGCCGAGGCATGGGCAATTCCAGCTCTGGCTCGCTAATGGGAAAAATCTCCATTCATACCTTTCCGTTTGGTGAGTGCAGGACAGCCCATTCATCATGCCCGTTTCAACGAAGGGAAACGACTCTATGGTATTCGCCATCACCTCGCCGGAACACATGAACGCGGCATTTGCGGACGCATTCAACAGCCGAAGCATCGCGAACCTGCTCCAGCTCTACCAGCCTGATGCGGTGCTGCGTACCGATGGCGACTGTCCCGATCTGGCGGGCTTTGTCGCCATCGAGAAAGCGCTGACGCAACTGCTCCAGGCGCCGGGCAGTATGACCTCGCGCAATCATTTCTGCATCGTTCACGGCGACCTTGCGCTGCTGCGCGCCGACTGGGAACTGGTTGCAGATGACGGCGCCCTCATCGCCTCGGGCAGTTCTGCCGAGTTGGTCAGGAAACAGGCGGATGGACGCTGGCTCTATGTCATCGACCACGCCGTGGGCGCAAGCCTTCCGCGCGCACCGCAGGCGCAAGAAGCGACATAGCGCCGCGCCGCAGTCGGCGCGACAGCCACAGCGTGGCTGGGTTTCAACAGCGGGCGCGGCCACCGCCGCGCCCGGATTCTTGAAGTTCACCGGCCCCAGCGCCAGACGCTGGGGCCGGTGCTGATAACGGCTATTCCTTCGTCTCGATGATCCACCACACGGCACGCGCCAGGGCGC
>JBATWU010000172.1:0-6047 GCA_049672825.1 Pusillimonas sp.
GTGCTGGCCGCCCTCGTGACACGCAAGTTCGGCGCGCTGCCGGACTGGGCGCGGGTGCGCATGAACCGGGCCGACGAGGCGGCGCTGAACCGCTGGGCGCTGCAGATACTGGACGCCCAGCGCATCGAGGATGTGTTTGCCTGAGTCACAGCCGCAGTGGGTCGGGGACAGTGCCGGGCAAGGTCGCCAGACCTACCTGGCGACAATTGCCCCCACAGACGGCAGGCTACAACTGAACCTGCCCCGCCTCTTGCTGCGCATCCACCACGGCCAGCGCCGTCATATTCACAATCCGGCGCACCGTCGAACTGGTGGTCAGGATATGCACCGGCCTGGCCGCGCCCAGCAGCACCGGCCCCATGGCTACGCCATTGCTGCCCGTCATCTTCAGCATGTTGTAGGTGATGTTGCCGGTATCCAGATTGGGGGTGATCAGCAGATTGGCCGGCCCCTTCAGGGTTGAATCGGGGAAGGACTTCAGGCGTATCTTTTCGGACAGCGCCGAGTCCGCGTGCATTTCGCCGTCTACTTCAAGGTCGGGTGCGCGTTCGGCAATGATGCGGCGGGCTTCGGCCATTTTGCGCGATGATGCCGAAGAACGGCTGCCGAAATTCGAGTGGGACAGCAAGGCCACTTTGGGCACCACGCCGAAACGGTGCACTTCCTGGGCCGCCAGGATGGTCATGTCGGCGATCTGCTCGGCCGTTGGGTCCTCGTTTACGTGGGTGTCGCAAATGAACAGGGTCTGGGTGGGCAGCATCAGCACATTCATGGCGGCGTAGGTGTTCGCCCCCGCTTTCAGGCCGATGACTTCGTCCACGTACCGCAATTGGTTGTCGAAACGGCTGGTGACGCCGCAGATCATCGCATCGGCATCGCCACGCTGCAGCAGCATGACGCCGATCAGGGAGTTGTGCTTGCGCACCATGGCTTTGGCGATTTCGGGTGTTACCCCATCGCGGCCCTTCAGTTTGTAATAGGCCGCCCAGGTTTCGTTGAACCGGGCATCGTCTTCCGGGTCGACGACTTCAAAGTCCTTGCCGGCGATCAGGCGCAGGCCGAACTTCTTGATACGCATGTCGATGACGGCGGGGCGCCCGACCAGTATGGGGTGGGCGAATTGCTCGTCCGCAACCGTTTGGGCTGCGCGCAGGACGCGCTCGTCTTCGCCGTCGGCGTAGATGACCCGCTTGGGCGCGCTTTTGGCCTGCATGAAGAGCGGGCGCATCAATTGGCCGGTATGGTAGACCAGGCTCATGAGCTTTTGCCGGTAGGCTTCCAGGTCGGCGATGGGCCGTCTGGCCACACCCGAGGCCGCGGCGGCTTCGGCCACGGCCGGGGCGATTTTGACGATCAGGCGCGAGTCGAAGGGCTTGGGAATGATGTAGTCGGGTCCGAAGGCAAGCTCCTGGCCGGCATAGGCCGTGGCGACCTCGTCGTTTTGTTCGGCTTCGGCCAGTTCGGCGATTGCCTTGACGCAGGCCAGCTTCATTTCCTCGTTGATGACTGTGGCGCCGGCATCCATGGCGCCACGGAAAATGAAGGGGAAACACAGGACGTTATTGACCTGGTTGGGGTAGTCGGAACGGCCGGTGGCGATAATGCAGTCGGGCCTGGCCGCCTTGGCCACTTCGGGGCGGATTTCGGGCTCGGGGTTGGCCAGCGCCAGAATCAATGGGCTGGGGGCCATGGACTTGACCATCTCGGCGGTCATCACGCCCGGCGCGGAGCAGCCCAGGAAAACATCGGCATCCTGGCAGACATCGGCCAGGGTTCGCGCATCGGTGTCCTGGGCGTAGCGCGCCTTGTTGACTTCCATGTTTTCCTCGCGCCCCTTGTGGATGACCCCGCGCGAATCAACGACGTAGATATTCGCCGGTTTGACACCCAGGTGGGTCAGCAGGTCGAGGCAGGCGATGGCCGCCGCGCCGGCGCCCGAGCACACCAGTTTCACTTCGTCGATTTTCTTGCCGACCACTTTCAGGCCATTGATGATGGCGGCGGAAGAAATGATGGCGGTCCCGTGCTGGTCGTCGTGGAAAACCGGTATCTTCATGCGTTCGCGCAGCTTCTTCTCTATATAGAAGCACTCGGGCGCCTTGATGTCTTCGAGGTTGACGCCGCCCAGGGTGGGTTCGAGCGCGGCAATGATTTCGACCAGCTTGTCCGGGTCGGTTTCGGCCAGCTCGATGTCGAATACATCGATGCCGGCGAATTTCTTGAACAGACAGCCTTTGCCTTCCATGACGGGCTTGGCGGCGAGCGGGCCGATGTTGCCCAGGCCCAGCACGGCCGTGCCGTTGGTGATCACGCCCACCAGATTGGAACGGGAGGTGTACATCGAAGCGGCGTCCTCGCCATCCGAATGGATGGCCATGCAGGCAACCGCAACTCCCGGCGAATACGCCAGCGACAGATCATCCTGGTTGGCCAGCGGCTTGGTCGGCATGACCGAAATCTTTCCCGGAACGGGGTGTGCATGATAGTCGAGGGCCAGTTTGGCGAGGTCGGCGTTGGCGTCCATGGTGGCGTGCTCCTGCTTATAAATATGAAAATATACAAATGAATAAAGGCGAAAAGTTAACTGTATAACCCGTCTTTGTGTGAAGAATATCTCGATTTGGGCAAAGTTGTTTGTTAATGCCAACGCTTTCGGCTGTTTGCCGGGCATTTCGAGCCGGTCAAGTGTATCCTCTGTTACTTCAAGGGTATACTAGCTCGAATACGGCTTATTAAGGCGTCGTACGTTGCCTTCTGCCCCGCTATCCGCTAATCGGTCTGGCCGTGTCGCGGAAGGTTGTTCCCTGCATCATAACGAGTGAGACACTCGGATAGGTGAAGCGCATATATGTCATCGGAAATAGAACTCTTATCTAACTCTTACCTGTTTGGTAGCAACGCCCCCTATGTCGAGGAACTCTACGAGTCCTACCTTGACAACCCGGGTTCCGTTCCGGACCAGTGGCGTGATTATTTTGATCAGCTGCAGCACCAGCCCGCCACAGACGGCCGTGAAGTCACGCGCGACCAGGCGCACGCGCCGGTCATCGAGTCGTTTGCGCAGCGCGCCAAGGCCAATGCCTTTTTCTCGCGGGCACAAGAGCCCGATCTTGCCGTGGCCAGCAAGCAGGTCTATGTGCAGTCCATTATTGCCGCCTATCGTTCGCTGGGCTCGCGTTTTGCCGACCTTGACCCGCTGAAACGCCAGGACCGCCCCAATATTCCCGAGCTCGATCCCAGTTTCTACGGCCTGACCGAGGCCGACCTCGATCAGGTCTATTCCGCCACCAATACGTATTTCACCAAAGCCGACACCATGACCATGCGCGACATGCTCAAGGCTTTGCGTGACACCTATTGCCGCAACGTCGGTGCCGAGTTCATGCATATTTCCGACCCGGCGGCCAAGCGCTGGATCCAGGAGCGCCTTGAATCAACCATGGGCGTGCCGTCTTTTTCGGCCGAACGCAAGCGCCATATTCTGCAGCAGGTCACCGAGGCCGAGGGCCTCGAGCGTTTCCTGCATACCAAGTATGTCGGTCAGAAGCGTTTCTCGCTTGAAGGCGGTGAAAGCTTTATCGCCGCCATGGACGAAGTGGTCGGCCACGCCGGCGACAATGGCGTGCAGGAAATCGTGGTGGGCATGGCGCACCGCGGCCGCCTGAACATGCTCGTCAATATCATGGGCAAAATGCCGGGCGACCTGTTCGCCGAGTTTGAAGGCAAGCACGCCGAGGGCCTGACCGACGGCGACGTCAAGTACCACAACGGTTTTTCCAGCGACCTGTCCACGCGCGGCGGCCCTGTGCATCTGTCGCTGGCATTCAATCCGTCTCACCTTGAAATCGTCAACCCCGTGGTCGAGGGCAGCGTGCGCGCCCGTCAGGATCGCCGCGGCGACGAGGAAGGCGCGCAAGTATTGCCCGTCCTGGTTCATGGCGATGCCGCCTTTGCCGGCCAGGGCGTCGTGATGGAAACGCTCAACCTGGCGCAAACACGTGGCTACGGTACCGGCGGTACGCTGCACATCGTCATCAACAATCAAATCGGCTTTACCACGTCGGACCCGCGCGATTCGCGCTCCACGCTGTACTGCACCGACGTGGTCAAGATGATCGAGGCGCCGGTGTTCCACGTCAATGGCGACGACCCGGAAGCCGTGGTGTATGTCACGCAGCTGGCCCTCGACTACCGCATGAAGTTCCATCACGACGTCGTGGTCGACATCGTCTGCTTCCGCAAGCTGGGCCACAACGAACAAGACACGCCTTCGCTGACGCAGCCCCTGATGTACAAAAGCATAGGCAAGCATCCCGGTACGCGCAAAGTGTATGCGGACAAGCTGGTGGCCCAAGGCATTCTGGCCGAAGGCGAGCCCGATCAACTGGTCAAGGACTATCGTCAGCTCATGGAAGACGGCCAGCGCACCATCGAGCCCGTCCTGACCGACTACAAAAACAAATACTCGACCGATTGGTCTCCCTTCCTGGGCGCCAAATGGACGGACCAGGCCGATACCGGCGTACCTCTGGCCGAACTGACCCGCATCGGCGAAAAGCTCACGACCGTGCCGGAGGGCTTCACGGTCCACTCATTGGTCAACAAGCTGCTTAACGACCGCCGCAATATGGCGCGCGGCGAACAGAATGTCGACTGGGGCATGGGCGAACACCTGGCATTTGCCACGCTGGTTGCCTCGGGTTATGCCATTCGCATCACGGGGCAGGATTCCGGCCGCGGCACGTTTACCCATCGTCACGCCGTATTGCACGACCAGAAGCGCGAGCGCTGGAATGACGGCACCTATATTCCCCTGCAAAACGTCTCCGACAATCAGGCGCCGTTCCTGGTCATCGACTCGGTGCTGTCGGAAGAAGCCGTGCTGGCCTTTGAGTACGGCTATGCCTCGGCCGAGCCAAATACGCTGACCATCTGGGAAGCGCAGTTTGGCGATTTCGTCAATGGCGCGCAAGTGGTGATCGATCAGTTCATCACTTCGGGCGAGGCAAAATGGGGCCGCCAGTGCGGCCTGACCATGATGCTGCCGCATGGCTACGAAGGGCAGGGGCCCGAGCACTCGTCGGCCCGCATCGAGCGTTTCCTGCAGCTTTGCGCTGACAACAACATACAGGTTGTGCAGCCTACCAACGGTTCGCAGATTTTCCACTTGCTGCGTCGCCAGATGATCCGGCCGTTCCGCAAGCCGCTGGTCATACTGACGCCCAAGTCGCTGCTGCGCAACAAAGACGCCACCTCGCCATTGTCCGATCTGGCCAACAGCCAGTTCCTGCCTGTCATCGGCGAGCAGGACACCGACATCGACGCCGCCGGCGTCAAGCGGATACTGGTCTGCTCGGGCAAGGTCTACTACGATATTGTGCATGCGCGCAAGGATGCGGGCCGTTCCGACGTGGCCGTGCTGCGCGTCGAGCAACTCTATCCCTTTGCGCACAAATCATTCCAGGCCGAGCTGCAAAAATATCCCAATGCCAAGGAAGTCGTCTGGGTTCAGGACGAGCCGCAGAACCAGGGTCCCTGGTTTTATATTCAGCACCATTTGTACGAAAATGTGGTTGAAGGGCAGCGTCTGGGCTATGCAGGACGCCCGGCTTCGGCATCGCCGGCGGTGGGCTACCTGGCCAAGCACCAAGAGCAGCAGCGCAATCTGCTCGAGCAGGCGCTGGCGCCCAAATTCAAAGGCTTCATGCTGACCAAATAACGAATACCTCACATAACGGAATACATACTATGGCTATTACTGATGTTCTCGTACCCCAGCTTTCCGAGTCGGTTTCCGAGGCAACGCTGCTCAACTGGAAGAAACAGCCCGGCGAAGCGGTCGAGGCCGACGAAATCCTTATCGAGGTCGAAACAGACAAGGTCGTGCTTGAAGTGCCCGCGCCTTCGGCGGGTGTCCTGAAGGAAATCGTCAAGGGCGACGGCAGTACCGTAACGTCCGGCGAAGTCCTGGCGCGCATCGATTCCGAAGGCAAGGCGGCGGCACCGGCTGCCGCCGCGCCGGCAGAGCCCGAAGCAGCCCCCGCCGC
>JBATWU010000173.1:0-2024 GCA_049672825.1 Pusillimonas sp.
GCACCAGCAGGATCCCTGGCCCATCGGCGGGCGCGTCGTGGCGGGCAACCGGGCCATCGAACGCGCCTTGCACGAGATGATCGCCCCGCACCTCGACAAAAAAGGCTGACCTCCGGCCCTCATGCCGCCGTGCCCGTGCCGGGCGCGGCGGCGTCGGGCCGCAACTCCCGGCGCAGGATCTTGCCCACGTTGCTCTTGGGCAGTTCGTCGCGGAATTCCACGAAGCGCGGGCGCTTGTAGCCGGTCAGGCGCTCCCGGCACCAGTCCTGGATCTGCGCCTCCGTCAGGGACGGGTCCTTTTTCACCACGAATACCTTGACCGCTTCGCCGGAGTGCTCGTCCGGCACGCCGATCGCCGCGCACTCCAGCACGCCCGGATGCTGCGCCACGGCGGCCTCGACTTCGTTCGAATAGACCTTGAAGCCGGACACGGCGATCATGTCCTTCTTGCGATCGACGATGCGGGTGTAGCCCTGCTCGTCCATGATGCCGATGTCGCCGGTGCGGAAGTAACCGTCCGCCGTCATCGACTGCCGGGTTTCCTCGGGCTTCTGCCAGTATCCCAGCATGACCTGCGGCCCGCGGATGCTCACCTCGCCCCGCTCTCCGAGCGGCACTTCGCGGCCTTCGTCGTCCAGGATGGCCACGTCGGTGGACGGCAGCGGCAAGCCGATGGAGCCCGAGTACGCCGTCGCGTTGGTGGGATTCACCGTCGCCACCGGCGAAGTCTCGGACAAGCCATAGCCTTCGACCAGCGGCCTGCCCGTGATTTTCAGCCAGCGCTCGGCCACCTGCCGCTGCACGGCCATGCCGCCGCCCAGGGTGAGGCGCAGCGCGGAGAAGTCCAGGCGCGCGAAATCCTCGTTGTGCGCCAGCGCGTTGAAGAGCGTATTGACGCCAGGGAAGATATTGATGGGCGTCTTGCGCCACGCGTTGATCAGCGACGGCTGGTCGCGCGGATTGATGATGAGCACGTTGCGCATGCCGGCGTACAGGCCATAGAGCCCGCAGACGGTCATGGCGAATACGTGGTAGAGCGGCAGCGCGCTGATGATGGTGAGCTGCTGGCCGGCAAGGTCATGGACGACGGGCTGCGCCACGGCCTCGGTCTGCAGCACGTTCGCCGTCAGGTTGCGGTGCGACAGCATGGCGCCCTTGGGCACGCCGGTGGTGCCGCCCGTGTACTGCAGCACCGCCACGTCGTCCATCGACAGGGCCGGCGGCGTGAACGGCAGGTTCGCGCCCTCGTGCAGCACCTTGGACAGCATCCGGGCGCCGTCGATGTTCCAGGCGGGAACGATCTTCTTGACGTAGCGGGCGGCCAGATTGACCAGCGGCGCCTTCAGGCCGCCGAGCAGGTCGCCGGGGCCGGTCACGACGATGTGCCGGAGTTGCCCGCGGTCCGCCACGCGCTGCAGCGTATGCGCGAAATTCTCCAGGATGACGATGGCGGACGCGCCGCTGTCCAGCAGTTGCCGCTCCAGTTCTTCGGCCGTGTACAGCGGGTTTACGTTGACCACGACGTGGCCCGCGCGCAGCGTGCCCAGCATGCTGACCAGATAGGCGGGCACGTTGGGCATCATCAACGCGACCCGCGAGCCCTTGGGCAGGCCCAGGCTTTGCAGCCAGGCGGCGAATGCCCGGGCATGGGAGTCCAGTTGCGCGTAGGTGATGTCGCTGCCCATCGCAGTGCATGCGATGCGCGTGGCGTATTGCTTGCAGGCCCGGTCCAGCAGGTCGGTCAGGGAAGCATATCCCTCGGTCGATATCTCGGCCGGAACGCCTTGCGGGTAATGGGCAAGCCACGGACGCGTCATGGTATTTGTCTCCATTAAATTGGTTTTTGATTGATGATACCCTTGTTGCGTTCCCTTATTTCGCCCGAGCGCCCCCCATGAAACTCCTCGAACCCATCGTCGCGTGGCATCACGACATTTCCAAGATTCGGCGCGACATCCACGCGCATCCCGAACTGGCGTTCGAGGAGTTCCGCACGGCCGACGTGGTAGCCTCGAAGCTTGAGG
>JBATWU010000174.1:0-14931 GCA_049672825.1 Pusillimonas sp.
CTCTGGGTCAGGACATGAAGCTTGCCGGACAGTTGTGTACCGATAAATCTCATTACCTGAACTCGCATGGGTGGCTCGGCACTGTTTGTGCCTTGGACTCGGATTCAGATTATCTTCTATTGCATCAACGAACTGCCAACCACCATCATTCGACTGAGAAATTGCATATTTGCATGCCTCTTCGGGGCTAGGGAACTCTGCAGAGGGGTACCATATCCATCCGGGAATAATTTTTGTCTGTGCATATGCAGCACAATTAATAACTGCAGAGCCGATTGCGAGGGCCAATTTAAGCGCCACAGATGCCTTTGATTTTCTCATTAGTGTTTTTCTTTTCTGCATGAAAGAGCTTCTGGGTTCACGTTATTATCTTGAACTCCTGTGTAAACAGAAATGGCCTTAGTCGCTATATTGGTACACTGTGCGCAAGAAGCACTCATGTCAACAACAGTACTTCTTAAGTAGGGCGGAACATAGAGAAAACTGTAACGACCAGAATTATCAGTATGGCCTGCGTGCGAGACGGTATTATTCGTGGATGCATCATGGATAACTATTGATGCATACACCCCTTCCAAAGGCCTATCTCCATGCTTAATGGTTATGTGTTGCTCTATGGGTCCAACCATTGCTGGCAGTGCTTCAGTTGAGCTTGGTCCTTCAATATTGATAAGATAAGGCGCACAGACTCCCGGTGACAAGATATGCTCTTTGGGCTCTCTGCATTCAACATAGAAATTAGTGCTCCATTCCTGCAATGGATGGCATTGACCTAATTCTTTGTCTTCTTTATTCCAAAATGAAAAATAAAATCGTCCTGGAGCCCCTCCGAAAGAACTATAAGGGTTCTTCTCAAAGGCAACTCTAGCTGCATACAATTCATCATCAGATGGACAGGAATGAGTGCCTTCATTGCACAACTCTGCAACTGGCTTCATTCCATTAATGAGCATGTTCTTGAAATGTTCACACGCTTGCGTGATAGATGGATGCTCTATATTCGTTTGCCCATCCCTGTAGATCACTTCACCAGATGCGCACAGCGCGTTTTTTGCGAATAAAAAGAGAAAAATAAATGCTAATTTCTCGACTGAATGCAGATGATTTGAGTATCGCATATGGAGTTGCTATTTTTAGCGCATGCACATCTGGGGGTCTCCGTTAGGAGAAGCATCAGAGGGGATTACTGATATCGTTTTGCTGGCATTACTCTCGCAAAGATCGCAAGAAGCATCGACCTTGACAATGGTTCGCCTGAGCAGAGGCGGTACATAGGTGAATTCATAAATTCCCTGCTCATCTGTCAATCCGCCAATGTAAGAGACCGCTCCAGTTGAATCTGTCATCTTTATAGAGACACTCCATTTTTTTGCAGATCCATTCTCTCCAGTGAGGTTGACTATTTGCGTTATAGGGCCAACAAGGGCAGGCAATGATTGTGTCTCTGATGGGCCTGAAATTTCAATGCTGAACTTTTGTGGCCGCACACAAAATCTATAGTCGTCATCTTCCGCTTTATAAGGTCCTTGCTCTCCACTTTCGCAATGAAATCTTTTCTCATGCTGGTATGCGTTGGCGTAGGTTCCCGCCAAGGTCTCGCATACATCTCCGTAGAGAAAGCCAACTGATATATTCATTTCATAAGTATAGGCAAAGAGCCCGTCATTATTAATGTTTGGAATGAGGTTCCCATAAGGTGCTACAGATGTTGGCTTGCAGACGTTGAAGTGACTATCGATATATGCAGCCATATCATTGGAGACTTCTTCTACAGTTCCATACCTGGGGGTGGTATATTGATAGTTGTAGCTTCCGCCATATATTTCCCAATTGCCTTCAATGGCAGGCTTGCATACATATGCCGATGTTTGCCCGTTCTGATCTTTGCAATACAAATCAAAGAAATAGCCGGCGTGAGCCAGTGCATTATTTGAGTGCAAAAGAAGACTGGCAAAGATAAATACGCTGAATTTTTTCAGTAAATTTATCATTGATTTTTAGAAATTATTTTTATAACAGGCCTGAGGCTGGGCGTTTGACTCGGATACAGAAATTGTCTTCCGAGCCTCATTGCCACAAGCCTCACATTGGGCTAGCAGTTCAATCTGTACCGATTTCATGTAAGGCGGGACATACAAAATTGAGAACGCTCCTGCGCTATTGGTTATACCGCTGTGGGACTGTCCTGCATTGTGCACAAAGTCTTTTTGCTCGATTGTGACAGTGATGTCGGGCTGGGGCGTCCCTAGTCTTGTGACTTTGACGATTTGTGTGATAGGCCCTACAAGGGATGGAAGTGCCTGTGTAGAGTCGGGCCCCTCTATGGAGATTTCGAGAGGAACTTTTTTAGTGCAGACGGGGGTATCGTCGGTCTTTAATCGACCTGGCACGAATCCATCTTCGCAGTCATCTTCAACCAAGTAACGCAGAACAATGAAGTGCTGAGGAAGTGGCCTGGGATCATTGCAAGTAACATTTCCACCATTGGGCGGTGTGCCTTTATGGAAAACGATGGTATTCCAACCCTGCCATTGAGAATTAGCCAGCGTGAGGCTCTGTTCTGGCCCTGACCAACTTCCATCGTCGGGCTCTATTGCCAATGGGGCGCACTGGTCATATGCGCCAGAGGAGGTCCATGCTTGTTCAATGTCGCCCCAGTATTTAGAGATGAATCCCTTTCTCCATTCGATGCTTTCATCAGGAGAAGAGAAGTTCGCCAACCAAGAGAACACCCCATTGCAGGATTGAGAGGCCGGGTAGCCATTGACACAAAGATCGCCCGCCGTAACTCCGTATTTGATAGTGCTGGTTCGGGGCACGCATATATCGATGGTCGGATCGCAGCAAAAGGCGTATTGCGGATTGTCAACACAGCTGCTCTGCGCCTGAGCCAGTGTCGTGTATGCGCCCCATGTGGTGCAAGTCGCAAGCATCGACACCAGAAGCTTGAATAACAAAAATGGTAGCCCTTTGCTCCAACGCGTACTGCACTGGTAAGCCAAGGTCGGCCATTGTTTGAACATGAAGAACCGTGAATTTTTGTGAAGTTATGAATGCTCTCATAGTTTTACCACATACGAATGGCATTCATCATTGATGCAACACAGAGGTAGCACGTGGGCGACAGTGCTGTGCTCTATGTCAACTCCATAAAAATCAAACTTTTGTACTAGCTACTTACGGCGCGAGCACGTCGCGCATTCGCAGAACATTGCTTTACTGCGTCTCGGGATACCCGCTTCTCGCTTGAGATCTTTACAACGACCTTCGCATGGCCCGGAAACGCGGTGTGGAGAAGGTCCTTTTCCACGAGGTAATCCTGCGTTTCCGCAAGGGCGCGGAAACGCACCGTTTGAAGAGAGTTACCGTCGAGTCTGAGGATGTAGCTGCTATTACGGCAGGCATGTCTAGGCGTTCTAACTACACCGACCATGATGGCGCGCGGGAAGCCAACGTGGCACCACCTTCACCAGATGAAATGGAAATCGACATCAATGCCTTGGAAGACTGGTGAAGATCTGTTGTAGTGCGACGTGAAAATAAGAGGTAGAAAGTCTATAACTGCTGGAACTTGTGATCCTGGTGCTGGATTAAGCGTTCCTGTCCGTTGGAATAGGCATGCTGAAGATGTTTCGAGAAGACTACTGCTGAGGAGCGGCTCGCTTGGTTCTTGTGCCGGTTCCTTTTATGGTTCTACTGCTATCCGATTATGCCGCCATGGATATGAGCGATAAAGGTTGGTTTGTGTCGAGCGTATCAAAAAAATGCACGCGCACGTGCGCGGGCAACGGCAAAAATTCACAGGGGAAAGCGGACTTCCAGATCCCAAAGCGTGACATTCGGCTCAAAGGTCAGGCTAATTGCTACTTAGGGAATAGTCACTGTATTCAGCGCCACCGTCGATTCCATGCGTCGAGTGCCGCTTCTCTCATCAACGGTTGTCAATGACTCCTCTCGATGATCGCTGAGCCCTTCCCTTGACCGCCCATGAAACGGTCCTCGTGTTCAGCGATAAAGGCAAGTGCAACGGAGTAGGGCTAGGCAGGCTTAGCAGGGAGGATAGGACTATGGGAATTACTCGCGCCAGATTTCCGCCGCCAGCGGCAAGCCGTTCAGATCGGCGCGTGCCTCGCGCCAGCCGGGCGAATGAAGATCGAGGATGCCGACAAACCGGTCGTTGTGGGTGGGTTCCAGCAGGTGGGCCATCTCGTGCACGATCACGTATTCGAGCAGGTCGCGCGGCTTTTTGACCAGCTCGGTGTTCAAGCGAATGTTCCCGGCGGCGGGATTGCAGCTGCCCCACTTGGTTTTCATGCGCTGGAGGTAGTATGCGCTGACCGAAACACCGAGCTTGGGCTCCCACTTCTGGATCAGGCACGGGATGGCCACATGCAGCAAGGATCGGTGCCATGCGTGCATGATTTCGGCGCGCTTGTCCTCATCGCTGCCGGGCCGAACGCGCAGCACGATGCGCTTGTGATCCAACTGCACGCCGGTACGCCCTTGGGTCTCTTCCACCACCAGCAAATGGCGGCGCCCCCACAGCAGGTGGGTCTCTCGCGTCACGTAGCGCCGTGGCGCCTCACGGACCTGCTCCTGCATGTCGGCCTGTTGCCGGCGTATCCAGTCGAGCTTGGTGATGGCGAACGCGCGGGCGACTTCCAAGCGCGTGTTGCGCGGCGCCACCAGCGTCACGTGGCCTTTGGGCGGGTGCACGCTCAGGTGGACGTTCTTCACATCCTTGCGCGTGACGCGAATCGACACCTCGCCCAATTGCAGGAACTCGTCCATCAATAACCCGGCTGCTGCTTGACGATAGCAAACAAGGCTTCGGTGGCGGCACGATCCCTGTTCATCAAGGGGAACAGGGCGTTCTTGACTTGGGCTTCACGCGCCGGGTCGCCTTTCCATCCGGCCGGGGCATGATCCCGCATGGCCAAATCCAGTTGTACGGCGAGCGCCGCGCGGGCGTCGTCATCGGCAGGGCAGACAAAGACGGTGGCGGGCAGCGAAGGCAGGTTGTTGAACAACACCGTGGCCTCTCGATTGCCGTGCAGGACAGGCGGGGCTCCCGCCGTGGGCTGTCGTGAATGCAGTCGCTGCGCAAGCCGCTCCGCTTGCCGCAAGAATTCCTCGTAGGACTCCGTGTCGTCCCGCTTCTGCTGGATCAGGTCGTCCAGCAGCTTGGACATTTCTTCGTAATAGCGCGGGTCGGTCAACTGGTCGCGGATGATCGTCTTGCGGACGTTGTTGATGATCGCCTCGGCGACGGCGTTGTTCGACAGCTTGCCCTTTTCGTTGAGCTTCTGCGCGATGGCGTCGTGGATGCCAGTGTGGATGATCAGCTCGGTCAACGAAAGATCGCTGAGGTTGCCCAGCCGGTCGGCGGGGTCGGCCTGAATGTAGGCGTTGATGAGGTGGCGCATGTCCGCCTCGAAGGGCTTGATGTCCAGCTCTTCGCCCGAGTGCTTTTTGATGGCGGCGCGCACTTCGCTGAAAAACTCGGCGTCATCGGCTAATCGCTGGGCCTGCGCCGCCGAGTAACCGGCCTCGCCCAAGCTGGTCGCCATCTCGGCGTAGGCGCGTACAAACGCCGCCACGGCCTTGTAGAACGACACGCGCAGCGGCTCGGTATCGCCCAGTGCCGTGGCGCTTGAAGCGTCGCCGCAGAAATAGCGCAGGTAGTTCTCGATCTCCTTGGGCTCGGCCACCGGGGCGCACAGGTAGATCAGTGCCTCATGCGCCGCGTCGAGCTTGGCCTTGCCCTCCTTGAAGGCGTCCTTGACGATCACATTGCCGTCGTCGCCGCTGTCGTCGATATCCAGCTCGTCCGAGGTGTAGACCGCGATCGCCGTTTCCAGCTTCTTGAACAGTTCCTTGTAATCGACGATGTAGCCATAGTCCTTGTCGTCGCCGTCCAGCCGGTTGGTGCGGCAAATGGCCTGAAACAAGTTGTGGTCTTGCAGCTCGTTGTCGAGGTAGATGTAGGTGCAGCTCGGCGCATCGAAGCCGGTCAGCAATTTGCTGACCACGATCAGCATCTTCAGATTCGCGGGTTCTTCGATGAAGCGCCGCTTGGCTTCGTCCTCGTAGGCCTTGGTGGTCTGGCCGGGGGCCAGCACGTGCCTCGTGTAGGTGTCGTATTTGTAGCGTTCGTCGCTGTTGGGCGGCTCGCGCGAAATGGCGTTGTGGTTGGGTTCGTAGGAGGTGATCAACCCGCAATAGCTGCCAAAACTGGTGTTCTGAAACAGGCGGAAGTAATGGCAGGCGTCATAGATGGACGCGGCCACCAGCAGCGCAGTGCCCCGGTCGCCGTTCAGGCGTGGCTTGACGCCGAAGTCGTGAATGATGTCGGCGATGATGCGCTGCTTGCGCTCGCCGGCACTCATCAGCTCTTCCATGGTGGCCCAGCGCCTGCGCAGCACCGACTTCTGGAAGTTGTTCAGGCCGCGTGTCTTGCGCTCGAACCAGTCGTCGATGGCCTGCCGCGAGGTCAGGCGTTGCGGCACGTCGCGGGCTTCGTATTTCAGGTCCAGCACCACCTTGTCGGCCACCGCCTGGTCGAACTTGTAGGTGTGAATGTAGGTGCCGAACACGTCGCGCGTGGTCTGCCTGTCCTTGCGCAGCAACGGCGTGCCGGTGAAGCCGACAAAGATGGCGTTCGGCAGCCAGCGCTTCATCTGCTGATTCAGCGCGCCGCCCTGCGTGCGGTGGCATTCGTCCACGAACACATAAAAGCGGCCAGTGACGGGCGGCGGCTCGCCTTTGAGGTCGGAAGGGTCGATCTTGTGGATCAGCGCACACAGCAGGCGGGGCAGCGCTTCGCCCAGCTTTTCCACCAGTTCGCGCCGCGTGGTGATGCGGGGTGAGGGCGAGTCTTCGCCAATCACGCCGGAGTTCTTCATCACGCCCGCGATCTGCTTGTCGAGTTCGTCGCGGTCGGTGATGACGAGTACGCGGGCCTCGGGATCGTGCTCCAGCAGCCATTTGGTGAGCAGCACCATCAGGATGCTCTTGCCGCTGCCTTGGGTGTGCCAGATCACTCCGCCCTCGTGCCGTTTCAGGCGCTCCTGTGCCGCCTTGACGCCTTCGTACTGGTGCAGGCGCGGCACCTTCTTGTGCCCTGCATCGAAAATCACGAAGTTGCGCATCAGGTCAAGCAGGCGCTCCTTCTGGCACAGGTGGGCGATGGGCTGGTCGAGCAAGGCGCCAACCACGGGCTCGTTCGCGGTGTGGTGCCGCCATTCGACGTAGAACAGTTCCGGCGTGCCCGTGGTGCCATAGCGCAGGCCTTGAGAGTCGTTGCCCGCCATCAGCAGCTGCACGGTACTGAATAACGGCAGGTTGAATATCTCTTCCTGATTGGTGATGAGCTGCCGCACGCCATCGGCAATCTCCACCGAGCTGCGCTTGAGTTCGATCACCCCCACCGCGATGCCATTGAGGTACAGCACGATGTCCGGGCGGCGCTCGTGTCCGCCCTTGAGCGTGACCTCTTCCGCCACCGCAAAATCGTTGCGGTCGGGGCGCTCCCAGTCGATCAGGTGCACGGTCTCGTGGGCCGCGCCGGCTTGAGTCTGCACCGGCACCCCATAGCGCAGCAGCTGGTAGGTGCGCAGGTTGGCCTGATAGAGCGTGGTGCCGGTCGCGTCGGTGGCGGTCAGGAACTTCTGGAGCGCCTGTGCGATCTGCGGCTCGGAATAGCCGCGTTGCAGCAGGTTGTCGCGCAGCAGTGCGACTTCGATGCAGCGGTTGTCGGGTCGGCCAGACCAGTCGCCCGCATAGCGATAGCCCAGCCCCCCTTCGGCCATAGGGCTTGTCAGCAGCTCGACGACGCGATCCTGAGTTGCCCGTTCGGGCCGGCGGGTTGCATTCATGCGGCAGCTTCCTCCAGCTTGTCCGGCGACCAGATCAAGTCGGCCAGCTTGGCGATCAGTTCACGCCGTTCCAGTTGCTCCGCCTTGGTGAAAGTCGCGTAGGCCTTGAATGGCAACTGGCGCGCGGTGGCGAACTGCTGAAACTGCGGTTGGTGTTGGTAGGGGCCATCGTCCAGACTGGCCGCATAGAAGTTCTGTTTGGCGTAGTGGCCGCGCTTGTCCGCGTAGAGCTTGTCTTGCAGGCTTCGGTTCACGTCCTGCGGCAACAGCACCAGCGACGCCACATGATTACGCCACTCGTCGAAGTCCTGTTCCGACTGGAAGCCGCTCGACAGCTTGAAATCGGCGGGCCAAATGTGCTCGATGTCGAACGGGTTCTTCACGCTCCGATCGACCAGCTTGTCGAAGCTGTCGGTGCGGCCGGCACCTGCCTCCGTCGCAGCGGTCAGGCGGGCCAGAAGGTGGAATATGTACCGTCTGCTCCACTGGTTGAGCGCCAGCCCGTCGAGCCCGCTGCGACCTTTGCTGGGGCTGCCTGATAGCGTGGCGTCGTCCTTGGCCAGCTTGTCGCGCAGGATATCCACCAGTTCGGCCACAGACTTGCGCCGGATGTCACGGCACAGCAGGAACATCGCGTAGGACACGCTGGAATAGCCCACGCGGATGTAGTTGACCGCGCGGCGCATCAGCCAGATGTCGAGATAGGTGGCCGTCACCGCCAGCTTGCGGCGAACGGTTTCCGGGTCGTCTGTCTCCACCAGCGGCGCCAGCAAAACCGTGCTTTGCCACGTGAAGTCGTTGTGGGCGTTGTAGTACACGGAGGCCAGCCCCGGCGTGTACTGGCGCCCGGCCTCCAGAATGCGCTGGTACGCCTTGGCGAAGAAGGGAAAGCTGGTGGTCATCAAGGCGGCATTGGTGTCGGCCTTGCCCAGCTTGAGCTGGTCGCTGTGGTCACGCACCCAGCGGTGGAACGCGGTGCCGATCAGCTCCCAGTCCTTGTCGGTGGCGCCGGCCTTGCGGTCGCGGATGGTTTCGGCGTACTGCGCTCGCAGCCACGCCTTGATGCAGTTGGCGTCACGTTCGGGTTCATGGGTGCCGCCCCACGAAATCAGCTCCAGCACCTCGTTTTTCCAAGTGGCATTGGCCTTCTTGCGCGTTTCGGCGTCTTCAATGGGCGCGAGCAGGTAGGCCTTGAGCATGTCCACCGGGCTCAGGGGCTTGCCCCGGTCGTTCATGGTCTCGAAGATGGCGTAGGCGTAGTTGTCGTTCTCTGTGGAAATTTCGATCAACCCGACGCGCGTCATCAACCAATAGATGAAGTGGGGCAGCGCCTGTCGATCGGCCAATTCGTCGAACAGGTCGTTGTCGGCGATGTCCTGATAGCGCGCGTACATCGTCTGGATGGACTCGTCGTCACCAGCCGGGTTGAAGGCTGCGCCCTCGAACAAGGCCTTGATGACCGGCAAGCGCTCGGGAATGTCCAGATTGAACTTGGGCTGGCCCAAGTTGTCGCTGAAGATCAAGGGAGCCACGGTCTGCACCACGGGCAGCTTCTGGTCGGTCGCCCGCCGGTACAGGTGAATCAGCAGCAGCGTGAGCGAGGTCACGCGCTGCTGGCCGTCGATCAGGTAATTTTTGCCATTGCGCTTGCTGACGATGATCGAGCCCAAGAAATACTCGGCATAGCCGCTGACCTGCGGCGTTCCATCGCCCTGCTTGAAGCTGCTGAAGAACTTGGCTTGCAGGTCGGACAGCAGTTCGTCGATGTTCTCCTTGCCCCACTTGTATTCGCGCTGGTACTCGTCGATGGAAAACGACTGGCTTTGCAGCAGCGCCTGCACGCTGCGGTAGTGGGGGACGATGGTGCTCATATCAGGCGGGTCTTTCCGGTCAGCAGTTCTTGCATCATGGCTTGTTTGAGGGCGCGGGTCTTGACGAGGCGGGCGTCGAGGGCGATCAGCTCGGCGTCCATGTCGGAGAGGACGGCTGCGATGGCGGATTGCTCATCCAATGTCGGCGGCAAGTGCAATTGGAACGACTGAAATGTCGGCAAGCGCAGCGAGTCAACTGTCGCCTTCACGGTGTTCTGCATAGCCCAAGCACCAAAGTGCTCTGACATGTAGAGATGCACGTACCTCCCCCACACATCCTCCGCAAATTGCGATATCGCATACACGCGCTGGTGGACGTCGAAGCGTCCACTGATGTAATGGAAGATGCTACCGATCTGACCCTCTCCGGGAACCAAGATTGCTTCGCAGTCATGGGAGTAGCTATTGATGCGCTCGACCGTGGCCGATCTTACGAAGAAGGGATAGATCCCATCGTCGACCTTGTCTTGGTTATTGCGCTTCCCTGTTGTGATGTGAGCGACATCCCCCAGCAGCCTCATTTCCCACGCCCCACTAAAACCCGGCAGGCGGGTTTGGCCGGTGAGGAGTTGCTGCATGGCGGCCTGTTTGAGGTCGCGCTTCTTGGCGATCAGTCGCGTCAGTCCGTCGCTCAGCGCATCCACATCCGATAGTGCGGTGGCAATCGCGCGTTGTTCTGCGGGAGGTGGCCAAGGAAGCGGCATCTCGCGGAGCGTGTTGCCACTTATCTTCGGCATCGTTCCAGTTGAACCGGCCGCCACGCTAACAAAATACTGCCGACCACTTGAGCCGTTTGCGTAGCGCCAGAACCAATTGGCTGCGTCTGGGGATTTGAAGCGCAGGCGCATCATCAGGTCGGGATATGCATATATGCCGCTAGCGCCCTCGAAGATCGCAGTAGTCCCAACGAGGTCAGGGGTGTTTGAGCGCTGTACCAGGACGTCCCCTGTCTTAAGAAGAACGTCCGAATGCTGATCGAGCGTTTCTTCAAGATGCTTCACTGTCCGGTCATTGAGAAGCATTCGACCCGATGTGGTCGCTGTTAAGGCGAGCGTTGGCGTACCTCGTGCGTCTTTGCCAATCCGTCCCGAGTAGCCATTCTTCGGGCCAGAGGCCACAAAATGCGATAGGTGACACACGTCCCAATCCTCGGGTACCACTCCCACATCGGTCTGCTTGTATCCCGGTCTCACTTCCATACTGCCCCCATGCGATGGAGGTGTTCGTCTACCATGGACGTCAACATCGCTACCTCATCCACCAACTGCGGTAGTGGCGCGGAGTAACGTTCAGCCAGCTCACGGATGCGGGCGGTCAGGGTCTGCCCCACGCGGTCGATTTCGCCTTGCAGGTCGGCCGTCAGGCGGGCGAGCCATTTGTCGTTGATCACCAACGATTTGATGTCCGTCACGCTCAGCTTGGCGTAGTGGTCATGGGCTTGCTGGTCGAGCTTGGCGTCCAGTTCCTTGATGGTTTTCTTGAGCTGGCTTTCTTGCTCGTTGAGCTTGAGCCATTGCTTGAGGACTGCCAGTTCTTCTTTGGCCTCGGGGTCGGCGCCAATCTCTTTGACGCGGTCTTTGACCTGCGCGGCGTTGATCTTGTCGAAACCGGCGAAAGCGCCGTCTTCGGTGCTGTGCTCTTCTTCCAGTTCGGTGATCTGGCCGCTGGCGGCCTCCAGCTCGGCCTGCTTGGCGTCCAGCGCGGCCTGTTCCTTGGCGAAGTAGCGGGCGACGATGTAGGGCTTGGGGATCAGGTCGCAGGCCCAGCCCTTGTCCTTCTTCTTGCCCTTCTTGTCGGTCTCGATGATGCGCGCCGGCGTGGCGACCCAGCCATCGGCGGCAATCAGGTAGGCGTCGTCCTGCATGGTCTCGGCCCAATAGTCCATCAGGTGCTGATAGACGGCATAGGCATCGATCAGCGGCGCGGCTTGGATGGATGCGAGCAGGGTTTCGGACACGGTGCCGATCAGCTCTTTGGGATGGCTGTTTTGACTGAAAACCGTGAGCTTGGGCGTGATGGCCTCGCGCCATTTGCTGAACAGTGTGGTGACCTTGCCGATGAACGCGGTGAATTCCGGGTGGTCGAGGATAGCCGACCGGACATCGCTCATCTGTAACTTGAGGCGGGCGTAGCCAGGACGGCCAGCGGACTCAAACAAGGCGGCGCGTAGGCCGGGCATTTGTTGCCAGTCGGCAGCGAAGGCGTCGATGTCGCGTTCGGGGATACCGCCGTTCAGGTGAGCGTCGATGTCCTGCAGGTCTTTGGGTTCGCTGCTGTCGATATATCGCGGCAGGTTAAGGTTGTAGTCGTTCTTAGGGTTGGCGATCTCGTCATACGGCACCATGCGGGCGTAGCGCGGGATGTCGGCCTGCCGGTTGAAGGTATCTACGATCTTGTGGATGTCTTGCTCGCGCAGGCGGTTCTTATTGCCGTCCTTGATGAAGCCCTTGCTGGCGTCGATCATGAAGATTCCCTTGCGGGCAGTGGCGTTCTCCTTATCGAGTACCAGAATGCAAGCCGGGATGCTGGTACCATAGAAGAGGTTGGCCGGCAGGCCGATGATGGCCTTGAGGATGCCGGAGCGCATGAGCTGCTGGCGGATGCCTGCCTCGGCATTGCCACGGAACAGCACGCCGTGGGGCAGGATACACGCGGCTTTTCCCTCGGCCTTCATGCTGCGGATGATGTGCAGCAGATAGGCGTAGTCGCCCTGCTTGGCGGGGGGGACGCCCCAGCTGAAACGCTGGTAGGGGTCTCCCTTGCCGCTGTCACCGAGGGTAAGGCCGGTGCTCCATGCCTTGTCAGAGAATGGGGGATTGGCGACCACATAGTCGTAAGTGCGCAGCTGCTCGCCATCCTTGAACTTGGGCGCGGCCAAGGTATTACCGTTGACGATGTTGGCGGTGGGAAAGTCATGCAGGATGGTGTTCATCCGCGCCAAGCCGGCGGTGCTTACATCCTTCTCTTGTCCCTCCAGCGTGATGTGCTTGCCTGCCTCCGCTGCCACTTTGAGCAGCAGCGATCCTGACCCGCAGGTTGGGTCGTAGGCGGTGGTGGATGCTTTGGTGTTGGCCGGTGAGATGCCGATGACCTTGGCCATGACGCGGCTGACTTCAGCAGGGGTGTAGAACTGCCCCTTGCTCTTGCCGCTTTCCGAGGCGAAATGCCGCATGAGGTATTCATAGGCGTCGCCCAGAATGTCATCGTGTTCGGCACGATTTTTGGAGAAATCCAGCTCTGGCTTCTGGAAGATTGCGATCAGATTGGACAGCTTTTCCACCATGACCGAACCTTCACCCAGCTTATTGGGATCATTGAAGTTCGGGAAGTCGCTGCGTGCTAGCCGCGCATTGGCGTCGATCAGCGGCTGGATGATCTGGGTGTTGATCTTGTCACCGATGTCGGCCTTGCCCTTGAGGGCGATCATGTCCTTAAAACTGGCGCCCTTGGGGATGGACACCGGCGGCTCGAAGTCGTCGGAATTACCGTACTTGTCGGTGATGTACTTGATGAACAGCATGAACAGGACGTAGTCCTTGTACTGGCTAGCGTCCATTCCCCCACGCAATTCATCGCAGGAAGCCCAAAGAGAAGAATAGAGATCGGATTTTTTGATGGCCATTGGGCTTGCATTACTGGGAAAACAGTAGTTTACACAGTCGGCGCAAAGGGTCGGGGTCCCAAAGTCGTCAGAGCTGCTATTAGCCAGGTGCGCTTAGAAAAAGGGATTTCGCAAGAGGAATTGGTGAATTGGCGCATCGTAGTGAGATCGACTGGTTACATATGAGTAGCATTGAGTGATGGGCAACTCAATCCTGAGATTGCGTCAGCGCTTCGTATTGCTGAAGCATTGGAGATGTCGGCGGCTGGATTGCAGGGGTGTGCACGACTATGATGCGCGAAGGTCGTAAAAGCTGGGGTTGGAGAGCTTGTGGATGCGGTGACGAGGGACATACAATGCTCTTCAAAGTGGGTTTTCGTTCATGTGCACCTTTAGGTATGACAGATCAGTGAGCGTGCTAGTTATAGAGGTGGAGCGGTCGCACGATGATACTTTTTGATTTGTTGGTATTTTTGTTGGTATTTTTGTGTGAGGTATATCGACAATCAAGGGTTCATGGGGGTATGATGATGAAGTTCGATCCCCGCCAGCGCCAAGTCAGCCACTTACGCTGGTAAATCTGGATTGACTTGTTGGTGGTTTTGAATTTATGACCAAATTTGCGCTACAATACGCAGCTTAGCGGCTGTAGCTCAGCTGGATAGAGTACTTGGCTACGAACCAAGGGGTCGTGGGTTCGATTCCTGCCAGCCGCACCAAAAAATGAAAAAGCCTCAAGTGTCATCTTGAGGCTTTTTTATAGGTTGAAGCATTGTTTCGGGTTTGTTGGGGTTGCGGCCCTTCAAGAAATTTGCGAGAAATCGGAATTTTCTAAAAACTGCCAAAAATGATGCTACAATCTAGTTCTTCTTCGGAGGGGTGCCCGAGTGGCTAAAGGGGGCAGACTGTAAATCTGTTGGCTTACGCCTACACTGGTTCGAATCCAGTCCCCTCCACCAGAAATGGTTGAAGAAGCAGCTTTGCAGCAATTGCGTTCATTCGCGGTTGATGCGGGAGTAGTTCAATGGTAGAACCCTAGCCTTCCAAGCTAATGACGCGGGTTCGATTCCCGTCTCCCGCTCCAGTTTGCAGTAAAGCGATGCTGTTGCAATTTTAAAAATTGCCCATGTGGCTCAGTGGTAGAGCACTCCCTTGGTAAGGGAGAGGTCGGCAGTTCGATCCTGCCCATGGGCACCATATTTAAGTGCGCACGGTTCTGGTTGCGCTATATCCCTCTAGGTTTAGGTTTTTTCGGAGTCAAGAATGGCAAAAGGAAAATTCGAGCGCACCAAGCCCCACGTGAACGTGGGCACCATCGGTCACGTTGACCACGGCAAGACCACCCTGACGGCTGCTATCGCTACCGTTCTGTCTAAGAAGTTTGGCGGCGAAGCCAAGGCTTACGACCAGATCGACGCGGCTCCTGAAGAAAAGGCCCGTGGTATCACCATCAATACCGCTCACGTTGAGTACGAAACGGCCAACCGCCACTACGCTCACGTTGACTGCCCAGGCCACGCTGACTATGTGAAGAACATGATCACCGGCGCTGCCCAGATGGACGGTGCTATCCTGGTTTGCT
>JBATWU010000175.1:0-20802 GCA_049672825.1 Pusillimonas sp.
ATTCGGCTTCGGCGCCCTGCGGTGTACGCGCGTCGGCGGCGGGGCGGGATGTGCCGGCTTCTTGGCCATCGTGCGCAGCCTGTGGGCGGCGTCCGCGTGGCGCCTGTGCCGATTGTGCGTCGTCGGCCTTGCCTTCGACGGCATCGGGGCGGCGCTCGCCGCGGCGGTTGCGGTTGTTGCGGTCGCCATGGCCGCGCTCGCGGCGATCACCGTGTCGGGTATTTTTGCCGCGACCGGACTGCGACTTGCTGGCAGCTTCGGTTTTGGGTGCTTCTTGTGCGGCAGGTGTGCCGGCACCCGTCAGCCAGTTGATCAGCCGCTTGAACAGGCCGGCGCTTTCGGGGGCTGCCGCCGGGGCGGGAGCGGCCGAGATCGGCGCCGGCTGCGAGGGTGTAATGCCTTTCACCAGGGCCTCGGGGCGGCTCTTGGTTTCCTGGGCCTTGTTGGGCGCCCAGGTGAGTTGCTCTTCAGGCTGGCTGACGAGCTCGATGCTGGTCTTGCTGTCTTCCAGGCGAGGATCGTCGTGGCGCAGGCGTTCGATGTGGTGATGAGGGGTTTCCAGATTCTTGTTGGGAATCAGGATCAGGTTGACCTTCAGGCGCGATTCGATCTTGGTGATGTCGGCCCGCTTTTCATTGAGCAGGAAAGTGGCCACTTCGACAGGCACCTGGGCGTGCAGCGAGGCGGTGCCTTCTTTCATGGCTTCCTCTTGCAGCAGACGCAACACGTGCAGGGCGCTGGACTCGGCGTCGCGCACCACGCCCGTGCCATTGCAGCGCGGGCAGGTGACGTGGGAGCCTTCGTTCAGGGCAGGACGCAGACGCTGGCGCGACAATTCCATGAGGCCGAAGCGCGAAATCTTGCCCATCTGGACACGAGCGCGATCGAAATGCAAGGCGTCGCGCAAACGCTGCTCGACGGCACGCTGATTCTTGCCTTCTTCCATGTCGATGAAATCGATCACGATCAGGCCGCCCAGGTCGCGCAGGCGCAACTGGCGGGCCACTTCGTCGGCGGCCTCCAGGTTGGTGCGCGTGGCGGTTTCTTCGATGTCGGAGCCGCGTGTGGAACGGGCCGAGTTGACGTCGATGGCCACCAGCGCTTCGGTGTGGTCGATCACGACCGAGCCGCCTGACGGCAGCTGTACGGTGCGCGAGTAGGCGGTTTCGATCTGGTGTTCGATCTGGAAGCGCGAAAACAGGGGGATATCGTCGCGGTACATTTTGACCCGCTGGACGGTATCGGGCATGACCACGCTCATGAACGCGGTGGCCTGCTCGTGGATATCGTCGGTGTCGATCAGGATTTCACCGATTTCCGGCGAATAGTAGTCGCGGATCGCGCGGATGACCAGGCTGGATTCGAGGTAGATGAGAATCGGCGCGGCATTTTCGCGGGCCGCGCCATCGATGGCGGCCCAAAGTTGCAGCAGATAGGAAAGATCCCATTGCAGCTCTTCGACGTTGCGGCCTATGCCGGCCGTGCGCGCAATGATGCTCATGCCGGCCGGGATATCCAGCTGGTCCATGGTTTCACGCAGTTCCTGGCGGTCTTCGCCTTCGACCCGGCGCGAAACACCGCCGCCGCGGGGGTTGTTGGGCATGAGGACCAGGTAGCGGCCAGCCAGCGAAATAAAGGTGGTCAGGGCGGCGCCCTTGTTCCCGCGCTCTTCTTTTTCGACCTGGATGATCAGTTCCTGGCCTTCGGACAGCGCATCCTGGATACGCACGCTGCGGACGTCCACGCCTTCTTTGAAGTAGCTGCGGGCCACTTCCTTGAAGGGCAGGAAGCCGTGCCGGTCCTCACCGTAGCTGACGAAGCAGGCTTCAAGGCCGGGTTCTATCCGGGTGATGACGCCTTTATAAATATTGCCTTTGCGCTGTTCGCGCCCGGCGGTTTCAATGTCGAGGTCGATGAGTTTCTGACCGTCGACAATGGCAACGCGTAGTTCTTCTTGATGCGTTGCATTGAACAACATCCGTTTCATGAGTGTGTTTCTCCGTAGTCATGGCGCACCGTCTATCGGCGCACGACCGCGGGTCACTCGGTGTGTGGCGCTAAATCTGCGTGTGGGGCATGGCTGACGACGTCAGGCAGTGCCCACCTTGTGTCGGGTAGGCACGGCGGACCTGTAGGTACGCAGTTCAGTCAGCAGGAAGGTCAGTTTCACTATAGTGGTTGACAAAAAATTGCTGGGAACGGCAGACGCGTATGTAAGTTGGCGGCTGGTGCATTAAACGAAGACAAATTTTGCATTGGATTCAGCGTCGCACGCGGTTGGCAGTGGACAGGTGAATAGCGGGCTATGCGCCACACCACTATTTACACGTCCCACCTGCTCCGGCGACCTAATGACCCAGAAGCTGAAACCCTGGCGGTACAATACGACCTTTATTCGTCCAACGGAGACGCACCCTTGCATCTCTACGTTCGGCGGTTTTTCAGCTTCTATAGGCTGACGCGATTATATGCCGCTTTTCCCTATGCGCAAAACAGTTATTGCCAAAGATTACACACCCAGTGTTCGTTTTGTTGAAATCGGCGACGAGCAGGCCGGGCAGCGGATCGACAATTTTCTGTTGCGCCTGTGCAAAGGCGTGCCCAAAAGCCATGTGTACAAGGCCATTCGCAATGGCGAAGTCAGAGTCAACAAAGGCCGTATCTCGGCCGATTACCGCCTTGAGCCAGGCGATACGCTGCGCATTCCGCCTATACGCCTGCCGCGCCCCGACGAGACGCGCCGCGTGCCGCCGGCCGTGTTCCCCATCGTTTTCGAAGACGATGCAATGATTGTTGTAAATAAGCCAGCGGGTGTGGCGGTGCACGGCGGCAGCGGCGTGTCGTTCGGCGTCATCGAACAACTGCGTGCCGCCCATCCGGATGCGGCCTTTCTGGAACTCGCCCATCGGCTCGACCGGGAAACCTCGGGCCTGCTGATCATTGCCAAAAAACGCAAAGCCCTGCTGGGCCTGCACGACATGATGCGCGAAGGCGGCGGGCGCAAGCACTATCAGGCGCTGGTGGTGGGCGACTGGGTCAACGACAAGCAGCACTTGCGCCAACCCCTGCTGAAATGGCTGACCGCGTCGGGCGAGCGCCGGGTCAAGGTGGACGCACAGGGCAAGGCCGCTCATACGATTGTCACGCTGCAAAAGCGCTACGGCCGCTACAGTTTGCTGGGCGCCGAACTGCGGACCGGACGCACACACCAGATACGGGTGCACCTGGCTTCCAGCGGCTACCCTATTGTGGGCGATGACAAGTACGGCGCCGATGACGTTCGCGCCCATTTTGCCCGGCTGGGGTTCAATCGCATGTTTCTGCATGCCTGCAGGCTGGAAATCCCCCATCCGCTGACAGGCGAGCCGCTGGCGCTGACGGCCGGGCTGCCGCCCGCCTGCCTGAATATTCTCGATTATCTGGAGCAACACTCGTGAAACGTTACGAAGCGGTCATTTTCGATTGGGACGGCACCGTCATGGATTCCACCCATTCCATCGTTGCCGCCATCCAGGGCGCCTGCGCCGACCTGGCGCTGCCCGTGCCTTCGCACAGCGAGGCCAGCTGGGTCATCGGCCTGTCGCTGCAAAGCGCACTTTATCGCTGTGTGCCCACCCTGACCGAAGACAGGATGCAGGATTTCCTGGACCGCTATCGTGTCCATTTCCTGAGCCGCGACCCGCATATCAAACTGTTCGATGGCATTCTTGAACTTCTGGTCGAGCTGCAGGCGCGCCAGATCGCCCTGGGCGTCGCAACTGGAAAAAGCCGCGTCGGCCTGGAAAGGGTGCTGGCTGCCATGAAGCTGCATGATCACTTTCATGCCACGCGCTGTGCCGACGAGTCGTTCAGCAAACCGCATCCGGGCATGTTGCTGGAGTTGATGGACGAACTGAATCTGGCGCCCGAACGGGTTCTGATGGTGGGCGATACGTCGCACGATGTGCAAATGGCCGCCGCGGCGGGGGTGGACTGCATGGCCGTTACCTATGGGGCGCATGATACGCCCACGTTGCTCGCCGCCGAACCCACTGTCATGGTGTCCAGTGTGCCCGAAATGCACCAATGGCTCATGGAGCGGGTCTAGGCGCGCGGCCGGTAAAGACAGCCCAGCGTTTTTACCGGCCATACGCCTGGACTGGCGGAACTTTTATCCCGCGCCATCGTCTCAATCAAAAGCCTTCACGGAGCGGAGCATCATGTCCAGGTTCAAGCCGCCGTTTGTTGTACCGTCCAGTATCACGCCCGAAGCCGTATGGCTGTCGCGCCGCAAGTGGCTGAAACAAATGGGCATAGGAACGCTGGCCGCGGGCGCGGGTGGGATCGGTTCGGCATTTTCCGCCAGCGCCCACAACGGGCAGGCGCCACTGGCCGGCACGCCCAACCCCGACTACCAGCCCGGCAATCCGCCCACGCCCGAAAAAGACATCACCTCGTACAACAATTTTTACGAGTTCGGTACCGGGAAGGAAGATCCGCTTGAAAACGCCCATAAGCTGCAAACGCGGCCCTGGACGGTCAGCATTGAGGGCGAGGTCGCCCGGCCGCGCACTTTCGATATCGACGACCTGCTGAAACTGGCGCCCATCGAAGAGCGCATCTACCGCCTGCGCTGCGTCGAGGCTTGGTCCATGGTCATCCCCTGGAGCGGCTACTCGCTGTCGGTATTGCTCAAGGCCGTGCAGCCCACCAGCAAGGCCAAGTACGTGGAGTTCACGACGGCGGTCCAGCCCGACAACATGCCGGGGCTCAGAAGCCGTATTATCGATTGGCCTTACGTTGAAGGCTTGCGCATGGACGAAGCCATGCATCCGCTCACCATGCTGGTGTTCGGCCTGTATGGCAAGCTGCTGCCCAATCAGAATGGCGCGCCGCTGCGCCTGGCCGTGCCCTGGAAGTACGGATTCAAGTCAGGAAAATCCATCGTGAAAATCCGGCTGCTCGAAAACATGCCGACGACAAGCTGGGTCAATATAGCGCCGCATGAATATGGCTTTTATGCCAACGTCAATCCGGATGTCGCGCACCCGCGCTGGAGCCAGGCCGCCGAAAGGCGCATAGGCGATGGTTTTTTCGCGCCGCGTGTCAAGACCTTGATGTACAACGGCTACGGCGAGCAGGTTGCTTCCCTGTACGCGGGCATGGACTTGCGACAAAACTACTAGGCCCCGTTAATGCTATTCAGGGAGTCGCGAAGGCATGGCCGCTGATAAAACAGGAGGACAGCTCCGGCGCACCTGGAAGGCGCGCGAGGTGGCCCGTATCAAGCCGCTGGTCTTTCTGCTGGCACTGTATCCGCTGGCGCGATGGCTTTGGCTGGGCATGAATGACGGCTTGAGCGCCAATCCGCCCGAGTTCCTGATCCGTTCCTCGGGGATCTGGGCCCTGGTGGCGCTGGGGCTGACGCTGTGCGTGACCCCTTTGCGCCGGCTGATCAGGCAGCCGGCGCTGTTGCGGCTGCGCCGCATGCTGGGTTTGTTCGCTTTCTTCTACACCTGCCTGCACATGCTGGGCTGGGCGTTCTGGGAGCGCGGCTGGTCGTTGGCATCGATGTGGAACGATGTGATCCAGCGCACCTTCATCCTGGTGGGCGTGATCGCCGTTGTGCCGATGGCGGCGCTGGCCCTGACCTCGACCCAGGGCTGGATACATCGCCTGGGCCGCAACTGGCAGCGCCTGCACCGCAGCGTATATCCGATCGCCATATTGTCTGTCTGGCACTTCTGGCTGGTTCGAGCCGGCAAGAACGATTTTGCGGAGCCTTATCTGTATGGCGTCTTGCTGGCAGTGCTGCTGCTGATACGGTTCGCCTATTTCTGCCTGCGTCGACAGGACTGATTCCGGCTTAGCGCAGCGCCTTCATGATGGCCAGCGTCTGGAGGTCGGGCGTCCCATCGTATAGCGCGGGGCGATAGTGCATCTGGAAGGCGGCGATCACGTTTCGGGTGGCCTTGTCCAGTTCGCCATTCTGGGGCACGGTATAGCCCAGGCGGCTCAATTGGGCCTGAACCCAAACCATGTCCGGCAAGCCTGTTTTATGGAATTCCTGCTCGTACAGCCTGGCCTTGGTTTCATCGTACCAGCGGCCTATGCCCTGTTCGGCCAGCTGTTTCCAGGGAAAGAGCGGCCCGGGGTCTATTTTGCGCTGGGGAGCGATATCGCTGTGGCCGACGATATGGTGGGGTTTGATCTGATGGCGCGCGATGATGTCTTTCAGCAGCGCGGCGACCACCTGCATTTGCACCGGGTCATAGGGCTCCCATTGATCGCCCTGGCGCCCCTGGTTGACGATTTCAATACCGATGGACCCGCTGTTCATGTCGCTGCGGCCAAACCACTCGCTGGCGCCCGCATGCCAGGCGCGGCGGCTTTCGTCCACCAACTGGTACACGTGAGGCCGGGGTTCGTTGGTGACCAGATAATGGCTGCTGACGTTGCGTTCGGACAGTATTTTGAGCGACGCTTCGTTACCGGCCGATGTGTAGTGCAGCACCACGAACTCCACGCGGCTGTTCTGGCTTTTGGCCTGTATGCTGCGGTCGATATTCAGGGAGCCGGGCGTATAGGTGCCGCAGGCCGACAGCAGCACTGCCAGAACGATGGCAAGCAGGCAGTGGCGCATAGGCTAGCGGCCCGCCAGAAACAGGAAGATGGTAGGCTTTTTGGCCAATTCGGGCACGGGCAGCGTCTTCCAGTGGCTGACTGCATGCGTTTGTATCCATTCGTCGGCGGTGGTCAGCGAGCGGGCGACGCATAGCAGGGTATTGCCTTTGAGTGCCTGCTTCAGTGTATCGAACATGGCGTCGTTGCGGTAGGGTGTTTCGATGAGTATCTGGGTTTGATGCTGCTTTTGCGAGCTGGCTTCCCAGGCCTTCAGCTGCCTTGCGCGCTCGGCCGGTTCAACTGGCGCATAGCCGTGAAAGGCAAACCGCTGCCCGTCCAGCCCGCTGGCCATCAGGCTGAGCAAAATGGAAGAGGGACCCACCCAGGGCACGACGCGCAGGCCCATGCTGTGCGCCTGAGCCACCACTTTGGAGCCCGGGTCCGCCACCGCCGGGCATCCGGCCTCGGATACAAGCCCGATATCGCCGCCATCGAGCAGCGGCCCGAGCCAGGTTTTGATCTGACGGGCATCCACTTTGTCGTTCAGCGTGTGTATGGTGATTTCCTGCAGCGGCCGGGCGGTGCCGATTTGCTTGAGGAAGGCGCGCGCCGTTTTTGCATTCTCGGCGATATAGGTGGACAGGCCCGACGCAAGCTCGTGGGCCGCTGGCGGCAGCCAGGCTGAGGGCGGCGACTCGCCCAGGGCGACGGGAATCAAATGCAATGTGCCGGTGGATGTCAAGGTTGCTCCAGGGGGTTGAGGCCAAATGAACGCAGCATGCGGGAAAGCGCAATCAGCGGCAGTCCGATAATGGCGGTGGGATCGTCCGACCGCATGCTGTCCATCAGGGCAATGCCCAGGCCTTCGGCTTTTGCGCTGCCGGCGGTATCGTAAGGCTGCTCGCGATGCAGGTAGGTGGTGATTTCCTGTGTGCTCAGGCGGCGGAAGCGGCAGCGTGTGACCACATCTTCCACTTCGTGGCGCTGGCCGTCGCTGACGCACAGGGCGCTGTGAAATTCTACCGTCTGACCGCTGAGTTGTTCAAGCTGCGCCTTGGCGCGCTCGAAGTCGCCGGGCTTGCCGATGGGGGCGCCGGACAGGGTGGCTACCTGGTCCGAGCCTATCAGCAGGGCGCCGGGGTGGCCGGGCGCCACCGCCCGCGCTTTGGCGATCGATAGGCGCAGGGCCAGGGCGGCGGGGGTTTCACCGGGCAGCGGGCTTTCGTCTATATTGGGCGACACAGTGGTAAAAGGGATGCCGAGTCGCAAGAGCAATTCCCGGCGGTAAGGCGAACTTGAGGCTAAGATGAGACGCATACGCTGGTTTTCGGCCTGTTTGGTTTGACTGTAAATGCTGGAACACGTTATTATCTAATGTTTTCCTTGTGCTTGAAAGCTTGGGCGTGGGAAGAAATTGACTGCAGGAAGCGGGAGCGGAAGCGATGGTACTGCATGGGCAGGGTTCAAAAAGACATTGCCCGATGTATGGTGCCGAAAGTCTGGGTGCCGAAAGTCTGGGCGCTGAAAGTCTTGGCACCGAGAGTCTGGAGTGTAGGCATGCAATACATTGATACCTACGAGATGGTCCGTTTGGGCAGTACCGTGCGGGGCACGGCGCCCATAGCGCGATTTGCGCGGCTTGTGGAAGGCTTGCCCGAGCAGGCCGATACGCAGGTCGAATGGGTTGTGACGGGTGAAACAGACGCGCGCGGGCAGTGTTTTTTGCGCATTTCGGTCAAGGCCAGTCCTGTGCTTGAATGCCAGCGTTGCATGCAGCCGTTCATATGGCAGATGGAAGCCAGGAATCGTGTGCAGGTGGTGAAGTCCGAGGCCGATCTCGATGCCGAAGGGGTCCGCGACGCGGAGTCCGACGAGTTCACCGAGCGTATCGTCGGGTCTGGCCGGCTTGATGTGCTGGAGCTTGCCGAGGACGAAATCATCCTTGGCCTGCCCTATGTGCCCAAGCACGACATCTGTCCGTCGTTGCCGGCGCCTCTTGCCCAGGAAGAGCCGGCCTCTGATTCAGACAAGCCATCGCCTTTTGCAGTCTTGAGCCAGCTCAAGAAAAATTGAATTTTCGTATCAACTTGATTTATTAACGCACTTAACTTGCGGGATCATCGCGTACAATAGCGACCCGTTTTCAGGAGTCATCATGGCCGTTCAGCAAAACAAAAAGAGCCCGTCTAAACGCGGTATGCATCGTTCGCACGATTTCATCTCGGCCCCTTCCACGGCCGTTGAACCCACGACCGGCGAACTGCACCTGCGTCACCACATCAGCCCCAACGGTATCTACCGTGGCCGTAAGGTGCTCAAAACCAAAAACGACGAATAATTGTCGGTTTTTGCGATCTCGCGATAAACACGGCGACTGGCGCGTTTGATGTCGAAAACTGAGATTCGAATCGCCATCGACTGCATGGGCGGAGACATCGGCTTGCCGGTTACCGTTCCCGCAGCTTGCCGGTTCGTCAAACAGTATCCCGATACCCGTTTCCTGTTGGTGGGCGACGCAATGGCCATCGAAGCGCATCTGCGCGACGCTGGCAGTCCGGGCCAGGACTGGTACGAGATTCTGCCCGCTTCCGAAGTCGTCCTCATGGATGACTCGGTCGAGGTGGCGCTGCGCCGCAAGAAAGATTCGTCCATGCGTGTGGCGGTCCAGGCCGTCAAGGACGGTCGTGCCGATGCCTGCATTTCAGCCGGCAACACCGGTGCCTGGATGGCGATTTCGCGCTACGTGCTGAAAACCCTCGACGGCATCGACAGGCCGGCCATTGCCACGTCCATTCCCAACCAGAAGGGCGGCGCCACCACCATGCTCGACCTGGGGGCCAATGTTGACTGCTCGGCCGAGCATCTGCTGCAGTTCGCCATCATGGGGTCGGCCTTGGTGTCCAGCGTCGACCAGCGCCGGCAGCCGTCTATCGGCCTGCTCAATATCGGCGAGGAAGTCATCAAGGGCAACGAGGTCGTCAAGCAGGCGGCAGAACTGCTGCGCACCAGCGGGCTCAATTTCCACGGCAACGTCGAGGGCGACGACATCTTCAAGGGCACGGTCGATGTGGTCGTCTGCGATGGCTTCGTCGGCAATGTCGTGCTCAAGTCCATAGAAGGCCTGGCCAAGCTCATTGCCACCATGATGCGCGCCGAATTCAAGCGCGATGTGCTGTCGCTGGCGGCCGGCGCTCTGGCCAAGCCTGTGCTGAATCGGCTGCGCGACCGGGTCGATAACCGCCGCTACAATGGCGCCGCCCTGCTGGGTTTGCGCGGCATTGTCATCAAAAGCCATGGCTCCGCCGACGCCTACGCGTTCGGCTTTGCGCTACAACGGGCGCGCGAAGCAGTGCATAATGGCTTGCTTGATGGCACGACCAGCGCCATCGATCATCTTCGCCAGAGCTTGCAGGCCGCTGCGGCGCAATCGGCGAAGCTTTCCAATGAATCATCTGATCCTGCGCCATAGGCAGGTATCTGGAAGCTACTATGCCTTACGCCAAGATAATAGGGTCGGGCGGTTATTTGCCACCCCGGGCCGTCACTAACGACCAACTTGCCGCGGATCTCGCCACGCGCAATATCGAAACCTCCGATACCTGGATTGTCGAGCGTACCGGCATACGGCAGCGGCATATTGCCGATCCCGGTGTAACCACGAGTCAGTTGGCCACCAAGGCGGCGCAGGCTGCCCTGGAAAACGCCGGCGTGGGCGCCGCCGATCTCGATCTCATCATCGTGGCCACCTCCACCCCTGACTTCGTCTTTCCCAGCGTCGCCTGTCTGGTTCAGGCCAACCTGGGCGCCAAGGGCGGGGCGGCGTTCGATGTGCAGGCTGTCTGCAGCGGTTTTGTATATGCCTTGGCAACCGCCGATGCCTTCGTCCGCGCCGGCCGCGCCAGAACCGCCCTGGTGATTGGCGCCGAAGTGTTTTCCAGCATTCTCGACTGGAACGACCGCAGCACCTGCGTGTTGTTTGGCGATGGCGCCGGCGCCGTGGTGCTGAAGGCTTCCGACGAGCCCGGAATCATGGCCGCCCAACTGAATGCCGATGGCAGCCAAATGAAAATACTGTGTGCCGCCGGCAACGTGTCGCATGGCAAGGTGGTGGGTGATCCCTTCCTGCGCATGGATGGCCAGGCGGTGTTCAAGCTGGCGGTGACATCGCTGACCAAGTCGGCGCTGGATGTCTGCGAGCAGGCTGGCGTCCCGTTTGATGACATCGACTGGCTGGTGCCGCACCAGGCCAATGTGCGCATTATCAATTTCCTGGGCCGCAGGCTGGGTATCGCCGACGACAAGGTTGTGATCACGGTCGACCTTCATGCGAATACTTCGGCGGCCAGCGTGCCGCTGGCTTTCGATGCCGCCCGCCGCGATGGCCGCATCAAGGCCGGTGATACTGTCATGATGCAAGGCGTCGGGGGCGGGTTCACCTGGGGCTCGGTGCTGGTCAGGATGTAGGCGCCGGCACGCGTCGGGCCGGCTTTGTCGTGACGGCGTTCACTTTCAACTTTTTGTCTGCATGTTATGAAAATTGCTTTTGTTTTTCCAGGGCAAGGGTCCCAGTCCGTAGGCATGCTCGATGCCTGGGCCGGGAACGTGGCGGTTCAACGCGTGCTTGGCCAGGCCTCCGGCGCGCTGGGGCAAGACCTGGGCGCGCTGATTGCATCGGGTCCGGCCGAAGAGCTCAATCTCACCACAAATACGCAGCCGGCCATGCTGGCGGCCGCCATGGCGGTCTATGGTGCATGGATAGAGGCCGGTGGCCAGCCGCCCGCATTGGTGGCGGGCCATAGCCTGGGCGAGTATTCCGCGCTGACCGCGGCGGGCGCCCTGGCGCTGGATGACGCAGTACGCGTAGTGCGTGTCCGCGCCGACGCCATGCAGGCGGCGGTCCCGGTCGGAACGGGGGGCATGGCGGCCATTCTGGGGCTGGACGATGACGTGGTCCGCTCGGTGTGCGCGCGCGCCGCCCAGGGCGAGGTCGTCGAGGCTGTCAATTTCAATGCGCCGGCCCAAGTGGTCATTGCCGGACACAGGGCGGCCGTGGAGCGCGCCTGCGAACTGGCCAAGGCGGAAGGCGCCAAGCGCGCGCTGATGCTGCCGGTGTCGGCGCCGTTTCATTCCAGCCTGCTCAGGCCCGCCGCGCAAGTGCTCGAGCAGGCGCTTGCCGCCATCGATGTGACCACCCCGGCGATTCCCCTGGTCAACAACGTCGATGTCGCCGTGACGTCGGAGCCCCGCGCCATCAAAGACGCGCTGGTTCGGCAGGCCTGGCATCCGGTGCGCTGGGTCGAAACCCTGCAGGCCATGAAGGCGCAAGGCATCACGCATGTGGTGGAGTGCGGTCCGGGCAAGGTGTTGAACGGACTGACCAAACGCATAGACCGCGAACTGACCGGCCTGGCGATCACGGATCCGGCCTCGCTGCAGGCCGCGCTGGAGACTTTACAAGGATGATGGCCATGCAAGACAAACAACTCGAGGGCAAGCTGGCCCTGGTAACCGGCGCCACCCGCGGCATAGGCAAGGCCATCGCGCTCGAGCTGGCGGCGCGCGGCGCAACCGTGGTGGGTACGGCCACCTCTGAGTCCGGCGCCCAGTCCATTGCGGAAATGCTGGCAACGGCCGGCGGGCGCGGTATTGTGCTCAATGTGGATGATGCGGCGGCGTGCGAAAGCCTGATGGCTGAGCTGTCCAAGCAGGACGGCGGGCCGCACATACTGGTGAACAACGCCGGCATCACCCGGGACAACCTGGCCATGCGCATGAAAGATGATGACTGGCAGGCGGTGATCGATACGAATCTGTCGGCGGTTTTCCGCCTGTCGCGCGCCGCGACCAAGGCCATGATGAAGGCCCGCTGGGGCCGCATCATCAACATTACGTCGGTCATCGGCTCCAGCGGCAACCCGGGCCAGGCCAACTATGCCGCCGCCAAGGCGGGCGTGGCCGGCATGGCGCGGGCGCTGGCCCGAGAACTGGGAAGCCGCAATATCACGGTCAATTGCGTGGCGCCGGGTTTCATCGAAACCGACATGACGCGTGCCTTGAACGAAGCCCAGGCGTCGGCTATTTTGGCCCAGATTCCCCTGGGCCGGCTGGGCTCGGCCAACGATGTCGCCCATGCCGTGGCCTTTCTGGCCGGTCCCCAGGCGGGCTATATCACGGGCACGACACTGCACGTGAATGGCGGCATGTATATGTAATAACCCGAACAGGCTCCCTCTCGTAGGGTAAAATCTGTTCATTCCAGAGGTATTCCGATAGAAGCTTGCATCGTACGCAAAATGGCTCATATCCGGTAATGCCGTTTTTTTTGTCATGGCCAACACCAATAATTCTTTCGTTTGGCTATAATTCGCGGGAATTTTTCCCACTTGGAGATCTGCATGGAAAGCATCGAACAGCGCGTCAAGAAGATCGTCGCTGAACAACTTGGCGTCAATGAAGCCGAGATCAAAAACGAATCTTCCTTCCTTGACGACCTCGGTGCCGATTCGCTCGATATGGTCGAGCTCGTGATGGCACTCGAAGACGAATTCGAAACCGAAATCCCCGACGAAGAAGCCGAGAAAATCACGACGGTTCAGCAAGCTGTTGACTACATCTCGTCCCACAGCAAGCAGTAATATCAACTTTCCAGGTGCGCGCCGGGCAGCAAGCCGCGCCACCTCAAGGCGGTTTCTAGGGCGTAGTCCCGCTGCCATGCCAAATCCCAGAGGTTTGGCATGGCAGCGTGTCTGCTCACTTTAAGCCGCTTTTTTATTTTTAGGAGTCATCCGTGAAACGACGTGTCGTCATTACCGGTCTGGGTATTGTTTCGCCAGTCGGCAACGATATTGACAGCGCATGGGACAATATCGTCAATGGGCGTTCGGGCATTGGGCGCATTACGCGCTTCGACCCGTCAGCGTTCAACGCCCAGATTGCGGGTGAGGTCAAGAATTTCGATATCACGCAGTACATGTCCGCCAAAGAAGCCAAACAAATGGATACTTTCATCCATTATGGCGTCGCGGCCGGGGTCCAGGCATGGCGTGATAGCGGCCTTGCGCCGCCCGAGGAAAACGCCGACCGCATCGGCACCATTATCGGGTCGGGCATCGGCGGTCTGCCCCGCATCGAGGAAACCCAGATCGAATATCTGGACCGCGGTCCGCGCCGGATATCCCCCTTCTTTGTGCCGGCCTCGCTCATCAACCTCATTTCGGGGCAGTTGTCCATCATGCTGGGCCTGAAGGGGCCAAGCTATGCCGTGGTCTCGGCCTGCACCACCGGCCTGCACTCCATCGGCGACGCCGCGCGCCTGATCGAATACGGCGACGCCGATGTCATGGTTGCAGGCGGAGCCGAGTCCACGGTGTCGCCGCTGGGCGTAGGCGGTTTTGCCGCCATGCGCGCGCTGTCCACCCGCAACGACGACCCGGCCACGGCGTCGCGCCCCTGGGATCGTGATCGCGACGGTTTCGTGCTGGGCGAGGGCGCCGGCGCGCTGGTGCTTGAAGAATACGAGCACGCCCGCAAGCGGGGCGCCCGTATTTACGGAGAATTCGCCGGATACGGCATGAGTTCCGATGCCTATCACATCACCTCGCCTGACCGCGATGGTCCTCGCCGCGGGGTCGTGAATGCCTTGCGCAACGGCGGGATCAATCCCGATCAGGTGAATTATGTGAATGCTCACGGCACCTCGACGCCGCTGGGCGACAAAAATGAAACCGAGGCGCTCAAGCTGGCATTTGGCGACCACGCCAGTAAACTCGTCGTGAACTCCACCAAGTCCATGACGGGCCATCTGCTGGGCGCGGCGGGCGGCATCGAGGCGGTCTTCACCACGCTGGCCGTCTACCACCAGATTTCTCCGCCCACCATCAATATCTTCAACCAAGATCCCGAGTGCGATCTGGACTACTGCGCCAACGAAGCCCGCGATCTCAAGATTGATATCGCGCTGTCGAACTCGTTCGGCTTCGGTGGCACAAACGGCTCCATGATCGTGCGCAGGGTTTAAGCTGGGACGCCCCGTGTCTTCCGCCAGGCAGTGGCCGGTTTGCCACAAACGCCGGACAGGCCTGTCCGGCGTCCTGACCGGCCGCCAACGCAAGCGGGGTATCCTGTCATTGCATGATTCAGGCTTGTGGGCGCTGGCGCCGCCGCGCGGTGATGCCAACCTGCGCCTGGTGCACGCCTGGCCGGCTTTTGCCTGGATGACATTGCGCTTTCAGCCCCCCCAGGGGGGCGTGCGCGGCAAGCCGCTGGAACTTACCGTCTGGAAGCGGGGGCTGCCCGACGACAACTGGCGCGAATTGCGTGTCTGCGTGGCGCGGCAGCTGGCCATGCCGCAGCGGCGTCCGCAAAAGGAGCCAGCATGAGCGAACGCGAGGTCGATGCGGAATTGGTGGCGCGCGTCCAGCGTGGCGACAAGCGGGCCTTCGATCTGCTGGTGCTCAAGTACCAGCGTAAAATCATGCGTCTGCTTTCGCGCATGATACGCGACCCTGCCGAAATCGAAGACGTGGCTCAGGAAGCCTTTATCAAGGCCTACCGGGCTTTGCCACAGTTTCGCGGAGACAGCGCTTTTTATACCTGGCTGTACCGCATTGCGATCAATACCGCTCGCAACTGGCAGGTCGCCAGCGGGCGCCGTCCGAACACGCTAAATGTAATTGAAACCGATGACGGTGAAACTTTTAGCCAAATCGACAACCTAACAGACAACAACACGCCGGAATCGATGGCAACCAGCCGCGAGATCGTCGAAACCGTCAATGCCGCCATCAACGCATTGCCCGACGACTTGCGCACCGCCATTGTCCTGCGTGAAATTGAAGGTATGAGCTACGAAGATATCGCCCAGAGCATGGGCTGTCCCATTGGTACGGTCCGTTCAAGAATTTTCCGTGCCCGGGAAGCCATTGCCGCGCAGTTGCGGCCTGTCCTGGGCAGCGATTCCGAGCGTCGTTGGTAAGGAGCCAAGAATGCAAGTCGTCCGCCATGTCACGGAACCAGGTCAGGAACAAGATCAGCCCTCCTGGGAAGCGTCCGTATCCACCTGGATAGACGGTGAAGGCGAAATGCGTCCTGAAGAACTCGACACGCCCTACGGGCGCCAGGTGTGGGACAGCTACCACCTGATCGGAGACGTGCTGCGCAATCCCGACCTGGCCATCAAGCCCAGCGATTTCTTCTACGCCAGAGTATCCAGGGCCATAGACGCCGAACCCCATATCGTGGCGCCGGGCATGCTGCGCCGGCATGGTTCGCTGCGGCTGGGCTTGTCCGGCCTGGCCGTGGCCGCCGCCGTGGCGTCGGTCGTGTGGGTTGCCCTGCCTTATGTGTCGGGCGGCGGCCAACCCGACACGGCGGTTCAGGTGATGGCAAGCGCCGGCGACGACGCCGGTGTCCTGCACGATTATCTTGATGCGCATCGCGAGATTGCGGGCATCAATACGGTGCGCCAGGCGTCCTTCGAGGTGCCCCGGTAATGACTGTGGCGTATGGACATGCGACCAGGCAGCGGCTGCGCGGCGGAGCCCATCAGGCGGGCATAAGCCGCGGCTATTGCGCATTGCTGGTGGCTGCCGTCTGTATGCTGGCGCAGCCCGTGCTGGCGGCCGAGCCGCGGCAGGGCGGCGAGCCCGCCCTGGATGTCCTGCAGAGCATCCAGACAGCAGCGCGCGAACTGGATTACTCGGGCGTCTACACCTATCAGCAAGGCACGGTCATGCTGTCGTCGCGCATCGTGCATCTGGTCGACGGCACCGGTGAGCGCGAGCGGCTGGAACTGCTTGACGGCGCGCCGCGCGAATTCTTGCGGCATAACGATGTCACGCAGTGCCTGATTCCCGAAAAAAAACTGGTGGTGCTCGAGCGTCGGCGCGGCGACCGCTTTCCCGCGCTGATACTAGGCGATGGGCTGGGTATTTCCGAACACTATCAGGTCAGTGTGCTGCCGTCGCCGCATCGGATCGCCAGCCGCGAATGCACGATGATCGAATTGTTGCCCAAAGATGAACATCGCTACGGCTATCGCCTGTGCGCCGACACAAAAACCCATTTGCTGCTCAAGGCGCAAACCATCAGCCCCGAGCACGGACTGATCGATCAGATCTCCTTCAGCAGCCTGCAAATGGGTGACAAGGTCGCACCCGAGCAACTGGTAACGGGCTGGGACACCAAGAATTGGCAAGTATTGGAAACGCCCATGTCTCCGGTCGATCTGGCCGAAAAAGGCTGGCGCATTCCGTTCCCCCCCGGTTTTCAGGCTGTTACGCAAGTGACCAGGCCCATGAAGCGGGGACGCAAAGTCAGCCAACTGGTCCTGACCGATGGGCTGGCGGCGATCTCGGTGTTTATCGAGCCTCACGATGCGGGCCGTGCCGGCCCGCCCGCCAATGGCATGGCAAGCGCGGGCGCGATGAACATATTCCAGGCGCGCATAGGCGATCATTGGCTGACCGCCCTTGGCGAAGTGCCCGCCGAAACATTGCGTGGTATTGCGGAGCACACAGAATATGTGCCCCAGGCCGGCCATCAATAATTTTAACGATCAGAATTATCAACCTAGGAGTTTCATGATGTTTTCTACTTATCTAGGACAAAACAAATTAAAACGAATACTGGCTGCGGCATCCGCCAGCCTCCTGGTCGCCTGCTCGGCGGTCGGGGCCGCGGGCAACGAGCAGACGGGCTCTGTGCCGACCCTGTCGGTGCCCGATTTCACGCAGGTGGTCGAGCAGACCGAAGGCTCCGTGGTCAATATCCGCACCACCGAGGCGGTTCCGGTGCGCAGTTCGCGCATGGGGCCCAACTCCAATGATCCCTACGAAATGTTCCGCTGGTTCTTCGGCCCCGACTTCATGCCGCCGGGCATGCCGGGTCCGCGCGAGCGCAATACGCCGGTGCCAGAACAGAAAGAGCGCACCGTGCCGCGCGGCGTCGGATCGGGTTTCATTATTTCGGATGATGGTTATATTTTGACCAACAACCATGTGGTGGCCAAGTCCAACGGCATATTCGTCACCCTGACATCGGGTAAAGAATACAAGGCTGAAATCATCGGCACCGATCCGCGCACCGATGTCGCCCTGATCAAGATCGATGCCAAGGGCCTGGTTCCGCTGCCTATTGGCGATTCAAATTCGCTCAAGAAGGGGCAGTGGGTGCTGGCCATCGGCTCGCCCTTCGGGCTGGACTCCACTGTCACGTCGGGTATTGTCAGCGCCATCAACCGCGACACGGGCGATTATCTGCCCTTCATCCAGACCGATGTTGCCGTCAACCCCGGCAACTCGGGCGGCCCGCTGATCAATCTGGCTGGCCAGGTGGTGGGGGTCAACTCCCAGATCATCTCGCAAAGCGGCGGTTTCATGGGTATTTCGCTGGCCATCCCCATCGACGAGGTCATGCGCGTGGTCGATCAACTCAAGGCGCACGGCAAAGTCACGCGCGGCAGAATAGGCGTGCAGATCAGTCCCGTATCCGACGATGTCGCCAAGGCTATCGGGCTTGAGGAAGCCAAGGGCGCCATGGTCAGCAACGTCGAGCAGGGCGGTCCGGCAGCCGATGCGGGCATACGCTCGGGCGATGTCATCCTCAAGTTTGACGGCAAAGATATCAAGCACATGGCCGATCTGCCGCGCATCGTGGGCGGTACCAAGCCCGGCAGCCGCGCCGATATGGAAGTTTGGCGCAAGGGCAAGACGGTCAAGCTCAAGGTCAAGGTCGGTGAAATGCCCGCTGCCGACGACGCAGGCACGCCCGGCAAGCCCGAAGCGCCGCAGGCCACGCCGGTGGATGCGCTGGGGCTGAAGGTGGCCGAGGTCGACGAAGAGGCGCGAGGCAAAATGGATGTCAAGGGCGGCGTGCAGGTTGTCGACGCCGAAGAGCCGGCCTCGACGGCGGGCCTGATGCCCGGAGACATCATCGTGACGATCAATGATGTCGACATCGCCGGCCCCGAGCAATACGCCAAGGTGGTGTCGGGCCTGAACAAGTCGCGCGCTGCGGCATTGCTGGTCGTGCGGGGCGACCAATCCCAGTGGATAACCGTTACTCCCGGAAAATAATCCTCAGAAACGGCTAAAATGGCGCAGAGCCGAAAGGAGCGCCCGGTAGCTAAGGTCTGAACAAGCCGCTCCAAGCACGCTGTTCAGGCCGCTACCGGCGCTCTTTTTTTGTGCCTACTTCCTAATTCCGCTCTGGCTATGCCGGGCTTCTTTTTGCTGGTTTATGGATCACATCCGCAACTTTTCCATTATTGCCCATATCGACCATGGCAAGTCCACGCTTGCCGACCGCCTGATTCACCGCTGCGGGGGCCTGGCCGATCGCGAGATGTCCACCCAGGTGCTCGATTCCATGGATATCGAGCGTGAACGCGGTATCACCATCAAGGCCCAGACCGCGGCATTGAGCTACACGGCAAAAAACGGCAAAACCTATGCGTTGAACCTTATCGACACCCCGGGCCACGTCGACTTTTCCTATGAAGTCAGCCGGTCCTTGTCGGCCTGCGAAGGCGCGCTGCTGGTGGTGGATGCGTCCCAGGGCGTCGAGGCCCAGACCGTGGCCAATTGTTACACCGCCATCGAGCTGGGCGTCGAGGTCGTGCCGGTTCTGAATAAAATGGACTTGCCGTCGGCCGAGCCCGAGAACGCCCGCCAGGAAGTCGAAGACGTTATCGGCATCGATGCCTCCGAAGCCATTTTGTGCAGTGCAAAAACCGGCATGGGCATCGATGACATCCTGGAAACCATTGTGGCCAAGGTGCCGGCGCCCGTTGGCGACCCGGCCAAGCCGCTGCAGGCGCTCATCATCGATTCCTGGTTCGACAACTACGTCGGGGTCGTGATGCTGGTGCGCATTGTCAATGGCGTGCTCAAGCCCAAAGACAAAATCCTGCTCATGGCGGCCGGCGTCCATCATTTATGCGAGCATATCGGCGTATTCACCCCTAAATCGGTGCCCCGCACCCAGCTGTCGGCGGGCGAAGTCGGCTTTGTGATCGCCGGCATCAAAGAGCTCGAGCACGCCAAAGTGGGCGATACCATTACGCTGGCGGGCAAACCCGCCGCCACCGCCTTGCCGGGCTTCAAAGAGGTCAAACCCCAGGTTTTCGCGGGCCTGTATCCGGTGGAAAGCAGCGACTATGACCAATTGCGCGATTCGCTGGAAAAGCTCAAGCTGAACGACTCTTCGCTGATGTTCGAGCCCGAGGTATCGCAAGCGCTGGGCTTTGGCTTCCGCTGCGGCTTCCTGGGGCTGCTGCACATGGAGATCGTGCAGGAACGCCTGGAACGCGAATTCGACATGGATATCATCACGACGGCCCCGTCTGTCGTATACCAGGTCGAGCAGCGCGATGGCACGATGGCCATGATAGAAAGCCCTTCGCGCATGCCCGAAGTGGGCAATATTACCGAGATTCGCGAACCCATTGTTACGGTAACGCTGTTCATGCCGCAGGAATACGTGGGTCCGGTCATGTCGCTGTGCATGGCCAAGCGTGGCGTCCAGCTGAACATGACCTATCATGGGCGGCAGGTGCACCTGATGTACGAAATTCCCCTGGCCGAAATCGTGCTCGACTTCTTTGATAAGCTCAAATCGGTATCGCGCGGCTACGCCTCGATGGATTACGAGTTCAAGGAGTACCGGGCAGCCGATGTGGTGCGCGTCGATCTGCTGATCAACGGCGACCGTGTCGATGCCCTGTCCATGATCGTGCACCGCTCCAATGCGCGGTATCGCGGCCGAGAGGTGGTTTCGAAGATGCGCGGGCTGATTCCGCGCCAGATGTTCGACATCGCCATACAGGCCGCCATCGGCGCCGAGGTCGTTGCGCGCGAGAATGTCAAGGCCTTGCGCAAGAACGTACTGGCCAAGTGCTATGGTGGCGATATTTCCCGCAAGAAAAAGCTGCTTGAAAAACAGAAAGCGGGCAAGAAACGCATGAAGCAGGTGGGCAACGTCGAAATTCCCCAAGAGGCATTTCTGGCCATTCTGCAAGTTGACGACAAGTAGCATAGAAAATAATAAGGTATATCTGGCATGAGTTGGGATTTCGCCCTGATTTTGTTTGTCCTGCTGGTCCTCACCGGCATAGTCTGGAGCCTGGACTTTTTTTATCTGCGGGCGCGCCGCCGCGCGAGCGGGGTCGCTGCCATGGCAGCGGTAGGCCCGGCGGTGGCC
>JBATWU010000176.1:0-2175 GCA_049672825.1 Pusillimonas sp.
GACGCGGCCTGCGGCAGAATGTCGGCGCTGGCGGACTGGCTGACGTCGCTTTCGATCTGGCCCAGCACCCGCAACAGCGCCAGCGTGTCGTCGGCGCTGGCATTCAGGCGATTGCTGGAACGTTCGACCAGATCGAGCGCCCGCCATGAAATGATGCTGAGCAAAGCCATCAGGGCCAAGGCGACGAGGACCTCGATCAGGGTGAATCCCCGTTGGTTCACAGGCGTGCCTTTCATGGCAGCGACGACAGCAAGCCGTTGAGTTCGGCCAGAACCGGGCCTTGCTCCAGGCGCGCGCGCACTGTGACCAGACGGAAATTGCCGTTGACGGTGGTTTGGAACTGCTGTTCGCATTCGAATGCCAGCGGCCCCTGGGGGCAGGGGTCGGACTTGCGGCCCGGCTGGGGAAAGGCGCGCAGCAGGCGCAGCTCTGCCAACTGATTTTCGGCCGCCTGTAGCGCCAGGCTGCGCTGCTGCATGGACTGCGCGCCGCCAGCGCTGACGCCCAGGGCCCGCATGCAGGCGGCCAGCGCCACGCTGACAATAGCCAGCGCCACCAGGACCTCGATCAGGGTGAAGCCGGCCTGAGCGCGCGGCGTGCTCATTGCAAGACCCGATACTGCCCATTGCCCAGGCGCTCGATTCGAACGGTATTGATGCCGTCGCGTAGTTCGACAGCCAGGGGGCCGGATATCCATTCGGTATCGAACACGTTGGCCGCGAACGGCTCGATGTGTACTTCGATTGCATTGTCGGGCGTCCAGTCGCGCGCGCGCAGGGCGCCCGAGAAGCCCATGGCCAGGGCGGGGCCCGCCTGCCGCGCCAGCCCGGTGGGCAGGAACAGATTGCGCGGTGCCTGCGCGAAGGTATAGCCCTGGCTGTCGTATTCCCAAATGATGGGGTTGCCCGTTTTGCGGGCTTCGGCCTGCGCCAGCGAAAACAACTGTGCGAGACGCTGGGCGTCAGTGCGCAGCGCGCGGGAATCGCTGCCCGAGAACGCGGCCACGCTGACGGTGGCGGTGGCAATGCCGATGATGACCAGAACAATGAGCACTTCGATCAGCGAAAAGCCTTGCTGCCGGGCTGCGGCCGGGACCTCGGGCAAGCGGCGCCGGAGAACGGGCCGCGCAGCCGAGAAGAAAGGCGCCGCTTGCGGGTAAACCTGTGCCATTGGGCTACCTGGACCAGGAGCCGATGTCGGCGTCGTTGCCCTCGCCGCCGGCCCGCCCATCGGCCCCCAACGAAAAGACATCGATTTCCCCGTGCACCCCAGGATTCAGATACTGATATGGCGTGCCCCATGGGTCGTTGGGCAGATGGTCCATATAGGAGCGCCCGCCATTGGGCTGGCCAGCCCGGGAGCCGCCCGCCAGTGCCTGCAGACCTTGTTCAGACGTAGGGTAGCGGCCATTGTCGAGCCTATAGAGTTTCAGGGCCTGCATCAGGGCGCCGATATCCTGTCGGGCGGCGACTGCCCGCGCCTGATCGGGGCGGTCCATGAGGTTGGGCACGATAAGCGCGGCCATGACGCCCATGATGACGACCACCACCATTATTTCGATCAGGGAGAATCCAAGCTGGCGACTGGCACCGGCACGCTGCGGAGTAAGGGACAAATGGCGCTTCATGGGGGAGGGCTGCACAGGAAAGAGGAAAATACGAAGGGCGGCGTTGTGGCGCCGCCATATGTTGCGAATGAAAACCATTCTTGAGTATATTTTTTATGTCTCCGAACAGGAATTGATATTTGTCATTTTCTACTACATTTTAAAATTATCTTATTCATTTGCAAATGACAATGGCGACCTTCCCGATTAACAGGCATTATATTGGCGCCTGTCACAAGTTGTTGAAGAATTTGTCCAATTTCCCCGGCTGGCTGGCTTTTTAACCTTTTTTTGGTACCGGATGCCCGAATGAATCGCTTATCCACACTCGTACGCGCCGACGGCCCTGCCACGCTGCGCGCCATGGCTATCGTTGCGCTGACGGTGGGCATAGGCGTATGGGGTGCGCTATTGCTGGCGCCGGCGCCAAGCGGGCTGCCGCCCACCCTCGAGTTGTCCACCCCCTCGGGGCGGGACACCAGCGCCGTGGCCCGCTGGTTTGGCGGTGGCGCCCTGCGTGTGCGCGTGACCGTCGAAGGCCTGATCTCGTCCGACGGCGGCCGTGGCGC
>JBATWU010000177.1:0-23015 GCA_049672825.1 Pusillimonas sp.
CAACCCCAGCCCCGTGAACAGCGGAAACGGCGCGATCCAGTCCAGCGGCCCGCCGGTATAGCTGCGGCCGACGACCTCTATGCCATGCATGTAGGCGCCCAGCGTCACGCCCTGGAAAAAGGTGGCGGTGATGGACCCCACAATAAACGCCTTGTCCCACCAGTGACGCTTGTGGTCATGCGCCTTGAAGCGGAACTCGAAGGCCACCCCCCGGAATATCAGCCCCAGCAGCATGAACACCAGCGGCAGCATGAAGGCGCTGAGAATCACCGAGTAGGCCAGCGGAAAGGCGGCCAGCAGGCCCGCCCCGCCCAGCACCAGCCAGGTTTCGTTGCCATCCCAGACCGGCGCGACGGTATTCATCATGACATCGCGGTCTTCTTTGTTGGGCACGAAGGGAAACAGAATGCCTATGCCCAGATCGAAGCCGTCCATGATGACGTACATCAGGATGCCGAACAGGATGATGATTGCCCATAACAACGCCAGATCAATGCCCATGTCGTTCATCCTTTTTGCACTCGGGTTTCCGGCCCATTGTGGCCGTTCGGCCCCGCTGGTTCGTCTGAATCAGATGCCGCCGAGAGCGGTCGCGCCGGCGTGCGCGATTCACCTGGTCCGCCAGACTGGGACGGTTCGTCCTCGTGTTCGTCGGGACCCTGGCGTATCAGCCTCAGCATGTAGACGATACCGGCGCCGAAAACCAGAAAGTAGATCACCACGAACAGGGCCAGCGTCAGCCCCACTTCGAAAGCGCCATGGGGGCTGACCGCATCGGCTGTGCGCATCACGCCGTAGACGACCCAGGGCTGGCGTCCGATCTCGGTGGTGTACCAGCCGGCCAGAATGGCAACCAGGCCACTGGGCCCCATCCACAGGGCAAACCGCAGCAAAGGGCGTGAACAGTAAAGCAGCCCCTTCCATCGCGCCCAGGCGGCCCAGAATGCCAGCCCCATCATCAGCAGGCCCAGCCCCACCATGACCCTGAACGACCAGAACACCACGGTCGAGTTGGGCCGGTCTTCTTTGGCGAATTCCTTGAGCCCCGGAAACTGGCCGTCCCAGCTATGGGTCAGGATCAAACTGCCCAGGCGTGGGATTTCGAGCGCGAAGTGATTTTTTTCGGCCTCCATGTCGGGCCAGCCGAACAGCGTCAGCGGCACGCCCTGGCCGGGAACATTTTCCCAATGTCCTTCTATGGCGGCTATCTTGGCGGGCTGATGCTTCAGGGTGTTGAGCCCGTGCATATCGCCTACCGCGATCTGTATTGGCGTGACGATGAGCAGCATCCACATTGCCATGGACAGCATTTTCCGTATGGCCGGCGTATCGTTGCGCCTGAGAAGATGCCAGCCCGCCGAGGCGCCCACCATCAGGGCGGTTGCCAGGAAAGCGGCGATCCCCATGTGTGCCAGGCGATAGGGAAAGGACGGGTTGAAGATCACGGCCACCCAGTCGGTGGGCACCACCTGATTATTGATGATTTCGTAGCCCGCCGGGGTCTGCATCCAGCTGTTCGACGCCAGTATCCAGGTGGCTGATATCAGTGTGCCCAGGGCGACCATGATGGTGGAAAAGAAATGCAGGCCGGGGCCGACCCGGTTCCAGCCGAATAGCATGACCCCCAGGAAGCCGGCCTCGAGGAAAAAGGCGGTCAGGACTTCGTAGGCGAGCAGCGGCCCGGTGACGCTGCCGGCGAAATCGGAAAAATAGCTCCAGTTCGTGCCGAATTGATAAGCCATGACCAGTCCCGACACGACGCCCATGCCAAAGTTGACGGCAAAGATCTTGAGCCAGAAGTGATAGAGCTGCTTGTAGATGGGCTTGCCGGTTTTCAGCCAACAGCCTTCCAGCACCGCCATGTAGCTGGCCAGGCCAATGGTGATGGCGGGAAAGATGATGTGGAACGATATCGTGAAACCGAACTGAATCCGGGCCAGCATCAATGCGTCGATATTCATCCATCGTTCTCCGCTTGGTGTTCATGGAGTGCCCGGGCCGGCACGTCAGTCCGTCAGAACGCACTGTACAGGATGCGCTGGCCGCCGTAAACCGCGCCGCCCAGGGCAAGCTGGGCATGCAGCTTGCTGTCCATGACATGAATCCAACACAAGGAGAACGTCAATGTTACGCAAAGTCAGCAGTCTTAAAGGGTATGCCATCAAAGCCACCGATGATGAGTTGGGCAAAGTCCTGGAAATTTATTTCGACGACGAACGTTGGGGTGTGCGCTACCTGGTGGTCGAAACCGGCACGTGGCTATCCAGCCGTGTTGTGCTGATCTCGCCCTATTCCATTACCGGCGTTGACGATCTTGAAGAGCTCATACACGTGTCCTTGACGCGCGAGCAAGTCAGGAACAGTCCCGATATCGATACGCATCAACCCGTGTCGCGCCGGCTCGAGGGAGAATTCTCCAGCTACTATGGTTATGGAAACTATTGGGCTGGTCCATACCTGTGGGGCGCCGGAGGCTACCCCGTGCTGGCCGACACGGCGGGCGCCATACCCACGGTGGATGAACGGCCCGACGCCGTGGCGGCGCGCGCCGCCGACAACCCCGAAGACGTACATCTGCGCAGCAGCAAGGACGTGGTGGGCTACAACATTGCGGGCACCGACGACGAAATAGGCCACGTCGAAGATTTCATCTGCGACGACGAGGCCTGGGCGGTGCGCTATCTTCTGGTCGATACCCGCAATTGGTGGCCGGGCGGTAAAAAGGTGCTGCTGGCCACGCGCTGGATAGAAAGCATAGACTGGACCGATTCGGTCGTGCGCACCTCATTGACGCGCGAGCAGATCAAGAACAGCCCGGAATATGACGAAGAAACGGCGTTGGACCGCGACTACGAGACACGGCTGCACCAGCACTATGACAGGCCCGGCTATTGGGATTGATGCGCAAATAGCGCTTCCATCTCGCGGCGCACCCGATAGGCGGGTGTGCCGGTATCGATATCCACGTCGGACCAGCTCAGGGACTGCCCCTTGGGTACCGGGCGCAGCAGCTTGATGCCGTGCGCCAGGCCCAGGGGCAAACCGCCAATCTGTACGGATTTCGGGGCGGGCAGCAGTTTGCCCCAAACGGTGTAGCCGCCCTCGCCGTCCAGTATTTCGCCCGCCTGCAGATCACGCTTGGCGGTGGCCACCACGTCGGCCTGCCAGCATGTGGCAACGCCAGTGGCTTCGCGGCGCAATGCGATCGACGCCACCGACATGCCCACTTCCAGACCAATCAAGTGCCAGCGTTTGTACAGCGTGAAATACCGGCCGCTGGGGTCGGTGTGCGCGTTATATTCCTCGAAGCAGTTCTTGATGTAGTCGGTTTCGGCTTCGACCGTAACCCAGACGCCCATGCGTATGTCGTAGGGAATGCGCCGGCCATCCGCTTCGAGCGACGACACGACTTCTACCATGCCCTTGCCTTCCAGTACGCCGCCTTCGCTGGCGGGGCGGGTGACAAAGGGAATGTCTTCAATGCTGGCCGGGGGGTATAGCAAGCCGTTGGACGGTACGCGCAGGCCTGTGGCGTTGGCCACCGCCGCGCTTTCAATAGAGGGCTTCGAGCCGTCCAGGAAGCTGTTGAACATCTTGGGATTCAGGCCGCCGCGCTCAGCCTGCTGCGGAGTCAGGCCGTAATAACCCCAGACGGTATCGGGCGTGGACTCGGAAAAATGCGGCAGCCATTTGTGCCCTCGCCCCGCCGCGACCACAGGAAAGCCGCAGGTGCGGGCCCAGTCGACCAAGTCGCAGATGAGCGCGGGCTGATCGCCGAAGGCCAATGAATACACCACCCCCGCCTGTGTCGCCTTTTTGCCCAGCAGCGGGCCGCAAAAGGCATCGGCCTCTACGGTGACATTGACCACGTGCTTGCCCTGCTCGAAGGCCTCCAGGCAGTGCTCGACAGCGGCTATGGGATTGCCAGTGCACTCGACGATGATGTCGATGTCGGCCAGGCCCACCAAGGCCTTCCAGTCGTCGGTAATCCATGTGGCGCCGGTGCGCAAGGCTTCGGCGGCGGACGCCGCCCCGTATTGCTCGGGTTTCCAGCCCACCCGCGCCAGATTGGCGCGGGCAGCCTCGGGTGACAGGTCGGCAATCCCGACCAGTTGTACACCAGGTGTGCGCGGAACCTGCGCCAAATACATGGCGCCAAACTTACCGGCGCCTATCAGGCCTACACGTACGGGGTTGTTCTGGGCGGCGCGTTCCTGCAGCTGGGCATAAAGACTCATCGATCTGTCCTGTGGCGAAAAAAATAAGCTTACCTGATTCCGCGACCCGCCGGCTCCAGCTACTTAAGCATATAGCCCCGGCGCATTATGCGCACAGCTTATAAACATGGAAAAAAGTATTCGTTCTGTTTTCATGCCAGCTTCCGTAGCCTTGAAACTGTCGGCACTTATGAAGGAATTCCTTTGCACCGTGCCGCCAGGCCTTGGCGCCTGAGCCAAATGCAATCATCACAGGAAGCAAACATGTCTTTATCGTCTTTTGTCAAAGCGGTGCTGGCCGCCGCTCTGCTTGTCGCGCCAGCGGCTCAAGCCGCCGACGTTTCACTGCTGAACGTATCGTACGACCCAACCCGCGAGCTCTATCAGGAATACAACCAGGCTTTCGCCAAGCACTGGAAAGAAAAAACCGGCGATACCGTGACCATCAGGCAATCACACGGCGGTTCGGGCAAGCAGGCGCGATCCGTCATCGACGGCCTCGACGCCGATGTCGTCACGCTGGCTCTGGCTTCCGATATCGACGCCATCGCCGAGCGCGGCGTGCTCAAGGCCGATTGGCAAAAGCAGTTTCAACTGAACAGCTCACCTTATACCTCCACCATTGTTTTCCTCGTGCGCAAGGGAAATCCCAAGCAAATCAAGGACTGGGATGACCTCGTCAAGCCGGGGGTCCAGATCATCACCCCCAACCCCAAGACATCGGGCGGCGCGCGCTGGAATTATCTGGCTGCCTGGGGCTATGCCCTGGGTCTGCCGGGCGGCAACGAAGACAGCGCCAAGAAATTCGTGGGCGAGGTGTTCAAGCAGGTTCCCGTGCTGGATTCGGGTGCACGCGGATCGACCACCACATTTGTGGAGCGTGGCATAGGCGACGTCCTGCTGGCCTGGGAAAATGAAGCGCTATTGGCCATCCGGGAACTGGGGCCGGACAAAGTGGAAATTGTGGCGCCCTCTGTCAGCATCCTGGCCGAGCCGCCGGTGGCCATTGTGGACAAAACAGTCGATAAAAAGGGAACGCGTGAAGTGGCCCAGGCCTATCTGGAGTATTTGTACAGCGACGAAGGTCAGGACATTGCAGGCAAGCACTACTACCGCCCCACTTCGGAAAAAATCATATCCAAATACGCCGACCAGTACCCCCAGATCAAACTATTCAACATAGACGAGGTGGCTGGCGGCTGGACCGCCGCCCAGAAGTACCACTTTGGCGATGGCGGTATTTTTGACCAGATCTATCAGCCTGCCAGCAGGTAATGCCAACACGGCTTTGATTCGAACCGTGGCGGGCGCTGATTGATGCGGCGCCCGCCACGGTGCTGGCGCCGTCCGAATACGGTGCTTGTCCCATTCAAAAAAAGAGAATGTGTTATGTCCAGTTTGGCCAGATCGACGGTCAGCGGCGCGGCGCCGTTCAGAGTGATTCCCGGTTTCAATCTGACGCTGGGTTTCACCCTGCTCTACCTGAGCCTGATCGTCCTGATCCCCTTGTCGGCCGTCTTTCTTAAAACGTTCACCATGAGTTGGAGCGGTTTCTGGGAAACCATCACCTCGCCGCGGGTGCTGGCGTCGTACAAACTCAGTTTTGGCGCCTCGCTGCTGGCGGCCGCCTTCAATCTGGTTTTCGGGACCATCGTGGCGTGGGTACTGGTGCGCTATCGCTTTTTCGGCAAAAAAATCATAGATGCGCTGGTCGACCTGCCCTTCGCCCTGCCCACGGCCGTGGCGGGTATCGCCCTGACGGCGCTTTATGCGCCCAACGGCTGGATAGGCCAATGGCTGGAGCCGCTGGGCATCAAGGTGGCATTCACGCCCATCGGCATCGTGGTGGCCCTGACCTTTATCGGCCTGCCTTTTGTGGTCAGAACCGTGCAGCCCGTACTGGAAGAGGCTGAACGCGAACTGGAAGAAGCCGCTGCCAGCCTGGGGGCAAGCCGGCTGCAAACACTGGTTCGCGTGATTTTTCCGTCGATTCTTCCCGCCCTGCTGACGGGCTTCGCCATGGCCTTCGCCCGGGCCACAGGCGAATACGGCTCCGTTATTTTCATTGCCGGCAATATGCCCATGATTTCCGAGATCGCGCCTTTGCTCATCGTCACCAAACTCGAACAATACGATTACGCGGGCGCCACGGCGATCGCCGTGGTCATGCTGCTGATTTCATTCGCCCTGCTGCTGGCGATCAATCTGCTGCAGGCCTGGGCTCGCCGCAACACCGAAGCCAGAAGGAGTTGAGTTGAGCGCTTCCGATCCCACTTTGGCATTGTCCTCGCCCCGTTCTGTGGCCGGCGGGGACGTGCCGTCCGCTAACTTGCCGCCGCGCGGCGGCGCCTCCTCCCGAAGGCGTGTGTTTCTCCGGAAAGCCGCTACGGCTTCCGCCACGCAGGAGCCGGCCTGGGTCCGGTATGCACTGATTGCCGTGGCACTGCTGTTTCTGGGGCTGTTTCTGTTCGTGCCGCTGTTTGCGGTCTTTGCCGAAGCCTTGCGCAAGGGATGGAGCGCCTACGTGGCGGCCATCATCGAGCCCGATGCCGTGTCTGCCATCAAACTGACCTTGCTGGCGGCCGCCATTTCGGTGCCCCTCAATCTGGTGTTTGGCGTTTCGGCTGCTTGGTGCATTGCAAAGTTCGACTTCCGCGGCAAGAACCTGCTGATCACGCTCATCGACATCCCCTTCTCGGTGTCGCCCATTATCTCGGGCCTGATTTATGTGCTGATCTTCGGCGCGCACGGCTGGATGGGCGAATGGCTGTACGAGCACGACATCAAGATACTGTTTGCTGTGCCGGGCATCGTGCTGGCCACCATTTTCGTGACCTTTCCCTTTGTGGCGCGCGAACTGATACCGTTGATGCAGTCGCAGGGCAGCGAAGAGGAAGAAGCCGCGCTGGTGCTGGGCGCGTCGGGCTGGCAGACCTTCTGGCAGGTCACTCTGCCCAACATCAAATGGGGCCTGCTGTACGGTGTGATTCTCTGCAATGCGCGCGCCATGGGCGAGTTTGGCGCCGTATCGGTGGTGTCGGGCCACATACGCGGCATGACCAACACCATTCCGCTGCATGTGGAAATTCTTTACAACGAATACAACTTTTCGGCGGCATTCGCCGTGGCATCGCTGCTGGCGATGCTTGCCCTGGTCACGCTTGCCCTGAAATCGTGGGTGGAGTGGCGCGCACACAGTTCGGCATCCACCAAAGATGCCGGGGAGTCCTGAACATGAGCATAGAAGTACGCAATATCCACAAGCAATTCGGCAGCTTCACCGCGCTGAACGATGTATCGCTGAAGTTTCCCGACGGGAAGCTGACGGCGTTGCTGGGGCCCTCGGGCTGCGGCAAGACCACCCTGCTGCGCATTATTGCGGGGCTGGAGCATCCCGATTCGGGCGAAATCCTGCTTGACAACGAGAATGCGGTGGCACGCCATGTGCGGGAGCGCCAGGTGGGCTTCGTATTTCAGCACTATGCCTTGTTCAAACACATGAGCGTGTTCGAGAACATCGCCTTCGGCTTGCGGGTCAAGCCCCGCAAGCAGCGCCTGCCCGACAGCGCCATCCGCGAGCGCGTGACGCGTTTGCTGGAACTGGTGCAGCTCGATTGGATCGCCGACCGCAAGCCGTCGGCGCTGTCCGGCGGCCAACGCCAGCGCATCGCCCTGGCCCGGGCGCTGGCCGTGGAGCCTCGTGTGCTGCTGCTGGACGAACCCTTTGGAGCGTTGGACGCCAAGGTGCGCAAAGAGCTGCGCCGCTGGCTGCGGCGGCTGCACGATGAGTTGAACGTGACCAGCATTTTCGTGACGCATGATCAGGAAGAGGCGCTGGAAGTCGCCGACGAAATCGTGGTCATGAACCATGGCCAGGTCGAACAGACGGGCGCGCCGGCCACTGTCTACAATCAGCCCGCCACGCCCTTCGTGTATGGTTTCCTGGGCCACGTCAATCTGTTTCACGGCCGCTTGCGCGACGGCGTGCTGGAAACCGGCGACACCCGGCTTGAAGCATCCGGACACCCCGATCCGGCCGGCGATGCGCTGGGCACCGCCTATGTGCGCCCGCACGATATCGACATAGATCGCTACACCCCCGACGCCCAGGGCATCGTGGTGCGGCTCGAGCGATTCCACGCCATTGGCCCGCTGGCGCAGCTGGAACTGAAGCGCAGCGACAACAATGAGTTGATTGAAGCGGTCATTCCCGCGGAACGCTTTTCGCAGTTGCAGCTCAAGCCCCAGGAAACTCTGGTGGCCCGGCCGCGCCAGCTGCATATTTTTCCGGAGCAGCCAGGCTAGTGCCGCTGCTAGCGGGACAGCAGCACCACGCCGGTCACGATAACGGCGCAGCCCAGCAGCCGCGCCGCGGAAGCCCGTTCTTTCAGAATGAAAAATCCCGCCACCGTGCCTATCATCAAGGACATTTCGCGTAGCGGCGCCACCAGGCTGACCTGGCCGCCCAGCTGCAGGGCGTACAGAACAAGGATATAAGCCATGGGCGACAAGGCGCCCACTGCCAGCGCATAAGCCCATTTGCCGCGCATTTGCTGCATCATGTTCTGACGTCGAACCCATGCGCGCGGCGCCAGCAGCGCCGCGTTGCCCAGGGCCGACAGCCAGTCCAATATGACCGGCGCCACCAGCAGCACCTTGACGCTGTAGGCATCGGTCACGGTATAAGCGGCAATGAACAGGCCTATGAAAAGCCCCCAGCGCACCCCGGTCCAGGCCTCGCGCGAGGCGAAGCGGCGCAAATTGCCATCGGTGGCGATCAACAATATGCCCGCCACGACGCTGAGTATGCCTAGCACGCCGAAGGTGGAGGGCTGTTCTCCAAGCCAGACGAAAGCGGCCAGGCTGGACAGCAAGGGGCCGGTGCCGCGTGCCATGGGATACACCACGGACAGGTCTGCCGCGTGATAGCCCCATTGCAGACATAGGCTGTATCCCAGATGCAGGACACTGGACATGGCAATGAAGAAAACTACGGGCAGGCTCCAGCTCATGCCATCGGCCCATAGAATGTAAATGACCCAGGGCGCGTACAGTACGGCGGAAATCAACCGGTAGGAAAATACAAAATGACCCGCGGCGGCCGCAGCCTTTTTAGAGATAAGATTCCAGGCCGCGTGTAGCGCGGCCGCACATACCACCAAACCAAATATCTCAGGAGTCATCCGTCACGCTTCAGCTTCCGCAAGGGTCCGCCAAGGATTATCATCACTCTAGAGCCTGTCGGCGCGATTGATGAAAATCACGTTGCAGCCTTTGCGTTCTATGTCATGTTTTTGTCATAAAAACGACATCTTATTCTCTTTCTTGATCAAGCGTGAACGCGAAGGCGAAGCGCTGACATGACTGCCGTAAGGCAAGCAGCCGGCGGCTGTGCAATGCATTATCGTGTTTTCAATATTCCGGCGGCCCGGTCGCTTCAACCAAGGAACCACCATGAAAGCCATGCTCCCCTACATGAACTGCCTTTTCGTTCCGCAGCAACCCATGCTTCGGCTGCTCAGGCGCAGCCTGTTTGCCCTCATTGCGCTCGCCTGCCTCGCGCCCGGGGCTGCGCTGGCCCAGTTGAAACCCGGAGCGCCCGCGCCCGATTTTACACTCGAGGCGACTTTGGCCGGGGATGTCTTTGAGTTTTCGCTGGCCCAGGCGCTCAAGCAAGGGCCTGTCGTCCTTTATTTCTACCCGGCGGCGTTCACCAAGGGCTGCACCATTGAAGCCCACCATTTTGCCGAGGCGATAGACGAATATAAATCGTACGGAGCCACGGTGCTGGGCGTCTCGGCCGACGGTCTGGAAAAGCTGAAGGAGTTTTCGGTCAGCGCATGCCGGGGCAAGTTCGCCGTGGCGGCCGACCCGGATGCCAAGGTCATCAACGCCTACGATGCCAAAATGGCATTCAGGCCCAATATGGCCAGCCGGGTGTCATATGTGATCACTCCTGATCAAAAAATCCACTATGCGTTCAGCAGCGCCGACCCTGACGATCACGTGCCCAATACGCTGGCCGCCGTCAAGCAGTGGGCGTTAAATGGTAAAGTGCAATGATCATCCATCCACGCAAACCAGGGTGAATATGACATCGGTATATGCTTTTTCAGCGGTTGCGCTTGGCGGCGAAACCATAGACTTGTCCCAATACGCGGGCAAGGTGCTGCTTATCGTCAACGTCGCATCGGAATGCGGCTTTACGCCGCAATACCAGGGTCTGGAAACGCTGTACGAAAGCTATCGGGACCGCGGGCTGGTGGTACTGGGTTTCCCCTGCAACCAGTTTGGCCACCAGGAGCCCGGCGATGCGGGTCAGATCGCCGCCTTCTGCACCCAGCAGTACGGCATCACATTCCCCATGTTTGAAAAGATCGAGGTCAACGGGCCACGCTCGCATCCCCTTTACGCCTGGCTCAAAACTGAAAAATCAGGCGTGCTGGGCAGCCAGAGCATCAAGTGGAATTTCACCAAGTTCCTGCTCGGCCGCGACGGCCAGGTGCTGCAGCGCTATGGTTCCACCACCAAGCCCGAGGCGCTGCGGCGCGATATCGAAAAAGCACTGGATGCTACTGAACAGCCGCCCGAGCCGGGTGCCGGCGCCACGCCGTTGTGAACAGAAAAGGACGCACATGATAGATTTGCATTACTGGACGACGCCGAACGGGCACAAAATCACCCTTTTTTTGGAAGAAACCGGGCTGCCCTATACGATATTTCCGGTCAACATCGGCAAGGGTGAGCAGTTCCAGCCCGATTTCCTTAAAATATCGCCCAATAACCGTATCCCCGCCATTGTCGACCATGCTCCCGCCGACGGCGGAGCGCCTGTGCCGGTATTCGAATCCGGCGCCATTCTGCTGTATCTGGCCGAAAAAACCGGCCAGTTCCTGTCTCCTGCCTTGCGTGAGCGCAACGAGGCGCTGCAGTGGCTGTTTTGGCAAATGGGTGGTCTCGGGCCCATGGCCGGTCAAAATCACCACTTCAACACCTATGCCCAAGACAAAATCCCTTATGCCATCGATCGGTATGTGCGGGAAACCAGCCGCCTGTATGGCGTGCTGAACAAGCAGCTTGCCGATCGCGAATTCATCGCACACGACTATTCGATTGCCGACATGGCCTGCTATCCATGGATAGTGCCGCATAAGCGCCAGGATCAGAATTTGAGCGATTTTCCGCATCTTAAGCGCTGGTTCGATGCGATTGCGGCGCGGCCCGCCACCCGGCGCGCGTACGAAAAAGCCGATCAGATCAACACGACGCCGTCCGTCAACGACGAAGCTTCCCGCAAACTGCTGTTCGGCCAGGACGCCAGTACCATCAAATGAGAACGGTCATGCATTTCAAACCAGCCCTGCGCCTGGGCCTGACATCTATCGCCCTCGGCATACTCGCCGCTTGCGCCAGCGGACCATCAGACCATATCTCCCTCATACCGATCCAGACTGACGCACAGACCAGCAAAGAGGGTTTGTTCACTCAGGCCATCAAATGGAAACACACCAAGCCCGAATGCCAAGGTGACTGCCCCACGCTGGAGCTCGATTCCATTGTGTTTCCCGGCGTGCCCAAGCTCACTGAGCTGGTCGACCATGCCCTGGCCATGATGACGGGCCTGAACGAAACCGGCGCACCGCCCTATTTCACGATCAAGGACTACGAAGACTATTTCTGGAAAACAGCGGCGCCCCGCGACTCAACCTTGCTGGCCGCCAAAACGCGTTACCGCAATAACAGCCTGACGGTGATCGAGCTGAATTCCTGGCAATATCTGACCGGCTCCGCCCACGGTATTTCGGCCACCCAGTTTCTCAACTGGGACAATCGGGCCGGCAAAGTACTGGGTCTTGAGCGGATTCTGCAGCCGGGACAATACGACGGCTACGTGGCGGCACTGCGACAGGCCCACTCGACCTGGCGCGCCTCGCACCCTGACGCCCGGCGCGACCTGGATGCCTTCAATCGCATGTGGCCGTTCCAGGTCAGCGACAATTTCGGCTTTACCGACCACGGGCTGATAGTCAAGTACGATTCCTACCAGCTTGCCCCCTATTCGTCCGGCCAGCCCGAGCTGCTGATTCCCTATGCCGCGCTGCAGGGTGTTCTGAGGCCCGAGTTCATGCCGTCGCTCAAGGCGTCGGATCCTCGTTGAAACGGTCCAGATCGAAATAGCGCGAGGTCGAGTTGGCTGCCGGTTCCTTTTTGCCGCCTGTGTTCGGAGGCGCCGCAGCGGCATCGACGGTGTTCAGGTCTATGCCAGGCTGCTCGCCGGCTTGCGCGGGCCTGGCGTCGCCTGCTGCAACTCCGGCTTGCCCCCCGCGCTGGGCTGCCCGCTGCGCCAGCACGCGGGAAGAAAGCGCGTCCAGCTTGTTGGCCAGCGCATTATGGTTTTTCAGGCGGGCCCAGTGCGCGGCGTCATAATCCTGCGTGCTTTTCATGGTGACATCGGCGCCAGCACTCAATAGATACTGCACAACGGGCTCGTTGCCCCCATAAGCCGCCATCATCAATGCGGTAATGCCGTCCGGGCCGGGAGCGTTGACGATGGCCTTGTTGGCCACCAGCATTTTCACGGTGTCCAGATGCCCTTTGGAGGCGGCATACTGCAGTGGCGTCCACCCCAGGCGATTGACCAGCGCGCCGCGCCGGATCAAGTCCTGGGCGCGTTCCGTCTGGCCGGCCACGGCCAGGTACATCAGCGGCGTCTCGCGATGCGTATTGATGGCATTCAGCACAGTTTTGGGATGAACCACCAGGACGTCATAGACACCCCAGGCGCCATCACGGATGGCCTGCATGATGGCGGGCTGCCCATCGGGGCTGATCTCGTTGGGGTCGGCGCCGCTCGCCAGTGCGTTCTTAACCTTGGCGGTTCGGTCATTGGCAATATCCACCCACCAGCTCGTCGGGTTGGCGGCGTGCGCGACGCCGCACAGCAGCAGGCCAGCCAGCGCGCATAGCAGCCCTTTTCGCCAACGCGCGAGCGCCCCGTGGCGGTAAGGCGATTCGTGCGAGGAAGCAAGTATTATATCACCTAACATTTCTGTTACCCAATAATTTTATTAAATTTAATCAATTAGATAGATAATTTATTTAAAGCAATACATTATCATTGAATTCAAATTCTGATGACTTGTTTGTAGCAGATAAATTACATTAACTAATTTAATTTAAATAATTTACTTTAAACAATTCACTTTAGATAAATTAGATTAAATTATCTGTTTATCTTATTGAAAAGTTTAAAGAAATTGTCTGTTGAGTGTTTTGCCACATCAGTTAATGGCACGCCTTTCAACTCAGCTATTTTCTCGGCCACATGCATGACTTTGGACGGATCGTTGGTCTTGCCCCGATGTGGAACAGGCGCCAGATAAGGAGAGTCTGTCTCGATCAGCAAGCGATCCAGCGGCAGCTTTTCGGCCAGTGCCTGCAAATCCTGGGCCTTCTTGAAGGTAACAATGCCCGAGAGCGAAATATAGAAATTCAGGTCCATCGCCGCCTGGGCCACTTCCCACGATTCGGTGAAACAGTGCATGACGCCGCCGATTTCATCGGCGCCCTCTTCCTGCATGATGCGCAGCGTGTCGGCGCTTGCCGCCCGGGTGTGGATGATCAGCGGCAGGCCGCTCTGGCGGCTGGCCCGTATATGCGTGCGGAAGCGCTCGCGCTGCCACGCCAGCGGCTCGGACAATCGAAAGTAATCCAACCCCGTTTCCCCTATGGCAACGACTTTGGGCGATTGGGCCAGCTCGCACAACTGCTCGACGGTGGGCTCGACCGTGTCTTCATAGTCGGGGTGCACGCCCACCGATGCGTACAGGTGTTCGTGGGGCGCGATCAAGTCCATCAGCCCCGGCCAATCGGGCATGTTCACACTGACCACCAGCGCGTGGGTGACCTGGTTCTGCGCCATGCGGCCCAGGATATCGGGCAGGTTTTCGGCAAGCTCGGGAAAGTTCAGATGACAATGGGAGTCGACAAACATAATACTTTTTGGAGGTGAATCTGCATGGAGGCCGCCCCGGGCGGACCGTGGCGGTATGGTTAGTGTAGCGATTTTGCGGCCATCGCGGCGGCTATTGCGCCGTTACTGCGCCGGCGCGCAGGCCAGAGCTGCCCGCTGCAGGGCGCTGTGGGCGAACAGCTTGGCGTTGAAGGGATGCCTCGCCACCGCCCGCTGCTGCGCCAGCCATTTTGCCGTGTCGGCCAGCCTGCCCGGCGAGGCCTTTCGCGCCACAGCGCTTATTTGCGGCGCCAGCGCCGGAAAATACCGCAGCGGCGCCCCTGCCGAAGCCAACAACATATCCAGAAATGCCCGCTGCAGGACATCTATCCATATTTCAGGCGCCTGCTTTTCAAGCTGATCCGCCAAGGACCCGATATCAGGCGCCTGCACTGCGCCGATGCCGGCAAGCAACTGGACCAGCCAATCGGGATAAGGGCTTGACCCGGACTGGGCCAATTGCCTGGCCAGCAAAGGTGCGCCGCCCGCGGCCGCCAGCCACTGGCCGGCATCATCGACTTTTTCGGCCGCCAGCCATTGAAGGCTTTGAGCCTGATCAGGCACCGGCAAAGGCAGCCGCCGGCAGCGCGACACCAGGGTGGGCAGCAACCGGTCGGGCGCATCGGCCACCAGCAGGAAAACAGTATGCGCCGGCGGCTCTTCCAGAACCTTCAGCAGTGCATTGGCGGTAATGGCATTCATGGCCCGCGCCGGGTACAGCACGGCAACACGCCAGCCCCCCCGGTGGGTGGCCGTATTGAACCAGGTATGCAAGGCGCGCAACTGTTCTACCTTGATGTCTTTCGAAGGCGTTTTTTTTGCGGAGGAAGCTGTTTGTCCGGCATCGTCGTCAGCGGCGCCAACAACCCCCTCTTCCTGCGCCATCGCCTCGGGCCGGATGCGGCGCAGGTCGGGGTGGCTGCCGCTCTTGAGCCAAAGACATGCGGCGCATTGGCCGCAAGCCAGACCGTTGATCGGAGACTCGCACAACAGGCTGCCCGCGGCCGCCAGCGCAAACTGCCGCTTGCCTATGCCTGGCAGCCCATGCAGCAGCCAGGCATGCGCAAAACGCTCGCCTTGGGCCAGCCAGGCAGCGGCCCGTTCTTGCTGCCAAGGCAGGAAGGACACAAAATCGCTCATGTTTTCGGGACCGAATGATGGCCGGAAATGACTCGTTCGACCAGCGACAAGACGTCATCGCGCACCTTGCCTGAAGGTTGCGATGCATCGATGATGGCGAATCGATCGGGTTCGGCGCGAGCCTGCTCAAGATAACCCTGGCGCGCGCGCTGCAGGAACTGAATATTTTCTTTTTCCATTCGGTCGAGCTCGCTGCCGCGCGACGCGACTCGGTGCAGGCCGATGGCCGGGTCAAGATCGAGAACAATGGTGAAGTCAGGCTTCAGGCCTGCCACGGCGATGTCATTAAGACACTTTATCAGTTGCAGGTCCAGCCCTCGCGCATGATGCTGGAAGCTGATGGTCGCTGAATCGAAACGGTCTGAAACTACGATCTTGCCGGCATCGATGGCGGGAGCGATTTTTTCACGCACATGCTGCGCGCGTGCCGCGGCAAACAGCATCAGTTCAGTCACGTCGCACATCCCGGTGGAGTTCGCATCCAAAAGAATGTCCCGGATTTTCTCACCGATGGCCGTGCCGCCCGGCTCCCGGGTCATGACTACATCCAGCCCCTGGGCGCGCAGATAGGCTTCTATTTCACGCAGGCAGGTTCCCTTTCCCGCTCCGTTGCCGCCGTCTACGACTATCATGCACCCTTTGCTCATTTCCGCTTTATCCTCAGGTCCCGCCAATTTACAAGTTTATTCGCCAACGATCAGGTTCGGCACCCGCGTCAATTTTTTCGCCCCAGAATGAACTTGGCCACCGCGCGATTATGGGCCGCCAGATTGGTGGAGAATTCGCTGGTGCCATCGCCCCTCGATACAAAATACAGGAACTTGTGCGATTCGGGGTGCAGCGTGGCCAAAAGCGAAGCGCGTCCCGGGCTGGCAATGGGCGTGGGCGGCAGGCCGCCGCGCGTATACGTATTCCAGGGCGTATCGGTGACCAGGTCTTTCTTGCGTATCCTGCCCTGATAGGCATCACCCATCCCATAGATGACGGTCGGATCCGTCTGCAATGGCATGCCCAGGCGCAAGCGGTTGGTGAATACGCCGGCGACCCGGTCGCGGTCGGCGCTGTGGCCGGTTTCCTTTTCAACAATGGAAGCCAGAATCAGCGCTTCGTAGGGCGTTTTCAGCGGCAGGTCGGGATCGCGTTCGTTCCAGAGCGTTTCCAGTAACTCCTGTTGCGCATGATGGGCGCGCCGCAGGATATCGAAATCGGACGTGCCAGGCGCGAAAACGTAAGTATCCGGATAGAAGATGCCTTCGGGGCTGGAAGCCGTGGCCCCCAGGCGCTGCAGCAACGCTTCGTCCGACACTCCTTCCAGCGTCTGCCTGACCTTGGGGTCCTCGCGCAGGGCCTGGCGCATGCGCTGATACGTCCAGCCTTCGACCAGTGTCAGCCGCGTTTGCGTCATATCGCCGCTGACCATGCGTTCAAGCAGCACACGCGGTGAATCGCCCTTTACCGCTTCATAGGCCCCCGCCTGCAGCTGCTTGTCGCGGCCCGTTAGCCGCGCCAGCGCCACGAATGCGTCATCATTGATGCGTATGCCGGCCTTGTTCATGACTTGCGCGATGGTTCTGGGCCGGCTGCCGGGTTCAACAACGTAGTCGACCCGCTCGGCATCCAGGGCTACAGGCCGCTCCACCCAATACCAGGCGGCCGCGCTGATGGCCATGGCGGTCAGGGCCGCGGCCAACAGCAGATACAGAATGATCAGTTTGAGTTTTTTCATGAGCACCAAAGTGTAGCCCAGACAATGCGGCCGACCGGCAAATGCGAGTCAGTCGGCGCAGGTGCTGACGGATGAGCGCGGCACGATTCGCGAAAGCCCATTATCATAAACGCTAGTGTGCTGTTTGAGCCCGATTCCGCTACCTGTTTTATTCTGCGAGCCGTTATTACATGTCTTCCCCCTGCTTTGCCACGCCGCTTGCCGACCTTGCCGTCATCGAAATCAGTGGCGCCGATGCCGCCAGCTTTCTTCACGGCCAACTGACTCACGATATTGCCGGCCTGACGCCGGGCCAGGCGCGCCTGTCGGGCTATTGCACCGCCAAAGGCCGCCTGCTGGGCAGCATGGTGGTCTGGCAGGCGCCGGGCACTGAAACGCCTACCTTGCGCGCACTGATCAAGGCCGATATTGCCGAGGCTATCGTCAAGCGTCTTTCCATGTTCGTGCTGCGGGCCAAGGCCAAGCTCAGCGTCACGCAGATCCCGGTGCTGGGTGTATGCACGGACTTATCCACCGAGAGCGGCCAGCCCGCGGCCTCGGCAACGCCAGCCAATCAGATCAATGCCGCCCTGGCCGGGCATGTGGCCGGCTTGCCGGTGGCTCCACCGGCCTTCACGGTGGTGCAGACCGAAGCCGGCGACTGGATAGCGGCGCCCCGCAAGCAAGGAAGCTCCACCCGCTGGTGGCTGGCCGCCGCGGGCATTATCCAGGCCGGACCACTATCCAGCGCTTGCGCCGCTGCCTGGCAGGCGGACGACATCGCCGCCGGTCTGCCTTGGGTGCAGGCCGCCACGCAGGACGTATTCATTCCGCAAACCCTGAATCTGGATCTGATCGATGGCGTCAGCTTTACCAAGGGCTGCTATCCAGGCCAGGAAGTCGTGGCCCGCAGCCACTATCGGGGCACCGTCAAGCGCCGCATGGCCTGCGGCGTCGTCCGGAACGCGCCAGATACCGATGCCGATGCCCTGCCCGGCACCGATATCTTCGATGCCAGCCGGCCAGGCAATCCTTGCGGAAGAATCGTGAATGCGGCCCGGGCCGATCGGGACGCAACCCCTGGCACGGACGCCGGGCCGGTTCATGTTCTGATGGAGGTTCAATTGGCCGACCTGGATACGGCTGATTTTCGTCTTGGCGATGACAATGGCCCCGCCATTGAACTGCGCAGCCTGCCCTACGACATTGTGGCTGCCTGATGTGGCGCTTGATTAATTCGAATACTCATGCATTAACAAAACAACACACCAGGGCTCGCCTAGCGGGCGCTGCCAGCGGAAGACAAATACCCGGCTACGACTTCTTGTATAGATTCAAGATACTGGAGAAATCCAGCCCGCCGTTGCCTTGCACGCTATGCAGCGAGTACAGGTTGCGGGCCAGCTCTCCCAAGGGAATCGAAGCCCGCGCATTGAGCGCCGACTCGGCGGCCAACCCCAGATCTTTGAGCATCAGGTCCACGCCGAAACCGCCCGCATAATTCTTTGAAGCCGGCGCATGCTCCATGACGCCGGGCCAGGGGTTGTATAGTTCGGTGGCCCAATTGCGGCCAGAGCTCTTGGCAATGATATCGGACAGCACCTTGGCGTCGAGTCCGTTGGCCGCGCCCAGCGCAAGCGCCTCGGAGGTGCCCGCCATGAGTATCCCCAGCAGCATGTTGTTGCAGATCTTGGCTACCTGGCCCGCGCCCGCTTCGCCCGCGTGGAAAATATTCTTGCCCATCTTTTCCAGGTAGGGCATGGCCGCTTCCAGGTCTTGGGCCGCGCCTCCGACAATAAAGGTAAGTGTGCCGGCCACTGCGCCGCCGGTGCCGCCCGAAACCGGCGCGTCTATCATGCGCACACCCTTGGTGCGCGCGGCATCGGCCACTTTCCGGGCCGATTCGGGCGCTATCGTGCTGCACTCCAGAACCAGGGTGCCTGGGGCAATGTGATCGAGCAAGGCGGACTCGCCCAGGTACAGCCCCTCGACATGCTTGCTGGCCGGCAGCATGGACACCACCACATCGGCGCCTTTCACCGATTCTTGCGCCGACGCGGCTGGCGCGGCGCCCGCATCAGCCGCCGCCTTGAGGGCAGAGGGAACCAGGTCGAACACTACCAGCTCATGCCCCGCCTTGAGCAGATTCAAGGCCATGGGGCCGCCCATGTGTCCCAGGCCGATAAACGCGATACGACTCATTCTATTGTCTCCTTTGATAAAAATAGGTTTTTGCCAATTTGCTGTCAGCCGCTGGACCCACGGCCAAGATCGGCCAGCGGATGAGCCAGGTCGGCGGGCCAGGGGGCGACGAAAAATCGCTGCACCCAGGCTTCGCTGGCGTCGCCCAGCGTAGCGGGCTTCCAGTTGGGCTTCCGGTCTTTGTCGATCAGCAAGGCGCGTATGCCTTCTTTCAGGTCACCCTGCGCGCCGCACTGCAAAGACACAATATATTCCTGGCGAAAGACATCCGCCAGCGAAAGCAGCCGCACGCGGCGCAGCAGTGAAAAGCTCAGGCGCGCCGAACCTGGCGAACCCGCCAGAAAAGTGGCGGCGGCCCGCTTCAGCCAGGGGTCTTCATGTTGCGCCCACGAGGCAATGCTTGCGCAGATTTTGTCAAAGTCGCTGCCGTCGCACGACTGCTGCAAGAGCGAATAATGGGTTTGCAGGGGCCCGGCCTCGGCGGGCGTGCCGGCTTGCAGATTGAGCAGCAATTTGCGCAGCACCACGTCGTCGCTTGCGCGGGTGCCGGACCAGGAGGCCCCCTGGATGGCTGCCATCATGCCATCCCACCCTTGCGCATCGAGCGTGTAGTCGGCCAGGCCCAGCAGCCTGCAATCGCCGGCGCCAAGCTGTGCGCCCGTCAGTGCCAGAAACAGGCCTATGCCGCCCGGCAGACGCGACAGCATCCAAGTGCCGCCCACGTCGGGAAACAGGCCTATGGATATTTCAGGCATGGCAAAACGTGTGGTCTGGGTGACCACGCGATGGCTGGCCCCCATCATTAGCCCTACCCCGCCACCCATGACGATGCCGCTGCCCCAGCACAGCACAGGCTTGGAATAGCTATGTATTTGGTAATCGAGCCGGTATTCCACATCGAAGAACTCGCGCGCATAGGTATTGTCCCATGCACGGCCGCTGGCGTTGTCCTGTATGCCTTTGTAGATGCCATGCAGGTCGCCGCCGGCGCAGAATGCCTTGTCACCGGCGCCGCGCAGGACAACCACGGCGATTTGCGCATCGTCCTCCCATTGCCACAGGCGGCCGGCCAGCAGCTTGCACATGTCGAGGGACAAACCGTTTAGGGTTTGTGGACTGTTCAGGGTGGCCACGCCCACCTTGCGGCCGTCGGCCGTATCCAGTTCTTCGAACAAAACCGGGGAAGTCATCGGATGTCTGCTCCTTTTTCCAACAATTGCCGCGCGACGATGACGCGCATGATTTCGTTCGTGCCTTCAAGGATTTGATGCACACGCGTGTCGCGCACCAGGCGCTCGAGCGGATAATCTTTCAGATAGCCATAGCCCCCGTGTATCTGTTGGGCATCCAGGCAGGCCTGGAAGCACAGGTCGGTGGCCAGACGCTTGGCCATGGCGCAATAAGACGAGGCTTGGGGATCCTGCGCATCGAGTTTGGCGGCCGCCAGACGCACCATCTGCCGCGAGGCTACGATGTGGGTGAGCATGTCGACCAACTTGAACTGCAGCGCCTGGAAGCCCGCCAGCGGCTGGTCGAACTGCCTGCGCTCGCCCATGTAGCGGCGGGCGGCTTCGTAGGCGCCTTGTGCCGCGCCCACCGAGCAGGTGGCGATATTGATGCGGCCGCCGTCGAGCCCTTTCATGGCGAACATGAAGCCCTCGCCTTCGCGGCCCAGCAGGTTTTCGGCCGGCACCTGTACATTGTCGAAGGTAATGGGCCGTGTCGACTGGCTGTTCCAGCCCATTTTGTCTTCTTTGCGGCCATAGGTAATGCCCGGGGTATCGGCCGGGATGGCGAAGGCGGAAATGCCGCGCGCGCCGGCGCCGCCGGTGCGCGCCATGACTACCAGCAGGTCGGTGTCGCCCGCGCCGGAAATAAACGCCTTGGCGCCATTGAGCACATAGGCGGCACCCTTTTTTTCGGCGCGGGTCGACAGCGAGGCCGCGTCGGAGCCGGCCCCGGGTTCAGTCAGGCAGTACGACGCCAGTTTTTCGCCCGTGGCCAGCTGCGGTCCCCATTGCTGGCGCACCGAGTCGCTTGCCCAGGAACCTATCATCCATGTGGCCATGTTGTGGATGGTCAGGAAGGCCGTCGTCGATGGATCGTAGGCTGCCATTTCTTCGAAGACCAGCGTTGCATCGAGGCGCGGCAGAGCCAGACCGCCTATGGACTCGGGAGCGTAGATGGCGCAAAAGCCGAGCTCACCGGCGCGGGCGAAGGCTTCGCGCGGGAAGATGCTTTCGGCGTCCCAGCGCGCCGCGTTGGGCTCGAGTTCGCCTATTGCAAAATCGCGCGCGGCCTGCGCAAAAGCCTGTTGTTCGTCGGTTAGACGGAATTCCATATTGTTGTCTCCTTCCTGCGGCTCCGCGCCTTTGCCCGGGCGCCGACTTTTGGTCAGTCGTAGAATGCACCATAGCGCCTTGCCGCAATTTCTTTTGTCATATGCGTGACAATCGCTTGGTCATGAATGCTTTTCGGTGCTGGGCCCGCCGTCGCCTGGATTCCATGGGGTCGAAAGTCAGGGGACGGTAGATCTCGAGACGATCGCCGTCGGATAATACCCTGTCCACAGGGCATGCTTGGCCGTATATGCCCACCAATGGGGTATCTTGCGGATAGTCGGGAAACAGCCTGGAAAAGGCGCTGGCGGCCAGCGCCTGGGCCGCGGTACTGCCCGCCGGCAGCGTCAGCGCCGCCCGCCATGCGGCGCCTGCCTGAGCATAGACGACCTGAATGCGAATGTCAGTGTCCATAAACGGCCAGGGCGCGCTGCGTGAACGAATCGATGAAACTGCTGGCGATGCGGTTGAAAATGGGCCCGACAACCGCTTCGAGCGTTCGGCTGGAAAAAGCGTACTCCATGGTGTAGACGACCTTGCAGGCATCGTCGGCCAGGGCCTGGAATTCCCAGGTGCCCGTCAGCATGGAGAACGGACCATCGACCAGGTGGATGGTGATCAGCTCGGGGTATTTATGTTCGTTCCGGGTGGTAAAGGTTTGCCTGATGCCCGCAATATTGATGGTGACGGAGGCTTCCATGCCATGTTCGTCGTGCCTGTGCACGGTGGTGCCTCCGCACCAAGGCATGAACTCCGGGTATTTGGCTACATCGGCAACAAGGTCGAACATTTGTGCGCAGCTATGGGGAACGAGAACAGAACGCTGTACTTTATGCATCGAGAGTCGTTAATGGATAGAATGTATTGATTTTACAGTCTACAACCATATTGATTCATGAGCATTGTCGATAACCGCAAAGCAACGCACGATTACTTCATCGAAGACCGCTACGAGGCGGGTCTTGTTCTGGAAGGATGGGAAGTAAAAGCAATACGTGCCGGGCATGTGCAATTGAAGGAAAGCTACGTTATCGTTCGCGACGGCGAGATCTGGATCATCAACATGCACATCAGCCCCCTCCCCACCGCCTCCACGCATATCCATCCCAACGCCACCCGCACCCGCAAATTATTGCTGAAGGCAGAGGAAATCAGCAAGCTGATCGGCAAGGTGGAACAGCGCGGCTACACCCTGGTGCCGCTCAATTTGCATTTCAAGAACGGGCGCATCAAGCTTGACTTCGGACTGGGCCGGGGCAAGAAGCTGCACGACAAGCGCGACACCGCGCGCGACAAAGACTGGCAGCGCGAAAAAGAGCGGGTCATGAAGCACGATACCCGCAACCGTTCCGGTGATTAATCTGCATGAAAAGCAGGCGCGGGTATCAGCGGCACAAGGC
>JBATWU010000178.1:0-17761 GCA_049672825.1 Pusillimonas sp.
CATCAAGACCGATGTCTATGACCTGACTTTCGACACCATGGGCGCGCAGCTGATCAAGGCCGAACTGATCAAGTACACGGCCCCCGGCAGCAAAGACGAGCCCATGGTGTTGCTGGATAACTCCAGCACTTCCACTTATGTCGCGCAAACCGGCATCATCGGCGCCCCCAATGGGCAAGGCTATCCTACGCACCTGACGCCGTTCAGGCTGGTGTCGTCCGAAAACAGCCTCGCTGGCGATACGCTGGACGTGATATTCGAGGCCGAGGCCGATGGCGTCAAGGTCGTCAAGACCTTTACCCTGCACAAGGGCCGCTACGATATCGACGTCAGGCACGATATCCACAATCTTGGCAGCGCGCCCATCACCCCATCGCTGTATCTGCAGCTTGCCCGCGATGGCAACGACCCCTCGGACAAGTCGTCGTTCTACAGCACCTTCACCGGCCCCGCCCTGTATTCGGCCGAAGACAAATTCCAGAAAGTCACTTTCTCGGATATCGACAAGGGGAAGTCCAGCTACACCAAACAAGCGGACAACGGCTGGATAGGCATGGTGCAGCACTACTTCGCGTCGGCCTGGGTGCCCACAGAAGGCAAGGTACGCCACAACGAAGCCTTGCGCCTGTCCACCAACCTGTACGCCATACGCAGCATCGAGAACGTCGGCACGATCGAGCCCGGCCAGAACGTAGCGGTGGATGCAAACCTGTGGGTCGGCCCGCAAGACCAGAAAGCCATGAGCGAACTGGCCCCCGGGCTGGAGCTGGTGGTCGACTATGGCTGGCTGACCATCATCGCCAAGCCCTTGTTCAAGATCATGACCTGGCTGCATGCGCTGCTGGGCAACTGGGGCTGGACCATTGTCGCGCTTACCTTCCTGATCAAGCTGGTGTTCTACCCCTTGTCGGCCGCCAGCTATCGCTCCATGGCCAAAATGAAGCAGGTCACCCCCCGCCTGCAGGCCCTGCGTGAAAAATTCGGCGACGACAAGGCCAAGCTGAACGCGGCCATGATGGAAATGTACCGCACCGAGAAAATCAACCCGCTGGGCGGCTGCCTGCCCATGGTTGTCCAGATTCCGGTCTTCATTTCGCTGTACTGGGTGCTGCTGGGCAGCGTCGAAATGCGCGGCGCACCCTGGATACTCTGGATCCAGGATCTTTCCGTGCGCGACCCGTGGTTCATTCTGCCCGCCTTCATGATGGCGACCATGTTCCTGCAGATCAAGCTCAACCCGACGCCGCCCGACCCCACGCAGGCCAAGATCATGATGATCATGCCTTTGGTCTTCGGCGGCATGATGTTCTTCTTCCCTGCCGGGCTGGTGCTGTACTGGTGCGTCAACAATGCCGTGTCCATCGCCCAGCAACGCTACATCATGTACAAGCTCGACAAGGAAACCGCGGCAGCCGCGCGCTGATCAAGCCCGCCGTTCTTCGGGACGGCGGCCGCGGTTCCCGAAGAACGCCCCAAGCATCGGCCATGCGCCGATGCTTGGGGCGTTTTTTATTCAGGCATTGGGTATTTCCCGATAGAAAAAGCTTTAGGCTTAATGTAATTTTGCGATACGCTGCCATTTTTCTTTCGGGAACAGGCAACAATCAGCAAGGCGTGTTTAAATCGCCCATCAGAACAAAATCTTTGCCGACCCCCCATAAAGTCGGCCCAATGCGAACAGGAGACATCATGAACTTCGCCACCCCGACAGCAAGGCATCGCCGCTTTCTGCGTCATAGCCTGGCCGCCGCCCTACTCTGCGGCACCCTGGGCGCCACCGCCAGCTTTGCGCAAGAGCCCGTCAAAATCGGCTTTATCGGCACGCTGTCCGGGCCGGGCGGGGCGCTGGGCCAAGATCAGTACGATGCCTTCATGCTGGCCATAGAGCAAAATGGCGGCAAGTTGGGCGGGGTAGCCGTCGAAGTCGTGCGCGAAGACGACCAGCTCAAGCCCGATGTGGGCGTGCAGGCCGCCACCAAGCTGCTCAAAAGCGAAAACGTCGACATCATCACGGGGGTCACGTTCTCGAACGTCATGATGGCCATTCATAAACCCATTACCGACGCCAAGGTGTTCTTCATTGGCTCCAATGCGGGCCCGGCACCGATAGCCGGCAAAGCATGTTCACCGTACTTCTTCTCCACCTCGTGGGACAACGACCAGCTGCACGAAGCCGGCGGCCAGCTGGCCAGCGACCTGGGCTACAAAAACATGTATGTCATGGCCGCCAACTACCAGGCCGGCCGCGATGCCGTCTCGGGCTTCAAGCGCGACTATACCGGCAATGTCATCGACGAGGTCTACACTCAGGTCAACCAGCCCGATTACTCGGCCGAGATCGCGCAGTTGCAAGCCGCTTCCCCCGATGCCGTATATGTGTTTTATCCTGGCGGCATGGGCGTCAACTTCGTCAAGCAGTACCGCCAGGCCGGCCTGCTGGGCCAGCTGCCACTGATTTCAGTATCCACCATCGATGGCTCGACCCTGCCCGCGCTCAAGTCGCTGGCCGTAGGCGCCATTACCAGCGCCCCCTATGCGCCCAACATCGACAACGCCCAGAACAAGCAGTTTGTCGAAGCCTTCGTCAAGGCATACAAGCGCCAGCCTTCCATGTACGCCGCGCAATCCTATGACGCCGCCAACCTGATCGCTTCGGCCCTGAAAAAGGTCGATGGCAAGCTCGACGACAAGGACGCCGTCCTGGCCGCGCTGAAAGCCGCCGACTTTGATTCGGTGCGCGGCGACTTCAAGTTCGCTACCAACCAGTTCCCCGATGCGCCCTTCTACCGCGTCGACGTGGTAGAAGGCGCCGACGGAGCGGAGCTCCAGGCCAAAACCCCCATCGTCATCAAAACCCGCGCCGATTTCGCCGCACAGTGCCCCATGAAGTAATCGCGCCTGCCGGCCGGCCGCAAGGCTGGCCGGCCAGGGTCTCCCGGAGGGCGCTTTGAGCCTCACTCTATTCGTTATCCAATCGCTGAACGGCCTGCAGCTGGGCGTGCTGTTGTTCCTCATGGCGGCAGGGCTGACGCTTGTTTTCGGCATCATGAGCTTCGTCAACCTGGCGCACGGCTCGATGTACATGATGGGCGCCTTCTTTGCCGCATCCCTGTACAACTACACCGGCTCCTTCATCCTTGCGGCTATTTTGCTCATCCCCGCCATGCTGGCGCTGGGACTGGCCGTGGAATGGGTGGCGCTGCGCAAGCTCTATCAGCGAGATCACCTTGACCAGGTTCTTGCCACCTTCGGCCTCATTCTGTTTTTCAATGAAATCGCCCGCATGATCTGGGGCCCTTCGCCCTACTATATGGACGTGCCCGAGTTCCTGTCGGGCGCCATCAATCTGTTCGGCATTCGCTACCCGGCCTACCGATTCGTCATCATTGCCTCGGGCCTGCTGATCGCCCTGGGCTGCTACCTGCTCATACACCGCACCCGCATCGGCATGCTCATCCGGGCCGGCGCCACCAACCGGACCATGGTCGGCGCCCTGGGCGTCAATATCGTGTTGCTCAATTCACTGCTGTTCGCGCTGGGCGCGGTCCTGGCCGGCCTGGCCGGCCTCTTGGCGGGCCCCATCATGTCGGTTCAGGCGGGTATGGGTGAGCCCATACTCATTCTGACCATGGTGGTCATCGTCATCGGCGGCATAGGCTCGATACGCGGTGCCTTTTACGCGGCGCTGATCGTAGGGGTGGTCGATACGCTGGGCCGGACGCTGCTGCCCACACTGCTGCGCAGCTTTCTTGAGCGCAGCAGCGCCGATATTGCCGGCCCCGCCCTGGCCTCCATGATGATCTACCTGCTCATGGCGGTCGTGCTGGCCATCCGGCCCAAAGGGCTGTTTCCCGTGCACAACACCTGAATCCAGCACGCCGGCCTGTCCATGCAACCAAGGAGTCGCGAAGGTATGAAAAAATGGTCCATCAGCAGTGGGGTCAGCCTGTTCCTGCTGATCACGCTCGCACTGGTGCCCGTGTATGCGCGCAGCATGGCCGACCCTTTCGTCGTCACGCTGATCACTCGCATCCTGATTTTTGCCATCGCCGCCCTGTCGCTGAACCTCATCCTGGGCTATGGCGGCCTGGTCAGCTTCGGCCATGCGCTCTACCTGGGTCTTGGGGTATATGCCGCCACCATCCTGAGCTTCCACGGTATCGACAGCGGCTGGCTGCAGTTGCTGGCCACGCTGGTCATTTGCAGCCTGGTCGGCCTGTTCACCGGCAGCATCGTGCTGCGCACCAGCGGCATTTCATTCATCATGATTACGCTTGCCTTTGCGCAGATGTTCTATTTTCTGTTCGTCAGCCTCAGCCAATACGGCGGGGATGACGGCCTCAGGCTGACCAACGGCAGCGACTTCAGTGGTATCGTCCTGACCGATCCCCGCACCCTTTATTTTGTCTCGTTCATTGTTCTGTGCCTGTGCCTGTATGGCTGCCACCGCCTGGTGCATTCCCGCTTCGGAATAGTGATCCGCGCCAGCAAAAGCAACGAACAGCGCATGAAAGCCCTGGGCTATCCCACCTATCGCTACCGCCTGGCCGTTTACGTGATTTCCGCCGCCCTGTGCGGTGTGGCCGGACTGCTTTACGGCAACCTCACCCAGTTCGGTTCGCCCTCCTATATGTCCTGGACGATGTCGGGTGAACTGATCGTCATGGTCATGCTGGGCGGCATGGGTACGCTGTTCGGGCCGCTGTTCGGCGCGTTGGCCATGATTCTGACCGAGGAAGGGCTGAAGGCGTTGACAGAGCACTGGATGGCCCTGTTCGGACCGCTGATCGTGATCATCATTATTACCAGCCGCCTGGGCATTGCCGGCATACTGCAGGCCATGGATCAGCGCCGCATGCACGGCCGCAAACGTCCCGCCGCGGCACGCGGCCAGGAGCCGACATGAGCCTGCTGACCGTGCGGCAACTGGTAAAACGCTACGGCGGGCTGACCGCCACCGATCACTTCGACTTCGACCTGAGGGCCGGTGAGATCCATGCCATCATCGGCCCCAACGGCGCCGGCAAAAGCACACTGATCACTCAACTGGCGGGCGAGATCAAGCCCGATGCCGGCCAGATCCTGTTCGAGGGCCAGGACATCACCGGCGAACGGGTGGAGCAGCGGGCGCTGCGCGGCATCGCCCGCTCGTATCAGATCACTTCTGTCTTCCCTGAGTTTTCGGCGCTGCAAAACGTCATGCTTACCGTCCAGGCGCATCAGGGACACAGCTTCCGCTTCTGGACGCCCACGTCGCGCCAGCCATCGCTGATCGAACCGGCCAGCCAGGCGCTGGAGCGCGTGGGCCTGAAAGACCGCCAGCACGTGCCTGTTTCCGACATGGCGCACGGGGAGCAGCGCCAGCTCGAACTGGCCATGGTGCTGGCTGGCCAGCCCCGGCTGCTTTTGCTGGATGAGCCCATGGCGGGCATGAGCCAGGCGGAATCCACACAGATGACTTCGCTGTTGCATAGCCTCAAGGGGCAGTATGGCATCGTCCTGGTCGAGCACGACATGGATGCGGTTTTCAAGCTGGCCGACCGTATCACCGTCCTGGTATACGGCCGCGGCATCGTCTGCGGCACGCCGGACGAAATTCGCAATCATCCGGATGTCAGGGCCGCTTACCTCGGAGGCGACGAATGAGCACCACCACCGCCCTGCTCGATGTTCGCGACATCCATGCCTTCTACGGGCCCAGTCAGGCCTTGTTCGGCATGAGCTTCTCTGTGCTGCCCGGCCAGTTCGTCACCTTGCTGGGCCGCAACGGCATGGGTAAATCGACCAGCGTCAAGGCCATCATGGGGCTGATCCAGCCTGCCCAGGGCGCCATCCATCTCGACGGACGCAATATGGTGGGCCTGTCCTCGTACAAGGTGGCGCGCGCGGGTGTGGGGCTGGTACCCGAAGGACGCCAAATCTTTCCCAACCTGAGCGTACGCGAAAACCTGGTGGCCACGGCACACAACCGGCAGGCGTCGGCATCGCCCTGGACGCTGGAAAGAATCTTCGGACTCTTTCCGCGCCTGGCGGAGCGGGCCGGCAACTTGGGGGCCAACCTGTCGGGTGGCGAGCAGCAAATGCTGGCAATAGGACGCGCCCTCATGACCAACCCACGCCTGTTGATCCTGGATGAAGCCACCGAAGGCCTGGCGCCTCTCATTCGTGCCGAAATCTGGCAATGCCTGGCCGGGCTCAAAGCGCTCGGACTCACCATTATCTGTATCGACAAGAACCTGAGCTCCATGCTCGCCCTGGCCGACCAACACTACATTGTCGAAAAAGGCCGAGTGGTGTGGGCCGGCGATTCGGCGGCGCTGAACGCACAGCGCCCGCAACTGCAGGCCTATCTGGGTGTGTAGCTGTATATAGTCAATAGCTATTGATCTAAGTCAATTAATCAATTTTACTATTTCAGTATGGGTCGGTAGACTGCCTCCATACGATATGGCGCCAGTTTGGAACCACCGGCAAACTTTCATGTGGCCCGGCTATCATCCCGGCACGTCATATTGTTCCGTTGCACACCCTACAAGAGGCCAATCATGAAAAAGCTTACTACCGCCGCGGGCGCACCCGTTGTCGACAACCAGAACATTCAGACTGCCGGTCCGCGCGGCCCCGCGCTTTTACAAGACGTATGGCTGATTGAAAAACTGGCGCACTTCGACCGCGAAGTCATACCCGAACGCCGCATGCACGCCAAGGGCGCCGGTGCCTATGGCACGTTTACCGTAACGCACGACATCACCCAGTACACCCGCGCCAAGATCTTCTCGGAAGTTGGCAAGCAAACCCCCATGTTCGCACGGTTTTCCACTGTGGCCGGCGAACGCGGCGCAGCCGATGCCGAACGCGACATTCGCGGCATCGCCATGAAGTTCTACACGGAAGAAGGCAACTGGGACCTGGTGGGCAACAATACCCCCGTCTTCTTCTTTCGCGACCCGCTCAAATTCCCCGACCTGAACCACGCCGTCAAGCGCGATCCGCGCACCGGCATGCGCAGCGCGCAGAACAACTGGGAATTCTGGACCGGGCTGCCCGAAGCACTGCATCAAGTCACCATCGTCATGAGCGACCGGGGCATCCCCTCGGGCTTTCGCAACATGCACCTGTTCGGCAGCCATACTTTCAGCTTCATCAATGCCAACAACGAGCGTTTCTGGGTGAAATTCACCTTCAAGACACAGCAGGGCATCAAGAACCTGACCGACGCCGAAGCCTGTGAATTGGTCGGCCAAGATCGCGAAAGTTCGCAACGCGACCTGTTCGAAGCCATCGAAAACAAGGATTTCCCGCGCTGGACCGTCTATATCCAGATCATGCCTGAAAAAGAAGCCGGCACCTACCATCTCAATCCCTTCGATCTGACCAAGGTGTGGCCGCACGGCGATTACCCCCTGATCGAAGTGGGCGTGCTCGAATTGAACCGCAACCCCGAAAATTTCTTCGCCGAAGTTGAACAGGCCGCCTTCACGCCCGCCAACGTGGTGCCCGGCATCAGCTTTTCGCCCGACAAGATGCTGCAGGCACGCCTGTTTTCATACGGCGATGCGCAGCGCTACCGCCTGGGTGTCAACCATCACCAGATTCCGGTCAACGCCCCCAAGTGCCCGTACCACAGCTACCACCGCGATGGCGCCATGCGCGTCGACGGCAATTATGGCCGCACTACCGGCAACGAGCCCAACACCCAGGGTGAATGGCAGGAACAGCCCGAGTTCCGCGAACCGCCACTCTCCATCGAGGGTGCCGCCGATCACTGGAATCACCGGGAAGACACCGACTACTTTTCGCAGCCGGGCGCCCTGTTCCGCCTGATGAACGATGAGCAGAAACAGGCGCTGTTCGACAATACCGCCCGTGCCATCGCAGGCGTGTCGAAAGACGTGCAGGATCGCCACATCGACCATTGCACGCAAGCCGATCCGGCCTATGGCGCCGGCGTTGCAGCGGCCATCAAGGCGCTGGGATAAGGCGGTTCCCCCCTGATCCCGCCTTGACGGTCAGTAGTCTTTGGCAAGCCGAACGACCGTTACTCCCGGGCGCAGTTGCCGCAGGGACGGCATGATCAGGGTGCAGTTGTCATAGGGTGTCGTGATCGGCTGGCCATCGGCCCAACCGATCACATCGCCCGCTGTGGCCACGGTTTCCAAACCCCGCCACTCATGGGAAAAACGAACGTCCATGGATGGAGCAACAACCGCGTCCGTCACTTCCAGAACGCGCTGCGTAGACGGTGCGAGCTGGAACCACTCTTGCGGAATCTGGTCAATCGCAACGATTTCCGCCTCGCGCAGCATGCGCGCCGTCATATCAAGCGCTACCAGCCGGGAAGCCGGGTCGCCATGGTAGCCGCACTCTATCAACAGAGCACAAGCATCGTCCTGCGGATCACCAAAACGCCCATAATCACGCAGGCGTACGCCGTCTTTGTGCCCGGCATCGACAATCACATTTTGTGGCGCTCCCAGCTTGCGCGCCAGCGCGATGTTACGGGGCAGCAATCCTGTCAGCAACAAAGGCTTGCCTGGCTCATGCATGGAATGCAAATCCAGCAACCAATCGGCGCGTTTAACCCAAGGCAGTAGCTCCGCCGCACGGCGACGTTCGCAATTGCTTGCTTGCGCAAGGCGCTCGTCCAGCCAGACCCGGTTCAGGTCTTCCTCAAGAAACCTGCTTGCATCATGGCGCCGGGCATCAAAACGATCGTAGCCGTCCAGATTGCAAAAGGCCAGGACCATTGCGCCCCGTTGAGGCCGTAGCCCACTGGCCAGCAAGGTTTTCAGCGCCCACGCGCCGCATAGTTCGTTTCCATGGATCAGCGATGTAATCATGAGGGTGCGGCCGGGCGCACCCGAATCGAAGTGCCAGACACCCGGAATGCCGGTATTGCCCTGGCGCTCTTGCGTCAAGTCAGGATAGGGAAGCTCAAAATCCATCTTTTTTGGCCTTAATGAATGGAATGCCGGCTTATTGACGCTCGATCTTTGCCATACGGACCAGACGGCCGTACTTCTCTACTTCCGCCGTCTGGAATTCTTTGGCGTCCATGCCAGGTTTGTACAGCGTGGCGCCGCTGGCGGCCAGTTTCTCGCGGAATGCATCTTGGCGCAGCACATCGTCAAGGGCGGTTCGCAGCACGGCCACGACATCGTCGGGCAAACCGGCCGGACCGTACAGGCCGAACCATACATTGATATCCACTTTTTCAAAGCCGGGAGTTTCGGACAGCGCGGGAATATCAGGCGCCGCCGGAGACCGCCGGGCCTCGGTGACACCCAGTGCCACGATCTTGCCCGACTTTACATGAGGCAGGCCGGAAGACATCACGAATACACCATAATCCAGTTGCCCGCTGACCAAGTCCGTCAGCAGCGGGGACACACCGCGATAGGGGATGTGTTCGGCATGCGTTTGCGTCGATTCATTGATCATTTCACCGGCCAGGTGCAGCGCCGTGCCAACGCCAGAAGAACCGAATGTATAGTCGCCACGTGCACCGCTCTTGAGCTTATCCAGATACTGGGCGGCGTTGGTGATGCCCGATTCTTTGGAAGCAGCCAGCATCATCGGCTGGGCCGCAATCATTCCGATAGGTGTAAAGTCTTTCAGGCCGTCATAGCGCACCGCGCTATTGATCATCCCCGCAATGACCATCTCGTTGGTGGAGCCGACAAGCAGTGTGTAGCCGTCGGCGGTGCCACGAGCCACCCTATCGGCGCCAATTGCGCCCCCGGCCCCGCCCATATTTTCGATTACCACGCTTTGCCCCAAACGCTTAGACAAGGCTTCGCCCAATACCCGGGCCGTGAAGTCCACGCTGCCCCCGGCCGGGTAGCCCACCACCACGCTGATTGCTTTCGAAGGGTAATCAGCCGCCTGCGACGACGCTGCCCCCAAGAAGAATGAAGAAGCCGCCATGGCGGCCAAGGCGCTGCGGCTGAAGAAATACTTCATGGTGTGTCTCCAATTTATTGTCATGAACCCGGCCTTCCATGGCCAGCTCCTTGGCAGTATTCTGGCGACACCTCTTGTCCCGCATGTGCCATTTCAGCACATCGCTGTGCTTAATCGAGCAACTCGAGTAACTTTCCCCTTGCTCAGCCATTCTCCATTGCTTTCCACACGGCCTCGGCCACATCGGAAAGCCGGCTGCGCGAACGATATAAACGCACCTCAAAGGCTATCTGCTCGCTGCGCCCCCCCAGCACGACGAGGCTGCCGCGCTTGCAATCGGCGGCAACCATGGACCAGGGCAACCAGGCAATGCCCAGGCCATTGGAAACCGTTCCGAGCATCGCGTCCAGGGAATCACAACGCACCATGGAAACCAAGGGATAAGGCATCGTCTCGATCCGGTCTCCCGCAATACGCCCCATCGCAAGCCCCCTGGAATACGAGATCAGCGGCAGCGAGCCGCGGCCACCCTCCAGGGAATAGCGAGGTTTTCCTTGCGCCACAGCCTGGCAGACAGGCACAAGCTTATCGGTCGCCAAGGTCATGTGTTGATAGTTGTCAGGCTGGAGTTCCACCGACATGGCGGGATGTTCGTAGCAGAACAGAAAATCGGCCTTTCCTTGTGTCAGCCGGGCCGACATATCGGCCATCATGCCAGTGGAAATCTCCACCTGCGTCGTTGGCGCAAGCACAGCAGGGCGGCCTTTGCGCAAGCGTGCAACCCAGTCGGAAACCAGGGTACGCGCCAGACTCCGTCCCACTGCCACACGTAAAACGTTTTGAGACTCGCCGCCGTCCACCGAGATTTGATTGCGCACACGCTGAAGCTGTTCAACAACCTGACAGGCTGTCTTGAGCAGCGCTTCACCGGGTTCTGTTAGGACCACCGGCACCTGGGAGCGATCCACAAGCGGCACACCTGCCCAGCTTTCCAGTGCGCGAATACGACGCCCGAAGGCTGGATGCGTGACATGGCGCGCTTCCGCCGCCCGCACAAAACTTCCTGCCCGCGCCAGCGCGATGAAGTCCTCAAGAAGCTTCAGCTGCGGCATGATCAGCGTAGTCCGGAATGGCCCCAGCGGCCTTTACAACTCTACAAGTAACACTCACCGTTCAGGTAGGCCTTGCGCCAGCGAGTGATCACCGTGCGGTCGAACAGACCACCGGCGGCGAAAGGATCGGCATTGACGAAATCCTCGGCTTCGGCGCGGGTTTCAAGGTCAACAATGTAGACGCTGCCTGTTCCGTTGATGCCTTCGTCGTCAAGCTTGGCGCCGCAAGCCAGCAGCAAGGATTTGTTTTCTTCCAGATAATCCAGATGCTTGTCGCGCAAAGCCTGGCGCAGCGCCTGTGTGTGGGGTTTGTCAAAGGTTTCGATCAGAAAAGGCATGGTGGCTCCTGGTTCAAGATAAACTGTTTCTGCCGCAATATTAGTACGCTTTCCACCATTCCATACAAATAGCCATCATGACCTTGCCTGCCCACGACCCCATTATCGCCATAGCCACCGCCCCCGGCCGCGGCGGCATAGGTGTCGTGCGCATTTCGGGAAGCAAACTCGAGCCCTTGCTGAGCCGCCTGTTCAACACGCCGATCAAGGCACGGCACGCGCATTACCTGCCCTTCAACGACGAACACGGCCAGGCCATCGACGCCGGCATCGTCCTGTATTTCAAGGGGCCGCATTCCTATACTGGCGAAGACGTGCTGGAGCTTCAGGGCCATGGGGGGCCAGCTGTGCTGCGCCGCCTGCTGGCACGCTGCCTTGATGCCGGCAAAGATCTGGGTCTGCGCCACGCCGAACCCGGCGAGTTCACCCACCGGGCTTTTCTGAACGAGCGCCTGGACCTGGCCCAGGCGGAAGCCGTCGCCGACCTGATCGATGCCTCATCCGAAGCAGCGGCGCGTAGCGCCATGGCATCCCTGAGCGGCGCCTTCTCCGAGCGCGTTAATGCCTTGGGCGACCGCATCGTTCACCTGCGCATGCTGGTCGAGGCGACGCTGGATTTTCCCGAAGAAGAAATCGATTTCCTTGAAAAATACCAGGCGCGCGAGGCGCTGGAAGCTATCCGCAACGACTTGCAGCACCTGACCCGGCAAGCCCGGCAAGGCATGATACTGCGCGAAGGCCTGCATGTTGTCCTGGCCGGACAACCCAACGTCGGCAAGTCCAGCCTGCTCAATGCCCTGGCCGGCGACGATATCGCCATTGTCACGCCCATTGCCGGCACCACCCGCGACAAGGTCGTGCAGCAAATCCACATTCAAGGCGTTCCCTTGCATATCGTCGATACTGCCGGCCTGCGCGATACCGAGGATACCGTCGAAAGCATAGGCATTGCGCGAACCTGGGCCGAAATCGAAAAAGCAAACGTCATCATCCATCTACAAGATGCCCGCACCCGGAACGACGAACTCGACAGCGCAATTACCCGTCGATTGCCAGCCCGCACCCCGGTGCTGAAAGTCTTCAACAAAATTGACCTCCTGCCGGATGATCAACAAGCCCGTTTCGGTGCACAGCTACCCCTAACGGCGACTACGGCTATTTCCGCCGGCGGCCTCGGCGAACACCAGGAACTGGCCCTGGGCATCTCCGCCAAGACCGGCGTCGGGCTGGACACCCTGCGCCAACAATTGCTGGACATCGCCGGCTGGAACCCCGGCACCGAATCACCCTGGCTTGCGCGGGAACGCCACCTGACCGCCCTGCAACAGGCAAACGACCACCTGGCGATGGCCGAAGAACATGCCAGCCAGAACGACCGTGTACTGGATCTGTTCGCCGAAGAACTGCGCCTGGCTCATGACGAACTGTGCCTGATCACCGGCCAGTTCACCAGCGACGACCTGCTGGGCGAGATTTTTTCCAGTTTTTGCATCGGGAAGTGATTCAGGGTCCGTGGACATCCACTGATGTCTGCTGATGCGACAGCACAAACGGATGGGCGAAAGGCTCCAATTCGGTTCGACAGGCGTATCAGCGTAGCTCATACCAAGTCCCGCGCCCGCCACCCTGCTGGGCCAGATGCCCTTGCTCCACCAGCGCACGGAAATGCTGCTTGAGCGCGTTGCGGTTGCCGCCGGTCAGCCGGATCGCCTCGGCCATGGTGATCCGGCCATGCTCGCGGGTGAATTCGACGATCCGCAATGCCAGGTCCGGCAGCTTGGCAAGCACCAGCTTCTCGCGTTCGACCTTGCGTTCCAGGCGGCGTACTTGTTGCGCCAGCGCACGCAGGAAGAACACCAGCCAAGGCTGCCAGTTCGGCGCATCGCTACGGATACTGCCTTGTGTCTGGCGCAGCGCCAGATAGTAGGCCTCCTTGTTCTGCTCAATCACGCTTTCCAGCGAGCTGTAGGGCACGTAGGCGTAACCGGCCTGCAACAGCAGCAACGTGGTCAGCACTCGGCTCAAGCGGCCGTTGCCGTCCTGGAAAGGGTGAATTTCCAGGAACACCACCACGCAGACGCCGATCAACAGCAGCGGATGCAGGCGTCCGCTGCTGCGTCCCTCGTTGAACCAGGCCACCAGTTCGGCCATCAGGCGTGGCGTATCGAAAGGCGTTGCGGTCTCGAACACCACACCCAGCGGCTTGCCATCTTCATCGAGTGCCGCGACGCTGTTGGTGGTGGTTTTGTAGTTGCCGCGATGCCAGGCATCCTTGTCGCTGTGGGTCAACAGGTCGCGATGCAATTGCCGGATGTGGTTCTCGGTCAGTGCGATGTCCTGCCAGGACGAGAACACCAGCTCCATGACTTCGGCATAGCCAGCCACTTCCTGTTCGTCGCGGGTCTCGAACGATCTGATCTGCAGGTTGGAGAGCAGGCGCTCGACTTCACGGTCCGACAGTCTGCTGCCCTCGATCCGTGTCGAGGAACCGATGCTCTCGATGGTGGCAACCCGCCGCAATGCCGACAGCCGGTCAGGCGCCAGCGTGCCCAGGGCGCGCCAGGCACCCTTGAATTCGTCGATGCTGGCGACCAGGCCGAGGATTTCCGGGGTGATCTGAAGGGAGTCGGTGCGAATCATGCAACCAATAATACACCCATTTACACCCAAATTTACGCCCGTCGTAATCGATTGATCAGGCATATCAGCGCAAAGCATGCCAAGTCCCGCGCCCGATCCAAAAACTGTCGCACTTGCCTCACAAATGCCGCGAATAAGCCCTGTTTTTCTTTTTATTGTGCGTGGAATAGCTATAATCAATACTATGCTGGAACTTGATCATTCAATGAAATCCAAACCCGCTGTCGCTGCCAAGCTCGCACAAACGCGCATCATTCGCGCCGTGGCAAGTTCGACGGCAATCGAAACAGGCCAGTCAGTCAAAGAACTCGAAGCCATGCTCAAGGCTCAAACCAGCAAGTATCAGCAGCTCAATCTGGCCACTGCCGGCTAAAGCCCGCCAAATACCAAATATCTCCGGTTTCCACCCTCTTTCCGCCTGAAACGCATCTACCGTTCAAGCCTATGGGCGGATTCCAGCGCACGCTCGGTCCAGAGCTTCATCGATTCATAGTTGCGGCCCAAACCCTGCTGTATGGCAATAATGTAATCGGGTTTGTTCTGCTCCCAACTGCTGTAGTCCAGCGGACCATGCCCCGCCTGCACGGCCATGACATCCGCCAGCAGGCGTGAAATACGCCCGTTGCCCTCTCTGAAGGGATGCATCAGGATGAACTCAACATGTGTCACCGCAATGGCTTCCACCAACTGCTCATGCCCATAGTCCGTGCAAGGCGTGTAACGGGCCAGGCAATCACGATCGAAGTCCTCCAGCAGCCTGGGAATCTGCGCGGCCGGGGCAAATGGAAAGCCCCCTTTGCTCATATTTACCGTACGCACCTGGCCTGCCCAGGCATACACATTGCCCAGCCAGCGCCGATGCCAGATTTTCAAGTGCTGAACGCTTATGCGGCCTTGTGGAAGATGGTCTCGCAACACGGATTCGTACAGCTTTTGCAGCAGCACCAGTTCGGCTTCATCAATATCAGCCGGATCTCGCACCCCCAACTTGTTTGCCAGCACCAAGTCTGAAGATTCGGGCTCGAACATGCCTTGCGTGCCGTTTACATCGTATCGGGTCGTCATGGGGCCACCTATACGTGTTATTTCAGGCATTGTAGACCGCTGGCTTGGACAAGCCATCAGCGCAACTTACAATATATTACAAAATAAAGGGCACTCAGAAACGCAGGCAGGCCTGTGGATAACTACTGGAACGGGAATTGTGCACAGCCTGTGGATTGAGCAGGGACAACTGCCTCGATTTCAAGGGGACGAAAAGTTATCCGGATTCCATCCACCTCCAGAACATGACTTATGCCAGCCAAAAAAACTGTGCAAGCCATTGATAAAACTGATCGTTTCCTACTTGTACCAGTTATCCACAGACACCCATTATCATTAGTCTTTATATATAGAAAAGATAGAGAACAACTAAAACATTCTTCTCCCTTGTCAGCTTAAACCCACTTTACTGAACCGATATACACTGCGTTCAGTCAATAAAAAAAACCCGCCGCGGCGGGCAGGTATCAACGCCAGGAGCTCTAAATGCGAACAAGCTTTTCAATAGCCTCGTCCAGCGTTTCACCACGCTTGGCGAAACAAAACCGAATCAATTTATGGTTCGATTCCGGTGCATCAGGCTGCCGGTAGAAGGCTGACACAGGAATAACGCCCACACCATGTTCAATCGTCAACCAACGGGCAAACTCTGCTTCAGGCAAGTCCGATATATCGCTGTAGTCGGCCAGCAGAAAGAAAGTGCCTTCGCTGTGCATGGGAATGAAACGTGTCCTGGCTAAACCGTTCTTCAAGCGATCCCGCTTTTCCTGGTAAAACGCCGATAAACGCAGGTAAGCTTGTTCATCTTTCATGTAATGCGCCAGGGCAACCTGCATGGGCGAGGTTACGGTAAACACCATGAATTGATGCACCTTGCGGATTTCAGCGGAAATCGCCCTGGGTGCGCAGCAATACCCTATTTTCCAGCCAGTGGCGCTATATGTTTTGCCAAAGGACGACACGACGATGGAGTGGGCAGCAAGCAAAGGCCGGCGGGCAACGCTTTGATGAGGCTGGCCATCGAAGACCAGATGTTCATACACTTCATCCGATAGCAGCAGAATACCGGTTTCCCGCACAATGTCTTCCAGGCTATCCAGATCCTCGGGGGTCAGATTGATACCGGTCGGGTTATGAGGAAAATTCAGAATCAGCATGCGGGTTCTGGGGGTGATGGCTTCGCGCACCCGGTGCCAATCCATGCGATACCCCGCGGACTGCGGCGTGGGGGCTTGCATGGGCACGACCACAGGCCGGCCCCCGGCCAGCTCGATGGCGGGTATATACAGATCGTAGAAAGGCTCAATAATGACGACTTCGTCGTCGGTCCGGACAAATGCCAGGATGCTGGCCATCAGGGCTTCGCTGGCGCCGCTGGTCACGGTCACTTCGGTATCCGCATCATAGTGGTGTCCGTATAAAGACCTGACCTTCAAAGAGATCTGCTGACGCAGCGCAAGCACCCCCGCCATGGGCGGATACTGGTTATGGCCATCTTTCATGGCTTGGGTGACCAGGTCCAGCAAGGATTCATCGGGGGAAAAATCCGGAAAACCCTGGCCCAGGTTAATGGCCTGCTGTTCCACGGCCAATTGGCTCATGATGGTAAAGATGGTGGTGCCAACGTTGGGCAGCTTGGATTGGAAATTCATGATCCTTGTTCTTCTTTCAGTAAAGTTGCATAAATGGGATAGCGTAGGCCAGCTTGTCGTATGCTGATTATTGCCACAATGTTGTATGACGGAAAAATACCACACTGGGGTTAACTATCATTTGATAAAGCAACATGGCGTGGTTATGCTCATACATGCAGTCAAATCAAGCAGCACGCATTTTCGTGGTTAGTAGTCAGTAAAACTTTAGGCTTAAATTAATTATGCCTATGGTTTCGTGATGGTCTAGGTTCGAGTCAGCGTCCTTGGTTTTTGCATTTTTGTTTATTTTTAGGACGCTACACATCATGGCTCAAAAGGGCAAAGTTAAGTGGTTTAACGCCGATAAAGGCTTCGGTTTCATTACACCTGACGCAGGCGGCACTGATGTGTTCGCTCATTTCTCGGCAATCGAAGGACGCGGCTATCGCAGTCTGAATGAAGGCCAGGAAGTCGAATTTGAAGTCAAGGACGGCCCCAAAGGCCCGCAGGCAGCCGAGATTCGTCCACTGTAATCCCTGCTTGATCTGTGTAGCGTATTGCATGCACATATTAGCAAACGCCCTCGCCAGAAGCGTGGGCGTTTTTTATTGTGTGGTCTAAGCTGGCTACACTTATCAAAAGCTTATTCCCATACTTGTGCACAGCATTGTCCACAGGCGCAAAATAATAAACTTGGCAATTTTCACGAAGAAATATTTTCTTTGATTGCTGGATCAGCGTCTTGAGCACTGCCTAATTTCCTGGCAGGTATTCGTCCAGTTAGTCCACAGGCTATACACAGCTTATCAGACTACTTATCCCCAGAATTGTCCACACCATCGGGAAATCATAAATACTTCCGTTTGCTGCCTTTGTTCTTATGTTCCACGTGGAACATGAGTATATTTGGTTCAAGTTTTGACGGCACTTGACGCTGGATTGGAGCAGCGCTTCAGGCAATGGCAATGCCGTCGATGAGGTGTGATGTTGATGCGGTGGAATTGGGCGGCATTGACCTCAGCGTTGTACTTGCGACGTTGCCCGGGTGCTGGGCCGGTGCCGGGCTCCATCGCTGCGCCCCCTGCGGGGG
>JBATWU010000179.1:0-3019 GCA_049672825.1 Pusillimonas sp.
GCGTCATGCAGAGATTTTCCGGACCCTGGTTCGACCGAAAAAGTTTGTTGTGGGATGCGCCGCGCCGCGAGATTTTTGTGCCGAGCGTCGGCGCCACCCCCCATTCCGCGCCCAATGACCAATTCTCGCTCCACTCCGCATCCCAACGTCCGTGGGCTGCAGCGCCCGATGGCAGCAAAGCAGAGATATTGCGTAAGGCAGGCAGCGCCTCCCTCGTGGTCACGCGCCCCGGCGGAGAGCGGATCCAATGCGAGGCGGAGTTCTGCCGTTCGCCAAAGCTGCTCGCAACCACGTGGCTGCCAAATCAGGACATCTTGCTGGCGTTTGTCGACGAAGGAAGCGCCCGCGAAGCCGTCTGGCTATGGAAAGTCGGGGCTGCGACGGCTCGCAAAGTCGCAATCACCGACGGAGCATTGCGTCTCGCCGACCGGCCATCGCGATGCGCCGTCACCATGCGCGCGCTGATTTGCGCCGAAAGCATGCCGCTCATTCCGCCACGCCTCGTCCGGATCGACCTTGCGACAGGGCAGCGCCGACCACTATTCGAACCGAACTCTGCGCTTGCCGCCAGAATTGACGCGGAGGCGAAGTCGCTTGAGCTGCCAGGCGGATACTCCGCGATATTGCTCAGCCCCCCACGGGCGAAAGCGCCACCCGTCGTGGTCCAGAATTATCATTGTGCCGGGTTCCTCAAGGGCGGCACGGGCGAAGAATTGCCGATGCTGCCCCTTGCGGAACATGGAATCGCGGTCCTTTGCATTGATCCGTTTCGGGGCCCGCCCGGAAGCGGAACCGATGGAACATATGAACTTGCCCGCACGGTCATCGCATCCGCGATCGCCGACCTTGGGCAACGCAAACTCGTTGATCCGAACCGCGTCGGCATCGCCGGTTTCAGCCACAGCTCGGGTGTAGCGCTCTGGGCGGTCCGGCACAGCACGAATTTCAAAGCCGCGACGATAGGCACGGGTCAGATTTCGCCTCATTATTTCTGGACCAACGCAGTTCCGGATCGAGGCTTTGAAGCCATGCTAAAGGATTACTGGAGCATCGGCGACCCGGATGCCGACCCCGCCCGCTGGCGTCTCGCCTCTGCAGTTCACAATGTTGAAGCGATCAACACTCCCATCCTAATGCAATTGCCCGACGCGGAAGCAGCCTGGACGGCGGAGCTCCATACCAAGCTCAAACGCGCCGGAAAGCCTGCGGAAATGGTCGTCTATCCGGACGAGCTGCACAATAAATATCAGCTGCGGCACAAGCGCGCCGTTTACGAACGCAACCTCGACTGGTTCCGTTTCTGGCTGACCGGCGAGGAGGACCCAGCTCCCGGGAAATCCAAACAATATAACCGCTGGCGCCATTATCGCGCGGGACCGTCCTTGCCTGTGCCCGCGCGGTAGGTTCGTGCCGGGCGGGCCTTCCCCGGGGGCCGCCCGGCACGACATCTGCTGGATCGCGGCCGATGTTGCGGTCCATCGCCGCTAAATAGCGACATCCGGATGGCCCGACACCGACCGCGCCCAGCGCTCAATGTCGGCGAAGCTCAATATTCGCGTCACCATCACGGGGTCTGGCCGCACGTTGTCGGCAAACAATGCCCCGACAGCTTCGAGGTCAAGAAGGCCCGCTCCCGCCAGCCACCCGTCGAGGAGGTAGGAACGTAGTCGACGGCGATGCGCCTCGAACGCCGGCAGGAATACCGACAATATACGCCCCTTTCCCAGTCGCTCGATTACCATCTCTGGCAGGTCTTGGCGAAAGGCCCTGCGCGCCAGCGCGCGGTTCTGGCCGCCTTCGCCCCACTGCCAGCTCGGCACGCCGAGCGTAAATTCGATGATTGGCTGCGAGAGCAACGGGGCGATCATCGGCATTGCCAAGGCGCGATCATAGCCGTCGAGGAACGGCTGTGCGATGAGAAGCTTGATCGCATAGACCTGCTGTCCGGGGGATGCCCGGTCTGCGTCAGCCATCCAGGGGTGCTCAGGATAGTCTCGCGCATAGCGACGCGTGAGGAGGCTGTGATCAACCGGCCACATTGGCGGCGGTCTCAGCAGTCGCTTTGCCGAATAGCCAAGGGCACGCCACATATTGTCATTGGCAAGGCGGGCAAGGTCGCCGGCAGCGCGCCATGCTTCGACCGGCCCAGCGTAACGTAGCGCGTCGAGAATGGGCGCCGCCGATGTCAGATAGCCGAAGACATTGTCGCCGCCGGTGCCTGTGAAGATCGCATCTGCCTCGAACTCTCGGGCGCCTTGGAGGTAAGCGCGGTCACTTGGTCCTAGCAGGCCGAAGCCGCCCGGACGCGCGCGCAGAATTTCGAGCGGAGCCATCGGATCCCCGAACGGTGGACGCTGCCATTCCGCAAGGGGCGTTCCGACACGTTCGGCGACGGCGCGCGCATAGGGACGCTCGTCGCCGTCGGGATCGCTGGTCGCCATTGTCAGGGCGCGCCAAGGTCTGCGTCGGCCGGCGAGGCATGCCGCCATAATGCTGCTGTCGATCCCTCCCGACAGCTCAAGCTGGATACGCTCGAAGCGCATGCTCCAGGCCGACACCGTCCGACTGACCTTGTTGCGCAGATCTTCGGGATCGATCCGAGCAGGCGAGCGGCGCGTGTGGGCCCATGGCGACCAGCTTGTGGCCAGCGGCCGCACCGACCCCAAGGCGATAACCTCCCCCGGAAGGAGTTCACGCACACCGCGCAATTCAGCATCAGGGCCGCGAAGTAGAGGGAAGCGCATCCACGCGTCGATGCGTTCGGGGTCAGGCTGATCGAGCCGAAAGCCGAGGCTGCGTGCGAGTGAGAGATCGGTGAAAGCGATCGCACGCCCATCGCGATCTTCAAAACAGAATAGGGCTGGTCCGGTCATTGGGGAGCGAAGCAGCAAAATGCGCCCTTCCGGGTCAGCCCAGAAGAGCAGGAAGTTGCCCCATAGCTCCTTGATGGCCCATGCCCCTTCGCTCGACACGAGCCGGTCCACCTCGATCGCGGTCAAATGCTCGCAAACTCCCGAAC
>JBATWU010000180.1:0-21351 GCA_049672825.1 Pusillimonas sp.
GCAATGGACTGGGCCAGGACGCCGTAAGAATGATCGCCGCCGGTGGTAATGTCGCCGCCGACGGAGATGGTGACCTCGTCTCCGTCGCCGCCGTTACCGCCCTGGCCGCCCTGGCCGCCCAGCACCGACACGAAATCGCTGCCCGTGCCGCCGCCACCCCCTATGGATTGCGCCAGAAGGCCCGAGGAGTAATCGCCCGCGGTGACAATCGCCGTGCCGCTTTGTGTCGAGACATTGACGTAGTTGGCATCGCCGCCGTAACCACCGCCGCCGCCAGCGCCCGCCAGGGCGGCCCCATCGCGGCCCGGCCCCCCTTGCCCGCCCAGGCTCTGGGCCATGATACCGTGCAAGTCGTTGCCAACCGTGGTCAGTCTGGTGCCGGCATTTTCCAGAACGACCCAGACGCCATTGCTTGAGCCGCCGTCGCCGCCGCGATGATCTGACTTGGGCCCCATGCCGCCATTGCCGCCCACGCTTCTTGCCGCGATGCCGGCGCCACTGACCGGCACGGCGCCATTAACGTCGACCATAATCTGGCCCTGGGCGTATAAAGTAACGGACAGGCCGCTGCCGCCATCGCCGCCGTCATTGCTGGTGTCTTCCGTTGGAGAGCCCATCCCGCCCACGCTATAGGCATTGATGCCATAGACGCCGACGCCCAGCGCGCTGGTGGAGTACACCAGCGAGTCCGGCGTCCCAGTCGTCGAACTCCACAAGACATTGATGTCCCCGCTGTGCCTGACGTCCAGCCAGCCGGCCTTGCCCGCATTGCCGTTATCGGTTCCGCCTGTGCCCCCGGAGGACCCCGCCTGGATGCCGGCGCCCTGGGCCAGGCCGGTCATGCGTCCGGCGGGGCTGCCGATATCGATACTGCCCTGATTGCTCACGGTGATGTTGCCGCCGGCGCCGCCGTCGCCACCGACCTGGTCGCCGAATATGGAGCCATTCTGATCGCCCCCCATGGCGCCGGTGCTGGTGGCCACGATGCCCGACATGCCCAGTATGCCCGGAGACGCCACACTGCCGCTGACGGTCAGCGGGCCTTTATTCGTGACGTACAGGTCGCCGCCCTTGCCGCCGTCCCCGCCATCGGAGTTGTTGTTGTCATTCAGCTTATCGCCAGCGCCGCCTTTGGAAATCGCCGACATCAGGCTGGCGAAATAGGCCTTGTTGCCGGGCTGCGCAGTCAGGGTGACGTTGCCATTATTGGTCATGGTGATGGTGCCGCCCGCCCCGCCAGCCCCCTCGTCGACACCCGCCCCGCCCAGCGAGTACGCCATATAGACCCCGGGCGGGTTGCCGTACAACACCGGACTGAGCGTGGTGCTTGAATGGGGGGACATCAGGGCGCCGGATACCGTCGATATGTCGGGGCCGACGCCGCCGGGCTTGTCGTCGGAGTGTTCATCGACCCCGTCGACGCCCTTGCAAATGACATAGGCATAACTGGCGCTCGTTCCTGGCGCAAGCTCCTGGTCGGGCGAGTATTGGCAGGAGTACGCATTGGCCTGGCCCGCCGCAAGCATGCCGCACAATCCCATGGCCGAGAGAACCGCCAGGCGCAGCGGCTGCGGGCGCGGAAGGAAATGGGTGGGTTTTTTCGCTGCGGGCTTGGCTTTCATGGTTGACGCGCCTTGAGGTGTCTGTACTGCACCGGAACAAGCCGTCTACAGCCAGACAGTTGGGTTAAAGTTCGAAAACACATGCAACATGCCGTTGCCGCCATTTCCGAGCCCACAGTCTGCATGGGGGGTTTTTCTGAAACAAGCTTTTTTCGATGAAATTGCTTTTTCTTTCGATGAAATTGCTTTTTCTTTCCAGGAGTTCGCTTTTTCTTGCTGGCAAACGGCATGGGCCATGCCGATGGCGGCCCCCCTATAATCCGGGCACTCCCCCACTAAACTGGTCCTTATGAAGATACTGATCACCGGCGGCGCCGGTTTCATTGGCTCGGCGCTCATACGCCATATCATCGCCGCCACCGGCGACTCGGTGGTGAATGTCGACAAACTGACCTACGCGGGCAGCCTGGAGTCGCTTGCCCCGGTGGCCGCGAACGGCCGCTATGCCTTCGAGCGCGTCGACATCTGCGACCGCGCCGAGCTCGACCGAATTTTTGCCCAGCACCGCCCCGATGCGGTCATGCACCTGGCGGCCGAATCGCATGTGGACCGGTCCATCGATGGCCCGGCGGCCTTCATTCAAACCAATATCGTCGGCACCTATACCCTGCTGGAGGCCGCACGCCAGTACTGGCTGACGCTCGATGCCGAGGCCCGCGCCGGTTTTCGTTTTCACCACGTTTCCACTGACGAGGTCTACGGCGACCTGGCGGGGCCGCAAGGCCTGTTCACCGAAGCCACGCCCTACGCCCCCAGCTCGCCCTATTCCGCCAGCAAGGCCGGCTCGGATCACCTGGCGCGCGCCTGGCACCGCACATACGGTCTGCCGGTACTGGTTACCAATTGCTCGAACAACTACGGGCCTTATCAGTTTCCGGAGAAACTGATTCCCGTGATCATTTTGAATGCGCTGGCAGGTAGACCCTTGCCCGTGTACGGGGAAGGCAAGCAGGTACGCGACTGGCTGTACGTGGATGACCACGCCCGCGCGCTATACAAGGTACTCACCCAAGGTCTGGTGGGGGAAACCTATAACGTGGGCGGGCACAACGAATGGCGCAACATCGACGTGGTGCGAGCCGTTTGCGCCCTGCTGGACGAGCTGGCCCCCGCCAGGCCCACCGGCGTGGACCGGTACGAATCGCTGATTACATTCGTGGCCGACCGCCCTGGACACGACCTGCGCTACGCCATTGATGCCGGAAAAATCCAGCGCGAACTGGGCTGGACTCCGCGGGAAACCTTCGAATCCGGGCTGCGCAAGACGGTGCAATGGTATTTGGATAATCGGGAATGGTGCAGGGAAGTGCATCCATCTATTCGGTAAGGCGAATCAATCGACACGTAAACAATATTGGAAGGTATCAGAGATAAAAACCATAATGCCGCCAAGGATAAGAAAACAAGACTTGGAGGCAGGCATGAAGGACGAGGCCAATATACGCGGGGGATTCGACGGCACGCTGCCCCCGGGCGACCAGCCGGCGCTGCTCATCATCGACTTCCAGCGCGGCTTTACCGAAGCCGGCGTCAGCCCGCTGGCAGCCGACTGCACTGCGCAAATCGCCGCGACCAATACACTGATTGCCGCCATGCGCGGGCGCGGGCCCGTGATTTTCACCGTGGTCGGTTATGCGGCCAACATGGGCGACCTGGGCCGCTGGGGCCAGAAGTGCAGCGCGCTGTCCACCCTGGTGCGCGGCACGCCTGCCTGTGAGCTGGACCCGCGGCTGGACTACCGGCCGGAAACCGACCTGATACTGCACAAGACACAAGCCTCAGCCTTCTTTGGAACCGCGCTGGCCGGCATATTGGCCGCCGGCCATTGCAACATGCTGATCGTGGCGGGCGCCACCACCAGCGGCTGCGTGCGCGCCAGCGTGGTGGATGCCATGCAATACGGCTTCCCGCCTTTCGTGGCCAGCGACTGCGTGGCCGACCGCTCCGCCGCGCAGCACGCCAGCAATCTCATCGATATGGCCAGCAAGTACGCTGAAGTCATCGACAGCGCATCCTTAACGGCCACGCTGTCCGACATTCCCCAGCACGCTTCAGCCCCCTGATCCCCTTTTACTTCAGCCCCTGATTCCCTTTGTTCAGTCCTTACACCGTGCCCATCCGGGCCCGGATGGGCCCTGTCACCCTTAAGCAGCATGACAGACCACTACTCTGGAGGAGCACAATGAAAAAGCAATGGCTACTTGCCACCACCGCCCTGGCGCTTTGTATGGCCGCGGGCACCGCCGCCAGCGCGGAAAAACCCATAGAACTCACGTTTTCCACTTATTTGCCGCCGGCTTATGAATATGTCTGGAAGCCTATAGAAAACTTCGTTCAGACAGTGGACAAAGAAAGCAACGGACGGGTGAAGATCAAGGTCTTCCATTCCGGCCAATTATTCGACGGCTACGAAGAGTTGGCGGCCCTGTCGCGCGGAGACGTCGACATGGTCAATATGACCGGCACCTATCTAAGCGGCACGGTACCCGCCCTGAATATCTTCACCCTGCCTTTTCTGTTCCAGGACGTAGCGCATCTGCGCCGCTCGCTGGAAGGCGGCCTGATGGATCTGGGCATAAACAAGGAGCTTCACGATCAGCATGACACCGTCATTCTGGGCGTCGCACCCTTCGACCCCTATGAATTCTATACACGCCAGCAGCCCGTGCTGTCGGCCGACGACTTCAAGGGCAAGGTTTGGGCCACCACCGGCTCGGTCGATGCGCGCGCCATACAGTTGATGGGCGGGTCCCCCACGGGCATGCCGTCGTCCGAACTGTATCTGGCGTTCGACCGCGGCGTCATCGATGGCACGCCCCGCCCCCTGCTGACCGGTATAGGCCGCAGCCTGTTCGAAGTCACCAAGCACTTGTCGCTGGCCAACTTCGGCGTGGACACCTCCATTCTTTCCATCAACCGCAATAAATGGGAATCCCTGCCGCCCGACGTGCAGGAGATTCTGAAGAAAGCCGCGAAGCAGCGCGATGACGAACAGTTCGAGCTCGTTGCCGCTTTCGTGAAGGACGCGGTCGCGACCTACGAAAGCAAGGGCGTGAAAGTGCATCGCATCGAGGGCGAACCGCTGCAGGCCATGCGTGACGCCACCGCGCCGGCGGTGGCCGAGTGGGCCAAACAGGTTCCCGAAGGCGAACACTACCTGGAACTGGTCAAGAAAACCGCCAACCCTTAAGGAAGCATCAACCGCGCGCGCCGGAATACTTGGCGCGCGTGGCGCCCTGATCGCTGCCCCTTTTGAACCGTGGAGCCCCACATGCGTCAGTTCGTACACTTTATCGACAAGCTGGGTTTAGGCCTGAACCGCATCGCGGTCTTGATCTCCGAGGTCGCGCTGTTTGTGCTTATGCTGATCACCGGCTATGCCGTCATCGCCCGATACGTCTTCAACAACCCCAGCATCTATGCCGTGGAGGTCAGCACCTATGTGCTGCTGATCGTCTCGTGGGGCGCCGTGGGCTGGGTTCACCATGTGCACCGCCACGTGAGCATGGAGGCGCTGAACATGCGGTTCACAGGCTTGGGCAAGAAAATCGCCGACGCGGCATCGGAGCTGACCATCCTGATTTTTTGCTCTGTGCTGATCTGGGCGGGCGGCAATGTGGTCATTACGTCCATCGCGCGCAATTACCGTTCAGCCTCGCTATTGAAATTCCCGCTGTGGGTGGCCTATTGCGTCATTCCCATCGGCGGCCTGCTGCTGGGCCTGATCGCCTTGCGCCGCCTGCTGAACCCAACCCTGCACCATCCCGACATCCAGCAGAAGGAAGACTAAAGTGGATCCCGCAAGCATATTCCTGTTGATATTGGCGCTGTTCGGCGCCTTGCTCCTGGTCGGCGTTCCCATCTTCGCATCGCTGGGCGTATCCAGCATGCTGGGCATGTTTCTGCACGGTGGCGTAGGCGCCCTCAATGTCATCCCGTCCATACTGCATCGCGGCCTGTCCAGCTACTCGCTGATCTGCATACCGCTATTCATATTGATGGGCGAGACCATGGCCCGCACCAGCATAGGCGCGCGGCTCTACCACTTATTCTATCTGTGGCTCAACCGCATGCCGGGCAGCCTGGCAATCGCCAGCGTCGGCAGCGCGGCGGTATTCGGCGCCATGAGCGGCGTCAGTGTTGCCGGCGCCGCCACCATAGGCCGCGTGGCCATCCCCGAGATGCTGAAGCGCAAGTATGACGCCGGGCTGGCGGGCGGATCGGTGGCCGCTGCGGGCTCGCTGGCGCTGCTGATACCGCCCAGCATCGGCTTCGTGCTGTACGGAGAAATGGCCGATCAGTCCATAGGCAAGCTGTTCACCGCCGCCATTCTGCCCGGCATCCTGCTGACCGCGCTGATGATGATCTACCTGTATGTGCTGATCCACTTTCGGCCGTCCATGGCTCCGCGCCAACAGGAGCAGGTTACATGGAGCCAGCGCCTGCGCGCCCTGGGCAATGTTTGGGCGCCCCTACTGCTGATACTGCTGGTGCTGGGCACGATCTACCTGGGCATCGCCACGCCCACGGAAGCCTCGGGCATAGGGGCACTGGGCGCCTTTGCCGTTGCCATCTTGTACCGTGAGCTGAGCTGGACCATGGTCGTGGAGATTTTCCGCGCCACCATCGTCACCACGGGCATGATTCTGCTGATTCTGATTTCGGCGCTGCTGTTCGGCTACATCATGACGCGCCTGATGATTCCGCAGATGCTGATCACCTGGATCACGGATATTTCCCAGCCCGCCTGGATCATCCTGCTGCTCATTCTGTTTTTCCTGCTGATCATCGGGATGTTCCTGGACATCGTCTCGATCATCCTGATCGCCACGCCCATTCTGCTGCCGGTCATTATCTCGCTGGGCTTCAGCCCCATCTGGTTCGGCGTGATCATGATCATTGCCTGCGAGATGGCCGTCATCACGCCACCCGTAGGCTTGAATCTATATGTCATAAAAGGAATCGCGCCGGAGATATCGATCAACGACATCATCCGCGGCGCGCTGCCTTTTGTGCTGGTCGAGGCCCTGGCCATATTGATCTTGACGATTTTCCCTCAAATCGCCCTGTGGCTGCCTGGAATGATGTAATGAAACTCAATGCAAGCACCAAGCTGCTGCGCTCAAAACTGCTGGAAGGCGATCTGGCACCGGGCTCCGAGATCGCGCTGCGCATGGACCAGGCCCTGCTGCAGGACGTGTTGGGAACGCTGGTCATGCTGGAGCTGGAAGCCATGGGCATCGATCGCGTCACAACCGACCCCAGCGTCCAGTACATCGATCATTCCCTGGTTCAACAGGACCACCTGAACGCGGATTCCCATTTGTTCCTGCGCAGCGCCTGTGAACGCTTCGGCGTGTGGTACAGCGGGCCGGGCAATGGCATCAGCCATCCTGTGCATATGGAATATTTCGGGGTCCCTGGCCAATCGCTGATAGGTTGCGACAGCCATACCACCGCCGCGGGCTCCATGGGCATGCTGGCCATAGGCGCCGGCGGCATAGAGGTGGCGCTGGCCATGGCCGGCCAGCCACTGTACATACCCGCGCCGAAAATATTCGGCGTCAGGCTCGAGGGGGTCCTGCCCGACTGGGTATCGGCCAAGGACATCGCCCTGGAAATGCTGCGCCGCCACGGCGTGAGCGGCGGCAAAAACACCATTCTTGAATACTATGGTCCTGGCTTGGCATGCCTGTCGGCCATGGATCGCCATGTCCTGGCCAATATGGGCACCGAACTGGGCGCCACCGCAACCGTATTTCCCAGTGACGATGCCACGCTGCGCTTCTTGCGCGCCCGCGGCCGCGAGGACGTCTGGCGGCCGCTGCAGCCCGACCAGGGCTGCAGCTACGATGTGCACGACACGATCAATCTGGAAGCCCTGGAACCGCTCATCGCCCTGCCGTCCAGCCCAGACAATGTAAAGCCGGTCCGCGAAGTGGCCGGCCAGCCCATTTACCAAGCCTATATCGGTTCCTCCGGCAACCCTGGTTACCGTGATTTCGCAGTGGTGGCCGCCATGATGCGCAAGCGCACGATCGCGGCCACTGTGTCGCTGGATATCAATCCCTCATCCAGGCAGGTATTGCAGATGCTGTCCGACAAGGGCGAGCTGTCGCACCTGATTCAGGCGGGTGCCCGGCTGCACCAGGCCGGCTGCAACGGCTGTATAGGCATGGGCCAGGCGCCGGCGGCCGGCCGAAACAGCCTGCGTACCGTGCCGCGCAACTTCCCGGGGCGATCAGGCACGCGCGAAGACAGCGTGTTTCTGTGCAGCCCCGAAACCGCGGCCGCCTCTGCCTTGCATGGCCATATTACTGATCCGCGCAGCCTGGACATCCCCTATCCGCGCATCGAGGAGCCGCTGCACATCCAGCCCAATCTGGCTACCTTCAGCCCTCCCTTGCCTTTAGCCGAAGCGCGCCGGAAAACCCTGCTGAAAACCGACAACACGCCGGCCTTGCCGCGCCTGGAGGCGCTTGCTGATCAACTGAGCATTCCGGTACTGCTGCAGGTTGGCGACAATATTTCCACCGACGACATCATCCCCGCGGGGGGACGCGTTCTTCCTTACTGGAGCAATGTTCACGAAACCGCCAAGTTCGCATTCGAGCCCATAGACCCCAGCTACTACGAGCGCGCCGCCGCCCAACAGCCTCGGGGCGGGCACGCCATTGTGGGGGGGGCCAATTATGGCCAGGGCTCCAGCCGCGAAAATGCCGCCCTGGTGCCGGCGCTGCTGGGCCTGCGCGTGGTGCTGGCCCAGGGTTTCGCCCGGATCCACTGGCAAAACCTGATCTGCTTCGGCGTGCTGCCCTTGACCTTCACCCGCCCGGCGGACAGCGCCGCGTTGGCTCAGGGTGCAATCCTGACCATAGACCGACTGCATGAGCAACTGGCGGCGGGACCCAATGTAGAAGTCCGCAGCGATAAGGCCAGCGCTGTGATTACGCTGCGCCATGAGCTATCGCCCCGACAGTTGGCCATGCTCAAGGCCGGCGGCATTATCAACCAGCTTAAGCCGTCCTGATCGCGATCCCGCCCTGCAGGACCTAGCCTGCCAGGCCTGGCCTTTCCAAGGCGGCGGCCGCCAACACGTACAGACCCCTCTGGACCGTATCTCACCGTACTGATAAGCTGCCCTGGAAGCGCTTCGCATCACCAGCAACGTGTCATCACACCCAATAGCATAGAGCTTTGAACTTACGTCAATTGCGTTATTTCGTGGTGCTGGCCGAAGAACTCAGCTTCACCCGCGCCGCGGACAGGCTGCATATTTCCCAGCCCCCCCTGAGCCAGCAAATCGCCCTGCTCGAGGAAGAGCTGGGGGTGAAGCTGTTTGCCCGCTCCAGCCGCAGAGTAGAGCTGACCGAACCGGGAAGAATCTTCCTGCACGACATCCGCGCCACACTGGATCGCATCAAGAATGCCACCGTAAGGGTCCGCGCCGCGGAACAGGGGCTGGCCGGACGCATAGAGCTCGGGCTTTCCAGCTCTCATTTCCTGGGCCCGCTGCCCCGGTTGATTTTCAAATATTCCCGCACCCATCCCAAAGTTGCCGTAACGCTTAACGAAATGCGGCCAATAGATCAAATGGAAGCCTTGCTGGAACGCCGCATCGATGTAAGCATCGCGCGGGCGCAGGTCGACGACCGGCTGCTGTGCAGCTTGCCACTATGGAAAGATCCGACGGTAGTGGCTTTGCCGCTGGGACATCGCCTGGCTGAACGCAAGGAATTGTGCATCGCCGATCTGAAAAAAGAACGCTTCGTGCTGCTGCGCCGCGATGGGTCTCCCTACGCCAGCCATATCTTCGAACGCTGCGAAGAGGCCGGCTTCTCGCCCCAAATCGCCCAGATCGTCGAGGAAATTCCGGCACAGCTGTATTTGGTGGCTGCCGGACTGGGCGTGGCCATTGTCCCGCAATCGGTGGGCGCCCGGCTGAGTCATATTGCCTCGTGCCGGTTGACCGGCTCCGTCATGAGCGGCGATGTCTATGCCGTCATGCGCCGGGATAATCAAAAGAAGGCGCTGGACGCCTTCCTTAAAGAAGCCCAGCAGTTGTCGAGCGACGATTAACCAGTGCTTGGGTGTCGAGCATTCTGCTTGCCCCCGCCAGGGTTCCATCCCGATCGTGCGCCCGGAGCACGGGAAATCGTCGCACCTGATTTACCTTACTATTGCTCAATGACGTTCAATAGGGGGCTCTTTCATGGAGATCATATGGCTTGAGGATTTTCTTGTTCTCAGCAAGACCTTGAACTTTTCTCGCGCGGCGGAAATACGCAACCTCACGCAGCCGGCTTTCAGCCGCCGGATTCAAAAGCTGGAGCAATGGCTGGGCGTGGCGCTGATCGACCGCAGCACCTATCCGGCCACCCTGACGTCCGACGGCGAGCGATTCAAGGATGTCGCCAAGGATGTGCTGCGCACGATTTCCGATGAGCGCAGTTTTTATCAGCAGTCCACCCATGCAAGCCGGAACTCCTTCGTATCGTTTGCCATGGTCCATACGATCGCGCTCAGCTTGTATCCCACCTGGATCTGCGGTGTGGAAGATGATGTCGGGCCGCTGCAAACCCGTGTGATCAACTCCAGCACGCAAGACTGCGTGGAAGCCCTCATAGGCGGGAACGTGGACTTCTTCATGTCCTTCGTCCATCCGGCGTGGCCCCTGCTGCTCGACGAAGAGCAGTATCCTTCGCTGCTGCTGGGCAAGGAAAGATTGGTGCCGGTAAGCGCCGCGGCTGATGACGGCAGGCCGCTGTACTGCCTGGATAAGCCGGGCGACGGCCCGATTCCTTATTTGGAATGCGCCCCCAACACCATCACATCCAAGATGGTGGAAGCCATTATGCAGGGACAAAAGCGTCGCCCCGACCTGGCTGTCTGTCATCGCAACACGATGTCCGCGGCGCTGAAAGCCATGGCGATTGCGCGACGCGGCCTGACATGGCTGCCTGAATGCCTGGTCAGGCAGGAGATCGCGGCGGGCGAACTGGCCCTGGCCGGCTCGCCCGTCTGGACCATGCCCATGGACTTGCGCATCTATCGCAGCGTCAAGGTGACCACCGACGACAAGGAGGCGGTCTGGCGCCATTGCCTGCAAACCGCCGGATGATGGCCCCGTGCCTGGATGATCGCGCCGCTCGCCTATTCAGGCTTATGTCTTTTAGGTATAGGCCATCCCTTCTTTCTATTTCACACGCCACCGCTCCGTCGCTAGAATGGCCCACATAATTACTAACTGGAGACGGCCGTGGCCAAAAAATTCAATTTCCTCAAGTTGCTGGCGGGCGGTCTGCTCATGTCCAGCGCAGCCTTTGTGGCTCAACCCGTTCTGGCCCAGGATGCATCGGGCATGGAGAAGATTCTTTCGTCCAAGGTAGTGCGCGTGGGCGCGATCGAAGCTTTCCCGTATTACAAGCACGACCTGACGGTTGGCAAATGGGTGGGCATCATTCCGGACATGCTCGAGCTGATGTTCGGTTCCATCGGCGTCAAGGTCGAGTACGTGCCGACCGATTGGGGCACGGCGTCCGCGGGCCTGCAGTCGAACCGCTTCGATCTGGTGGGTGGCTACAACGCCACGCCGCAACGGGCGTTGGCGCTTGATTTCAGCATGCCTATTTCGCAGTCCCGCATCGGCATTCTTACGCTGAAAGAGCCGCCCGCTGCCTACAAAGACTGGTCGGCGCTGAATAATCCCGATTTCAAAGTGGCGGCAGTGGATGGCGCGTCGACCACCCGCGCGGCCCAGAAGGTCATCCCGAACGCCAGCTGGACCTTGGTAAAAGCCAGCAATGCGATGGTGATGGAGCTGGAAAGCGGCCGCGTGGACGCCATGATATCCAACCACCCGACGCTGTTGCTTTATAAGCAGTCGAAAGGATCAGGACACATGGTCATACCCGAGCCGGTCGTGGCATCGCCGGTGAATATCGCCATGCGCAAGAACAGCCCCGAACTTCGTGAGTGGCTCAATGTCGCCGTCCAGTATTACGAAGCCGATGGCTCCCTCAAGGCCATCTGGGACAAATACCTTCCCGGCGATAAGTGATGTCTGAAATTCAACCGTTGCTGGCCATACGCGACCTGCACAAGAGTTTCGGCGACGCACAGGTATTGAAGGGCGTTTCGCTGGATGTCTTTCGCAAGCAGGTGGTCGGTTTCATCGGTGCCAGCGGCTCCGGGAAATCGACGCTGCTGCGGTGCATAAACATGCTGGAAACGCCTTCGTCGGGCGAGATCCATCTTGATGGGCAGCCCATTGGGTTCAAGCAGAGCGGCGGCAGGCGCGTGCCGCTCTCGCAGCGCGAACTCAGTCTGCAGCGCCGGCAGATGTCCATGGTCTTTCAGCAATTCAACCTTTGGCCGCATAAAACGGCGCTGGAAAACGTGATCGAAGGGCTGATCGTGGCGCAGTCCATGCCGATCGCCCAGGCGCGCGAACGCGGCGCCCGCCTGCTGGAAAAGGTTGGCCTGGCCGAAAAACTGGACGCCTATCCCAGCCGCTTGTCGGGCGGGCAGCAGCAGCGGGTGGGCATAGCCAGGGCGCTTGCGCTCGAGCCCAAGATTCTATTGCTCGACGAGCCCACTTCCGCGCTTGACCCGGAACTCGTGGCGGACGTGCTGGAAGTGATACGCACGCTGGCGCAAGAAGGCCTGACGATGATCATCGTCACGCATGAAATGGGCTTCGCGCACCAGGTCTGCGACCACATCGTCTTCCTGGACCAGGGTGTTGTCTGCGACAGCGGGCCGACCAGCCATATTTTCGGCCCGGGCGCCGAACCACGAACGCGCGCTTTCGTCAGCCGGTACTTGCAACAGGCGAAATGACCGTCCAAAGGTATGCCGGCAAGTGGCGTACTTCAGTTTTCTTCAGGAAATAAAAGTGAGTGGCCTTTCATATGCATGGGACTTCAGCGTCGTGTGGCAATACCGCGACGCCTTCTGGAATGGTCTGAAGCTAACCCTAGAGTTGGCGAGCTTGACCATATTGCTGGGCTCGGTGCTGGGCATCGCCTTTGCGCTGCTGAGGGCGTCCAAATCGCGCTGGCTGGTCATACCCATCACCGGCGTCATCGAATTGGTACGCGCCGTTCCTCCCTTGGTGCTGCTGGTTTGGGCGTACTACTGCGTTCCCATCCTGACGGGTCTTACATTGAGCGGGTTCTTCACGGCCATCATGGCGCTGGCGCTGTATAGCTCGGCTTTCTATGCGGAAATATTCCGGGCCGGAATTCAGTCGATAGAAAAAGGCCATATCGAAGCCGCCTATTCCGTAGGCATGACGCGAGGCCAGATTTTCCGGCGGATCACTGCGCCGCTGGCCTTCCAGAAAATCTTTCCGCCGCTGGTGAGCCAATGCGTGCTTGTCGTCAAGAATACTTCTTTGGTGGGGTATGTCGCGGTGGCCGATGTGCTGTACATCGGCCAGCAAGTCAGTGTGCAGTCATTCCGGCCCATCGAGGTCCTGACGGCGGTGGCGATCATGTTCCTGGCGGTTATCGTTCCCTTGACCGTGCTGGCCGGAATGCTTGAGTCCAAATATCGTAGAAAGTACTACGGCTGAACAGGTTGCATAGCGTAATGGGCAAAGAACATATATTGGTCATTGGGACCGGCATCATCGGTGTTGCCTGCGCCGATGCCTTGCAGCGTAAAGGCTTCCAGGTGACGCTGGCCGATGATCGCGAGCCGGGCGCCGGCTGCTCTTTCGGCAATGCGGGCAACGTCAGCCCCGGGGCGGTCGTGCCCTATTCAGTGCCGGGCTCCCTGAGCCAGATTCCGGGCTGGCTCATGAACCCGCTGGGGCCCCTGGCCATACGGCCCAACCATTTCTTGCGCTTTCTGCCATGGGGTCTGCGCTGGCTGCGTTCCAGCACAACGCAGCGCGCGCTCGAGGTATCGCGGGCCATGCGTCTGCTGCACACAGACAGTCTGAAGATGTACGAGAAGCTGCTTGCACCCACTGGCCATGGCAATCTGGTGCAGACGTCGGGTCAGCTGTATGTATCGCGTGTACCGCGCAAGGCACTGGGAACCGAACTTGAACAGTTCATGCGCGAAGCGGCCGGCGTCCGGACCGAACTGTTGGACGCCAATGCCATACGGGATATCGAACCGGCCCTTTCCCCCGACTATTGCAGCGGCCTGCTGTTCCCCGACAATGGCAACTGCATCAATCCGCAGCGGCTGGTGCAGACTTTGGCCGAACAGGTGGCCGGCAACGGCGCGGCGTTCATACGCAAGCGGGTGCGGGCATTCCATATTATCGACCGCCAGGTACGCGGCGTGATTTTTGAAGACGGACAAACGCAGGATTTCGATCAGATCGTGATCGCCGCCGGAGCCTGGTCCAATCGCCTGGCATCGCAATTGGGTGCGGCGGTTCCGCTGGAGGCGGAGCGCGGCTACCATGTAACGCTGACTGATCCCGGCGTGCATCCCCGCCTTCCCGTCACCAACAAAGACTTTTCCTTCGCCAGCGCCCCCATGGAAATGGGCGTGCGGCTGGCGGGCACCGCCGAATATGCGGGCCTGGATGCCAAGCCCGATTGGCGCCGGGCCCAGGTGTTGATCGATCATGCGAAAAACATGTTTCCAGGCGTCAGGACGGCCGAATATACCCGATGGATGGGAATGCGGCCGGCCTTGCCGGACGGCCTGCCCATCATCGATCGGCCGCCCCGCTTTCCTTCGGTCCTGTTCGCATTTGGCAATGCGCATTTCGGCCTGACGGCGGCTCCCATGATGGGTTCCCTGATTGCCGCGCTGGCAACTTCCGAAACGCCCGCCGCCGATATCACTGCTTTTCGAATCAGCCGGTTTGATAAATCCGCGGGGGCTCCCGCGTCCCAGGGGCGGCAATGAGCAGTGATATTGCCGACTGCCTTGTCATCGGCGGAGGCCTTGTTGGAGCGTCTATCGCTTATGGCTCCGCAAAAAGCGGTGCTCGAGTCACGCTTCTTGATGAAGGCGACTTTGCGTTTCGGGCATCCCGGGGAAATTTCGGCCTGATTTGGGTGCAAGGCAAAGGCGACGGCCTGCCCATCTATGCCGCATGGACCCGCCAAGCCCGCCTGATGTGGCCCGATTTTGCCCAGACGCTGCTTGCGGACACTGGCGTCGACGTGCAGTTGCGGCCGACGGGCGGATACTGGTTTGGTTTTTCAGACGAGGAAGTCGAGCAGCGTCAGAAAACGCTGCAACCGTTATCGGACCTTGGCGGCGTGCCCTTCGAGATGCTTGGCCGCGACGACCTGAAAGCCCGATTGCCCGGTATCGGACCGGCCGTTATCGGCGGGAGTTTCTGCCCTCTGGATGCACACGTCAACCCACTACGTTTATTGCACGCCTTGCATAAAGGGCTGGCTCAATCGGACGCGCAAGTCGTCAATGGCGCGCCGGTACAGAGCTTGGCCAGCAAGAATGGTGTGTTCACAGCAACCGCCGGCGGTTCCACCTACAGGGCACGCCGCATTGTCCTGGCTGCCGGCCTGGGCAATCGCAAGCTGGCGCCTATGCTGAAGCTCCATGCGCCGGTCGTGCCCAACCGCGGCCAGATTCTCGTTACTGAAAGGCTGCAGCCGTTTCTTTCCTGTGCCACCAACAAACTACGGCAGACCGAGGAGGGCTCGGTGCAATTGGGTTCCACCGAAGAAGATGTCGGCTTCGATGACCGCACGACACTCCCGGCCATGAAAGCCCTGGCCAAGAAAGCCGTAATGACTTTTCCTTTGCTGGCCAAGGCAAACCTGGTTCGGGCCTGGGCCGCCTTGCGCGTCATGACACCCGATGGATTTCCCATCTATGAGGAATCGGAACAGTATCCCGGGGCATTCCTCGTTACCTGTCACAGTGGTGTCACGCTCTCGGCCATGCATTCCCTTCGCATCAGTGCCTGGGTCATGGGAAAAGAAGATCATCCGGACCCCAGCAGGGCCTTTGCGTCCAATCGGTTTTGAAGGAACAAGACGAGAATGACCGAGCAAGCGTTGTTTCAACCGTTACTCGACGATGAACGCCCCCAGATCACGATCCGCTTCAATGGAACGTCTCTTCAAGTACCCAGCGGCACGACCGTGGCGGCAGCCTTGCTGGCCAGCGGCGTCACCCAGTTCCGGACGACCCCGGTCAGCCAGTCGCACAGAGCACCCTTATGCATGATGGGTGTGTGTTTCGACTGCCTGCTCGAGATCAATGGACAGCCCAACAGCCAAGCCTGCATGACAGCGGTACATGAGAATATGGACGTGCGAACTCAAAAAGGTGCGGCCCACTATGAATGACAGCATTAATCCGACTGCGCACCAGCAGGTCGACGTCGTCATTGTCGGCGCGGGCCCCAGCGGAATGGCGGCTGCCGCTGCGTGCGCCGAAAATGGCCTGGGCGTCGTCGTGCTGGATGAGCAGCCTGGGCCTGGCGGGCAGATATACCGCGGCATCACCACCGCTTCCAGGCATATCCGCCGCACGCTTGGCTCGGACTATTGCGCTGGCGACACGCTGGTCGAAGGCATTCGGAACAGCCGTATTGACTACCGCCCGAACACCTCCGTCTGGGAGGTAACCAAAGAAAAGTACCTGCATCTAACCCACCAGGGGCGCAGCAGCTATTTGCAGGCCCGTCATATTGTCTTGGCCACTGGCGCGATGGAAAGACCGTTTCCCATACCAGGATGGACCTTGCCGGGGGTCATGACCGTAGGGGCGGCGCAGATCCTGCTGAAAACCACCGGCGTCGCCACGATAGGGCCAGTCGTCTTGGCCGGCTGCGGCCCCCTGCTGTATTTGCTGGCCACGCAGTACCTGTCGGCAGGCGTTCAAATTGCCGCGGTCGTGGATACGACAGGCTGGGCTGATTACCGGAACGCGTTGCGCCACGCGGACGGCATCGCCGCCGACCCCCACTCGGTGGTCAAAGGACTGAAGCTATTACGCGCCTTGAGGAAAGCCAAAGTGCCATTCTTCAAGAACGCCTCGGGCTTCAAGGCGATAGGCGAAGACCGAATTCGCCAGTTCCAGTTCCAGGCTGGAGGCAGGATGCATTGTATTGATGCCAACGTTTTGCTATTGCACCATGGCGTTGTCCCCAATACACAATTCACTTGGTCATTGCGTGTACCGCATGAATGGTCGGCGCAGCAATTGTGCTGGCTGGCCGAAACCAGCCCTATCGGCGAGCTCGCCGAAGCCAAGGATATTTTCGTTGCCGGCGATGGTGCCGTCATCCTCGGCGCACCAGCCGCGGCGCTGCATGGAAAGGCCATAGGTGTCGAAATATCTTACCGGCAGGGCCGCCTGCCCAAGGCGGGCCGCGACCAGCAGTTGGCCGACCTTGAACGCCTGCTGGGCAAAGCGCGGCGTTTCCGTCGCTTCCTGGACGCTTTGTACAGGCCCAAACTCGCGCATCGAGTACCTGCCGACGAGGTCTTTGTATGCCGCTGCGAGGAGGTTACCGCCGGAGCGCTGCGCAGCTATGTCGCATTAGGCTGCCATGGACCGAATCAGACCAAGAGCTTTAGTCGTTGTGGCATGGGCCCTTGCCAAGGCCGTCAATGCGGGCTGTCGGTCACCGAGATCATCGCCGAGGAGCGCGGCGTAGAACCCGGAACCGTGGGCTATTTTCGTATTCGCCCGCCAGTCAAGCAGGTAAAGCTCGGAGAGCTGGCCGAGGATTGAGGCCGCGGCGCACTCTTATCCCCGCCGCGTACCCAGATAGGTGCCCAGCAGTATGCCGGCCATGCCCACCACATGCCAGACGGTAAAGGGCTCGCCCAGCCACAGCAGGGCGAAGGCCACGCCGAAGACGGGGATCCAGTACTGGAACACAGACGTGCGCGCCACGCCCAGCTCGGCGATGGCGCTGTTCCACAGCATGTTGCAAATGGCGGTGGGCACAATGCCGGCAAAGGCCAGCAGCAGCCAGGGCCAGAAGCCGGGGCTCAACAGCGTCTCGGCGCTGAGATCGACGGAGTCGTCCAGCAGCATGTGAATACAGAGCAGTATCGCGCCCAGGGTATAGATGAAGCTGCTGATGAACAGGGCATGAAACTGGCGCGCCAGGCTCTGGATGAACACGCCGCCCACCACAAAGCTGAGCATGGCACAGAATATCAGCGCATCGCCCCAGGTGGTTGCCGCCAGCGAAGCGTTCGCACCGCTGATGACCACGGCGAATACGCCGCCAAAACCCAAAGCAATGCCCAGCAAGCGGATGCGGGTCAGGGCTTCGCGGAAGATGAAGGCGGCCAGCACCGAAGCCACCAGCGGGCTGAGCGCCATGATCAGGGACGAGTTGGTGGCACTGGCACCGACCATGCCATAGGTGAAGAAAATCTGGTTGGCATAGATCATCAGCACGGCGCACAATACGAAACGCAGCCATTGTTCCAGGGGCACTTTGCCCAGAATAATGGGAGGCTTGCGCCAGAACAGCGTCAGGTTTATGACCACCGCGGCCAGCGCCATGCGCAGGCTGGCCACCAGCATGGGATGCATATAGGTGGTCAGCACTTTGATGGCGGAAATGTTCAAGCCCCAGATGGCCATGGTGCCGATCAATAGCAGCTGCGTTCTGACAGAGTTCATGGCGAGGGCTTGACGATGTGCAGGGTTAACCCTTAAGAATATCAGTTCTTCCTGCATTTGTGCGCACATTTCATCAATTTAGGGCGCACCGTGGTTTATTTCCCTACAATCATCCGCCCAGACGGGCACCAGGGCGGCCCCGAACAAAAAAACCCCATTAACACAAGTACTTGTGTTATCATAGCTAGGCTAAACGCGAACGTTGTCAACCACGCCGTAGCAATATCACGACCCCCACCTAACGTTCGCACCACATACGTTCCCACCCCGGAACGCAGCACGAAACGCCATTTGGCGTCACGAAGCACCTGTTCATTTTTGACTGCAACACGCGGTTTGCCGGATGCTACGCAGCGCGAGTCCGACACATGGGTGCTTTTTGTTAATCTTTACAGGAACCCTACATGGCCAAAGAAGAATTGATTGAAATGGGCGGACTCGTTACTGAAGTATTGCCCGACTCCCGCTTCCGTGTAACGCTTGATAACGGGCACCCCGTGGTCGCTTACACCGGTGGCAAAATGCGCAAGCACCACATCCGCATCCTGGCGGGCGACAAGGTTTCACTTGAAATGTCGCCCTACGACCTGAGCAAGGGCCGAATTACTTTCCGCCATATCGCCGGCCGCGCGCCAGGCGGGCCCAGCCAACGCCGCCGCTAGCCGGTCCGCAGGGCAGGGGCGGTTTCTGGCATTACAATCACCTCACGATTCTCATGCCAGCAAGGAACGCCCGTGTCTTGTGCATTAACCAGTCTGCCCCAATGGACGGCCTTCCATGAGGCCGCCAGCAAGTCGACCATACATACCGGTACTCTGCGCATTATTCATGCGGCGGGCATCGATCTGGACATCAGCGGGCAGGCCGATTCTCCCGCGCTTGCCGCCGCCGCACAGGCGTTGCTGGACGCGCGAGACTTCCCGCAAATGCGCAAGCGCCTGTTGTCGGGCGGCATTGCCAATATCACTGAAAATCGCGCCGCCTGGCACACCGCCCTGCGCGCGCCCGCCCCCATCAAAGAAGTTGCCGCCGAGCGCCAGCGCCTGAACGCTTTCGTGCGGCTGGCCGATTCCGAGCGCCGCTGGCGCAATATTGTCCACATTGGCATCGGCGGCAGCGACTGGGGCGTGCGATTGGCCGTCAGTGCCTTCGGCTATGCCGGCACCTGGCGACAGGTTCATTTCGTAGCCAACATCGATGGCCACGCCATACAGGGCGGGTTGTCGGGGCTGGATCCGCACGATACGCTGATCGTCCTGGCTTCCAAATCATTCACCACGGCCGAGACGCTGCAGAACGGGCAGCGCGCACTGGAATGGCTGCAGGCGGCCGGCGTGGAAAATCCCTATGAACAGGTGGTGGCCATCACGGGGCGGCCTGACTTGGCCAAGGCCTGGGGTGTGCCCGAGACGCATATTTTCAAGCTGTGGGACTGGGTGGGCGGCCGTTTTTCACTGTGGTCGGCGGTCAGCCTGACCACGGCGCTGGCGGTGAATTCGGACGTGGTGGCCGGCATGCTGGCGGGCGCCGCCGCCATGGACACCCATTTTTCCGAAGCCCCCATCGAACAGAATGCGCCGGTGCAAATGGCGCTGGCCGGCATTGTGAACCGCAGCGTGCTGGGCTACGGCTCGCTGAATATCGCGCCCTATGATTTCCGGCTTGCCAACCTGGTGCCTTATGTGCAGCAGCTGGAAATGGAATCACTGGGCAAGTCGGTGAACCTGGATGGCGAAGCGGTGGGCGTGGCCACCGGCCCGGCCGTCTGGGGCATGCCCGGCACCGATGCCCAGCATACCTTCTTCCAGTGGCTGCACCAGGGCAGCGACGGCGCGCCGGTCGATTTCCTGGTTTGCCAGCAGGCCGACCACGGCTGGCCCGAACATCACAAAAGCCTGCTGGCCAATTGCCTGGCCCAGCGTGAGGCCTTGCTGAATGGCAAAAGCTACGACGACGCCCTGCGGGAATGCCTGGACGCCGGTATGCCGCAGGAACAGGCCCAGTGGCTGGCGCAGCACCGGGTGCATCCGGGCGGGCGCCCATCCAACCTGATCGTGCTGCCGCGGCTGTCGCCCTATACCCTGGGCGCCCTGCTGGCGCTCTACGAGCACAAGGTGTTTGTACAGGCGGTGGTCTGGGGCATCAACCCCTTCGACCAATGGGGCGTGGAATACGGCAAGGTGCTGGCCAAAGGCATTTCAGCCGAGCTCTCGGGCGAGGCCCACGGCGCAGATCAACCCGGGCACGATGCCTCGACCGCGCATTGGGTCAAGACCTTTTGCGAGTCGCTGGCCGGGTAAGCCAGGGCCGCCCCACTCTTATTCCATGAGTGCCCTGACGACAGCCGGCAGCGTAGCCTGCAACGGCCTGGATTCGATGCCCAGCGCCCTGATTTTTTCACACGACAAGACCGAATAGGCAGGCCTGGCGGCCGCGCCGGGATACCCGCTGGCCGGGATAGCCTTCAGATCCGGCACGGGAAAGCGTCCATCCCATTGCCGCGCACACTGGAATATGTGCCGCGCAAACGCATGCCACGACACCGGCGTGGCCCCGCAATAATGGTAGATACCCGCCACCGGTCCGGCTTGCCCGAGTCCTTGCCCACGTTCTCGTCCATAGCCGTCTGCCCGCCCGCGCTCGATCAGGCCGATGATGGCATTGGCCAGGTCGCCGGCGTAGGTGGGGCAGGCGAACTGGTCGGCCACGACGCGCAGCGGCTGCCCGCCCGCCGCCAAACGCAGCATGGTCTTGACGAAGTTGTGGCCGTATTCGCTGTATACCCCTGATGTCCGCAGCACCAGTGACTGCGGCGCAATGCGCAGTACCGCATGTTCGCCCCGGAGTTTGCCGCGGCCATATTCGTTCAGGGGGCCGGCGGCATCCTGCTCGGTATAGGGCCGATTCAGCCCCCCATCGAATACATAGTCGGTGGACAGGTGCAGCAGCCGGGCGCCGGCGTCGCGGGCCGCTTGCGCCAGGTGGGTGGCGCCCAATTCGTTGACCGCGCTCGCTTGCGCCGCTTCGCCTTCGGCGCGATCGACCGCGGTGTAGGCGGCGGTGTTGATGATCCAGTCGGGACTATCGTCCGCCACGCGGCGCGACACCGCGCGCGGATCGGCAATATCCA
>JBATWU010000181.1:0-19904 GCA_049672825.1 Pusillimonas sp.
TGGCGATAACGTGTCGATGAAGGTCAGCCTGATCGCGCCGATCGCCATGGAAGAAGGCCTGCGTTTTGCCATCCGCGAAGGTGGCCGCACCGTCGGTGCCGGCGTCGTCGCCAGCATCACCAAGTAAGCGTCTGGCTTACCGCGAAAGATCGCTATGCGGTCTTTCGCAGCAAAGTTGCAAAGGGCGGTGGCTCCTCGCGGTGCCATCGCTTTCAGGGTCTAGGGGTATAGCTCAATTGGCAGAGCGTCGGTCTCCAAAACCGAAGGTTGTAGGTTCGATTCCTACTGCCCCTGCCACACAATCAGTCTCATCGAAGCCGCTCGCGCGGCATCACGTGCCGGAATATGTCGAATAGCAACGTAGAAACCGTTAGCAGCAGCACAGATCGCATCAAGCTGGGTCTGGCGGTGCTTGTTATCGTAGCCGGTATCGTCGGCTATTCCATGCTTGAAGGCGAGCCCGCCATCATGCGGGCAGGGGTGTTCATCGGGAGCCTGGTGGTTGCCGCTGTCATTGCCTGGTTCAGCGAGCCTGGCCGGCGCACCATCAGTTTTGGACGTGATTCCTATAACGAAGTAAAGCGTGTTGTCTGGCCGACGCGCAAAGAGTCCCTGCAAATGACGGGCATCGTCTTTGTATTCGTCATTGTGGTGGGGCTCTTGTTGTGGGTCGTCGACAAAGGTCTTGAGTGGGTCATTTATGGCCTGCTGCTGGGCTGGAAATAAAGGACACACATGAGCAAGCGTTGGTATGTCGTCCACGTTTATTCCGGCATGGAAAAAAGCGTGCACAAAGCGCTCGTTGAACGCATCGAGCGCGCAGGGTTGGAAACATCCTTTGGGCGAATCCTGGTTCCCTCTGAAGAGGTTGTCGAGGTAAAGGGCGGTAAAAAGTCCATTACTGAACGGCGCATCTTCCCGGGCTACGTGCTGGTCGAAATGGATCTTACCGACGAAACCTGGCACTTGGTCAAGAATACCAACCGGGTCACCGGTTTTCTGGGTGGTTCCGGCAACCGTCCCGCGCCCATTTCCGACCGCGAGGTCGAAAAAATTCTTTCCCAGATGGAAGAGGGTGTCGAGAAGCCGAAACCCAAGGTCCTCTTCGAAGTGGGCGAAATGGTCCGCGTCAAAGAAGGTCCGTTTGCAGACTTCAACGGCAATGTCGAAGAAGTCAACTACGAGAAAAGCAAGGTGCGTGTCTCGGTCACCATTTTTGGCCGCGCCACCCCTGTCGAACTCGATTTTGGTCAGGTTGAGAAAACCTAATTTTTAACCCCCGGGGAGCCGTCCGCGTCCATGGCGCGCCGGTGTTTGAACCCGCAAGGAGCTACGCATGGCGAAGAAAATCGTCGGCTTTATCAAGCTGCAAGTCCCAGCTGGTAAGGCTAATCCCTCACCCCCTATCGGTCCGGCGCTGGGTCAGCGCGGTCTGAACATCATGGAATTCTGCAAGGCGTTCAACGCCAAAACCCAGGGCCTGGAGCCCGGTTTGCCGATTCCAGTGGTGATCACCGCCTACGCAGACAAGAGCTTCACCTTCATCATGAAGACGCCGCCTGCCACCGTCCTGATCAAAAAGGCCAGCGGCGTGCAAAAGGGTTCGGCTCGTCCCAACCTCGACAAGGTGGGTGTGCTGACACGCGCCCAGGCTGAAGAGATCGCCAAGACCAAGTCTCCCGACCTGACGGCTGCCGATCTTGACGCCGCCGTTCGCACGGTGGCTGGTAGCGCCCGCAGCATGGGCATTACGGTTGAAGGGGTATAAGCATGGCCAAGTTGAACAAGCGCGCGGCCGCCATTGCCGCCAAAATCGATCGTAACAAGTTCTACCCTGTCGCCGAGGCACTGGCCTTGGTCAAGGAAACGGCCACAGCCAAGTTCGATGAGTCCATCGACGTGGCAGTGCAGTTGGGCATCGATCCCAAGAAATCCGATCAGCTCGTACGCGGCTCGGTCGTTCTTCCCGCCGGTACCGGCAAATCGGTGCGTGTCGCCGTGTTCGCCCAAGGCGACAAAGCCGAAGCCGCCAAGGCCGCCGGCGCCGACATCGTCGGCATGGAAGACCTGGCTGAAACCATCAAGGGTGGACAGATCGACTTTGACATCCTGATCGCCTCGCCCGATACCATGCGTATCGTCGGCGCCCTGGGTCAAGTGCTGGGCCCCCGCGGCCTGATGCCCAACCCCAAGGTCGGCACCGTCACGCCCGACGTGGCCACGGCGGTCAAGAATGCCAAGGCCGGCCAGGTTCAATATCGTACCGACAAGGCCGGTATTATCCATGCCACCATTGGCCGTGCCTCTTTTGGCATCGAGCAGTTGCAAACCAACCTGGCCGCGCTGGTCGACGCCCTCAACAAGGCTCGTCCCACCGCCTCCAAGGGCGTGTACCTGCGCAAAGTGGCCGTATCGTCCACCATGGGCGGCGGTGCGCGTGTAGAAATAGCTTCTCTGGCGGCCTAAATACCGCTGGAAACAGAACTTTGGGCCGTGCCTGAGTCACCTCAGGCATTGCTGTCAAAGACCGCTGGAGCCGGCCCGTCAACGTATCCGTACGCCAGGGCCAGCTTAATTTCAGATTGGTTTCAATCTGAGTCCAGCGCAGACGGCGTCCCATGGAAGAATTCTTGCTGTACGAAGAACTCGACCAGGTGCGCCGCATTCGGTAGACGCAAGAGACCCTCTCATGCGTCATTTGATGGAGTGTTCAAACCGTGAGTCTCAATCGTAAAGAGAAAGCGGTAGTTATCGAAGAAGTCTCTGCAGAAGTTGCAAAGGCGCAATCGATCATTATCGCCGAGTACCGTGGTCTGGACGTCGCCTCTGTTACCGTATTGCGCAAAACTGCGCGTGAGTCGGGTGTGTATCTGCGTGTCCTGAAAAACACGCTAGTCCGTCGCGCTGTGGCAGGAACTCCCTACGAGGAGCTCACTGCTCAGTTGACCGGTCCGCTGATCTACGGGATCAGCACCGATCCGGTCACGGCGGCAAAAGTACTTGCCGGTTTCGCAAAGACCAACGATAAGCTGGTTATCAAAGGCGGGGCGTTGCCCAACAGCCTGTTGAGCCAGGATGGTGTGAAGGCTTTGGCCACCATGCCTTCCCGCGAAGAGTTGCTTTCGAAACTTATGGGTACGATGCAGGCCCCTGTCACGCAATTTGTGCGTACGCTCAACGAAGTTCCAACCAAGTTTGCACGCGGCCTTGCGGCAGTGCGCGATCAAAAAGCGGCGGCGTAAGCCTCCGCCTGGAAATTCGTCGAACCGAGCGACACCCAACCCTGGCATTTAACAATATTTGGAGTTCTTAAAAATGGCATTAAGCAAAGCTGAAATCCTTGACGCTATCGCTGGCATGACCGTGCTCGAATTGTCCGAGCTCATCAAGGAAATGGAAGAAAAATTTGGCGTGTCGGCTGCTGCCGCCGCTGTGGCTGTGGCTGCTCCTGCCGCTGGTGGCGCTGCTGCCGCTGCTGAAGAGCAAACCGAGTTCACCGTTGTGCTGGCTGAAATCGGCGCAAACAAGGTCAGCGTCATCAAGGCCGTGCGTGAAATCACTGGCCTGGGCTTGAAAGAAGCCAAGGACCTGGTTGACGGCGCTCCCAAGCCTGTCAAAGAAGGTCTGGCCAAGGCTGACGCCGAAGCTGCACAGAAAAAGCTTGAAGAAGCTGGCGCAAAGGTCGAGCTCAAGTAAGACTTTTCTTGCCTGCCCGGGAAGGCGTTTGGCCCTCCCGGGCTTTTGCGTTTCCAGAAAACCCGCGATTCGGGTTCGCCCTTCGTCCTGAGTGGGGTTTTCTGGAGTCGTAAACCAGGGCCGTGGTTGACGGCCCATGTAACCCTCGAGTCGGAGTGCTCATGCCTTATTCGTATACCGAAAAAAAGCGCATACGCAAGAGCTTCGCCAAGCGTGAAGACGTCCAGGACGTCCCTTACCTTTTGGCGACTCAACTGCAATCATTTAAAACGTTTCTGCAGGCGGATACTACACCTTCCAAACGCAAAGATGAAGGCCTGCAAGCGGCTTTCACTTCAATTTTCCCCATCGTAAGCCACAATCAGATGGCGCGCCTGGAGTTCGTAAGCTACGTTCTCGGCGAGCCCGTGTTCGACGTCAAAGAGTGCCAGTTGCGCGGCCTGACCTATGCTTCGCCGCTGCGTGCCAAGGTGCGCCTGGTGCTGATGGACCGTGAAGTCAGCAAGCCCACCGTCAAGGAAGTCAAAGAGCAGGAAGTGTACATGGGCGAAATTCCGCTCATGACCAACAACGGCTCGTTCGTCATCAATGGCACCGAGCGCGTGATCGTATCGCAGCTGCACCGTTCGCCCGGTGTCTTTTTCGAGCACGATCGTGGCAAGACGCATAGCTCGGGCAAGCTGCTGTTCTCGGCCCGCGTGATTCCTTACCGCGGTTCCTGGCTCGATTTCGAGTTCGACCCCAAAGACATTCTGTTCTTCCGAGTCGACCGTCGCCGCAAGATGCCGGTAACCATCCTGCTCAAGGCCATCGGCATGATGCCGGAAGCCATCCTGGCCCACTTCTCCGATTTCGACAACATCGAGATCCACAACGAAGGCGGCATGCTCGAGTTCGTAGCCGAGCGCTGGAAGGGCGAAGTGGCGCATTTCGACATCACCGATCGCTCGGGCGCGGTCATTGTCGAAAAAGACAAACGCATCAACGCCAAGCATCTGCGCGACCTGGCTGCCGCCAAGGTCGAGCGCATCTCGGTGCCTGAAGATTTCCTGTTGGGCCAAATTCTGGCCAAGGGTGTGGTCAACCCCGAGACGGGCGAGATCATCGCCAACGCCAACGACGAAATCAACGAAACCATATTGGCAGACATCCGCGCCGCCAACATCCGCGAAATCCAGACGCTGTTCATCAACGACCTGGACCGCGGCGGTTATATTTCGCAAACCCTGCGCACGGACGAGACTGTCGACCAGATGGCCGCCCGCGTGGCCATCTATCGGATGATGCGTCCCGGCGAGCCTCCCACCGAGGACGCAGTGGAAGCATTGTTCCAGCGCCTGTTCTACAGCGAAGAGGCCTACGATCTGTCGCGTGTGGGCCGCATGAAGGTCAACAGCCGGCTGGGCCGCGGTGAAGACATCACCGGCCCCATGACACTGACCAACGAAGACATCCTTGAAACCATCAAGGTACTGGTCGAGCTGCGCAACGGCCGTGGCCAGATCGACGATATCGATCACCTGGGCAATCGTCGCGTGCGCTGCGTGGGCGAGCTGGCCGAAAACCAGTTCCGCGCCGGCCTGGTGCGCGTCGAGCGCGCCGTGAAGGAACGTCTGGGCCAGGCCGAGACCGAAAACCTCATGCCGCACGATCTGATCAACTCCAAGCCGATCTCGGCAGCGATCAAAGAGTTCTTCGGCTCCAGCCAACTGTCGCAGTTCATGGACCAAACCAACCCTCTGTCCGAAATCACGCACAAGCGTCGCGTGTCGGCTTTGGGCCCTGGCGGCTTGACGCGCGAACGCGCCGGCTTCGAAGTGCGCGACGTGCACCCGACCCATTACGGCCGCGTTTGCCCGATTGAAACGCCGGAAGGTCCGAACATCGGCCTTATCAATTCCATGGCGCTGTATGCGCGCCTGAATGAATACGGTTTTCTCGAAACACCCTACCGCAAGATCATCGACGGCAGGGTCAGCGAGCAAATCGACTACCTGTCGGCCATTGAAGAAAGCAACTACGTCATCGCCCAGGCCAACGCCGAGCTGGACGAAGACGGCCGTTTTGCCCACGACCTGGTGGCTTGCCGCCAGGCCGGCGAAACCATGCTGACCGCGCCTTCGAACGTGCACTACATGGACGTGGCGCCTTCCCAGATCGTGTCGGTGGCGGCATCGCTCATTCCCTTCCTTGAGCACGATGACGCAAACCGCGCGTTGATGGGCGCCAACATGCAGCGCCAGGCCGTGCCTTGCCTGCGTCCGGAAAAGCCGTTGGTGGGCACTGGTATCGAACGCACCGTGGCCGTCGACTCGGGCACGACCGTACAGGCCATTCGTGGCGGTGTGGTCGACCACGTCGACGCCGAGCGTGTGGTCATTCGCGTGAACGATGACGAGAACGTTGCCGGCGAGGTGGGCGTAGACATCTACAACCTGACCAAGTACACGCGTTCCAACCAGAACACCAATATCAACCAGCGCCCCATCGTCAAGCGCGGCGACCAGGTGGCGCGCGGCGACGTCCTGGCCGACGGCGCCTCGACCGACCTGGGTGAGCTGGCCCTGGGGCAGAACATGTTGATCGCGTTCATGCCCTGGAACGGCTATAACTTCGAAGACTCGATTCTGATCTCCGAAAAAATCGTGGCCGATGACCGCTATACCTCGATCCACATCGAGGAACTGACGGTCGTTGCGCGCGACACCAAGCTGGGCGCCGAAGAAATCACGCGCGACATCAGCAATCTGGCCGAAACCCAGCTGAATCGCCTGGATGATTCGGGTATTGTCTATATCGGCGCCGAAGTGCGCGCCGATGACGTGCTCGTCGGCAAGGTCACCCCCAAGGGCGAAACCCAGCTGACACCCGAAGAAAAGCTGCTGCGCGCCATCTTTGGTGAAAAAGCCTCCGACGTAAAAGACACCTCGCTGCGCGTGCCTTCCGGCATGATCGGCACGGTGATCGACGTCCAGGTCTTCACCCGCGAAGGCATCGAACGCGATAAGCGTGCGCAATCCATCATCGACGATGAGCTGCGCCGCTATCGCCAGGATCTGAACGATCAGTTGCGCATCGTCGAAGACGATACCTTCGATCGTATCGGCAAGTTCCTGGTCGGCAAGACTGTCAACGGCGGCCCGCGCAAGCTGGCCAAGGGCTCCACGCTCGACAAGGCCTATCTGGCCGACCTCGACCGCTGGCAGTGGTTCGACATTCGCCTGTCCGATGAAGAGCATGCCGTGGTGCTGGAGCAGGCCAAGGAGTCGTTGGAACAGAAACGCCACCAGTTCGATCTGGCGTTCGAAGAAAAGCGCAAGAAGCTGACCCAGGGCGACGAGTTGCCGCCGGGCGTGCTCAAGATGATCAAGGTGTATCTGGCCGTCAAACGCCGCCTGCAACCTGGCGACAAAATGGCCGGGCGTCACGGCAACAAGGGCGTGGTCTCGCGCATCACGCCTGTCGAGGACATGCCCCACATGGCCGACGGCACGCCTGCCGATATCGTCCTGAATCCGCTGGGCGTTCCTTCCCGGATGAACGTCGGGCAGGTGCTTGAAGTCCACCTGGGCTGGGCCGCCAAGGGCGTGGGCCATCGTATCGGCGAGATGATCGAGGACGAGAAAAATACTCAGGTCAAGACGATTCGCGCCTATCTCGACAAGGTCTACAACAGCACTGGCGCTGGTGCGCGCATCAGCGAGCTTACCGACGACGAAGTCATCGAACTGGCCCGCAACCTGAAAAACGGCGTGCCGCTTGCGACACCTGTTTTCGACGGCGCAACCGAAGGGGAAATCACCCAGATGCTCGAACTGGCCTATCCGGACGAGATCGCCGAGCGCCTGAAGTTGACGGAGACGCGTGCGCAGGCATGGCTGTTCGATGGCCGCACGGGCGAGCAGTTCGAGCGCCCCGTCACCATCGGCTACATGCACTACCTGAAGCTGCATCACCTGGTTGACGACAAAATGCACGCCCGTTCGACAGGCCCATACTCGCTGGTAACGCAGCAACCGCTGGGCGGCAAAGCCCAGTTCGGTGGCCAGCGTTTCGGCGAGATGGAAGTCTGGGCGCTGGAAGCCTACGGTGCTTCGTACACACTGCAAGAGATGCTGACGGTCAAGTCCGACGATATCTCCGGCCGTACCAAGGTGTACGAGAACATCGTCAAGGGCGACCACGTCATCGACGCCGGCATGCCTGAGTCGTTCAACGTTCTGGTCAAAGAAATTAGATCCCTGTCCCTGGACATGGATTTGGAGCGTAAATAATGAAAGCGCTACTCGATCTATTCAAACAAGTCTCGCAAGACGAGCAATTCGATGCCATCAAGATTGGTATCGCATCGCCTGAAAAAGTGCGGTCGTGGTCTTACGGCGAGGTTCGCAAGCCGGAAACCATCAACTACCGTACCTTCAAGCCCGAGCGCGATGGTCTGTTCTGCGCCAAGATATTCGGTCCCATCAAAGACTACGAATGCCTTTGCGGCAAGTACAAGCGCCTGAAGCATCGCGGCGTGATCTGCGAAAAGTGCGGCGTTGAAGTCACGGTGGCCAAAGTGCGCCGCGAACGCATGGGCCATATCGAACTGGCCAGCCCGGTTGCGCACATCTGGTTCCTGAAGAGCCTGCCTTCGCGTCTGGGCATGGTGCTCGACATGACCCTGCGCGATATCGAACGCGTGCTGTATTTTGAAGCATGGTGCGTGATCGAACCCGGCATGACGCCGCTCAAGCGCGGCCAGATCATGTCCGACGACGACTTCCTGGCCAAGACGGAAGAATACGGCGATGATTTCCATGCCCTCATGGGTGCCGAAGCCGTGCGGGAACTGCTGCGCACCATCGATATCGACCGCGATATCGAAACCCTGCGCGCCGAACTCAAGGCAACTTCTTCAGACGCCAAGATCAAGAAGATCTCCAAGCGCCTGAAAGTGCTGGAAGGCTTCCAGAAATCGGGCATCAAGCCCGAGTGGATGGTCATGGAAGTGCTGCCCGTGCTGCCGCCCGACCTGCGTCCGCTGGTGCCGCTCGATGGCGGCCGTTTCGCCACGTCCGACCTGAACGATCTGTACCGCCGTGTCATCAACCGCAACAATCGCCTGAAGCGCCTGCTCGAACTGAAGGCGCCCGATATCATCCTGCGCAACGAAAAACGCATGCTGCAGGAATCGGTCGACTCGCTGCTCGATAACGGTCGCCGCGGTAAGGCCATGACGGGCGCCAACAAGCGCCAGCTCAAGTCCCTGGCCGACATGATCAAGGGCAAGAGCGGTCGCTTCCGTCAGAACCTGCTGGGCAAGCGCGTAGACTACTCCGGCCGCTCGGTCATTGTGGTGGGTCCGCAGCTCAAGCTGCATCAGTGCGGCCTGCCCAAGTTGATGGCGCTGGAACTGTTCAAGCCTTTCATTTTCAATCGCCTTGAAATGATGGGCCTGGCCACAACCATCAAGGCCGCCAAGAAACTGGTGGAAGGACAGGAACCGGTCGTCTGGGATATTCTCGAAGAAGTCATTCGCGAACACCCGGTCATGCTCAACCGCGCGCCAACGCTGCACCGCCTGGGCATCCAAGCCTTTGAGCCCGTGCTGATCGAAGGCAAGGCCATTCAACTGCATCCGCTGGTTTGCGCCGCCTTCAACGCCGACTTCGACGGCGACCAGATGGCAGTTCACGTGCCGCTGTCGCTGGAAGCCCAGCTCGAGGCGCGCACGCTGATGCTTGCGTCCAACAACGTGCTGTTCCCCGCCAACGGCGAACCGTCCATCGTACCGTCGCAAGACATCGTGCTGGGGCTGTACTACACCACGCGCGAGCGCATCAATGGCAAGGGCGAAGGTCTGTTCTTCATGGACCTGGCCGAAGTCCAGCGTGCCTACGACAACCGCGAGGTCGAGCTGCAAAGCCGCGTCACGGTGCGTCTGAACGAGTATGAAAAAGACGCCGATGGCCAATGGCAACCGGTGCTCAAGCGCTTCGAAACCACGGTCGGCCGCGCGCTGCTGTCGGAAATCCTGCCGCAGGGCCTGCCGTTCTCGGTATTGAACCGTCCGCTGAAAAAGAAAGAAATTTCGCGCCTTATCAACCAGTCCTTCCGTCGTTGCGGTTTGCGCGCGACGGTGATCTTTGCCGACAAGCTCATGCAGTCCGGCTTCAGGCTGGCAACGCGCGGCGGCATTTCCATCGCCATGAGCGATATGCTGATTCCCTCGGTCAAGGAAGACATCCTTGCCCAGGCCAGCAAGGAAGTCAAAGAGATCGACAAGCAGTACTCGTCCGGTCTGGTGACATCGCAAGAGCGCTACAACAACGTGGTCGATATCTGGGGCAAGGCCGGCGACAAGGTCGGCAAGGCCATGATGGAACAACTGGCTACCGAACCCGTGGTCAATCGCCATGGCGAAGAGGTTCGCCAGGAGTCGTTCAACTCCATCTACATGATGGCGGACTCGGGCGCCCGGGGCTCCGCGGCCCAGATTCGTCAGCTCGCCGGCATGCGCGGCCTGATGGCCAAGCCCGATGGCTCCATTATCGAAACGCCCATCACGGCCAACTTCCGCGAAGGCCTGAACGTACTCCAGTACTTCATCTCGACGCACGGCGCGCGTAAAGGCCTGGCCGACACCGCCCTGAAGACGGCGAACTCGGGCTACCTGACCCGCCGTCTGGTCGATGTGACTCAGGACTTGGTCATCACCGAATCCGATTGCGGCACGACACGGGGCTACTCCATGAAAGCCCTGGTCGAGGGCGGCGAGGTCATTGAACCGCTGCGCGACCGTATCCTGGGCCGTGTGGCGGCGATCGACATCGTCAATCCAGAGACCCAGGAAACCGCCGTTGCCGCGGGCACGCTGCTGGACGAAGACCTGGTCGAGTACATCGACAGTATCGGCGTCGACGAAGTCAAGGTGCGTACGCCCCTGACTTGCGAAACGCGTCACGGCCTGTGCGCGCACTGCTATGGGCGCGATCTGGGCCGCGGCTACCTGGTCAACCGTGGCGAAGCGGTAGGCGTGATTGCCGCCCAGTCCATCGGCGAGCCGGGCACGCAGCTGACGATGCGTACCTTCCACATCGGGGGCGCCGCCTCGCGTGCCGCCATGGCCAGCTCGGTTGAAACCAAGTCGACGGGTAGTGTCGGCTTTGCCATCGGCCTGCGTTATGTCACCAACGCCAAGGGCGAACGCGTGGCCATTTCCCGTTCGGGCGAGATCGTCATTTTCGACGACAATCGCCGCGAACGCGAACGGCACAAAATCCCCTACGGCGCCACGATCGCCGTGGGCGATGGCGATGCCGTCAAGGCCGGCCAGCGCCTGGCCAATTGGGATCCTCTGACTCGTCCTATTGTGTCCGAGTATGCCGGCCAGGTCCGCTTCGAGAACATCGAAGAGGGCGTTACGGTTGCCAGGCAGCTGGACGAGGTCACTGGCCTGTCCACGCTGGTGGTCATCACGCCCAAGACGCGCGGCGGCAAGACCATGATGCGTCCGCAGATCAAGCTTGTGAATGAAGCGGGCGAAGACGTCAAGATCGCCGGCACCGACCACTCGGTCAATATTTCCTTCCCGGTCGGCGCACTGATTACCGTGCGTGATGGCCAGCAGGTTACCGTGGGCGAAGTGTTGGCGCGTATTCCGCAAGAGTCGCAGAAAACCCGCGATATTACGGGTGGTCTGCCTCGCGTGGCCGAGCTGTTCGAAGCCCGTTCGCCCAAGGATGCCGGCATGCTGGCCGATGTCACCGGCACGGTTTCGTTCGGCAAGGACACCAAGGGCAAGCAGCGCCTGGTCATTACCGATCTGGAAGGCGTCAGTCACGAGTTCCTGATTCCCAAGGAAAAACAGGTGCTGGTGCACGATGGCCAGGTGGTGAACAAGGGCGAAATGATCGTGGACGGCCCGGCCGATCCGCACGACATCCTGCGCCTGCAGGGCATCGAGCGGCTGGCCAGCTATGTGGTCAACGAAGTTCAGGACGTGTATCGTCTGCAGGGCGTGAAGATCAACGACAAGCACATTGAAGTGATTGTGCGTCAGATGCTGCGCCGCGTAACGATCACCGACGCGGGCGACACCAGCTTCATTACGGGCGAACAGGTCGAACGTTCCGAACTGCTCAACGAAAACGATCGCATGGATGCCGACGGCAAGCTCCCCGCCTCGTATGACAACGTGCTGCTGGGTATCACCAAGGCGTCGCTGTCGACCGACTCGTTCATTTCGGCGGCATCGTTCCAGGAGACCACGCGTGTCCTGACCGAGGCGGCCATCATGGGCAAGCGCGACGATTTGCGTGGCCTGAAGGAAAACGTCATCGTTGGCCGTCTGATCCCGGCGGGCACCGGCATGTCGTACCATATGGCGCGCAAAGACAAAGAGGCTCACGAGGCCGCCGAACGTCAAGCAGCACGCGCCATGGCCAACCCGTTCGAAGATGCGCCTGCCGCAGAAGCCGTGGAAACCGAGTTGCCTGCTTCCGACGAGGCCGAGGGCACTGCCGAAGAATAATTCATCGGCCTTGCTTCAATAGAAAACGCCAGGTGAGCTCACCTGGCGTTTTTGTTTCACCCTAGCGTTGGCGCTGAATTCGCGAGGCGTGCGCGGAAGTTCGCTGCAACAGGTTTTCCCTGGCGCGGGTCAGGCTGCCGCGGGGAGGCTGATGCGGAAGATGCTGCCAGCGCCTTGCTGGCTGTGAACGCTGATGGTGCCGCCATGCCGGCGGATTACCGTCATGACAAATGCCAGGCCCAAGCCCGTGCCGGAGGGATTGCGCGGCGTGTCTTCCTGGAAACGGGTGAAAGGTTTGAAGAGCTGGGCCTGTTGATCCGGACTGATGCCCCGTCCGTGGTCCTGGATGCTCAACAGCCAGGCATTCTTGTCTGAAACAATGCTGCAGACAACCTCGGTGTGGTCCGCGCTGTATTTAAGCGCATTGTCGAGCAGATTGCAGCAGGCGCGCTCAAGCAGCGGACGGTCACCCCAGATCCACGCCTGGCCGGGAGGTTCATGGAAGCGAATGGCGATGTTTCTTTGCCGTGCCTGGACCCAGAATTCATCGCAGCATTGCGCCAATAGGTCTGCCAGATCAAGACGCTGGCGCGACAGGGGGGTCGCCTCGGCGCGTGCCAACTGAACAAAGCTGTCCACCAGTCCCAGTGTTTTTTCAGCATAAGTGTCGATGCGCCTGAGGAACTCGGCGTCGGGCAGGGTTGTTGCGGGCTGTTGTTGCAGTTGTGTCAGGGCAAGAATCGAATTCTGCGGGGACCGCATGTCATGCGACAGGAAGCGCAGGGTTTCATCGCGCCGTTGATGCGCCAGACGTAGTTGCGCAATGGCGCTGTGCAGCTGGGTGACACGGGCGGAAAGCGAGCCGTCGGAATGTGTCGCTGCGTGCTCCGCCCCCGGCCCGTCCAGCCCCTGCCGCTCGGCATGCAGGGCCAGCAGCTCGCGATCGATGTGCTGAAGCGACGCCTCCTGACTGCGCCAACTCCATACGGGATAAGCCAGAACCACACCAATAATGCTGGCGGTAATGGGTACCCAGGCTTGCGCATGGCGCAACAGCAGCCAGCTGCCTGCAAAGATAAGCAAGAGGGCAATGAATATGGCCAGGAGCGATTTGCGCGGAGACAGGCGGCGCAGCGCCGCGCAGGCCAGCAGCACGGGCAGGCAGGCAAGCAGTGCGCCCAGCCATGCGGGCGGCACGCGGATCCAGTGATCATGGAGGGTGCTGTACAGACCATTGGCCAGGATTTCGACTCCGGCCATTGCCTCGCCCTGCCGCGTCAGCGGCGTGGGAAAGGCGTCCCCCAGCCCCGAGCCCCAGGAGCCCACCAGAACGTGCTTGCCGTCAAAGGCCGACGCCGGCACATTGCCATTCAGCACTTGTATATAGGGATATATGGTGAAATGACCCGGGCTTCCGGCATAGGGAATCCGCAGCGGAGCGAATTTCCCCTGGATACGCCGCAGGCTGGCCTGGTCGCCCGCCACGGACAGCATTGCGGCAATGAAATGGGAGACCGGCCTGCCATCTTCAAGGTGTTGATGCAAGGTCAGCGACCGGATGACGCCATCGTCATCGGGATAGATATTGATATAGCCCAGGGCCGCGGCGGCTTGTTCCAACGGACCCAGTGGGTTGATGGCGCCGCGCTTCTGGGCATCGATGATTTGCGCAAGCACGACGCTTCCGTGCCGCGCTATGGCCTGCGCCAGGAACTGGTCGTCTTGCGGATAGGCTGGATTGACATCGCTCAGAATAAAGTCCAGTCCTACCACCTTTGCCTGTTGCAGCCTGTCGAGCAGATTGGCATGCAGGGCCCGGCGCCACGGCCAGTAGCCGATCTGATCGATGCTGTCGTCGTCGATGGCAACGATAACGATGTCGTGGTCGTCAGCGGCTTGGGCCGTAGCCGCCAGCATCTTGTCGTAGAACGCATGATCCAGGCGTGTCAGCCCCAGGGGTGTACTGAAAAATGCCATGGCCAGGGTCAGCACAACGAGCGCGGCCGTGACCAGCAGCCATTCCGTCCAAACCCGCCGCTCCAGATTGCCCCAGAAGCCTGCGTCCATATCGTGGGCGGGCCCCGGCATGTCAGTAATCCGTGAGCGTCACAAACTGATCGAATGCGGTCGATACGGGAGTGCCGTCGGAAGTTTGCAGCACCGGCAGGCCCTGGAATGGCTGAATGGCATCGACGCCATTCAGGCCATCGGCATCGATGCCCCGCACCATGACGTAGTAGGTGCCGGCGCCCGGGGCGCGGAAGGATACTTCGGGTGTGCTGAACAGCTGGCTGGAAAACAATTGGGTGCCGTCGGGGTCCCCTGCGACACGAACCAGATACGCGGAAGCGCCGGTGATGGGCGGGAAATCGATGCGCCAGCCCGAGCTGGCCCGTACCGGAACTTGAAGGGCTGGCGCTGGCAGTAGTGTGCGGACCCCCTGTAGCTTGCCGCTGGCGTTGATGGCGGCACCTTGGCCCTGCCGCAAGCGGACGCTTTCGGCCTGGCCGGACTCAAGCCCGGCTGCGCCCTCGAGCACTTCGCTTTGCGTGCCCTGGGCATGCGTGTGTACCCGCAAATGCGTGCCCCGGACGCCTGTCACGCTGACAGGGGTGCGGATCTCGAAGCGCCCCACACCGGTGCCCTGGGGTGCCACCTGCGATTCCAGCGAGCCGCCCTCCAGCGTAAAGATGGTGTCGGTCAAGCCGGTACCCTTGAAGACTCTTAATCTGTCCAGGCGCAACGAGGATTGCGCCGGAACGGTCAATGCACTGCCGTCGGCCAGTGTCAGCGTGACAAAGCCTTTTTCCTGGGTGCGCACGGTGTCGCCTTCCACAAGCTGATCACCGACAGCCAGCGGCGCCTGATTGCCCAGAGCCATTCCCACGATATGTGTGGCACTTGCCTGCGCGGGCAGTTCGGGAATCAGGGCAAAGGGTATTTTCAGCTCCAGCCCGATGGGCAGCTGCGTGGGCTCCTGGACGGCATTCAATGCTTGCAGGGTGCGCCAGTGTTCGGCGCTATCGGTAAAGCGTTCCGACAGCGTGATCAGGGTATCGCCGCCGAGGACACGGTAAATGAAGTTTTCGCCCTGTGCACCGGCCGGCTGGGCTATGGCGCGGGCGGAAAATAGTATTGCGCAGGCGACGAAGGCCAGCGACAGAATCGGGCGCAGGATAAGCAAGGAACGATTCATGGCAATTCGGCCGCGTCGTGGACCAGCTCCAGGCGGTAGCCCAGCGCGTAGGATGAACTCAGGCGAACACCATGCTCGGGCCGAAGTTGCAGTTTTCGGCGAATATTCGAAAGATGGGTGTCCAATGTGCGGGAGGTGGCGGGTATTTCGCGGTTCCATACTTGGTTGCTGAGTACGTCGCGGGAAAACAGGCGGCCCGGATTGCGGAACAGCAGCAGGGCCAGCTCGTATTCCTTCGGTGCAAGCTCGGCGGGCTGGCCGTTGAGTGCGATACTGTCGGTGGCGGGGTCGATCTCATAGGCGCCGCAACGGAAGGCGGCTTCGTTGTGCGCCTCGACTTTGTGGCGGCGCAGCAAGGCCTCGGTTCGGGCGATGAGTTCGCCCTTGCGCACGGGCTTGCCCATGTAATCGTCGGCCCCAGCCTGCAGCCCGGCAACCAGCTCTTCTTCCAGGGTTCGGTGAGTAACCAGCATCACGGGCACCGAGTATCCCAGATTGCCGCGCACCCAGCGAACGATATCCAGCCCGCTCATGTCGGGCAGCTCCCAGTCGACCAGCAGCAGGTCGAATACCATTTTGCGCTGGAGCGCGGCCAGCAGCTCGTTGCCGGTGGGAAACACCATGCAATGATGGCCGGCGGAAGCAAGAATTTCTTTCAAGAGCTGGCCTTGGACAAGGTCATCTTCGGCGGAGGCAATATTCATGGGAGGGGCAAGCCCGTTATGTGTTATGTTCAGGCCGCCAATGTTACGATACCACTCCGGTGGTGTCGAGGTGCGCCTGGGCGGTAAAATAGCGGGCCGCCGGCGTGTCTGCCACGCGGAGGCATGCTGCGATGGTCACTATGCACAGCTTACAACACTTTCCACTTCATGGCCTTGCTCTTCACAAGTGGTGCGTGCTATGATGGTGGGCTAACTTTAAGGGTAGTGTTTTTTCTGGCGTTTCCGGCTGTTTTTTCCGGGTGCCGGCCAGGGCACATTGCCGACCCCATAAGTTACTTTCAGGTTTTGCTGCAAGGCCCGCTCTTTTACGTTATTTCGTGTCAGGCGGTTTTTTGCGCAAACCGCCTGATGCTCTTGGCCGGGGGTGTTTATATACATACACCGGTGCAAGGGTCAGGCGTTTATTCAAACACGTAAATCTAAGTACGCAAGTACCGATTTTAAACGTCACAGGATGCGTAAAGGTTATGCCAACCATTAGCCAACTCGTGCGCAAGCCGCGCGAAGTCTCCCGTGAGAGCAGCAAGAGCCCAGCGCTCGAAAACTGCCCTCAGCGGCGCGGTGTCTGCACTCGCGTGTACACCACAACCCCCAAAAAACCCAACTCGGCTTTGCGTAAAGTCGCCAAGGTGCGCCTGACCAACGGTTTCGAAGTCATTTCGTATATCGGCGGCGAAGGCCACAACCTGCAGGAACACTCGGTGGTTCTTGTGCGCGGCGGCCGTGTCAAAGACTTGCCGGGTGTGCGTTACCACATCGTGCGCGGTTCGCTCGATTTGCAAGGGGTCAAAGACCGCAAGCAAGCGCGTTCCAAGTACGGCGCAAAACGCCCGAAAAAAGCTTAAGTTTTCCCCTGTCCAGCCAGTCTGGTCGTATCAGTGCAGCCGTGGGCATGGGCCCATAGCATGTAAGTGACCATTTAGATAAATGGTCGTGGCCGCGTAAAAGCGGTTCAACTGAACTGTCACAAGGAAGTTAAAATGCCTCGTCGTCGCGAAGTTCCCAAGCGTGAAATTCTCCCCGATCCAAAATTTGGCAGCGTAGATCTCGCCAAGTTCATGAACGTTGTTATGTTGTCTGGTAAAAAAGCTGTTGCCGAACGTATTGTTTACGGCGCCTTCGACCAGATACAGGCTAAAACTGGCAAAGAGCCCATCGAGGTGTTCAACACCGCGATTAACAACATCAAGCCTCTCGTTGAAGTGAAAAGCCGCCGTGTCGGTGGCGCGAACTATCAAGTGCCGGTTGAAGTGCGCCCAGTGCGCCGCCTGGCCCTGGCCATGCGCTGGCTGCGCGAAGCAGCCAAGAAGCGTGGCGAGAAATCGATGGATCTGCGCCTGGCCGGTGAATTGCTTGACGCCTCCGAAGGCCGTGGCGGGGCAATGAAGAAGCGTGATGACACGCACAAGATGGCCGAGGCGAACAAAGCATTCAGCCATTTCCGTTGGTAATCTAAGGACACTATCATGGCCCGCAAAACCCCAATCGAGCGCTATCGCAATATTGGTATCTCCGCGCACATCGATGCAGGGAAAACCACCACCACCGAGCGCATTCTGTTCTACACCGGCGTCAACCACAAAATTGGCGAAACCCATGAAGGCTCGGCCACCATGGACTGGATGGAGCAGGAACAAGAGCGCGGCATTACCATTACCTCGGCTGCCACCACCGCATTTTGGCGCGGCATGGCCGGCGATCTCCCGGAACACCGCATCAACATCATCGACACCCCGGGACACGTCGACTTCACCATTGAAGTCGAGCGTTCCATGCGCGTGCTCGACGGCGCCTGCATGGTGTATTGCGCTGTCGGCGGCGTACAGCCCCAGTCGGAAACCGTTTGGCGCCAGGCCAACAAGTATGGTGTGCCCCGTTTGGCGTTCATCAACAAAATGGACCGCACCGGCGCGAACTTCTTCAAGGTCTACGACCAGCTCAAGCTGCGTCTGAAGGCCAATCCTGTGCCCATCGTTATTCCAATCGGCGCCGAAGATACCTTCAAGGGTGTGGTCGATCTGGTTCGCATGAAGGGCATCATCTGGGACGAAGCCAGCCAGGGAACCAAGTTCGAATACATCGACATTCCCGCCGACCTCGTCGACGAAGCGAACGAATGGCGTGAGAAGCTTGTCGAGGCCGCCGCCGAATCGTCGGAAGAGCTCATGGACAAGTACCTGGAGTCGGGCGAGCTGACCGAGGCCGAAATCAATCTGGGCATTCGCACCCGCACCATCGCTGGCGAAATCCAGCCGATGCTGTGCGGCACGGCCTTCAAGAACAAGGGCGTGCAGCGCATGCTCGACGCGGTCGTCGATTACCTGCCTTCGCCGGTAGATATTCCGCCTGTCGAAGGCACCGACGACGATGGCAACCCCATCAGCCTGCCGGCCGATGACAGCGCCAAGTTCTCCGCCCTGGCATTCAAGCTCATGAGCGATCCGTTCGTTGGCCAGTTGACCTTCGTGCGCGTTTACTCGGGCGTCTTGCACGCCGGCGAAACGGTGTACAACCCGGTCAAGGGCAAGAAAGAGCGTATCGGCCGTATCCTGCAGATGCACGCGAACAACCGTGCTGAAATCAAGGAAGTTCTGGCGGGCGACATTGCCGCGGTGGTGGGTCTGAAAGACGTGACGACGGGCGAAACCCTGTGCGACGTCGGCCAGCACATCCTGCTTGAAAGAATGGAATTCCCCGAGCCTGTCATTTCGCAGGCCGTCGAACCCAAGACCAAAGCCGACCAGGAAAAAATGGGCATTGCGCTGTCGCGCCTGGCCCAGGAAGATCCTTCGTTCCGCGTTCGTAGCGACGAAGAGTCCGGCCAGACCATTATTTCGGGTATGGGCGAGCTGCACCTTGAAGTGCTGGTCGACCGCATGCGCCGTGAATTCGGTGTCGAGGCCAACGTCGGCAAGCCGCAGGTGGCTTACCGCGAAACCATACGCAAGACCTGCGATGAAATCGAAGGCAAGTTCGTCAAGCAGTCGGGTGGTCGCGGCCAGTATGGCCACGTCGTGCTCAAGCTCGAACCCCTCGAGCCAGGTGGCGGCTACGAGTTCGTCGACGCCATCAAGGGCGGTGTGGTTCCGCGCGAATACATCCCCGCGGTCGACAAGGGCATCCAGGAAACCCTGCCAGCCGGCGTGGTGGCGGGCTACCCGGTCGTCGATGTCAAGGTAACGCTGTTCTTCGGTTCGTACCACGATGTCGACTCGAACGAAAACGCATTCCGCATGGCTGCCTCCATGGCGTTCAAAGACGGTATGCGCAAGGCCAGTCCGGTATTGCTCGAGCCCATGATGGCTGTTGAAGTCGAAACACCGGAAGATTATGCCGGCACGGTCATGGGCGACCTGTCCTCCCGCCGCGGTATGGTCCAGGGTATGGACGACATCGTTGGCGGTGGCAAAATCATCAAGGCCGAAGTACCCTTGGCCGAGATGTTCGGATACTCGACCAACCTGCGCTCGCAAACGCAAGGTCGCGCAACGTACACGATGGAGTTCAAGCACTACGCCGAAGCTCCGAAGAACGTTGCCGATGAAGTCATCAGCGCTCGCGGCAAGTAATTAACCAGTTCCTGCCCGCATGGTTGCGGGCAGGTAAATTTTTTGTTTCCTTGAAAACATTGATGGGATAAATCATGGCAAAAGGTAAGTTTGAACGGACCAAACCGCACGTAAACGTAGGTACGATCGGGCACGTTGACCACGGCAAGACGACGCTTACGGCGGCAATCACCACGGTATTGGCCAAGGCATTTGGCTCG
>JBATWU010000182.1:0-5054 GCA_049672825.1 Pusillimonas sp.
GGCCGGCTCATGCACCCCACCCCGCATCGACGGCCACCCTGGTATCAGGGCCTGCGACTTGCTCAACCTTCCCGACGCTCAAGAATTACGAAACACCCAACAGCGCCTTCAGGCCGTCCTCGTCCAGCACCGGCACGCCCAGCTCGGCCGCTTTCGTGAGTTTGCTGCCGGCTTCCTCGCCTGCGACCACATAGGCCGTTTTCCGGGATACCGAGCCGCTTACCTTGCCGCCGGCGGCCAGAATATGCCGCGTGGCCTCATCGCGCGTCCAGGTGGGCATGGTGCCCGTCAGCACCAGGGTCTTGCCTGCCAGCCGCAGGTCGGCGCTTGACGCCTGCTCGGGCGCGCTGGCATGCACGCCCGCCGCCGCCAACGCGGCAATCACATCCCGATTGTGAGGCTCCGCAAAAAAGCGGATGATGGACGCCGCCACCACCGGGCCAACTTCATTCACGCGCAGCAGCTCGGCCTCTTCGGCGGCCATGACGGCATCAACCGAGCCGAAATGCCGTGCCAGATCGCGCGCCGTGGTTTCACCCACGTGCCGGATACCCAGCGCGTACATCAAGCGTTCCAGGGCCGGTGTGCGTGCCCGCTCCAGGGCGGCAACCAGATTCTCGGCCGACTTGCGGCCCATGCGCTCGTATGCCGCCAGCTCATCGACGGTCAGCGTAAACAGATCGGCCAGCGATTTCACCCGTCCGCTGTCCACCAATTGATCGACCAGTTTTTCACCCAGGCCCTCGATGTCCAGCGCCTTGCGGCCGGCGGCATGGCTCAGGCTTTGCTTGCGCTGGGCGGCACAGAACAGCCCGCCCGTGCAGCGGGAAATCGCCTCGTCCTCGGAGCGTTCGATGGCGGAGCCGCACACCGGACAATGCTGCGGCATGATGAACAAGGCCGTATTCGGCGGACGCAGGCCGGGCACAGGAGCAACGATTTCCGGAATGACGTCGCCCGCCCGCCGAACCACCACCATATCGCCCACCCTGACATCCTTGCGGCGAATTTCATCTTCGTTGTGCAGCGTGGCATTGGTTACCGTGACTCCGCCCACGAATACCGGCTGGAGCCGGGCAACCGGCGTGATGGCGCCCGTGCGCCCCACCTGCACTTCAATGCTCAGCAAACGCGTCGTTTCTTCCTGCGCGGGGAATTTGTGCGCAATGGCAAAGCGCGGCGCGCGTGCCACATAGCCCAGCACCCCCTGTGCCTCGAGCGAATCGACTTTGTAAACCACCCCATCGATATCGAAGGGTAGCGCCGCCCGCGCCTGACTGATGTGGGCATAGAAGTCCAGCAGCCCCTGCGCGCCGCTGACCAGCTTGCGCGAACGGTTTACCGGCAAGCCCAGCGCCTCGAGCCAATCCAGCATCTGGGCGTGGGTCTTGCACGGCATATTGGCATTACCCGCCTCTTGGCGGAACAATTCAGTTTGCCCATGATGGACAATGCGTATCTCGCCCCAGCCGTAGGCATAAAAGCGCAGCGGCCGGGTCGCGGTGATACGTGGATCCAGCTGGCGCAGGCTACCGGCGGCGGCATTGCGTGGATTGACAAAAACCTTTTCGCCACGCGCTTGCTGAGCCTGATTCAATTTTTCAAAATCTTTCCGGTTGATCAGCACTTCGCCGCGCACTTCCAGCACCTGCGGGAAATCGCCCTTGAGCTGCAGCGGCACCGAGCGCATGGTTCGAATGTTGCTGGTGATGTCTTCACCCGTCTGGCCATCCCCGCGGGTGGCGGCCTGCGCCAGACGGCCGTCCTCGTAGCGCAGACTGACCGCCAACCCGTCGAATTTCAGTTCAGCCACATACTGCAGCTGCTCTTCCTGGGTCGCCAGGCCGGCATCGCGCAAGGTGTCGAACACCCTTTTGCTGAAGGCCTGAACGTCTTCGGCGTCGAAAGCATTGCCCAGGGACCGCATTGGAACGGCATGCCGGACGCTGCCGAAAGCCGCCAGGGGCTCGGCGCCGACACGCTGGGTGGGAGATTCCGGCGTGACCAGATCGGGATGTGCCTGCTCCAGGGCGATCAGCTCGGCCATCAAGCGATCGTACTCGGCATCCGAAATCAGGGGCGCATCCAGCACATAGTAGCGGTGATTATGCTCGTTGATTTGCGCCCGCAAAGTGTCGGCCTGCCGCGATGGAGAGGCCGGCTCATTCGAGCCGCGCGTCACGAAAAGACCCTGACCGTGCGTTCGGCGCCCGCCTCAAAGCCGGCCTGCCCCAGCTTGCCGTAAAGCTCGAGCAGTTGCTGGTCTATGGCCTGGTCGGCGCTATCGGACACGGGATGCCCCTGGTCGTCCAGCAGCTCGGCCTTCAGCCGGCGGGCCAGGTCGCGCCCGACGCTGGCCATGCGGCTGAAGGCCTGTTCATCGGCCGGACTGTTGGGCAGGTCAAGCAGCAGGTCGACACGGCTGACGCCCGACGACTGCGCGTCCAGCGCGGGAACCCCGTCGAGCAAGGCGGTAAAGCGGGGCAGGCCCGTATCGGACATCCAAGCCAGTTGCCGGCCATAGGGCAGGAAGCCAACCTGCTCCAGAACGCCGGAAATTTCGGACACGGTCAGGATATCCTGCGGACGCAAGGTCAGGCCCACTTGCGCATCGAGCGCGGCGCACATCTGATCGAGTTCGGCGGCGTAAGTCAGCACCTGGGCCTGCTCGGGCGCTTCGATGGCACCGTCGAAACGCTCTGCGAGGCCCTGGGCAGCCGTCCAGAGCTGCGACCATTCGATGTCGGTCAGCGGGCCGCTGCGATTGGCCAGCAGCACCGCCAGTTGCATCGACACATAAGCCTCGCCCGGACGCAGGCGGGCCCGGTGCCCGCCGCCTTCGCGCTCGGCGAAAACCCGCACGGGCTTATTGCCTGCCTTGACCAGCGATTGAATGGCTGACTGCAAAGACGCGCTGGGAACGGCTTGCGCAAAACTGATGTCTATCACCACCTCGGTCGTCGGATCGACTTCGATGGGGTCATCGGCTGCCGGATCTTCGTCGGGCTCGCGCAGGCCAAAGCCCGGCTCCCGGCGGCCCTGCGCGACCGCGCCTCCACCCATCAGCGGATCATGCTCGCGCTCTGGAAAGTGCTCCTGCATTTTCTGCCGCACACGCCTGTCTTGCCACCAATTGAAGATCAGCACAATCAGGATCAGGACGATACCAAGAATAATCAAACCAATTTGCAAGTCGCTCATTGTCAGCCCCGCCGTATCATCAAACGTTTATCCCTATTCATCTCAAGCCTCGGCCAATTGCAGGGCGGAATCGATATCGACCGCGACTATGCGCGATACGCCCTGTTCCTGCATGGTAACGCCCACCAACTGTTTGGCCATTTGCATGGCAATTTTATTATGGGATATGAACAGGAACTGGGTTTGCTCGCTCATGCTCCTGACCAGGTTCGCGTAACGTTCGGTGTTGGCGTCATCGAGCGGCGCGTCGACTTCATCAAGCAGGCAGAACGGCGCGGGATTCAGTTTGAACAGGGCAAACACCAGGGCCGTGGCGGTCAAGGCTTTCTCTCCGCCCGACAGCAGGTGTATGGTGCTGTTGCGCTTGCCCGGCGGCTGCGCCATGACCTGCACGCCCGCATCGAGGATTTCATCGCCGGTAATGCTCAGCCTGGCTTCTCCGCCGCCGAACAGGCGCGGGAAAAGCTCGCCAAAATGGCCGTTGACGGTGTCGAAGGTATCTTGCAGCAGCTCGCGGGTTTCGCGGTCTATCTTGCGAATGGCGTCTTCCAGCGTTTCAATCGCCGTGGACAGATCCTGATGCTGCGAATCCAGAAACCCTTTGCGTTCGCGGGCGGCGTTCAATTCATCGAGCGCGGCCAGATTCACCGAACCCAGGCTTTCCACCGTGCGTGAAATTCGCTGTACTTCGGATTGCAGCCAGTTCGTGCGGCGCCATTCTTCGGGCTGCTGATCGAGCAACTGGCGCAATTGGTCGCGGTCGACCTGATGCGCATCAAGCTGTTCGGCAAACTGTTCAATGGCCAGGCGGGCCGCCTGCTCCTGCAGTTGCAGATCCATGATACGGGCCCGGCGCGGCTCGAGCGAGCGTTCCATGCCAACGCGCTCTTCATCGGCGCTGCGCAAAGAGGCCGCCAGATTGTCGAGCTCTATGCGCGCGAGATTAAGCGCCTCTTCGCGCTCGGCGCGCAGCTCGAGCGCGTCCTGCAGGCCTGCTTGCGACGCCGAGGCATCCAGTTCAAAGAGTTCGCCCTGCAGGCCCTCCAGCTCGGCCTGGGCGCGCTGCGCCTGGTCACCCGCCAATTGCAGATTGCGCTTCAGGTCGGCGATTCGCGTCTGCAGGGCTCGTTCGGCGTACTCGGACTCGTGCACGCTGCGCTCGAGGTCGCGCAGGCGCTGTCTGGCCTGCTCGGCCTGTTCCTGCAGGCCTTCTCCGGAAATCTCGGCATCGGAAAACCGCATTTGATGCTCGCCCAGTTGAACATCCAGCGCTTCGAAACGGGCTTCGGCCTCTTCCTTTTGCGCCAGCAAAGCCTCGGTGTGCTGCTTTATTTCCTGAAGATCTTCCTGGATGCGTCCGGCCCGCTCGCCGGATTGCTCCGCCTGCTGCCTCAGCTTGGAGTATTCAAGCTGTACATCGTGCAGGCGGCGCGTAAGCTCGGCCACGCGCTGACGAGCCGGCACCAGCGACTGGGACACCTGCTGCCAGGCGCTTTCGGCGCGGCTGACCGCGCCCACGGCTTCGTCGGCGATCAATTGCCGGGCCTTGAGGTCGCGCTGCAGGTTTTCGATTTCCTGCTGCCGCGCCAGCAAACCGGCCTGCTCGGAATCGGCCGCATAAAATCGAATACTGTGACGATCGACCAGATGCCCGTCCCCGACCACATACAGGCTACCTTCGGGCAGCGCGGCACGCGCCGCCAAGGCCGTGTCGACATCGTCGGCAATATACACATCGCGCAGCCAGTCATTGAGCAAAGCACGCAGATCGGGATCAGTGATGCGCAACAGGCCGGCAAGCGGCCTCATGCCCTGCGGCGGGACCGGCGCGGGCGCCGCCGCAGGCAGTTGGT
>JBATWU010000183.1:0-5588 GCA_049672825.1 Pusillimonas sp.
GCTCTGGACCTGGTGGTTTTCTATCATTTCGCCGCGGGTTGCATGGTCGGCATTGGCCAGATCCATCCACCATTGTGCCTGCACGCTATCGACCTCGCGGGCCTCGGCGCGCAACTGCAGGAAGTCCACCGCGGCGCGGAAGCGGGGCTGCTCGACCATGCGCCAGATGGCCTTGGCGTTGACGCGTTCGAAGCGTGCCTGCATGAACCAGATTTCCCGCATATCGGCCTGGAAGCGGCGTTGTATGGCCAGCTTGCGGGTTTGTTCGTCGACGACGGAGTCCGCCGCCTGCATGAGCGCCTGGGCGGGATGCTCGCCTTCGGCGCACAGGGATTGCCAGCGTTTGTTGACCAGCTTCCAGAGCAGGGCGGCGAACAGGAAGCTGGGGCTGATCGTTTTGCCAGCGCGTACCCGTGCATCGGTGCGCGCCAGCGCCAGGTCGACAAACTGCTCACCGCCTTCTTCCTGGAAGATCACGTCGATCAGGGGGAGCAGGCCTCGGTGCAGGCCCGCCGTCTGTAGCTGGCGCAGGCAGTCCATGGCATGGCCGCAGGTCAGCAGCTTGAGGGTCTCGTCAAACAGTCGCGATGACGGCACGTGCTCGATGAGCTCGGCCAGGCGCGGAATGGGGGCCTGGGTGGCCGGATCGATGGTTCCGTTCAGCTTGGCGGCAAAACGCAGGGCGCGCAGCATGCGCACCGGATCTTCGCGATAGCGCTTTTCGGGGTCGCCTATCATGCGAACCACGCGCTGCTTCAAGTCGGCCACGCCCCGGTGATAGTCGATGACTTCTTCGTTGATGGGATCGTAATACAGCGCATTCAGCGTGAAGTCGCGGCGGGCGGCGTCTTCTTCCTGCGAACCGAACAGATTGTCGCGCAGAATGCGGCCGTGCTCGTCGGTATGCTCGTCGCTGGATGCGCCGGAACGAAAGGTCGATGTTTCGATGATTTCCTGGCCGAATACCACATGCACCAGCTGAAACCGCTTGCCTATGATGCGGGCGCGGCGAAACAGGGGGCGGATCTGGTTGGGCGTGGCATTGGTGGCGACGTCGAAATCTTTGGGCTCCAGCCCGACGATCAGGTCGCGTACGGCGCCGCCCACGATGTAGGCTTCGTATCCCTCGGCGCGCAGCACTTCGCATACTTTGATCGCGTGGCGCGAGACGTTGCGCCGATCGATGCCGTGTTTATCGCGCGCAAGGCGTTCGGGGCCGCTGGCGGGCGTGGCAAACAGGCGGCTGACAAAGTTTTTTATTGTTTCTTTAAGCATGATGGCTGTATTTTAGGACTTTGCGTCCTGCATGTCCTTGAACAGGTCGAGTATGGTCCAGCCGCGCTCGCTCGCCAGCCGCCGCAAGGCCGGGCTGGGATTGGCGGCGATGGGGTGCGTGACTGCTTCGAGCAAGGGCAGGTCATTGGGCGAGTCGCTGTAGAAATAAGACGTCTTGAAGTCAGCCAGTTTCGTGCCCATCCCGTTCAACCAAGCGTTCACGCGAATGACTTTCCCCGCCTGGAAACTGGGCACGCCGTGGATGCGGCCGGTATAGCGGCCGTCGCGGGCTTCCGGAATCGTGGCGATCAGATGCTCGATACCGAAGGCGCGGGCGATCGGGGCTGTGACGAATTCATTGGTGGCGGTCACGATGGCGCACAGGTCGCCCTGGGCGATGTGCTGTTGAACCAGATTCGTGGCAATGGGCAGGATGGCCGGACGGATGACCTCGGCCATGAAAGCCTCGTGCCATTGTGCCAGCTCGGCCATGCTGGCGCGGCTAAGCAGGCCAAGCATGAATTCGGCGGATTGCTCGGCCGTCAGCTTGCCCGCGTTGTAGCGTTGCATCAGATCATCGTTGCGCCGCTGCGCTTCGGCCGGATCGCCGGCCCGCCCGGTGCGGGCCAGAAAGTCGGCCCATTGATAATCGCTGTCCAGGGGGAGCAGGGTATGGTCAAGGTCAAACAGGACCAGGCGTTGTGCAGACGTCATACGTTGTCGGTGTGGTCGGTGGGCTGGCCTGAAGCCAGCAAGTCTTTTAGCAAAGGCAGCGTAATTGCCCGGTGTTTTTCAAGCGAGTAGCGGTCGAGCGCATCGATCAATGCGCTAAGCTGCCGCATGTCGCGGGTGTAGTGGGTCAGGACCCAGTTGACAACTTCGGGTGCAAGCAGCAGTCCACGGTTTTCGGCCCGCTTGGACAAGGCCTGGGCGCGATCTTCGTCGGAAAGCTGTTCGAGCCGGAATACCAGGTCCCAGCCCAGCCGGGTGCGCAAATCTTCGCGCAGCGGCATGGCCAGCGGGGCCCTGTTGCCCGCCAGCACCAGTGCAAAGCCCTGGGCAGTCGAGGCAACCTCTCGCCAGCGATTGTACAGTGTGAATAGCGCGGCTTGTCCGCTGTCGTCCAGGCTTTCGACATTGTCGATGGCAATGAGCCTGTACTCCAGCACGTCGGCGGTGGCAATGTCGCTTAATGACCGGGCGCTGTCGCCATGATGAAAATAGTGTGTGCCCGGCCCGGCGGCGGCTGAACGCAGCAGGTGAGTGCGCCCCACCCCTGGCGGGCCCCACAGGTAAATGGCCCTGCCGGGGCCGCAGTCGACCAGCGCCTGCACAGCGGCCTTGTTCTCTCCCGCCACGAAGTTGTCCAGCGAGGGCGGGGAAGGGGGTAAAAGGTCTAGTATCAGTTGCTGTGTCATGGGTTGTTTGATGGGAAGCCGCCCATGACGGTAAAGCTGGCCGCATTCATCGTAAAATCAAGTCCTGGTAATTCATTCAACACGCAATTCTTACATATCCCACGGCATTTCTCATGACAAACAAACATTCCGCCTCCTTGACCTATCGCGACGCAGGCGTCGATATCGATGCGGGCGAGGCGCTGGTCGACCGCATCAAGCCGCTGGCGGCCAAAACCATGAGGCCCGGCGTCATGGCGGGCATAGGTGGTTTTGGCGCGCTTTTCGAAGTGCCGCGCCACCTGAAAGAGCCTGTGCTGGTGTCCGGGACCGATGGTGTCGGCACCAAACTGCGGCTGGCCTTCGAATGGAATCGCCATGACACCGTGGGCATCGACTTGGTCGCCATGAGCGTCAACGATATTCTGGTGCAAGGCGCCGAACCCTTGTATTTTCTTGATTATTTTGCCTGCGGCAAGCTTTCGGTCGATACCGCCGCCAGTGTGGTCGGCGGCATCGCCAGAGGCTGCGAGCTTGCCGGCTGCGCCCTGATCGGCGGCGAAACGGCCGAAATGCCCGGCATGTATCCCGACGGGGAATACGATCTGGCCGGTTTCGCGGTCGGAGTGGTCGAGAAATCCCGCATTATCGATGGCAAGTCCATTGCGGTGGGCGATGCCGTGCTGGGCCTGGCGTCCAGCGGGGCGCACTCCAATGGATTCTCGCTGTTGCGCAAGATCCTGACGCACGCCAATGCGCGGCCCGGCCAGGAACTGGCCGGCCGGCCGCTCGAAGACCTGGTCATGGAGCCCACCCGTATTTATGTCAAGTCCGTGCTGGCGGCGCTGGCCGAGCATGGCACGGCCATCAAGGGGCTGGCGCATATCACCGGGGGTGGCCTGCTCGACAATGTGCCGCGCATTTTGCAGCCCGGCATGGCAGCCCGCCTGCATCGCGACGCCTGGGTCATGCCCGAACTCTTTGCCTGGCTGCAGCAGAACGGCGGCGTGGCCGATGCCGAAATGCACAGGGTATTCAACTGCGGCATCGGAATGGTCATTGTGGTGCCGGCGGACCAGGCCGACGCCATCACCGCGACACTGGCGGCGCACGGCGAACAGGTCAGCCGCTTGGGTGAAATCGTCGAGCAAGAAGGGCCCGATGCGCCGCAAACCATTGTGGTCTGAATACGCTGATTAAAGCGCAAGCCGAGCCAGGCGCTTAATCCCCCTCGGCTGTGCGCGGGCTTGTGTACCCGGACCAGGCCAAGGCCGCCCGGTCCACTGCCTGCGCGGCCGCATCCGGCGCCAGGCAATCGATTACATGACGCTCCGGCTGCGAGCGCAGCCATGTCAACTGGCGCTTGGCCAATTGCCGGGTGGCCGCAATGGCTTGTTCTATGGCCTGCTCCAGGTTGACGCGGCCGTCCAGATAATCCCACAGCTGACGGTATCCCACGCAGCGTATCGACGGCAGTCCGGGATGCAGGTCGGGCCGGGCATGCAGGGCGCCGACCTCGTCCAGCAAGCCCGCCGCCATCATGGACTGGTAGCGCGCGGCAATACGGGCATGCAGGGCCAGGCGGTCGGATGGTTCCAGGCTAAGCGTGATGAACTGCGGGCGGTTGTCCTGCTCAGGGCGCTTGTCGGCCAGCCAGGCCGACATGGGACGACCGCTGGCCCGGTAGATCTCGATGGCGCGCTGCAGTCGCTGGCTGTCGTTGGGGGCGAGCCGGGCGGCGGTGACGGGGTCGAACTGCGATAGCTGGCGGTGCAGCTCGGGCCAGCCGCAGGCCTGGGCTTCGCGGTCGATCGCGGCGCGGATGGCGGGATCGGCGGCGGGCAGCTGGTTAAGTCCTTCACGCAGCGCCTTGTAGTACAACATGGTGCCGCCGCAGAGCAGCGGCAGCTTCCCCCTGTGTTGTATCTGTTCGATCAAGCGGCTGGCATCGCGCTGGAATTCCGCGGCGGAATAGCTGTCTGCGGGATCTCGGATATCGAGCAGATGATGCGGCATCGCAGCCTGTTCAAGCTTGCCGGGCTTGGCGGTGCCGATGTCCATGCCGCGATAGATCGTGGCCGAGTCCATCACAATGACCTCTATGGGCCAGCGTTCAGCCAGCGCCAGGGTGGCTGCGCTTTTACCGGCGGCTGTCGGTCCGGCCAGGCAGATGACCGGCAAGGTCATTGCCCGCGCATGAAGAGCTTGTCCAGCTCTCCGACCTTCCATTGCACCCAGGTCGGCCGGCCGTGATTGCATTGGTCGGCGCGTTCGGTCTGCTCCATTTTACGCAGCAGGCCATTCATTTCATCGAGCGTCAGCCGCCGGTTCGCCCGTACCGATCCGTGGCATGCCATGGTGGAAAGCAGCTCGTTGCGCTGTTCGGTCAGGCGTGGCGAGACGCCCACGCTGGCGAGGTCTCTCAGTACATTTCGGGCCAATGACTCGATGTCGCCATTGGCCAGCAGGGCGGGCACGGCGCGCACGGCGACCGAAGCCGGGCCCGCCGGACGGATGTCCAGTCCGAGCTCTGCCAGCGTGCCGGCATGCTCTTCGATCAGGCCGATATCTTTTTCGGTGACACTGAACACGACGGGGACCAGCAATTCCTGGCGGGGCAGGCTTTGGGCGTCCATGGCTTTCTTCAATGCCTCGTAGACGACCCGTTCGTGCGCCGCATGCATGTCGACCAGGACTAGGCCCTCGTGATTCTGGGCCAAGATATAAATGCCGTGCAACTGGCCGAGCGCCATGCCCAGCGGGAATTCCGATGCGCCCGTGGCGGCGGCCGAGGTGGCTTCTGCCAAGTCGCCGCCCGCGGCGTCAATGGGACGGTACAGCGACTGCCAGTCCTGGCTGCGGGGGAGAGTCTGGTCGCGCAACAGGAATGCCTGCTGGTGCTGCAGGGGCCTGAAC
>JBATWU010000184.1:0-5174 GCA_049672825.1 Pusillimonas sp.
ACACTGCGGCTACGCCTGCCGGGCGCCATAGGCACCGCGCTGGCCCAAGCGGCAAGGCAGCGAGGTTCGACACCGTTCATGGCCCTGCTCGCAGTGTTCTTCGCCGTCCTGCACCGATGGAGCGGTCTTGAAGACCTGCTGGTGACAGTACCCATTTCCAAACGCACCCGCCCCGAGCTTGCCGGCCTGGTCGGCCTGCTGGTCGACACCCTGCCGCTGCGTGTCCAGTGCGATGCCGACATGCGCTACGATGCCCTGCTCGAGCGGGTCCAGCATACTTTTCGCGATGCCGTGCGGCACCGAGACGTTCCCTTTCAGCGCATTGTCCAGGCCATCGACATCGAGCGGCGAACAGATGTCATGCCGCTCATGCAGGTGCTGTTCGGCAGCCTGGAAGCTGCAGACAAGCCGCTACAGGCGCGCGATGGCAGCCGCTGCACCATCGTGGACGACCAGACAGAGCAATCCGCCAAGTCGGATATCTCGGTGGTTTACCGTCATACACCAGAGCATCTCGAACTCTGGTGCCGGTTCGATCCCATGCTGTTCGAGCGCTCGACCATCGCCAATCTGCTTGCCTGGTTCGGCACGCTTGCGGAAGCGGCGGCGGACTCGCCCGGACAGCCGGTGGGCGATCTGCCACTCATCAGCCCCGCGGCCGGCCACGACCTCATCAGGCACTTCAACGACACGCGCCGGCCCTATGCGTCGGACCACAGCATCGTTGCGCTTTTCGACAAGGCCGCGCAACGCTATCCCGACCAGCCCGCCGTCGACGAAAACGGCACCATCATCAGCTATGCCGACCTCGGTTCGGCGTCACTGCGCATGGCCAGCGCCCTGGCGGCCGCTGGCGTGGGCCCGGGCGAACCGGTGGTCATCGTCCTGCCCCCCTGCGCCCGCTTTCTGACGCTGGTGCTGGCGATCCTGCGTACAGGCGCCATCTATGTTCCCCTGGATCCGGCCCACCCCCACGCCCACCGGCGGCGCCTGGCAAAATCCATAGGCGCGCGCGCCGTCCTGCTGACGGCCGGCGACGATGAGCAGGACTATGACGGCATAGACGTCCTGGATATCGCCTTGCTGGAAACCCGGGCCCTTGCGTTGCCGCCCTTGCCGGCTCGCGCCATCGCCCCCTCCAGCACCGCATACATCATGTTCACCTCGGGCTCCACCGGTGAACCCAAGGGCGTGGCAGTGCCGCATCGCGGCGTCGTTCGCCTGGCGCACAACAGCAACTACACCGAACCGGGAACACCGATACGCGCCGCGTTGTATTCGAATCCGGCCTTCGATGCGTCGACGCTTGAAATCTGGTATCCGCTCCTGAATGGCGGCACGGTCGTTACGATAGCGCGCGCAGCCTTGCTGGACAGCACGCTGCTCAAGCGCACCCTGGATGACAAGAACATCACTCTGTTGTGGATCACCACCGGCCTCTTTCATGAAATCGCAGCCATAGACCCGGGTATATTCTCCGGCGAACGCACCATCCTGATTGGCGGCGACACCACCAATATCGACGTTGCGCGCGCGGTATACCGGGCCGGCAGCGCCGCGGGCCTGAAGTTGCTGCATGCCTATGGGCCCACCGAGAACACCACCTTCAGCACCTGCTTCGACCTGGCCGGCCTGAAGGATGACGACATATATCTTCCACTTGGCCCGCCTGTGGCCAACAGCACCGTCTACATCCTGGACCGCCGGGGCGCGCCGTTGCCGCCGGGCGTGAACGGCGAAATCTATGTAGGCGGAGACGGCGTTGCCACGGGCTATGTGGGCGACCCCGTCCGCAGCGCCGCCGCATTCCTGCCTGACCCATTCGACGACAGAAACGGGGCGCGCATGTATCGCACCGGCGATTTTGGCCGCTGGCGGCACGACGGCATGGTGTTGTTCGCAGGCCGCGCGGACGACCAGGTCAAGGTGCGCGGATTCCGCATCGAACTCAATGAAATCGCCGCGGCGCTGGCCCGCCATCCCGGCCTGCGCATGGTACACGTCGCCGCCCCAAGACAGGCCAAGGGCGAACGGCAGATCATCGCCTATGTTGTCCCCGGACAACTGCCGGGCCCCTCCCCGGCCGATCTGCGCCAGTTCCTGCAAACGTTGCTGCCGCCTCATATGCTGCCGCACGCCTATGTAAGCGCCCCATCGCTGGCACTGAACCTGAACGGCAAGATCGACCGCAAGGCGCTGCCCCCGGTCGAAGACCACCATTACGATCGTGCCTCAGAACTGATTGCGCCCCGCAATGAAGAAGAAAGCATTCTTCAATCCATCTGGCAGGAATTGCTGGGGCTGGAATCCGTTGGCGTCACAGAAAGCTTTTTTCATATCGGCGGGGACTCCATTCTGGCCATACGCATGGCAGCCCGCGCCACCGAGGCGGGCTACACGCTGACGCCGTCCGATGTCTTCCAGCTTCAAACCATAGAACAACTGGCCGCGCAGCTGGTCACGGCGCAGCCGCGCCCGCGCCGCAGCACAGAGCGGATTTTTCCCGCTGAGCTGCTTCCTGAAGCGACCGGCCACGGCGCGCAGGATTTTCTGCTGGCCAGCCTGGTGCTCGACCGGCCCATCCGCGCGGTGGAACTGGCGCTGGCCGTGCAGCGGCTTGCCGAAAAACACGATGCGCTGCGCCTGCGATGGGTGAAAGACGAGCAGGCCAGCCACCTGGAAATCGCCGCCTATGTGGGTCAGCTTCCCATACGGATGGTCGAGGCCATCAACCTGGCCGACGCCCGGATAGACGATTGGGTCGCCGAGCATGCCGCGCGCATAGGCCGCGGCCTGGATACCCGCAGCGGGGTTACCCTGGCCGCCACGCTGGTCGATCGCGGCGCGGCGATGCCGCCGGTGGTGGTCGCGGCGCTGCACCCCTGCACTGCCGATCGAGCCAGCCTGGCGCTATTGCTGACCGAACTGCATGCCGTCCTCAAATCAGGCGCGACCGCCCTGGCCGGCGCCGATGACGGCCTGAACTATGGCGACTGGCTCGGCTGGCTTCAAGAGCATGCCGATCAACAAGCCGCCGGCCCAGGGCTGGCCGCGCTGGAATCACCCGCCCTGCGCGCAGCCGCCGCGCCCGCACTGAATCGTGTCCAGGCCCCGCATTGGCGGATCACGGCCCGGCACAGCTTGTCCGCGCCCCTCAGCACCGCCTTGTGCGGCCAGGTAAGCGCACAATTGACGGTCACGCCGCTGGACATGCTGGCCGCCGCCTTGGCAGAGGCGCTGGACATGCCCGACGGCGGTCTCCTGCTGGAAGCCCTGGACACGCCAAGGCATCTGCCACCCGGCGCACCCGACGCCGCCCGCATCGTGGGAAAAATGGACAGCGTACTGCCCATACTGGTGCCCATAGGCAACATGCCTGCCGATGAACGGCTCCGGACTGTCAAAGCCGCAAGGCAGGCAGTATCGGGCAGCGCCTGCGCCTACCGGACACTCGGCCAGACCTTCGATCTTCCCGCCGCCACGCTGGGCCTATCCTGGTCCAGCGCTCCCGCCGCCCTGCACCGGATACGCCTGCACTCGCTGCCTGGTTTTGGCGCATCGATACAAGGCGCGCTGCTGGCACAATTGGCCGACGGGCGATTGCGGCTGGCCTGGGCGGGAGCAGAGCCCGTTCAGGGCGCCGCCATGCTGCTCGACCGCGTCGCAGCCTCGCTCGAAGCCATTGCCGCCCTGGCAGACCGGGGCAGTCGGCCACTGTACACCGCCAATGACTTCCCCCTGGCCCAAATCTCGGGCCGCACGCTCGATACCCTATTGGCCTCAAGCGGCGACATACAGGATATCTATCCGTTATCGCCCATGCAGGAAGCCATGCTCGTGCATTCGCTGGCGGCTTCCGGCTCGGGGGTCAATTTCGAACAAAGCTGCATGCGCATCCAAGGCCAGCTCGACCTGGAAGCGTTCCGGCATGCCTGGACCACGGTCTTCGAGCGCCATGACGTATTGCGCACGGCCTTTCACTGGCGCGGCCTGGATCGGCCGCTGCAAGTCGTGCATCGCAAAGTGCCACTGCCGCTCACCATCGAAACCTGGCCGCAGTTCGACGAAACCCGGTTGCAAACCCTGCTGGCGGCTGACCAGGCCCGGGGGTTTGAACTGGAGCAGGCGCCGCTGGTCCGGCTGACCCTGATTCAGGTCGCCGCCGACGACGTCTACCTGGTGTCCAGCTTTCATCACCTGCTGGTCGACGGCTGGTGTCTTGGCCGCCTGGAACGGGAAGTCCGGGCCGCCTACGAAAGCTACCGCAGCCGGCGGGCGCCGCTGCTCGACGCCATCGTCCCATATCGCTCGTATATCGCCTGGCTCGAACAAACAGACCATTCAGACAGCCAGGCGTTCTTCTCGCGCCTGCTGCAAGGGATGCCCGAGCGCCGCGCGCTGTTTGCGCCCGCCACCCGGGCCGCGCGCGACTTCATCACGCAACGGCATGCCCTCGACAAACAGGCCAGCAGGGCGCTCATCGCCTTTGCGCGCAGACGCGGGCTGACATTTGCGGCCGTCATTCATTTTGCCTGGGCATCCTGGCTGGCGGCACGGCTGGGCTCGCGCGACGTCGTCTTCGGCACAACCGTTACCGGACGCCCCGCCAGCATCCCCGGGGTCGAGCACATCGTGGGCATGTTCATCAACAACCTGCCTGTCAGAGTCTGCCTGGAACCGGACGGCACCCCGGCCTCGCAGCTTGCCACCATCCAGGCGCAACTGGGACAACTCCAGCAGCACGCCCACCTGTCGCCCGCGGCGGTCGCCGGCGCGGCAGACGACCGCGGCGGATCGGGCCCCTTGTTCGACACCCTGGTTCTGGTCGAGAACCTGGCCTCGGGCACCAGCGCCTGGAGCGGTGCCGAAGGCTTGCGTGTCGAATCCGTACATGCGCGGCTCAAGACAGCCTATGATCTGACCTTCGTCGCCATACCCGGCGAGTCCATCGCGCTGTCCCTGGTACAGCCCGACGATGGGCGCGAACTGGAAGACGGCGAACAGGCGCTGCGCATTCTTGCCGCCCTGCTAACCGCCCTGCCCGCAGCGGCCGACGGCAGACACGACCGCCTGCCTCTCCCCGATGAACGCCCACGGCAAGCTGTCACGGCGGCGGATGCAAACGAAGCCCTGCGCTTTACCACCCGGCCCCGCAGCACACTGGAGGCCCGCAT
>JBATWU010000185.1:0-28101 GCA_049672825.1 Pusillimonas sp.
ATGCCGGGTAGGCCAGGCCGCTGCGGCGCTGGCCCCGCCCGCCGTAGGCCCACTGCTGCCGGTCGCCGGAGTAGTTGAAGTCTTTGCCGAACAGCCACAGGTCGGCCTTGATCTGCGCGGCATGGTCGATGATGCTTTGCGGCGGCACCGGGTCGGCGCAAATGGCGGGCCGGCCGGGCCGGAAGATATGCGCTTTTTCAAAGCCGATTTTTTCGCGCGTATCGCCCAGGTACTCGGTGTGGTCGATGTCGACACTGGTAATGATGGCGCAATCCGTATCGACCAGATTGACGGCATCCAGGCGGCCGCCCAGGCCCACTTCCAGTACGGCGACATCCATTTGTTCCTGCTCGAACAGCATCAGCGCGGCAAGTGTCGTGTATTCGAAGTAGCTCAGCGTGATATCGCCGCGCGCCTGCTCGATCCGGTGAAACTGTTCAATGATCTGCGCATCGCCGGCAAGATCGCCATTGATCCGGATGCGCTCGTTGAAATCCACCAGATGGGGCGAGGTATAAGTGCCGGTTTTATAGCCGGAGGCCAGCAAAATGGCTTCGAGCATGGCGCAGGTGGACCCTTTTCCATTGGTGCCCCCGACGGTGATCTTGACAAAAGGCAGCGCAAGATTCAGCTTGCCGGCCACCGCCCGGATACGTTCAAGGCCCAGGTCTATGGCGCTGCGGTGCAGGGATTCAAGATAGCTCAGCCACACTTGCAGTGTAGCGGTATTGCTGGGGGCGGGATGTGACATGTTCGATGCTTATAGAAAAACCAACGGCAGGCGCTAATGTTAGCACCTGCCGTTCAAATCATAAGGCTTGCCCGGGCTTGGAGCAGTCTTATTCTATTCTTTCCGGGGAATCATTTGCGACGGACCGGAGGAAGATCGGTACAACTGCCTTCGGCCACCTCGGCCGCCATGCCGATGGATTCACCCAGCGTCGGATGCGGGTGGATGGTCTTGCCGATATCGACGGCGTCAGCCCCCATTTCGATGGCCAGGGCGACTTCGCCGATGAGATCGCCGGCGTGGGTGCCTACAATGCCGCCGCCCAGAACGCGATGCGTTTCTGCATCGAACAGCAGCTTGGTAAAGCCCTCGTCGCGACCGTTGGCAATGGCGCGCCCCGACGCCGCCCAGGGGAACAGGCCTTTCTTGACAGCAATGCCTTCCTTCTTGGCGTCGTCTTCGGTCAGGCCCACCCAGGCGATTTCGGGGTCGGTATAGGCAACAGACGGAATCACGCGGGCATCGAAAAAGCTTTTTTCACCGGCAATGACTTCGGCCGCCACATGCCCTTCGTGCACAGCTTTGTGAGCCAGCATGGGTTGACCGACAATATCGCCGATGGCGAATATATGCGGCACATTGCTGCGCATTTGCCTGTCGACCTCGATGAAGCCGCGATCGGTGACGGCAACGCCAGCCTTGTCGGCGGCAATTTTCTTGCCGTTGGGGCTGCGGCCCACCGCCTGAAGCACCAGGTCGTAGCGTTGCGCTTCCTTGGGCGCCTTCTTGCCCTCGAACGTAACCCAGATGCCATCGTCGCGCGCCTCGGCGCCTACTGTTTTGGTATCGAGCATGATTTGGTCGAAACGGCCCGCGTTTTTCTTTTCCCAGACCTTGACCATATCCCGATCGGCGCCCAGCATGAGACCGCTTTGCATTTCCACGACATCCAGGCGGGTGCCCAGCGCGGAATAGACGGTGCCCATTTCAAGCCCGATGATCCCACCGCCCACGATAAGCATCTTTTTGGGAATGCCGGACAGCAGCAAGGCTCCTGTGGAGTCGACGATGCGGTCGTCATCGGGGAAAAATGGCAGCTTCACCGATTGGCTGCCGGCCGCAATGACGGCTGAGCCGAACTTGACGGTCTGGGACTTGCCATCGCTGCCCGTCACCGTCAGGTGATGCGGGTCGGCGAATTCGCCGACGCCGGTCAGCACCGTGACCTTGCGGGCCTTGGCCATGCCGGCCAGGCCGCCGGTCAGCTTGGACACCACGCCATCTTTGTAGGCGCGCAAGGCATCCAGGTCGATCTTGGGCTTTCCGAAGGAAATACCGTGCGCGGAGAGCGACTGCGCTTCTTCCAGGACGGAGGCCATATGCAGCAGCGCCTTGGAGGGAATGCAGCCCACATTCAGGCAGACGCCGCCCAAGGTGGCGTAGCGTTCGACCAGCACAACGGAAAGCCCCAGGTCGGCGGCCCGGAAAGCGGCGGAATAGCCCCCGGGGCCGGCACCCAGTACCAGCACGTCGCAACTGGTGTCGGCCGACCCGGAAAAACTGGCGGCATCCGGAGCGGGAGCCGCCGCCTCGCCGGACTGGCTCTTGGCCGGCACAGACGCGGAATCGTCAACTGCCGGGCTGGCCGCCGCTTCCGGCGACTTTTTGGACGCCTCGCCGTCCTTGTCCGGCGGGGCGGCGGCTTCTTCGATCTGGACGATGGCCGAACCCTTGGCCACCTTGTCGCCGACCTTGACCAGCACCGCCTTGACCACCCCCGCCCCGGTGGCGGGGATCTCCATGGAGGCCTTGTCGGACTCCACGGTGATCAGGCTTTGCTCTGCATTGATGGTGTCGCCAACGGCAACCAGGACCTCGATGACCTCGACTTCGGCAAAATCGCCGATATCGGGCACGGTCAGTTCAGTTGTGCTCATACGGGCTCCTATAGCGCGATTCGACGGAAGTCGGCCAGCAAACTACCCAGGTAGGCATTGAAGCGCGCTGCCGCGGCGCCGTCGATCACCCGATGGTCGTATGACAAAGACAAGGGCAGCATCAGCCGCGGCTCGAATTCTTTGCCATTCCAGACCGGCGCATGCGACGAGCGCGACACGCCCAGGATGGCGACTTCAGGCGCATTGATGATGGGCGTGAACGAGGTTCCGCCTATGCCGCCCAGCGACGAAATAGAGAAGCATCCGCCCTGCATCTGACCGGGGGCAAGTTTGCCGTCGCGCGCCAGCTTGGCCAGATCCGAGGTTTCGGTGGCCAGCTCGACGATGCCTTTTTTGTCGGCGTCGCGAATGACCGGCACCACCAGTCCGTTGGGCGTGTCGGCGGCGAAACCAATGTGGTAGTACTGCTTCAGAACCAGATTGTCGCCATCGATGGACGCGTTGAATTCGGGGAATTTCTTGAGCCCGGCAACAACCGCCTTGATGAGGAAGGCGAGCATGGTTACCTTGACACCCGATTTCTGATTTTCTTTATTGAGCGTCTGGCGCAAAGCCTCGAGCTCGGTGATGTCGGCCAGGTCGTTGTTGGTGACATGGGGAATCATGACCCAGTTGCGGTGCAGATTGGCGCCCGAAATCTTCTTGATGCGCGACAAAGGCTTGGACTCGATGGCGCCGAACTTGGCGAAGTCGACCTTGGGCCAACCCAGCACGCTGAAGCCGCCTTCCGACGAGCCCGCCGCGGTCGTGGCCCCGCCACCAGCCGCCAGCGCACTCTTTACGAATTTCTGGACGTCTTCCTTGGTGATGCGATTCTTGGCGCCCGAGCCAGTCACCGTCGCCAGATTGACGCCCAGCTCACGCGCGAACTTGCGCACCGAAGGCGATGCATGCGGCAAATTGCGCAGGGGCACATTGGCTTCCGCAAAGGCCTGGGTGGGCGAATGACGTTCGGGAGGAACCGAGGCCAGGCCTGCCGCCGGCGCGGCGGGATCAGACGGCGGTGCCGTGCTTTCCGCCTTGTCGGCGGGCGCTTCCGCTTGTTGCGCAGCGGCCGGCTGTTCGGTTTCGGCTGGCGCGGCCTCCGCCTGAGGAGCGCTGGCCTGGATTTCGATGATTTCCGAGCCTTCGTTGACCTTGTCGCCCAGCTTCACCTTGACGGCCGTAACCACGCCCGCGTGCGAAGCCGGCACTTCCATCGAGGCCTTGTCGGACTCGACCGTGATCAGGCTTTGCTCGACAGACACCGTGTCGCCCACGGCCACCATGATTTCTATGACTTCCACATCGTTGGCGTCGCCGATATCGGGCACGGCGATAGTGACCCGTTCGCCACCCGCCTGCTTTTGGGCCGCCGGCTTGCCGGCGCTCGCGGACGTTTCGGGCTTGGCCTGTTCGGGCGCCCTGGACTCTGCCGAGCCGGCTTCCGGCTGTTTTGCTGCGCTGTCTTTATCGTCGCCGGCATTGTCGGCGCCCTGGGTCTCGACCTGCAGGATGACTGTCCCTTCTTTGACCTTGTCGCCGACCTTGACAGAAACCGACTTGACCACGCCGCCTTGCGGAGAAGGAATCTCCATGGAAGCCTTGTCGGACTCGACCGTGATCAGGCTTTGCTCTGCGGCAATCTTATCGCCTTCGGACACAAGCACCTCGATGATTTCGACTTCACTGAAATCGCCGATGTCCGGGACTTTTACTTCGATGGTTTGACTCATGTTCGCGCCCCCCTTTAAGCGTGATGAGGATTGGCTTTGTCAGGATTGATGCCATATTTCTTGATGGCTTCAACCACCTTGGCCATAGGCAGCTTACCTTCGTCGGCCAGGCTGCGCAGTGCGGCCAGCACCACAAAGCGGCGATCGACCTCGAAGTGCTCGCGCAGCTTGGAGCGGAAGTCGGAACGGCCGAAGCCGTCGGTGCCCAGCACCCTGAACGTGCGATCCTTGGGCACGTAGGGGCGGATCTGGTCGCCGAACGACTTGACATAGTCGGTGGACACGATGATGGGACCGCTTGTGTCTTGCAGCTTTTGTGTGACGTAAGATTGCGGCGCCTTGTTGTCTTCCGGGTGCAGCAGGCTGTGGCGCTCGCAATCGAGGCCGTCGCGGCGCAGTTCGGTGAAACTGGTAACGCTCCAGACATCGGAGGCGACGCCCCAGTCGCTTTCCAGCAGCTCCTGGGCAGCCAGCACTTCACGCAGGATGGTGCCCGAGCCCATGAGCTGGACACGCAGCTTTTTGCTGTCGCCGGCCGACTTGAACTTGTACATGCCGCGAATGATGCCCTCTTCGTCGCCGGCCTTCAGGCCGGGCTGGGCATAGTTCTCGTTCATGACGGTGATGTAGTAGTACACGTTCTCCTGGTTCTCGACCATGCGCCTGAGGCCGTCCTGGATGATCACGGCCAGTTCGTGCCCGAACGTGGGGTCGTAGGAAACGCAATTGGGTATGAGCGCCGACATGATGTGGCTGTGGCCATCTTCGTGCTGCAGCCCTTCGCCATTCAGGGTGGTGCGCCCGGCGGTGCCGCCCAGCAGGAAGCCGCGCGCCTGCATATCGCCCGCCGCCCAGGCCAGATCGCCGATGCGCTGGAACCCGAACATCGAATAATAGATGTAGAACGGGATCATGATCCGGTTGTTGGTCGAATAGGATGTGGCGGCCGCCATCCAGGAACTGAAGGCACCGGCCTCGTTGATGCCTTCCTGCAACAGCTGGCCGTTTTCCGTTTCGCGGTAGTACATGACCTGGTCTTTGTCGACCGGCGTGTACTTCTGCCCTTCCGGTGCATAGATGCCGATCTGGCGGAACAGCCCTTCCATGCCGAAGGTGCGGGACTCATCGGCCAGAATGGGCACCACGCGCGGGCTCAGCGCTTTATCGCGCAGCACTTGATTCAGGATGCGCACGAAAGCCTGAGTGGTGGAAATTTCGCGGCCTTCGGAAGTGGGCTCCAGCACGGCCTTGAACGCTTCCAGCTTGGGCGCGACAAGGTGTTCGTCGGCCTTTTCGCGGCGATGCGGCAAGTAGCCGCCGAGCGCTTTGCGGCGCTCGTGCAGGTATTTCATTTCTGGAGAGTCGTCGGCCGGCTTGAAGTAAGGCAGTTGTTCGAGCTTGTCGTCGGGGACCGGAATATTGAAGCGGTCGCGGAACTCGCGCACCGCGTCAACGTCGAGTTTCTTTTGCTGGTGGGAGGGATTCTTGGCTTGGCCCACGTGGCCCATGCCGTAGCCTTTGATGGTCTTGGCAAGAATGACAGTGGGTTGGCCGGCGTGGTCGGAAGCGGCCTTGAACGCGGCATAGACTTTGTACGGATCGTGACCGCCCCGGTTCAGGCGCCAGACGTCTTCGTCGCTCATGCGGCTGACCATTTCCAGCAGCTTGGGATGCTTGCCGAAGAAATGTTCGCGCACGAACTTGCCATCGTGCGCCTTGTAGGCCTGGTATTCGCCGTCGACCGACTCTTCCATGACACGGCGCAAGATGCCTTCTTTGTCGCGTGCCAGCAAAGGATCCCAGTATCCGCCCCAGATCAGCTTGATGACGTTCCAGCCGCTGCCGCGGAAATCGCCCTCGAGCTCCTGGATGATCTTGCCGTTGCCGCGCACCGGTCCGTCAAGACGCTGCAGGTTGCAATTGATGACGAAAATGAGGTTGTCGAGTTTTTCGCGTGATGCCAGGCTGATGGCGCCCAGGGATTCGGGTTCATCCATTTCGCCGTCGCCGCAGAACACCCAGACTTTGCGCTTACTGGTATCGGCGATGCCGCGCGCATGCAGATATTTGAGGAAACGGGCCTGATAGATGGCCATCAAGGGGCCAAGGCCCATGGACACGGTGGGGAACTGCCAGAAGTCCGGCATCAGCTTGGGGTGGGGATAAGACGGCAATCCCTTGCCGTCGACTTCCTGGCGGAAGTTGTCGAGCTGTTCATCGGTCAGGCGGCCTTCGAGGTAGGCGCGGCCATAAATGCCGGGCGACGAATGCCCCTGGAAATAAACCAGATCGCCGCCGTGATCGTCGGTTTCGGCATGCCAGAAATGGTTCTGTCCACAACCTATCATGGTTGCCAGCGAGGCAAATGAAGCAATGTGCCCGCCCAGGTCGCCGCCATCGGGCGGGTTGTGGCTGTTGGCCTTGACGACCATGGCCATGGCGTTCCAGCGCACATATGAGCGTATGCGCTCTTCGAGCACGATATTGCCTGGGTGCGCAGGTTCCAGCCCGGGCGGTATGGTGTTCACATAGGCGGTATTCGGGGAAAACGGTATATAGGCACCCGATCGCCGCGCCAGGTCGATCAGCCGTTCCAGCAAAAAGTGAGCGCGTTCGGGTCCTTCCCGATCAAGCACCGCTTCAAGCGCCTCAAGCCATTCTTGTGTTTCAAGATCATCATCGTTGGCGTTTGTTGTTTTGTTTATTTGAGCAAGAGAGGACATGAACTGTCTCCTGTTTTAAGTGGTGGAATCGGGCACCTTAATTTGCACCAATCTGTCACGTTATACCTGAATACTTGATTGTTGCGAATTTTGCCTTTCGAGAAGGGCATGCTCCGCGAGCCTCTCAATTCTAGGAAAGACCCAGGATATGTTCAAGTAAAATTTCATTTTATGGTATGAAATTTTATAATGTGAAATAATGTCAGCACTGTTACCGTCTAAAATGCGGCAAGCAGTCGCGTTGCATCGACACCCGGCGTTTATTTATTTGTCAGGCGCTTGAATACAGAATCATGGCGAGCCCTTCTAAAAAATCCCTGATCCCGACCACGTTCTACGACCAGGCCAATCACCCACGCCGTGGGTTTTATTGGTTGACCCCGGTCATCGTGCTGATCCTGTACCTGTGCGTCATGGGCGTATTCGTCTGGCTGCAGCAATTGCATAACGATAGCGTCATGTTCGTCACCATCGATCAGGAAACCCGGCAGCAGCGCCTGCTCATGGTCGTGGCCGCGCTGTCGCTGGTCATTGTGCTGAGCCTGCTGGCGCTTTGGCGCTATACGCGCTTTCGCACCCGCGCCGAGGCCGCCCTGATCGCCGAAACCGGGTTCAGACGCGCCATGGAAAACTCCATGTCCACCGGCATGAGGGTTTTCGACATGCACGGGCGCATCGCCTATGTGAATCCCGCATTCTGCCGCATGATAGGCTGGAACGAAGCCGACCTGATCGGCCGCACCACCCCCTTCCCCTACTGGCTGCCTGGCCGTCATGCACAGCACCAGGAAACGCTTGACGTCCTGCTGTCGGGCCGCACGCCCAGCAGCGGCCTTGAAGTCGAAGCACAGCGGCGCGACGGTTCGCGATTCACGGCGCGCATGTATGTATCGCCCTTGCGCGATCCCAACGGCGAACAGATAGGCTGGATGACCTCGATGACCGACATCACCGAGCCCAAGCGCATACGCGAAGCGCTGACCGCCGCGCACGAGCGCTTCATGACCGTGCTCGAAGGCCTGGATGACGCCATATCAGTCGTGGCCGACACATCCGACGGCCTGGAGCTGCTGTTCGCCAACCGCACCTATCGGCGTTTTTTCGGCGCGCAGTCCAACGGGCACGCCGAATTGCTGGGCGGCCGCCTGGGCCGCTTCACCGATGAAACCGTGGAAACATTCTCGGATTCGTCGCAACGCTGGTTCGAGGTGCACCACCGCATGCTGGCCTGGACCGACGGGCGGCGCGTCCGCCTGCAGGTGGCGCGCGATATTACCGAAAGACGCACCCACGAAGAAGCCTCGCGCGTCCAGCAGGAAAAAATCCAGCTTACCAGCCGGCTGACCACCATGGGCGAGATGGCCTCATCACTGGCCCACGAGCTGAATCAGCCGCTGACCGCCATCAGCAATTACAACATGGGTGCGGTAGCCATGCTCAAGTCGGGCAACGCCGAGCCCACCCGCCTGCTCGAGGCGCTCGAGAAAGCCGCCAGCCAGGCAGAGCGGGCCGGCAAAATCATCAGCCGCATACGCGAGTTCGTCAAACGCAGCGAGCCGCGCCGCCAGCAGGTACCCCTCATGCGGATCGTCGACAACGCCGTGGGCTTTGCCGACATCGATGCCCGCAAGCGGCAGGTCGAAATCAAACTGCATCTGCCCGACCCCATTCCCGATGTGCTGGCCGACCCCATACTCATCGAACAGGTATTATTGAACCTCCTGAAAAATGGCGTGGAGGCCATGGAGAGCAGCGAATACCGGACCCTGCATCTTGTCATCACCGACCAGCGCCCGCTCGTTGAAATCGCGGTCATCGACCGCGGCCACGGGCTGCGCGACCCCGAGCGCCTGTTCGAGCCCTTCTACAGCACAAAGTCGGAAGGCCTGGGCATGGGGCTGAATATCTGCCGTACTATTATCGAATCGCACCATGGCCGCTTATGGGCCAGTGCCAATCCAGAAGGCGGTACTATCTTCCGTTTCACCCTGCCCTGTGCCAAGCCACAAGCAACCAGCACAACAGAAAACACCCAGGAGTTGAATGCATGACTACACCTCAAGCACCGAGCACTATCTTTATCGTCGATGACGACGAAGCCGTACGCGACTCATTGCGATGGCTGCTGGAAGCCAACGGATACCGGGTCCGAAGCTTCAGCGGTGCGGAAGAGTTCCTCAGCGCCTACGAACCCGATCAGGTGGGTGTCCTGATTGCGGACGTTCGCATGCCCGGCATGAGCGGCCTCGAGCTGCAGGAAGAACTCAATGCGCGCGAGGCGCCGCTGCCCATCGTTTTCATTACCGGGCACGGCGACGTCCCCATGGCGGTGTCCACCATGAAGAAAGGCGCCGTCGACTTCCTTGAAAAGCCGTTCAACGAAACCGATCTGCGCAACATCGTCGCCCGCATGCTGGAACAGGCTACCGAACGTGTGAGCCAGGCCCTGGCGCAAAAGAATCACCAGGCGGTGCTCAGCCGCCTGACCGCGCGTGAACAGCAGGTGCTCGAACGCATCGTGGCCGGACGCCTGAACAAGCAAATCGCGGGCGACCTGAACATCAGCATCAAGACTGTCGAGGCCCATCGCGCCAACATCATGGAAAAACTCGAAGTCACCACCGTCGCCGATCTCATGAAAATCGCCCTGACCAAGTCCGAGGGCACGGCATGAGCGCACGCATCATTGATGGCAAGGCGCTTTCCGATGCTGTCAAAACCGAAGTCGGCCTGCGCGTCAGCGCGCTGAAAGAGCGCGGCATTACGCCGGGCCTGGCCGTCGTCCTGGTGGGTGAAGATCCCGCCTCGCAAGTCTACGTGCGCAACAAGGCGGCCGCCTGCGAAAAAGCCGGGCTCCATTCGCGCGTCATTCGCCTGGACGGCGACATCACCGAGGCGGCGCTGCTCGACATCGTGCGCGAGCTGAATGACGACGACACCATGCATGGCATCCTGGTTCAGCTACCCCTGCCGCGCCACATGAATGCCGCCCGCGTCATCGAAACCATCGCGGCCGACAAAGACGTCGATGGCTTCCACATCAGCAATGCCGGGCTGCTCATGACCGGCCAGCCGCTGTTTCGCCCCTGCACGCCCTACGGCATCATGAAAATGCTGGAATCGGAACAAGTGTCGCTGTGGGGCGCCGAAGCCGTCGTGGTCGGCGCCAGCAACATTGTAGGCAAGCCCATGGCCATGCTGATGCTGGCCGCGGGCGCCACCGTCACCTTGTGCAACTCCAAGACCCGGGACCTGGGTGCCCAGACAAGGCGCGCCGACGTGCTGGTCGTGGCCACCGGCAAGCCTGGCATGGTCACCGGCGACATGATCAAGCCGGGCGCCGTGGTCATCGATGTAGGCATCAATCGCACAGAGCAAGGCAAGCTGGTAGGCGACGTCGAGTTCGAATCGGCCCGCAAGGTAGCCGGCGCCATCACGCCTGTCCCCGGCGGCGTCGGACCCATGACCATCGCCATGCTGCTCGTCAATACCCTCGAAGCCGCGGAACGCAGCGCCGCCCGGGCGGCCTAGCCCGAAACTATTCATCCGTCCGCCGGGCCTGCCCTGCAAAAAGGCAAGCCCGGACATTCTCCACGATGCAGCCATGCGCTCATCGAGAAGCCGCCATGATGCAAGGTAGCAAAGATGCAAAACAATCCCCTGCTGGTTCCCATTTCATCCCTGATCGACTACGCTGCCGTCAAACCGGAACATATCGAGCCCGCCCTCGGCGTGCTCATCGATGAAAGCCGCCGGGCCGTCGAGGCCGGCGCGCGGCCCGAGCTTCCCGCCACCTGGGAAGCTATCGTCGACCCCCTGGAAGATGCCAGCGGAAAACTCTGGCGCGCCTGGTCCGTGGCCGGCCACCTGAATGCCGTCGTCAATACCCCGGCACTGCGGGCCGCCTATAACCGGTGCCTGCCGCAAGTTACCGAGTTTTCGACCTGGGTGGGCCTGCATACAGGCCTGTACACCCAATACAAGCGTCTGGAAGATTCGCCGGAATTCGCGCGGCTGCCCGCGGTGCGCCAGCGCATCATTGATCTGGCGCTGCGCGACTTCCGACTTGGCGGTGTGGAGCTGCAGGGCGAGCAGCGTGAGCGCTACGCCGATATTTCCGACCAGCAGGCGCAGGCTTCGCAGAAGTTCTCCGAAAATGTCCTCGATGCCATAGACCGCTGGTCCCTGTTTCTGACCGATGAATCGCGCCTTGCCGGTCTTCCGGCCGATGTGGTGGAGGCCGCGAAAACGGCGGCCCAGGCCGATGGCCGGGAAGGCTGGAAGCTGGTGCTCAAGATGCCCTGCTATCTGCCCGTCATGCAATATGCGCAGGATCGCGCTTTGCGCCAGGACATGTACCGCGCCTATTCAACCGTTGCATCCGAACAGGGCGAGCCCGGGCTGGACAACTCGGCGCTCATCGAGCAATTGCTGGCGCTGCGGGCCGAAGAATCCGCCCTGCTGGGCTACGGCAGCTATGCCAAGCTGCGGCTGGAAACACGCATGGCCGACAGCCCGGCACAAGTGCTGGACTTCCTGCGCGAACTCGCGGCCAAAGCCAAACCCTACGCCACGCGCGATCTTGCGGAACTGCGCCAGTTCGCCGCCGAAAAACTGGGACTGGCAGAGCTTCAGCCCTGGGACATCGCCTTTGCGTCGGAGCGGCTGCGTGAAGCGCGCTATGCCTACTCTGAAGACGAGATCAAGCAATATTTCACCGAACCCCAGGTTCTGATGGGCCTGTTTCAGGTCATCGAAACCCTGTTCGGCGTCCGGCTGCGCGCCTGCGGCGCGCCCACCTGGCATGCCGATGCCCAAGCCTATGAAGCCGTATCGAACAAGGACGAGGTACTGGGCACTCTGTATATCGACCTGTATGCGCGCCAGGGCAAGCAAAGCGGCGCCTGGGTCGACAGCGAGCGCAACCGCCGCCGCCTGGGCCAGTCCATTCAAACCCCGGTCGTCTACCTGACCTGCAATTTCTCGCGCGCCCAGCATGGCAAACCCGCCCTGCTCACCCACGACGATGTCATCACCCTTTTCCATGAAAGCGGACATGCGCTGCATGCCCTGCTGTCGCAAGTCGACGACCCGGGCGCTTCGGCATTTTCCAGCGTTGAATGGGATGCCATCGAACTGCCCTCGCAGTTCATGGAAAACTTCTGCTGGGAATACAAAGTCGTGCAGGGCCTGTCTGCCCACGTGGACACCGGACAGGCGCTGCCGCGCGACCTGTACGATAAACTGCTGGCGGCGCGCAACTTCCAGAGCGGCATGCAGATGCTGCGGCAGGTGGAGTTTTCCCTGTTCGACATCGGCATCCATGACCAGGCCCAAGGTCTGTCCATCAGCGCGGTGCTGGCCCTGCTCAATGAGGTGCGGCAGCAGGTTGCCGTGCTCTTCCCGCCATCCTGGCACCGCTTCCCGCACAACTTCTCGCATTTATTCGCGGGCGGCTACGGTGCCGGATACTACAGTTATAAATGGGCCGAAGTGCTGTCGGCCGACGCCTATTCGGCCTTCGAGGAAAGCTGCGGCCCGCAGGCCGGGGGAGAACCGCGAGATACGCTGGACACCGCCACGGGCCGGCGCTTCCTGAACGAAATCCTGGCGGTGGGTGGAGCGCGCCCGGCCGCCGAATCGTTCAGGGCGTTCCGGGGCCGTGAACCCTCTATCGAGGCTCTGCTGCGCCACAGCGGCATGGCTGACGCGGAAGCCGCCGCCTGAGTCCGGCCTATGAGCGCATGGGCCGGCTGTTTGAACATACGGGTCAGGTTCACCAACACGGCATGGGCCTGAACCCTGAACTTATGGATGCTCCGCCTGTCCTATAATCGTTCGAATATTGCCCACGTTCTGTGTCTTTTACTGCCATGCGTACCCTGTATCGTTTTTTTCTAGGCCTGATTTCAGTTGCCATACTGGCCTGGGCCGGCGCTTCACACGCCGAAACCGCCCTGCACAATGTACGCGGCTTTTTGCCCGACTTGCGCTTCACGCTGCAGGCGGACGGCGGAAAGACCATTACCCAGGATGACTTCAAGGGCAACACCGTCATGCTGTTTTTCGGCTACGCAAGCTGCCCCGATGTGTGTCCGACGACCATGGCCCAGCTATCGCAAGTCATGCACGAGCTGGGCGATGATGCCGCCAAAGTGCGCATTCTGTTCGTCAGTGTGGATCCGCATCGCGATACGCCGAAGATTCTGCAGGCTTATGTGAATGCCTTCGACAGCAATGCCATCGGCCTGACGGGCACTGAAAGGCAGGTGGCCGATGTGGCCCGCCGCTATCGGGTGGCCTATCAGATTGAAAAACCCAGGGGCGATAATCCCGACAACTATGAGGTTGCTCATAGTCGAGGTGTGTATATTTTCGATGCTTCGGGGCGGGCGCGTTATCTGGCGGCTGACACCGAGTCGGTCGAGGTCTTGACCGCGGGGGTCAGGACGCTGCTGGGACAGGGCTAGTTCCTGGCCTGATCCCCTTGCTTAAGCAAGCATCCGGTGTTGCTCGGGCAGGCCGGGTTTTGACGCGTTGCTTTCTTTCTTCTGATGCGTTGGCTTGTTTCTATTGACGCGTTGCCTTGTTTCTATTGACGCGTTGCCTTGTTTCTATTGACGCGTGGTGGGTGGTGTGGGTCGGGCTTTGCTCCTCGTGACTGATTCGGCGCCTGCGCGCCGAACACCGCATCGCCTAGCTCGTCCGCCCATCCGGGCTCCCTTCGCGACCGGCTCGCTCAGCCCCGAAAGTCGCCGCAGCCCGGCCCACACCACCCACCACGCTGCATCATGAACATGAGTGATGTCATTGGGCGTCTTTGTCGAGACGAGTGATGGTGTCGGGAAAAATGCCGTATTCGCGATGCCCAAGCCCGGGTACTGCGCTGGTGCCGGGCGATCTTTGAGCAAGCCGCGGCACGGGTTGCCGGGCGGGGGCGTAAGAGGACGCGCATGTTTGAGTCCAAAACAGCCTGGGGGGCTGTTTTGGGCGAGTTCTCGTCCGACCCCGGCTGGAAACCCGTGCAAGGGTACCCCCGCAGGGGGCGCAGCGATGGAAGCCCGGCACCAGCGCAGTACCCGGGCGGCTCAAGAACCAACAGCAAACACCGGCACAGCAGCCGGACAGCTTAAGAAACCGAAAGCAAACCGCAGCGGAGATACGCAGCACCCGAAGGGCTCACGAACCCAAATCAGGCATTATTGACAGCCTGATCGCCCTCGCAAACATGCTCCAACTCAGCCGCCACCAACTTCTTGGCGCAATCCCGCAGCGCCGTACGCAAGCCCTCTTCCACCACGGGATGATAGAACGGCATCTTCAGCATCTCGGCGACCGTCAGCTCTTTCTGCACAGACCAGGCCAGCAAATGCGCAATATGCTCCATGGCCGGACCCGCCATCTCGGCGCCCAGAAAACGGCCATCACGCACCCTGGCGTACACACGCAGCTTGCCGCGATTCTTCAGCATCACGCGTGATCGGCCCTGATTCGCGAAATCGACCTCGCCTATCGCCACACCCTGGCTGGGCAGATCCTTGAACCGGATACCGGCCTGCGCAAGCTGGGGATCGGAAAACACAATAGCCATGGGCGCGCGGCGCACACCGGGCCGGGCATGGGGATAAGCCGCGGCGCTTTCCCCGGCAATCTGGCCATCGTCGGCCGCTTCATGCAACAACGGAAGCACACCATTCACGTCCCCGGCGATGAAAATGGGACTGACCCCCAATTGCAGCGTAGCCGGATCGTACTCGGGCATGCCCTTGTCGTCGAGCACCGCCGAAGTATTGTGCAGATCGAGCGCATGAACATTGGGCCGGCGGCCAACAGCGGCAAGCAGATAGTCGACGGTGGCCATGTGCTCCGAACCATCTTGCAGGCGATAGCCGACTTCGACCTGCTCGCCCTTGCGCCGCACACTCTCGATGGTGGCATTCAGGCACAGATCGAGCTCAGACTGAAACGCGGCCACGGCGCTGGCGCGCACCTCAGGGTCGGTGACACCACCGACCCCGCCGCTGCGATTGACAATACGGGTCTTGACGCCCAGGCGTGCCAGTGCCTGCCCCAGCTCCAGGCCGATGACACCGGCCCCTGCAACCATGACACTGCCCGGCAGATCCTGCCAATCAAAAACATCATCATTGACGACGACGCGATCTTCCAGGATCTGGTACATCTCAGGTACAGCAGGCGTGGACCCCGTCGCAATGATCACGCGGCCCGCAGTGATTTCTGTATGATCGTCGACCTGCAGCACCGTATCGGACAAAAACCGCGCGTGGCCACGCAGCTTATCGGCGGCGGGAATGCCTTCCACACTATCAAGCACAAAGCCCACAAAGCGGTCCCGCTCGCGCCTGACCCGATCCATGACCTGCTTGCCATCAATGCGCAGCTTGCCATCTATATGCACGCCGAAGAGGCCCGCCGTGGCCGCGGCATGAGCCGCCTCGGCCGCCGCAATCAAGAGTTTGGACGGCATGCAGCCGACGCGGGCGCAGGTCGTGCCATAGGGACCGCCTTCGATCAGTATGGCTTCCAGGCCCGCCGCCTTGACCGCACGATAGGCCGACAAACCCGCTGTCCCTGCGCCAATAATGGCTACATCCGTATTCAATGACTTCATGATTCATGCTCCGGTCTAAGGGTTCAAGGCACGCACATGGCGGGCGCAGTCGAGCGCCATCGGGCGTTCCTGGCGGCAGACGGACAAGAACTCAGGCGCCCGTCCACTCCGCCACGAACTGACGGTGATCCGGCCTGGATTGCCCTTGCGGCGAACCGATGGGCGTACCCACCGACACATAGCCCATGAAACGGTAATCCAGGCTGTCGAAACCCAGGGCTTCGGCGACCTCGTCGACATAAGTTCCCAGGCCGGTGCTCCAGAAAGCGGCATAGCCCAGCATATGGATAGCATTCAGTATATTCGCCACGGCGGCTCCGGTTGCCAGCATGCGCTCGTGTTCGGGAATCTTGGTGTTTGAATGATCCAGCCGGCAGGCCACCGCGATCAGCAGCGGAACCTTGTCCAGCCAGGCACGCGTGCTGGCTTCTTTTTCCGGCGTCAGCGGCAAACCCGCCGCCTTGGTCGCCGACAAGGCCAGATCGGCGAAACGGCCAATGGCTTCACCGCGTATCAACTTGAAGCGCCAGGGCTGCAGGCGGCCATGATCCGGCGCGGACATGGCTGATTGCAGGATCAGCGACAGTTCGTCTTGCGTGGGTCCGGGAGCCTGGACAAATTTCGAGGAGCGTCGGGACAACAGATAATCAAGCGCTGCGGCAGACATTACCAATCCTTCCTGAATGAATAGCATGTCTACTCTTATACCAGAGTACGCCGCTTGCTGCACTGCACCGCAAGCAGGCCAAGCCGATCAGCGGGCGGACGGCATGTTCAAGCAAGTGCTTGCCGCGTGCCTCAGCGTTTGGCTGCGCTGACCATGAGCGCCTTCATGTCGCGCACAGCCTTTTCCCAGCCGTCGAACACTGCCCGGGCCACAATGGCGTGCCCTATGTTCAGCTCGGCGATGCCCGGCATCGCCGCTATGGTTTGCACGTTGTCGTAATGCAGGCCATGGCCCGCGTTCACGCGCAGGCCGTGCCTGACGCCTTGCGCCACGCCGGCACGCAAACGCGCCAGCTCGAAATCGATTGCCTGCTGATCGGCGGCATCGGAATAAGCGCCGGTATGAAGTTCGATGACCGTGGCCCCGGCCCGCTGCGCGGCGTCGATCTGGGCGGCTTCCGGGTCGATGAACAGCGACACGCGAATGCCGGCGTCGTGCAGTTGCGCAACCGCCTGCCTGACCTGTTCGAATTGGCCCAGCACATCGAGTCCGCCCTCGGTAGTGAGTTCAGTGCGTTTTTCAGGAACCAGGCAAACATCTTGCGGCCGTGTCCTGCAAGCGATATCCAGCATTTCGGACGTGATGGCGCACTCGAGGTTCATGCGTGTGCGCAGGGCCGGAAGCATGGCCGCGACGTCGGCATCCTGGATGTGGCGGCGGTCTTCACGCAGGTGCAGGGTAATGAGGTCCGCGCCGGCATCCTCGGCGCGCCTGGCCGCTTCGATGGGATCCGGATACACCGTATGGCGCTGCTGGCGCAGCGTGGCAACATGATCAATATTTACGCCCAGCTCAATCATCCTGTTCACGCTCCTTGCGCCGACTTCGAACCCGAGACAGCCATTATTGCCTTTTATTGGCTTGTTGTCCCGACGGCGCCCGTACCGGTAACCGTGCCCGCTTCCGTGCCTGTCGTGACACTGGCCGAACCCTGCGCGGAGTCTTCAAGCCAGCCACCACCCAGCGCCTTGTACAGCTCGACGCGATTTAACAGGGAGTCCATGCCGGTTTGCAGGAAGCTGCGCTGCGTGGTGTACAGATCGACCTCGGCGTTCTGCACCTGCAGGAAACTGTCTATGCCTGTTTCATAGCGAAGCTTTGCCAGGCGCAGCGTTTCATTGGCCGAAGCTTCAAGAGAGCGCAAGGCATCGAGCTGTCCGGTGTAAGTCGCCTCGCCGGCGAGCGCGTCGGCCACCTCGCGAAACGCCGTCTGTATGCTTTTCTCGTATTCGGCGACAGCGATATTGTTTCGCGCCTTGGCCAGATCCAGATTGCCGCTGACGCCGCCCGCAAAGATAGGCACCTGCAATTGCGGCGCGAACTGCCAGAAACGCTGGCCCGAACCGAACAGGCCGCCCAACTGCGGGCTGGCGAAGCCGAACAGGCCGGTAATGGAAATATTGGGAAAGAAAGCCGCGCGGGCCGCGCCGATATTGGCATTGGCAGCCAGCAACGAATTCTCGGCCGCCATGATGTCGGGTCGGCGCTCCAGCAGCTCGGATGGCAATCCGACAGGGATGGCCGCCAGCACCTGGTCTCGGCTGAACGCCGCCGCCTCGGGGATGTCTTGAGGAATGGACGCGCCCAGCAGCAGGCTCAGGGCATTCATGGCCTGGGATTCGGCCCGTTCGATCGCGGCCAGATCGGCACGAATAGTATCCAGTTGACCGCGAGCCTGATTCAGATCGAGCGCCGAGGCGACACCAGCATCGTATCGTGCCTGTACCAGCTCCAGGGTACTGGTGCGCGACGTCAGTGTGCTTCGCATCAGCACATTGAGCTGCTGGGTGGTGCGCAGACGGAAATAGGCCTCCGCAACCTGGGCAACCAGGTTGATATGCACAGTGCGTCGCGCCTGCGCCGTGGCCAGGTATTGTTGAAAAGCGGCTTCCGACAGGTTGCGCAGCCGGCCGAAAAAGTCGAACTCGAAAGACGTCATGCCCACGCCCGCCTGGTAGTAGCGGCTGACGCTGCCGCCACCGCTGTCGGTGCGCAGGTTCTCGGGATTGCGGGTAACTTGCGCATTGGCGCCGACCCCGATGGTGGGCAAGCGGTCGCTGTCGACGATGCCGTATTGAGCCTGGGCTTCCTGAACGCGGCCCACGGCGATGCGCATGTCGCGGTTATTGGCCAGCGCCATGCTGATCAAGGCCTTGAGCCGGGGATCCGTAAAGAACTCGCTCCAACCAAGATCCGAGCTGTTCTGGACCTGCGGCGCCACGGTGTTGGCGCTGCGGGGGCCTGTGTTGTCGACGGCGTCCTGATCCGGATACTGCCCTGGCACCGGCATGCCCGGGCGCTCATACTTGGGGGCCAGCGAGCAGCCGGCCAGTGCCAGCGAGATCAGGACCGGCAAGGCGGATCGGCGAAATACACCTGAATTCATGCTTTACCCCCATCGTCCGAAGTATGGGGCTCCGATTGTGTTGACCCGTCGGGGTGATGATGGACGGTGGACAGCGGTGCGGCATTGGCGTGCGCACCGAACACCTTGGGCTTGGTTTTGAACAGGCCCAGCACCACCACAAAGAAAGTGGGCACGAACAGCATGGCCAAGGGCGTGGCCGCGAGCATGCCGCCCAGCACGCCCCGGCCCACAGCATTCTGGCTGGCCGAGCTGGCGCCGGTGGCAATGGCCAGCGGCACCACGCCCAGAATAAAGGCGAAAGAAGTCATCAGAATGGGACGGAAGCGCAGCCGTGCCGCCTCGACAGCGGCGTCGATAAGACTGCCCCCCTGGGCATAGGAGTCTTTGGCAAATTCGACGATCAGAATCGCGTTTTTGGCCGCCAGCCCGATGACCGTAACCATCCCGACCTGGAAGTACACGTCATTGGACATTCCCAGCGCGGACACCATGGACACGGCGCCCAGCATGCCCAGCGGCACCATCAGCATGACCGAAAGTGGAATGGCCCAGCTTTCATACAGCGCCGCCAACACCATGAAGACGACCAGCATGGCCAGCCCCATCAACATGATCGATTGGCTGCCGGCCTGCTTTTCCTGGTACGACAGCCCGGTCCATTCGTAGCCGAAACCAGTGGGCAGTTGCGCCACCAGTCTTTGCATTTCGTCCATGGCCTGGCCGGTGGAATAGCCCGGCGCGGCCGAGCCGCCCAGCCGGATGGATTCGTAGCTGTTGTAGCGCACGACCTGAACCGGGCCCTGCTCCCACTCGGCAGTGACGAAGGAAGCCAGCGGCACGGCAAGGCCCTGGTTGTTGATGGCATTCAGCTTCATGATGTCATCGACGTTCATCCGGTGGTCTTGATCGGCCTGCACCCACACGTTCTGTATCCAGCCCATATTGGGAAACTTGGCGACGTACGATGAGCCCATCGCCGTTGAAATCAAGTTGGCCGCCTCGCTGAATTCGACGCCCAGCGCCGCCGACTTTTCACGATCGATGGTGAGTCGCAGTTGGGGACCGCCGCCCAGGCCGGTAATGCGGGTGTCGGCCAGTATGGGGCTTTCACCGGCCAGCTGCAGCAATTGCTGAGTAGCCGCCATCAGGGCGTTATGCCCTTGAGAGCCGCGGTCTTGCAGGCGAAGGTCGAAGCCGGACGCGTTGCCCAAAGAGGAAATAGGCGGCGGCATCACGGAGAACACCATGGAGTCGGGCAGCCCGAACAGCAGCGATTGAGTGGCCTTGGCCGAAATGGCCTGCGCAGAGTCCTCTTTGCCCTTGCGTTCGGAAAAGTCCTTGAGCGGAACGAACGCGATGGCGGAATTCAGGCCGTTGCCGTTGAAGCTGAAGCCCTGGACCGAAACGATGTTCTGCACCTGCGGCAGTTTCATGAAATAGTCTTCGACTTCCTTGATGACATCCATGGCCCGGTTGGCGGTGGCACCGGAAGGCAGTTCGATGTTGGCGACAACATAGCCCTGGTCTTCATCGGGCAGGAAGGATGTGGGCAGGCGCAAGTACATCCAGCCCAGCGCCAGGGCCAGCACCAGATAGACCAGCATCATGCGGCCGGTACGCTTCAGGCTGCGGCCGACCCAGCCTTCATAGCGGATCGTGACCTTGTCGAACGAGCGGTTGAACCAGCCGAAAAAGCCTTTCTTCTGCTCGTGATGCCCTTTGGGGATGGGCTTGAGGATGGTGGCGCACAACGCGGGCGTGAAGCTTAGTGCCAGGAAGCCCGAGAACAGGATGGATACTGCCATGGCGACCGAGAACTGCTGGTAGATGACCCCGACCGAACCGCTCATGAAGGCCAGGGGCAGGAACACCGTGGCCAGCACCAGCGTCATCCCGACCACTGCTCCGCTGATCTGCGGCATGGCCTTCTTGGTCGCTTCTTTGGGCGATATCCCCTCTTCGACCATGATGCGTTCCACGTTCTCGACCACCACGATGGCATCATCGACCAGGATACCGATGGCCAGCACCATGGCGAACATAGTCAGCACGTTGACGGAAAAGCCCATGGCCTGCATGACGGCGAAAGCCCCCAGGATGGCGATGGGAACCACCAGCGCGGGTATGAGCGTATAGCGCACGTTCTGCAGGAAAACGAACATCACCACGAACACCAGCACCATGGCTTCGAACAGGGTATGGATCACCTGTTCAATGGAAATGTCCACGTAAGGCGTGGTGTCGTAGGGTATGGAATATTCAACGTTGCCGGGGAAGAATTCAGCCAGTTCGTCCATCTTGGCCTTGATGCCGTCGGCCGTGGCCAGCGCATTGGCATTGGTGGCCAGGGAAATGGCAAACGCCGCGGTGGATTTGCCATTGAGCCGGGCGCCGAACTGGTAGCTGTCGGCACCGACTTCGACCCGCGCCACATCGCGCACACGCACGCTGGAGCCGTCCTGATTGGACCTGAGGATGATGTTCTCGAACTCCTTGACGTTCGAGAGTTCGCCGTTCACCACGATGGGCGCGGAAACCCGCTGCGAATCGGGGTTGGGCGGCGAGCCGATGATGCCAGCCGAAATCAGGTTGGTTTGCGCGGCCACGGCCGCGTTCACCTGGCTCATGCTGATGCTGTAGCCAGTGAGCTTGTCGGGATCTACCCAGATGCGCATGGCGCGCGGCGCGGCAAAGAGCTGGAAGTTGCCCACGCCGGGCACGCGCGATACCGAGTTCTGGATATTGCGCGTAATATAGTCGGCCAGCGCCACCTGGTCCATGGTCCCGTCGGTGGACGACAGGGCCACCACCATCAGGAAGTTGGAATTGCTCTTGCTGACCCGCAGGCCCTGTTGCATCACGGCCGCCGGCAGTTTCGAAGTGATGTTGGAAATACGGTTCTGCACATCGACCTGGGCCATGTCGGGATCGGTGCCCGGCACAAAGGTGGCGTCGATTTGCGCTGAACCATAGGAATCACTGACCGATTCATAATACAGCAGGCCGGTCGCGCCATTCAGTTCGTTTTCGATCACGCTGGCAACGGAGCTGGATACGTCCTCGGCGGATGCGCCGGGGTAAGTTGCCTGGATCTGTATGGTCGGCGGCGCCACCTCGGGATATTGCGAGACCGGCATGTTGTAGATTGCCAGAATGCCGGCCAATGTAATTGCCAGGGCGACCACCCACGCAAAAATGGGACGTTCAATAAAAAACTGCGGCATAAGTGCTCACTTTGCTAGCATTGGCATGCTGCGGGCTCCGGGTGTGGATGAGGCCCGCAACACGTTGGCGCTGAAATTCAGCCTTGTTCGGCGGGTTTGGCGGCCGGTGCTGCGTCTGCCGGCGGGGTGGCGTTGCCCTGCCCTGCGGCATCGCCCTGCGGGGCCGGGTCACCTTGCGCAGGAGCGCCGCCCTGTTGATTGCCTTCCGATGCGCCAGCCGGTTGCCCCGCGCCCGGCGCAGCCGGTTTCCACGGGATGGGCTGCACCGGCGCGCCGGGACGGATTTTCTGGAAGCCTTCGACCACGACCATGTCGCCAGGATTCAATCCTTTGGTAATAATGGTCTGGTTATCGACGACGGCGCCAGTGAGCACCGGCACGACCTGCGCTTTTTCGTCGCGAACGACAATGAGGCTGCTCAGTCCGTCGGCGGTACGCTGAATGGCCTGCTGCGGCACCTTCAGCGCTTTCTCGTCGACGCCCTGCGGCACGCGGACACGCAAATACATGCCGGGCAGCAGGATCTTGTCGGGATTGGGGAATACAGCGCGCATGCTGACCTGCCCTGTGCCGGGATCGACCGTGACGCCCGAGAACAGCAGCTTGCCGTCGTTGTCGTACACCGAGCCGTCTTCAAGCAGGGCCTTGACCACAGCATTGCCGTCGCCCGCCTGAGTCAGCGTGCCGGCGGCAAGCGCCCGGCGCAGCGCGGCAAGCTCGATGGTGGAGCGTGTGACATCTACGTACACCTGGTCGAGCTGCTGGACCAGCGCCAGCTGGGTTGCCTCGGCGGCACTGACCAGCGCGCCTTCGGTCACCAGTGACTTGCCAATGCGGCCATCGATGGGCGATACCACCTTGGTATAGCCCAGATCGATGTCGGCCACCTGCAGCGCGGCCTTGGCCGCCGCCACCGCCGCCTCCGCCTGGCCCGACTGCGCGACGGCGTTATCGTATTCCTGACGGCTGACCGCGTTGGCCTTGATCAATTTTGAATAGCGTTCTGCCAGCAATCGCGTGCTGCGCACATCGGCCTCGGCGTTCTTGAGCTGGGCGGCCGCCTGGGCGCGCTGCGCGGCATACGGCGCGGGATCTATCGTGACAAGCAACTGACCTTGCTTGACATCGCTGCCCTGCTCGAAGTTGATTTCATTGACGATGCCGGTGACGCGGGCGCGGATCTGCGCATCCTTGATTGCCTGAACCCGGCCGGGAAGCTCGATAAACACTTCCGTGCGCGAAGGATTGACAGTGATCACGCTGACGGGGACCTTCATGCCCCCCGGACCTTGCTGGGGCTTTTCGCCGCACGCGGCCAGCAGCATCAGACTGGACAAAGCAACAATACTTACCTGCTGCCGGGAAAGCAGTCGAAGGTTGGCCATGCAATAGCTCCTGCGCAACGCGATACTTTTTGAGTATCACCCGCATCTTGATTTTTGGTAAATTTTTGGTAAAGCGTGAGTATATAGGGAAAACCTTGTATTCAGCCATAGAATCGACGCTTTTCAGCCTCGTATTTTATGCTCCCGGCCGGCCCTGCACAGCAAAAAAGGCACTTTTTTCTTCGAAATCAACTCATCCTTTACCGGGAAACGCGACACTGCCGTCCACTATTTTGTTTCTACCCGGGGTGTGCGGCGGCATGGAAATTGCTACTTCCATCTCGACCCGGACAGGGTGTCACCTTTTTATTTCAGCAAGGAGTTCTCCATGATCCGTTCCAGATTCTCTCGCACCTTGATGATTGCGGCGGCGGTGTTTGCGCTGGGGGCCTGCGCAGGCGATCCACAGCCGCGCGACACGGCTCAGTATACCGACGACACAGCCATCAATACGAATGCGCAGGCCGCGGTGGTTGGCGTGCCGGGCGTACATGCCAACACCATGCAGGTCAGCACCTACGAAGGTGTCGTGACTTTGCGGGGCACGGTCGATAACCAGCTTGCGGCGCAGAACGCCATACAAGCCGCGCGGCAAGTGGCTGGCGTCAAGAAGGTCGACTACGACATCAAAGTGGAACCGTAGCCATAAAACTCATCACACGCAGGTAAATCATACGCGGCTGATCCCATCAGCCGCGTATGATTGGCGGCTACACGCCCGCCGCGCGCACCAACGGTTTCAAGTCCTTATCATTTGGTTTCCAACTGCGGGCTGATCAGCGGGTCGAAGTCCTCCCATTTGCCGTCTTGCCAGCGTCCTCGCGCGCGCTCCACCTCGACCCCGCCCGCCGTGCGCAGTATCTGCGCCACCTGCTGCTCTTGCTCCACAGCAACATGTACTGCCAGGAGCACGCCCGATTTGCGTCCTTCATTCATTTTCGCGTCCTGGGTCTCCTGCGCGCTGCGCCCCGGGCGGGGCCGGCCCAGCGCCACGATGGCGCCGAGCAGCGCCCCGATATAAGCGCCCGCCCCTGCGCCGCCAACAATGGGGAGCGTGGAGCCCGCGAAGGCGAAGGCAACGACGCCGCCTATCACGGCCCCCGCCACCCCAATCAAGGCGGCGCCCGCAACGGCACCTACGAATCCGCCCTTGGAGTCGGGGTCCGAGGCCCTGTCGCCTCCCACCGGGTAGCGGTCATGAGCACCCGCGGGGTTCACAAAGAATGTATGCAGGTCATCTGGTGCGATGCCGGCGTTCATCAGGGCCGTCGCGGCATCCTGGGCGGCCTCAAAGGTTTTGAAACGGGCAGCTACGATCAAAGACATGCCGTACCTCCTGAAAAGCATTTGCCATCAGGCAGCAATAACCGTGCCTGCCTGCCCCAGGCCCCGACTATGTGGTTTTCGGGCCGTTCATCTTCGCCTCGGCGGCCAAGTACCAGGCTCCGGCCACCAGCAAGGGCGCCAGGTAGTACACGGCACGGTAAACAAGGATTGCGCCCAAAAGCTCATAGCGCGGCAAAGAAGGCGACGCCAGCAAGGCGATGAAGACAGCTTCAATCACGCCCAGTCCGCCCGGAATGTGCGTAATGACGCCCGCAATGGCGCTGATCAACAGTGTACCCAGCACAATGGGATAAGCCACCTGCTGTCGCAGAAGGACGTAAATCACGGCAGCCATCAATGACCAGTTCAGCGCGGCGATGAGCAGTTGCACAAGCGCGATGCGCAGGGACGGCAGTTCGATGATGTGTCCACGCAGCTTCCATGAGCGGGTGGGTGAGAACGCGCATAACAACACGTAGCCGATCACCGCCAGCATCATGGCGCAACCCACCACGCGCAAAGCGCCGCTGCCCATTTCCCATTGCTCGGGCAGCTCGATGAAGCCCAGCGCAAAAACGCTGCCTGCCAGCAGCACATAGCCCATCCAATTGGTCGCAATGCAAAATCCCACCACTCGCGCGATAACGCCCGCCTGCAGGCCTTGCTTGGAATACAGCCGCATGCGCAAACCCATGCCGCCGACCGGCGCGCCCATGTTCATGGTGAAGGCATAGCTGATGAATCCGACCATCATGCACCGCCACCAGGCCAGCCCATGCCCGGTATAGTGTCTGCCCAGCAGATCGAAACAGCTGTAGAGCAAATAACTGCACAGTGCGATCAGGGCCGCCAGGCCCAGTGTCGCGGGCGCGAGCTGCCTGATGGCGGTCAGTACATCGTCCCATTCGACATGCGTGACGGCCACGCTCAGCAAGACCACCACCAAAGCAATGAACAGCATGGCGGCTATTTTTCGAATAGTGGCCCAATGCGCTTTGATCCAGGCCACAGCCTCCTGCCCGCGCCCCGCCATCATGATTTTCCTTCGCAGGCTTCATCGACGGAGGTTGGCGCCGCACTGGCCTCGGGTGGCGGCGCCTGCACCGACATCAATTGAGGTTTGCGGGCAGGCAACCATCCGGCCCACGAGGGAAAACGCCGCAGAAAATGGAACACGAATACGCCCACCAGCACGCGCTGCAGCTTGCGGCGCGGCTTGGGCTGGCGCTGCATCAACTGGCAATGTTCATCGACCAGTGCGTCCAGGCGATTCTGCAATACTTCGGTGAATTGTCTATCGTGCACCACCACATTGGCCTCGAGGTTGAGCGCCAGGCTCAGGGGATCGAGATTGCTGGAGCCTACCGTCGACCAACTGCCATCCACCGTGGCAACTTTGCCATGCAGCGGGCGTTCGCAATATTCGTAGATTTCCACACCCGCCGACAGCAGATAGTCGTACAGCATGGTCGCCACGAAGCGGGCAATGGGCATGTCGGGCTCGCCCTGCAAAATCAGCCTTACCCGCACGCCACGGCGGGCCGCGTGGCGCAAGTCGCGCAGAAAACGGTAGCCCGGGAAAAAGTAGGCATTGGCGATCGTAATGTCGCGGCGGGCTGCGCGGATACCAATGCGATAGTGGTGCTCGATGTCATCGCGATGCGATTCATTGTCACGTATTACGAGCGCGGCCGCGCAATCGCCGGGCGCCTCCCGCGCACCGTTCGCGCGCCTACCGCGGAAACGCAGCCATGAAAGCCGTGGCGGCCGTACCGGCGCCAGCACCTCAGCCAGAAACCGGGCAATATCATCGACCAGCGGCCCTCGTATCGCCACGGCGTAGTCCTGCTTGGCCGTGGGTCCGAAATCGGCCAGGTGGTCGGCGCTGAAATTGAGGCCGCCCACGAAGGCCAGTACGCCATCCACGACGATGATCTTTCGGTGCATGCGCCGGAACAGATTGGTGCGCATGCCTAGGCGCCGGGGCTGTGGATCGAACACATGAAAGCCAACACCCACCGAGGTCATGGCCTCGATGAAGTCGGCGCTCAGGTCGGCGGTGCCGTAGCCATCGACGGTAACGTCGACGCGCACGCCACGGCGCGCCGCCTGGATCAGCGCCTGCTGCAGTTCGAGGCCGACCTTGTCCTCGAAAATTATGAAGGTTTCCAATACGACGCTGCTTTCCGCCTGGCGAATGGCGTCGAAGGCGGCAGGGAAAAAGGCCTCGCCATTTTCCAGCAGTTCCAGGCTATTGCCTGTGGTCCAGTGAATATTCATAGCGCCAGCTCCACCGCCAGCGGCGCATGATCGGACAGATGGGTCCACGGCCGCGACGCCAGCGCCACCGGCTCGAAGCTGGCCACGTTCCGTACATAAATGCGGTCCAGGCGCAGCAAGGGGAAGCGGGCCGGAAAGGTGCGGGCCGTATCACCATGCCGCTCGCAGAACACCTCTTTCAAGCCGCCGGAGCGCATCAATGTTTTCTGTCCGCGCAGGCGCCAGTCATTGAAGTCGCCTGCCACGATCAGCGGAGCCGTATCGGGTACCTGTTGCGCGATCAGACGCAACAGATGCTCCAGTTGACGGCTGCGATGGCATTCGCGCAAGCCCAGGTGCACGCATATCGCATGAATGCTGCCGGCAGCGCCGGGCAGCGCCAGCTCGCAGTGCAGCAGGCCTCTTTTTTCGTGTTTGCCTACCGAGATATCCACATTGTCGTAGCGGCTGATGGGGTACTTGGACAATAAGGCGTTGCCGTGGTCGCCCAGCGGGTAGACCGCGTTTCGGCCGTAGGCGAAATCGTTCCAGATGGAGTCGGCCAGAAATTCGTACTGGCTGGTGGCCGGCCAGCGGGCCAGCCTGCTGGCATGCCGCTGGTGTGAGCCGAGGACTTCCTGCAAGAAGACGACGTCGGCCTGGGTCGCGCGGATGGCATCCCGGAGTTCGTGCAGGATGAAGCTGCGATTGAAAAATGTAAACCCTTTGTGTGTGTTTACGGTGAGTACTTTCAATGTGAAAGGCGCTTCTTCGACGGTCATGGATGCCGGTGGTTGTGAAAATGCTTACACAGCAAGCAAGTGTCATGCCTGTGGTCGATTTTTATGGATTTGGGGTGGGTTATGGGGGATTATGGGTGCCTGAGCATCCAAGGGTTCTGGGGGGTTGCGTTATCCCGTTCTAAAGAGACGCCGTGCCTGGCACTGGATGCCGCCCGGATCGCACGATCCCGGCTGCGCCGGGATTTCCCGGCGTCCCCGGCCCCAGCGAGGCGGCCGCGGAACGCGCCCGAATGGACAGCCCCCGGCTGTCC
>JBATWU010000186.1:0-10917 GCA_049672825.1 Pusillimonas sp.
GCCCGTCTGGACGACGTAGACGCGGAAGCAAGCACGCCGTGCCGGACTGCCCCCACCCACATCGGACCACGCCATCAGAAACCGTCACAGGAAAACGCCTCCGCCAGGGCATTGAAGCAATTTTCCAGGTCTGAAAAAATCTATCCAGCAAGGCTGACGATAGCGCTTCCAGACAGCGCCGTTGGTAAACCCTTCGAAATCATGGCCTGACGACAGCCTGTCGATGGCTTATGGTCTTATGCCGCGCTGATCCATTACGAACCGTGCCGTTTCAGGGTGAAGCCGCCTCGGTCATCCAGCTTGAGCTTTTCGCTCAGCCAGGGCAGGGCCGCGGCCAGTTGATCGTGCAGCGTCCAGGGCGGATTCAGCACGAACATACCGCTGCCATGCAGCCCGAAACCATCGCTGGATGGCTTGCGCACCGTCAGGCTGGCATGCACCCAGGGTGTTCGCAGACGCTCCAGCGAACGGGCCAGCTCGTGCGCCTCGCGCCGCTGCACCAGGGGATACCATACGGCGAAACAGCCCGTGGCGAAACGCTTCAGGCCTTCGTTGACCGCTTGAAGCGTCTTGCGGTAATCAAGCTTGTCTTCGTATGACGGATCGATGATGACGACGCCCCGGCGCGATGCGGGCGGCAGTTGGCCTTTGAGGCCCGTAAATCCGTCGGCTTCATAAATCGTGGTCTGGCGCAGGGCGCCGCGACCCTGGCCATTCAGGTTCCGTCTTAATATATCCACCTCAGAGGGATGCATTTCAAACAGGCGCAGACGATCCTGGCCGCGCAGCGCGCGCAAGGCCAGCCAGGGCGAGCCAGGGTAGAAATTGGCGACGCCGTCGGGATTGAAATGATGCACCTCTTCAAGATAGCGGACTATCAGGGGCGGCATGCCGTCGGCCTCAAGCAGGCGGTCCAGCCCTTCGGCGAACTCACCGTTCGTGTTGGCCCAGTCGTCGCGCAAATCGTAGATGCCGGCTCCGGCGTGCGTATCGATCACCCAGTATGCGCTGTCTTTCTGGTTCAGGTGATCCAGAATATGAACGAAGATGGCGTGCTTCAGGACGTCGGCATGGTTGCCGGCATGGAAAGCGTGTCGATAACTGAACAAGAGGCTTCCTTGTGGGTTTGCCGCCAGCATGCGTGTGGAAACGGGCATGGACTGGCGTAGGTATGGGCATAGTGTAGTGCAGCGATGGACGGGGCAGATTCAGGCCAGCTTGCCTGGCGCAATCACCTTGATTTCGTCGGTGACAATGGCATTGCAGCCCCAGTCCAGCAGTTCGCGCGCACGAGCTGAATCATTGACAGTCCAGATCGCCAAGGTATAGCCGGCGCCGCGTATATCGCGGACTATATCCCTGCTTGTATAGCGGTGGTTCAGATTCAGGCCCTTGCATTCCAGGCGGCGCGCTCGATTCCGCCAGTCCTCGGGTACTTCTTTTGCGATCAAGAGCGCACGCGGGAGCTCGGGCGCTTCCCGCAGGGCTGCTTCCAGCGCCGCCTCCGAGAACGAGGACAGCAGCGGGGGCAGCGCTGCGCCGGCCCACAAGCCGCGGGCCAGCCTGGCGACCTGCTTGCCGGTTTCGGCCTCAAGGCCGGTGTGCGGCTTGATTTCTATATTGCTGTGTATGCCATGGGCCCGGGTAAAGGCGGCAATGGCATGCAGGGCGGGAATGGGCTCGCCCGCGTACTCGGCGGAGTGCCAGGCGCCAGCGTCCACGGCGGCCAATTCGGTCCAGGTCTTGTCGGCCGCATTGCCCGTCCCATTCGAGGTTCGATCCAGCGTGTCGTCGTGCAGCAGCAAGGCGACGCCGTCGCGGCTGAGTTTGACGTCGTATTCCATCATCATGAAGCCGTGCCGCGCGCCCAGACGCATGGCGGCCAGTGTGTTTTCCGGTGCATGGCGGCCCGCGCCGCGGTGCGCGATCAGTGCGGGATAAGGCCAGTCGGTCGAGGGTTGCATCATTCCGGGGTTCCGGTGGGGGGGATTCGGGCTATTCCGGGTATTTTATCGTCGGCCTTGCCAACCCCGGTACAGTGTGGTGGTAAACTGCATAAAATTTTTACGTTCCGCTCGGATTTTTATAATATTGGCGATTCTTATCGCCTTTTTTGATGCTACCGCCGTGTCGGTCCGTCTTGGGCCACAGGCCAGTGAGTGATTAATGTTCGATTTTATCCGTACGCATCAACGCTTGATGCAATTGGTTCTGCTGGTGCTTATCCTTCCGTCGTTCGTCCTGATCGGCGTAAGCGGCTACACCAATTATGTGTCGGGCGATCACGATATCGTCACGCTCGCCGATACATCGATTACGCAGCAGGAGTTCGATCAGGCGCGCCGCAATCAATTGCAGCAGCTGCAGCAGAACAGCCAGGGCGGTTTCGATCCAGCCGTACTCGACAATCCCGCCGCGCGCAGCGCCTTGCTGGAATCGCTGATAGACCGCCGTGTGTTGGTCGAAGCGGCCAGCAAAGCCCGCTTCAGCGTGTCCGACTCTGTGCTGCGCCAGACCATTGCCTCTATGCCGCAGTTGCAAGTAGACGGGCAGTTTTCGGCCGAACGCTACAACGATGTACTCGCCTCGGCAGGCCTGACCACCCGTGACTTCGAGCAAAGCCAGCGTGGCGAGCTCGCGCTGGCCCGCGTGCTTGGGCCGGTGGCCATGACGGCTTTGGTGCCCTCGGCGGTCACCGACAGGCTGGAACTGGCGCTGACCGAGCAGCGCACGGTGCGTCTATTGGCGTTTCCCGCCACCGAGCACGAAGACAAAGTCACGATCACCGATGACGATATCCAGGCCTGGTACGACAAGAACAAGCAAAGTCTCGAGCTTCCCGAGCAGGTCAGCGCGCAGTATCTGCTGTTGAACGAAGCCGCCGCCATGGACAATCTGCCGGCGGTCAGCGACGAAGATCTGCAAAAATATTATGAGCAGAACAAGGCTCGCTATGTGCAGCCGGCTCGTGTGAACGTCAGTCATATCCAGATCAATATTCCGTCCGGGGCCAACGACGCGCAGCGCGACGAAGCCCGGGCCAAGGCCCAGGAACTGGCCAAACAGGCGCAAGCCAACACGGCTGCGTTTGCCGAATTGGCACAGGCAGAATCTCAGGACGCCGGCACCGCGAAAGACGGCGGCAAGCTGGGCTGGATAACCCAGGGAGCCTGGCCAGCCAATCTCGAGAAGCTTGTTTTTGCGCTTGAGCCGGGTCAGGTTTCCGACGCGGTCGAAGGGCCCGGTGGCTACCATGTCTTCCTGGCCAACGAGGTTCAGCCTGAAAAGGGTGAATCGTTCGAAGAAGCCAAGGCCAAGGTGCAGACCGAGGTAAACCGTCAATTGGGCGCCGATCGCTTTGCCGACATGGCCACCAAACTTACTAGCCTGGTGTACGACAATCCTGGCAGCCTTCAGCCCGCTGCCGATGAGCTCGGTCTGAAGATCAAAACCGCCGCGGGAGTCGCACGCGATCGCCTGCTGGCCTCCGACGAGGTCGCCGCCAACGCGGCATCGGCCAGCGAAGACGCCGCCTTGCTTGATGACGTGCGCGTGCGCCGGGCCTTGTTTACTCCTCAGGTCCTGAACGAAAAACAAAACTCCGGTGTGCTCGAGATTTCGCCCGACACCATGATGGTGGTGCGGGTAGATGCGATTACGCCCGCTCATGTGCCCGAGCTGGCGCAGGTGTCCGGCCATATTCGCGAGCAACTGACAGCTGAACGCGCCCTGGCTGCGGCTGAACAGGCCGGCAAGGAAGCCTTGGCCGCTTTCCAGGGCCAAGATCCCGCCCAGGTGCCGGAAGGCTTTGGCACGCCGCTCGATATCAGCCGCATTGATCCCCAAGGCCTGGCCAAGTCCGTCTCCGATGCGGCGTTTTCGGCTCCCACGGAAAAGCTGCCCGGCTATGTGGGTGTGAAGGGCCCGCAGGGCTATGTGCTTGTGCGTATCGAAGGTGTCAAGCAAGGCGAGGGCGACAACCCATTGCTGGCGACCTTGCCCATCGAACTCAATCGCGCATGGGGACAGGCCGAGGAGCAGGCCGTGCTGAAGGCGATGCGCACCCAGGCAAAGGTGACCTTGCTGCCCGAGGCGCAGGGCGCGCTATCGGGTGAAAGCGAGGCGCAGAACTAATTCGGTTCCAGCATGGGTTCCAACTGTTCCCATACATTGTCGGCGAGTACCGCCTGGGCTTGCTCGTTGGGATGAATGCCGTCGGCCTGAAACTGGGTGCGATCCGCCGCAATGCCCTCCAGCAGGAAGGGGGTCAGGCGCGTGTCGTGCCGGGCGGCCAGCTGGGGGAAAAGGCTCTGGAACTGTTCGGTGTAGGCGCGTCCGTAGTTGGGCGGAATCTGCATGCCCAGCAGCAGCACGCGGGCGTCGGACTGTTGTGACAATACAATCATTTTCGATAGGTTGTCTTCAGACATGCTCAGCGACAGCCCGCGCAGGGCATCGTTGGCGCCCAGCTCGATGATGACGATATCGGGCTTGTACCGATCGAGCGCCGCGGGAAGGCGGCTCAGGCCGCCGCTGGTGGTGTCGCCGCTGATGCTGCTGTTGTGTATCTGGTAAGCTGTCTTGCCTGATTGCAGGCGTTTTTCGATCAGCGAGACCCAGCCTGAACCGCGCTGCAGGCCGTACTCAGCGGAAAGGCTGTCGCCTATCACCAGTATGGCCGGCTTCGGGCTGGCGTCTTGCGTGCCGGCCCAGGCCAGGCTGCCCGACAACTGAAAACAGTACAGTACAACAATTGTAAAACTCCGGCGTATCCACATCAGTATGACCCATTCCATTGAAGTTAGGCAGTTAAGCCAGCGCGTAGTCGATTCGTCAGGTGTGCTGGATATTTTAGACAAGGTCAGCTTCACGGTCGACGCGGGCGAGGCCCTGGCCATTACGGGCAGCTCGGGCTCTGGAAAATCGACCTTGCTTGGACTGCTGGCGGGCCTGGATGTTCCCAGTTCGGGGCAGGTATTTTTGCTGGGCCGCGATTTGTTTGCGCTGGACGAGGAGGCCAGGGCCGCCTTGCGGGCGGCGCACGTGGGTTTCGTATTCCAGTCGTTCCAGCTTTTGCCCAATCTCACAGCGCTGGAAAATGTGATGCTGCCGCTGGAGCTTGCCGGCCGGCCCGCGCTGGACGAGGCCAGGGGCATGCTCGAGCGGGTGGGGCTTGCGGATCGCCTGCACCATTATCCCAAGACGCTTTCGGGCGGCGAGCAGCAGCGTGTATCGCTGGCACGCGCATTCGTGGTGAAGCCCGGCCTGCTGTTTGCCGACGAACCCACTGGCAGCCTGGACACGCAAAATGGCGCCCGCATCATTGAACTGATGTTCGACTTGCACCGTGAACAGAACACGACGCTGGTCATGGTGACGCACGATCCGCAACTGGCCGGATTGTGCCAGCGTGAACTGCGCCTCTCCGCTGGGCGGGTGCTGGACGCCTGATCCAGAAAAGGAACTACATCCTCATGTTGCGGGGTAGCCAAGTGGCGATTTCAGGGGCGACATAAAGAATGAGCACCCCGAGTATCATCAGCAGGAACATGGGAAAGGACACACGCGCCAGATAGGGGAGCTCTTTCTTGGTCATGCCCGAGAGTACGAACAGATTGAAGCCAACGGGCGGGGTGATCTGGGCCATTTCAATGACGAAGACCAGGAATATGCCGAACCAGATCAGGTCTATGCCCGCCGAGGTCACGGTAGGCAGCAAAATGCCCATGGTAAGCACCACGATGGAAATGCCATCCAGGAAACATCCCAGAATAATAAAAAACACCATCAAGGCCATGATCAGGCCGAATTGCGACAGGCCCAGCGAGGATATCCACTCGGCCAGCGCACGCGGCAGCCCGATATAGCCCATGGACAAGGTCAGAAACTGAGCGCCGGCCAGGATGAGGGCGATCATGCAATACAGCCGTGTCGCACCCATCAGCGACTCTTTGAAAACGGCCCAGTTCATCGAGCCTTGGGCTGTCGACAGAATCAATGCCCCGATGACGCCGACCGCAGCCGCTTCGGTCGCAGTCGCGAAGCCGGTGTAGATGGTGCCCAGCACGACGGCGATGAGCGCCACTACGGGAATCAGGTGCCGGGACTGGTATAGTTTTTGCGAAAAAGTCATTCGCTGGTCGGCGGCGGGAATCTTGTCGGGGTGCAGCAAGGACCAGATGGCGATATAGCCCATGAACAGGGCCGCGAGCAACATGCCGGGAAAGATGCCGGCAATGAACAGCCTGGAAATCGAGACGTCGGCCGCCACGCCATAGACAATCATGATGATGGAGGGCGGAATGAGCAGACCCAGCGTGCCGGCCCCGGCCAGCGTGCCGATGATCTGCTCCTGGGGGTAGCCCCGGCGGGTCAGTTCGGGGATGGTCATCTTGCCTATGGTTGCGCAGGTAGCCGCCGAAGAGCCCGAGACGGCGGCGAAAATCGCGCAGCCAACCACGTTGGTATGAAGCAGCCGGCCCGGAATGCGGTCCAGCCAGGGTGCAAGGCCTTTGAACAGGTCTTGCGACAGGCGTGAGCGGAACAGGATTTCGCCCATCCACAGGAACAAGGGCAGTGCTGTCAGCGTCCAGCTTGATGAGGCGCCCCAGATGGTGATCGCCATGGCGTCGCCGGCCGGCCGGCTGGAAAACAGTTCCATGCCCAGCCAGGCCGTGCCCGCCAGCGTGAGCCCGACCCACACGCCGCCAGCCAGGAGTCCAAAAATGGAAACGACCAGCATGGTGATGACCAATGCTTCATTCATAGTGTGCTTCTTCGCCGTGGACGGTTTCAGGGATGCCTTTGAAGCGCCGGACGGTTTCGTCCACAATTGCAATGAGGAAAATCAACGCGCCCGCTGCCATGGCGATTTGCGGTATCCACAAGGGCGTGGCGTCGTCACTGGTGGAAATATCGTTATAGGCGTAGGAATCGAACACCAGCTTGAAACTGAACCAGGCCAGGTTTCCCGCAATGGTGCAGGCCACCAGCAGGGCGAAAAGGTCGAGTCGCACGCGTCCTTTGGCGGGCAGCGCTGACAGCACCAGCGTGACGCGTATGTGTTCGCCGCTTTTGAATGTATGCGCCAAGGCCAGGAAACCCGCGGCGGCCATGGAGTAGCCGGCATAGGCATCGAGGCCGCCTATATGCACGCCAAGCTGGCGCGTGGCAACGGACATGGTGACAGCTACCAGTACGCCTACCGTGAAAATGGCGGCCAGGCCGCCACTTACAAGATAGAGCTTATCGAGAAAACGGCGCATGGCGTATAGCCCTATCTATGCGGTTCAAGGAAATTGTGTCCGGCGACGCCGGCAGGTTTCAGTTGGCGGCCCGGAAAGTGTCGATGACTTTCTGGCCGTCGGGGCCGGCGCGCTTGATCCATTCCTCGAGCATGGTATCGCCGACCTTGTCCAGGCCGCTCATGAGTTCGTCGGTGGGCTTGATGATTTCCATGCCGTTCTCGGCCAGTTTGTCCAGATACCACTGGGTCTTTTCCTTGGATAGCTCCCAGCCGCGTTTTTCGGCGGCTTCTCCGGCTTCGAGCAAGGCTTTTTTGCTGTTGTCGTCAAGACTGTCGAATGCCTTCTTGTTGACGATCACGGCGTTCTTGGGCAGCCAGGCCTGCGTGTCATAGAACTTCTTGATGTATTCGTAGGTTTTGGTGTCCCAGCCGGTTGATCCGGAGGTCATGAAGGCGTCGACCACCCCGGTGGCCATGGCTTGCGCCAATTCCGACTGTTGAATGGTGACGGGCTGGGCGCCGACCAGTTCGGCGATGCGCGCGGTCACTGGACTGTAGGCGCGCCACTTCACACCTTTCAGATCATCGACGGTTTTGATGTCTTTGTTGGCGAAGATGCCCTGAGGAGGCCAGGCCACGCTGTAAAGCAGGGTCATGCCTTGTGATTCGAGTTTCTTGTTCAGCAGGTCTTTCTGTGCCTGATACAGTTTCCAGGCGGCGTCGTAGCCGGTTGCCAGGAAGGGCAGGCCGTCGAGCGCATAGACAGGGTCTTCGTTGGCGAAATTGGTAAGCAGGATTTCACCGAGCTGCGCCTGGTTGCCTTGAACCGCGCGCTTGATTTCAGGCGCCTTGTACAGGGAGGCATTGTTGTGCAGGACGATTTCCAGCTCGCCGTTGGACAGCTTCTTGACGTCGTCGATGAACTGGACGAGGTTTTCGGTGTGCAGGTTCGAAGCCGGGTACGCGCTGGGCAGGTCCCACTTGGTGGCGGCTTGGACATTGAGCGTCAAAGCGGCGGCGCCGGTCGCGGTCAACAATGCGAGCGTCTTTTTCATGGAAGTATCCTTTGGTTGAAGTGCAAAGGGAAACCTGGCCTGCGTCGGCATGTTTCCTGGAATTATCATTTAGCCGGATTGTAGTGTGGGTTTCAGGCGGCACAGCGCATCCTGTGGGAATTTAGGGGTAATTCCTAGGAATGTTTCTACTGGCCACGCCCCTTGCGATGGCATTCGGTTTGCCTGCAAGCGTAAAAGTACGGTCTAATCATTTTTTTATTGCGACTCATCTTCATGCGCTACCGATACTTGTTGATCATGGCGGCGGGCCTGTTGCTGCCGACGTTTGCCGGCGCCCAGGGCTATATCAGCCGCTTGCTGCACCATCCTGTACCGGGTGGAGTGGCCGTGGTCGGCCTGGACGAGCCAGGCGACGCCCCGCGCGCGTTCTACAAAAAACACAGGGTCATGGTGGTGCGCGACAGCGACCAGGCGTGGATTGCCGTGGTGGGCATCGATCTGAAAACCGCGGCCGGCCCCCAGGCAATACAAGTGGAAAGCGGGCAAGGCAGCCGCACGCTGAGTTTTCAAGTGAGCCCCAAAAACTATAAATCCCAGCATATCAAGCTCAAGAACAAAAGCCATGTGAATCCCGATCCGGCGCAAACCAAACGCTTCGAACGCGAGTACCAGGAGCAAATGGCGGCTTATGCGAACTTTCGCCCGACGGGGCCCAGCAATGTGTCGCTCGACAAGCCGGTCGAGGGCCGTTTGTCGAGCCCATTTGGCTTAAGGCGCTTTTTTAACGGTGAAGAGCGCAATGCGCACTCGGGACTGGATTTCGCGGTGCCGTCGGGCACCTCGGTAAGGGCGCCGGCCGACGGGGTCGTCACCATCGTCGCCGACTACTTTTTCAATGGCAAGACGGTCTTCATTGATCACGGCCAGGGGTTTGTCACCATGTACTGCCATCTGTCCGCATTTCAGGTCGAGCCTGGCCAGGAGGTCAGGCGCGGCCAGGTCATCGGCCTTGTCGGCGCGACGGGGCGCGCAACGGGGCCGCATCTGCACTGGAACGTCAGCCTCAACAATACTCGGGTGGATCCGGCCATTTTTATCAACGCCTTCACGCCATAGAAGCGTAAGTGGACGCTGCGTTTCCGGAAGCCCGGGCGGGGATGGTTTTGCAAGGCGGATTGTGCCCGCTCCCCACGTTCGCGGGCTGACGCGCCGGGCATGAGACAATAGCGCTGTTGATGCCAGCGCGCCGTCGTGACTGCCCGTGTCCTTCATGAAATCCGCTTTTTTCCAAGGCCTGCGGGCCAGCTTGTCGATCGCCGTGGGTTATGTGCCCGTGGCCATTTCTTTTGGACTGGCCGCCGTGTACGCCGATATATCGCCGTTCATGGCCATCCTGATCTCCCTGCTGGTCTACGCCGGCGCGAGCCAGTTCATTCTGGTCAGCCTGGTGGCTGGCGGTGGCACCGCCGCCAGCGTGATAGGCATCGTCTGGCTGATGAATCTGCGCCACTTTTTTTATGGGCCTGCGCTGATTTCCAGGCTTGATCCGGGTGGGCGCCGCCTGCCCTTGGCAGTATTGGCGGCGGGCCTGACCGACGAGGTGTTTGCCGCCTCGATCAGCAAGCTCGAACAACAGCCCGCCCACAAGCGCGAATATTGGTATGCCGGCCTGCAGTTGGGCGCCTATGCGGCCTGGGTGGGCGGTACGGCGCTGGGCGCCTATTTCGGCCATGACTGGATACGGGAGTCCGAGATTCTCGCGCAGGCTCTGGGTTTTGTACTGCCCGCGCTGTTCTTTGCCTTGCTGCTCGAAGTCCGCAAACTCGTTGTGCCACATGTGCTGGCCGGCGCGGCGCTGGCCACCGCGCTCAGCCTGCTTTGGCTGCCGGCATACGCTGCGCTGATTGCCGGCATGCTGGCCGGCGTCTGGCTGGCCGGACGGCGCGCATGATGGCCATGATGCAAAGCGGGAGCCGTGCATCCCTTGAATCTTCGCTTCGAACACCATAAATGAGCATGAGCACGTCGACATTATTGTGGGTAATTGCCTTGAGCGGCGCGGGCACCTTCCTGATCCGCCTGCTTCCCATGATCTGGCAACAGAAAGCATCCGGAAGCGCCCGGATCAGTGGGCGCATGCGGCGGGCTCTGGACGCCGTCGGGCCTTCGGCCATCGTGGCTTTGCTGGTCGTATCGTTTGCCGGATTGATTGCGCCCCAGGCTTTGGCTCAAACCTCGCTCCCGCTTGTGGCGGGTCTGCTGGGTGTCATGCTGGGGAAATGGCTGCTGGGCTCGATCGCCTGGGCCACCCTGGCAGGCGTTGCGGCGTATGGCGCGGCCCTATGGGTTTTGCAATAGTACGCGGCGCCATGAATGAGCGGTTCTTGTCAGCCACGCCTCTAGTGCTTTCTCGGTTCAAGTGTTTACGGCTGCGTGCATTGGGTTTGAGCAGAGCGCCAGGCAATGGCAATGCCATGCCGATGGGGTGATGAAATTGGGCGGCATTGACGTCAGAGTCGTTCTTGCGGCGTTGCCCGGGTGCTGGGCCGGTGCCGGGCTCCATCGCTGCGCCCCCTGCGGGGGTACCCTTGCACGGGCTGGCAGGCGCGGTCGGCCGCGAACTTGCCTAAAACCGTCCCCCGGACGCTTTTAGGC
>JBATWU010000187.1:0-80201 GCA_049672825.1 Pusillimonas sp.
ACCGAAGTCGGCGCCGCCGCGCACGCGCGCCAGCAGACCCTCGGCCTTTTGCCGCAACGCCTGAACCTGCGCGGAACTTGCGCCTTCCGGAACCGCCACCAGAATCTGGGCCAGGCCCAGGATTTGGGGGCCGCTTTGCTGCTCAGCCTGCTGCGGTGCCGCCGGCTGTGGCGAAGGTTGCCCGGATGCCGCCAGCTGCTGTCCCTGGCTCTTCAGAAAGGCATCGACCTCGGCGTCGGAAATCACAATGCTATTGTCGACCGTGCGCTGGCGCAGAAGATCTGTGCGGACTTCGAGGCGCAAATCCTTCAGGTAGTCATCCCACTTGGTGCCGGATTTTTCAACCTCGGCGCGCAACTGCTCGGGGCTGAGCCGATTGCGCTGGGCCACGGTTTGCATCGCCTGATTCACCTGGGCGTCGGACACTCTGATGCCCAGCCTTTCGGCCTCCTGGCGCTCCAGCTCTTCCATGATCATGCGCTGCAAGACCTGCTTTTGCAGCACGGCATAGTCGGGCACCGGAATATTCTGGCGCTGCAGTTGCTCCTGCGCCACCCGCGCCTGATTGTTGACTTGTTGCAAGGTGATCACCTGCTTATTGACGACCGCGGCAATGCCGTCGACAAACTGCTGCGGCGCGGGCTGGCTGGCGGGTTCGGCAGCCAGGACCGCAGCCGATGACAACGCGCCCATGATGAAAATCGACATGGACGCAATCCAGCGCTTGGCGTGCAGACTACGCATTATTCATACCTCTCGAAGGTGGTTGTATCAGGTATTGAAGGCGCAACCGATTCGTATCCGATAATCCGTTCGCGCAATAATTTCATGGGGTCGCTGCCCAGGGAGCCCAGCCCGGACAGCTCGAGCTGGAAGAACACGGCGCTGTTGGAGTCCTCTTTCGATACGGCGTAGCGCTGCAGCACGACGCGCGCCGTCCAGCAGCAATCGCCTTTATACTCCAGGCCCAGAATGGACTGCGTGCCACGTTTTTCCTGCAAAGAATAGTCGTAGCGGCCCATGGCGTAAAGCTTGTTGGACAAGGGCCACTGCCCCGCCACGCTGACCTGGTCACGCGTCCGATCTTGGTAGTTGGGATTTTCGCTGTAAATGGGCAGCAGCATATTCTGGTCCCGTTCGTAGCGATACGATGCCGACAGCGTCGTCAGGCGCTTGGGCGTCCAGCGAAAGCCCGCCGACATGCGGTTGCGGTCTTTCGACTCGGGGTTGAATTGGGCGTCGAAGCGAATATTGAACTTATCGGTCAGCGCGGCATTGATTCCCACCAGGTAGTCGGACTTGGTGTCGGTCCGCAGCCCCCGCTCTCCGGTCAACGCCACACGCTGGTCTTCGAAGTACAGGCGCTGCGCCGCCGCCACCGACAGCCGCTCGAAGCCGGTATCTTCATCGAGCCAGCGCGTGGTCAACCCCAGCGTAACCTGGTTGGCATTGGCAATACGGTCCCATCCGCCGGTGAACAGGTTTTCGTTGAAGGCCTGTGAAAAATTGAAGGTGGCGATACTGGTATCGAAGATCGGCATCTCGGACTGATCCCGGTACGGCACATACAGATAGTAAACGCGCGGCTCCAGTGTCTGGATGGAGTCATTGCCGAACAGCGTGGTGCTGCGTTCGAAGGTCATGCCGGAATCGAGCGACAAGATGGGCACTGCGCGCGTCTGTGTGTTGGGCCCCGGCACGTAACGCTGAGCTTCGCGGTCCCAGGGAGCACCAGGAGGGCCAAAACCATTCCAGTCCATGCTGTATTGGCTAAGGTGTACCCCGGCCTTGGGGGTTATATACCAACCGGCCCGCACGATAGGGTAGGACACCGACGAATACGAACTGAAGCGGGTGCCATTGTAGGATTGATAGGGTTCCAGGTCTTCACGGTAAGGGTAGGGATGCGTGCCGTACTTGAACTTCGGCATCTCGAATCGGGTGGCGTAATTGTCAGACTTCAGGTCAAAGCCGCCCCAGTTGTAGCGCGCGGCGCTGACCTGGAACTCGGGCAGCTTGTCGTACTGGGGTCGCCGGTAGTTGGTGGTCTTGTCTTGCAGAGTCTGGTATTTGTATGCCGAAACCGATGCCCTGAAATATTTGAATCCGGCCCAACCCAGCCTGGCCCGGCTGGCCAGGTAGTTGCTGGTTGAATTGTTCAGGCCAAAGGTGGAGAAGTCGCGGAAGTAATCATCGTCGGAAACACGGCGGATATCGTACGACCCGGTAAAACCGCCACCAAGCTTATGCATGTGGCGTGCCATGAACAGCCAGCGCTTCTCGCCTGTCTTGGAATCATTGGGCAGATATGTCCCTTCCAGAGCGCCGCTATAGCCTCGCCCCAGATACCGGAATTCGCCGCCCATCTGCAGGCCGCGCTTGCCCAGATAACGTGGCGTCAGGGTCGCATCATAATTGGGAGCGATATTGAAGTAATACGGTGCGGAAAGCTCAATACCGCTATTGCTCGACATTCCGTAGGTGGGTATCAGGAAACCCGATTTCCGCTCTTTTTTCAGGGGAAAGCTCAGCCAGGGCGAATACAGGATGGGAACGTCCTTGAAGTAAAGCACGCCATGGCGCGCAATACCTTCGTTCTCGTCGAAATCCATATCGACCGTGGACGACTTGATGTACCAGGAAGGGTCCGGACAAGGGCACCCCGAATAATTGACATCGGACAGCCGCATGGTGCTTTTGCTGAAGATCTGCGCCCTGCTTGCGGTGCCTGCGCCGCCCGACGCGCCCAGCCAGAAGTTGGGGTCGTTGACTTCGCCTGTTTCGTCGTTGACGTTGTAATTCAGCTCGGGGCCGGTAACGATGCTGGCATCGCGCATGATCAATCCGTTGCCCCGCACCCGCACCTGCCCGGTCGACCTTTCGTAGTCGATGTAGTCGCCCTTGACAACGGAATCGATGCGCCGCACTTCCGCCGAGCCTGTCAGAATGACCTTGCCATCCTCGTCGGTCTCCATTTTATCGGCGATCAGAAAGGAAGAGATATCGTCATCCGCTATATTGCGATGGATGCGCAAGTTTGGCGCAGCCTTGAGCTGGCCTGCGGCGACCGGGATGCCCGCCTGGGGCGCAGGCTCTTGGGCCTGCGCCGCCGCGGCGCCGCTGAAAGCGATGATAAATGCCCACCAAACCAAACGCACGAGGGTAGTGACTCCTGAAAACAGACTATATTTTGGCACAGTTGCCAAACCGCAACGATTGGCGAGCCGGTATTATAGAGAAGCCGGCGCATGCGTGGAGCATGCGCGCCCACCGATTTACGAAACCCGCGACCACCCACCATGGAATCAATCTTGAACACCAGCACCGATCACCGCCTTGCCGCCCTGAAGAACTGGCTGCAGGGCCTGGCCGGCGAACACGGACTGGACCTTGCCTCGCTGCGCCCGGCCTCCAGCGATGCCAGCTTTCGCCGCTACTATCGCGTTCAAACCGGCACGGGCACGGCCATTATCATGGATGCGCCACCTCAGCATGAAGACTGCCGCCCATTTTTACATGTAACAAACCTGCTGCAACAAGCGGATCTGAACGTACCGGCCATCCTGGCGCAAAATCTTGAAGAGGGCTTTCTGCTGCTGTCCGATCTGGGCGAGCACACTTACTATCATGCCATCCAGGCGGGGCTAGACGATGCCCGGCTGCAGACACTGTATCGTAGCGCCATCCAGGCGCTGGTATGTTTGCAGCATGCCCCCACGACCGGCCTGCCAGCCTACGACGCCAACCGCCTGGCCCAGGAATTGGCCGTCTTTCCCGAATGGTATGCACTGCGGCACTGCCAAATAGCACTGAACGACGCCGAGCAGCAAACCCTGCAAGGCGTTTTCGCCATGCTGATAGCCGACAACACACGCCAACCCTGCGTACTGGTGCATCGCGACTTCCATTCGCCCAACCTCATGGTCAGCGATGAAGGCCCGCCGGGCGTCATCGACTATCAGGACGCCCTGGCCGGCCCCATCACTTACGACATCGCCTCCCTGGTCATGGACGCCCGAACCACCTGGGAAGAACCGCAGCAACTCGACTGGGCCATACGTTACTGGGAAGCGGCCAAAGCCGCCGAATTGCCCGTATCGGCCGATTTCGCCGACTTCCACCGCGCCTACGAATGGATGAGCCTGCAGCGCAACCTGCGCATACTGGGGGTCTTCGCCCGGCTTTCGCATCGCGACGGCAAACATCACTACCTGGACCACATACCCCGCGTCAATGGCTATGTGCGTCAAGTGGCAGGCCGCTACAGTGCTTTCCGCCCGCTGCTGCGTCTGCTCGACAAACTGGAAAACCGCCAGGTCACGGCCGGATACACTTTTTGATGCGCGCCATGATTCTTGCGGCCGGCCGGGGGGAACGCATGCGCCCCCTGACCGACACCACACCAAAACCGCTGTTGAAGGTAGGCGGCAAGCCGCTTATCGTCTGGCATATCGAACGACTGGTTGCGGCGGGCATCACCGAGCTGATAATCAATCATGCCTGGCTGGGCACCCAAATAGAACAAGCCCTGGCCAACGGAAGCCGCTATGGCGCGCGCATCGTTTATTCCGCCGAAGCATCCGCCCTGGAAACAGCGGGCGGTATCGCGCAAGCCCTGCCTTTTTTTGGCCAGCAACCGTTCCTGGTGATCAACGCAGACATCTGGTGCGACTGGAATCCCGCTCAAACCGAGTCAATCGCCACAAGTCTGACGGACCAGCATAAAATGGCCTGGTTGCTTTTGGTCGACAACCCGCCGCAGCATCCCGATGGCGATTTTCAATTACGCGCCACCGGCCTGGTCCGCGACAAAGACCAAACCGGCAACAATCCGGCCCTGACGTTTGCGGGCATCGGCATCTACCGCCCGGCCATGTTTCAAGACTTGCCGTCAGGCCAGCCTGCGGCCCTGGCGCCTCTGCTGCGCCAGGCCATGGCAAGCGGACAAATCCTGGGCAGTCACCACCCTGGATCCTGGGTCGACGTCGGCACCCCGCAGCGCCTGGCTGAGCTCGATGCCCGCCTGTCGGGCCCATAGCAATTGGCGCAAGCGTCGCGCGCCGGCTTCCAAGGCATCCAGGAAAATGCTACAAAGTTCGGCAAGACGAAACCAAGGCCTGCAGGCATTGTCTGATCCCCTGCATCCGGTCTATTCTTTAATGTTTTTCAGCAACAGGACAACAACAAGCCTCCTGTTGCCTCGCAACACAGGAAATAAATGCCCATGTTCGGTTCCTCTAAACGCCACGTCTTCAAGCCCACGGCGTACGGTTCAACACGCCGGCCGCGCCGCATCCCCAGATGGCTGGTCTTGATGCTTACCGGCGTGGTGCTGGGCGCGGGCGGCCTGCTGTTCCTGCAGAAAAGCTATGGCCCCACACGCCTTACGGTAGAGCAGTCCGAACAGCTGCACTATGACCTTAACAGCGCGAACATGGACAAGCAGCGACTGCAATCCGAACTCAGCCGTGAAACCCGCACACTGACTGAAGTGCGCGCGCAATTGCAATCGCAGTCCACTGAACTGAAAGACGCCAAGGAGCAGCTTGAGCAGGCGCGCAAAGACGTGCAGCTGTTCGCCGAAGCCATGCCGCCCGACCCGCGTGGCACTTCGCCCGGGATACGGGCCGCTTCGTTCTCCAGCAACGCCGAACAACTGGTATATCAGTTTCTGGTCATGCAGGACGAAGGGAAAACCAACCTGTTCAAAGGCGTTGTCGAACTGACGGTGGCCGGCCGCTACAACAACGGGAAATCAGGGCACATCGATCTGCCCGCCTTCGATATCGAGCTTGAACGCTACAACCATGTGGGGGGCTCGGCACCGCTGCCCGCCGGGTTCTCTCCGCGGGAAGTCACGATCAAGATCATGCGCGAGGGCTCCGACAGGGTCGTGGGCACGAGAACCCTACGAGTCTCAAGATAGGTGGGGTCGGCGCGTGCCGCGCCGACCGCTTGCCCTGCCCCTGCGGGGCCAAACATCAGGAAACGTGCTGCAGGAAGTCTTTCAGGCGCTGGCTGGGCGGATTGCTTAACAGCTCCGCGGGCGGACCATCTTCTGAAATCTTGCCCTGGTCAATAAAGATCAGGCGCGTGCCCACCTTGCGGGCGAATTCCATTTCGTGGGTCACCACCACCATGGTCATGCCGCCTTCGGCGACATCCTGCATGACTTTCAGGACCTCATGACGCAGCTCGGGGTCGAGCGCGGAAGTCGGCTCGTCGAACAGCATGAGCTTGGGGCGAATGGCCAGTGCGCGGGCAATGGCGACCCGCTGCTGCTGCCCACCTGAAAGCTGGCCGGGATAGTTGTTGATTTTCTCGCCCAGGCCTACCTTGTCGAGCAAAGCCTTGGCCTCTTCACGCGCCTGTGTCCGGCTTGCCCCACGCGTATGGACAGGCCCGAACATGACATTCTCAAGCGCCGTCAGTTGGGGAAACAAATTGAACTGCTGGAACACCATGCCGGCTTCCCGGCGCAATTCGCGCACCTGGGCGCCGCTGCCGCGCACGCTCAGGCCGTTGACGACGATATCGCCGCCTTCGATGGTTTCCAGCACATTGATACAGCGCAGGAAGGTGGACTTGCCCGACCCGGACGGCCCCACCACCACCACGACTTCGCCTTGCTCTATCGTGATATCTATGCCATTGAGCACGATGCTTGATCCAAAGCGCTTGGTGACGTTCTTGAATTCAACAATGCTCATACGATTTGCGTCCTGTGTTCAATGAATTTCAGCGTCAGGGCGATGAATCCGGTAAGTATTAGGTACAACACCGCCACGGCTCCCCATATTTCGACCGAACGGAAGTTGCTGGCAATGATTTCCTGCCCCTGGCGCGTCAGTTCCGCCACGCCGATCACAATGAACAAAGAAGAGTCTTTCAGGCTGATGATGCACTGATTGCCCATGGCGGGAATCATGCGGCGCAACGCAACGGGGCCAATGATGTAAGCCAGTATCTTGTAAAAAGGCAGGCCCATGGCCTGGCCAGCCTCTTTGAGCCCTTTCGGAACCGACAGCAATGCGCCACGCACAATCTCGGAAATATAGGCTCCCGAATTGATCACCAGGGTGAAAATGGCAGCCAGCACCGCATCGATACGCCAGCCGAAGATCAGCGGCAGGGCGAAATAAATGAACATGACTTGCACGACGATGGGTGTGCCGCGTATGACCAGGATATACACCTGCGCCAGAAAAGACAGCGCAACAGGTATATACACCGCAAAGCGCAGCAACAGCGCCACGACCACGACAAGCTGCAGCGCCAGCCACACCCAGTCGGGCACGCCCGCCAGCACCGTGGCGCCCAGCCAGGATGCCAGTTGCAGCAATATGTACAGGGCAATGACTGTCGCTACCGCGATGGCCGTGGTTTTCCAGGTGACCAGCACCTTGACATAGGTGGTGATGACACCCGCCAGGAAGCCAAGTATCGTACCGCCGATCAAACCAAGCAATGTGATTTTTATCGTCATTTTCGTGCCTTCAAGCAGGCTGGGCATTGCCTCCCAAATGACTGACCATTCAAATGTCACGTTGATCGCCTTAAAAAATAGACGCCGCCATGCCATGGCGGGCGCCGCCAAAAACAAAAAACGGCGATCCAGTGAATGAACACCTGATCGCCGTATGGGCTTATGTCAGCTTACTGAACCTTTTCGCCGAACCATTTCGTGTAGATGGCATCGTACTGGCCATTGTCCTGCAAGACCTTGAGCGCCTTGTTGACGGTAGGCACCAGCTCGCTGCCCTTGGGGAAGGCAATGCCGTAGAAGTCGCCGCTCTTGAGCGAGCCGACCACTTTCACGCGGCCTTGCCCGCCCGTCTTGGCGAAGTACTGAAGATTGGGCGTATCGTGCACGACGGCATCCACGCGGCCGGTAGCCAGTTCGAGGAAGGCGTTATCGATGTTGGGAAACAGCTTCAGCTTGGCGTCCGGCACATTTTCCTTCAGGTAATCGACCGTTGCGGTGCCTATCTTTACAGCCACCGTCTTGCCGCTCAGGTCTGGGGCGGTCTTGATATTGTTGTTGTCGTTGTTGACCAGAATGGCCAAGCCGCTTTCATAGTAGGGGTCGGAAAAATCGATGACCTGCTTGCGATCGTCGCGGATGGTGATACCGGCCAGCGCCACATCGATATTGCGCGTCTGCAAACCGGGGATGATGCCGTTGAAGTCCATGGGGCGCAGGCTGTATTTGAGACCGGCCTCCTGGGCGATGGCCTCCCACAGCTCGATGTCGAAGCCCGTGTACTTGCCATCCTGCTTGAATTCGAATGGGACGAAGGCCGTATCGGTAGCAACCAACAGCTCTTTGTCTTGCGCCGCGGCATTTCCGGCGGGCAGCGCCAGCGCAATGGCCAGGCTGGCCAGGGCCGCCTTGATATTATTCTTGAACATGTAAGACTCCTTGATAATAAACGACTGATGCCCGGTGACGAGCAATGGCGTTGCTGGCCACTTGTGACGGCAAGCATAAGAAGTAATGGTAACCGAAAAAAAGCGGCCATAAGCCGCTTTTCCGTTACACCGTGTGGCGCCCCCGGCGCTTGAAAGGCCGGGAGCGAACTGGACGCACCCTGGCGTGCCGCCCTCGGGAAAGTCATCAGACTCAAGGAAACTCAAGGGGATTGAACGCAGCACTGGTGGGTGGAAAAGGCCCCGGCACGGACGACGACAGAGACCTTATCAATCCTTGCTTGCGACTTCCCGCAATGCGGCAGTGAGCAGCTCGGCTGGTCGGGACAATGATCGGCCCGCCCGCCGCAAGATGCCAATGTACCGGTATAGAGGTGGGTTATTGATCGAAATGCGCCGCAAGCGGCTTGTGTCTCCTCCGCGCACGACCAACTCAGAGAGAATGGCCACCCCGAGCCCTTGTGCCGCCATCGCCATGATCGTTGAGTTATAGACAGCCTCATACGTTGCGGGTAGCGAAATTTTCTTCTTGTCGGCCGCAGCTTCAATGTGCATGCGGATGCTGCTTTCTCGAACCGGAAGGATAAGTGGGGGCTCGGTCAAATCCCTTAGCGTCACGGTGTCGCGTGTCGTCCAGGGGTAATCCGGGGCCACAAAAGCACAAAAGCGGTCAGTCATCAACTTCTCCCAGACTAACTCCTGATCGCGCTTGACCGGGCTTCCAACCCCAAAGTCAACTTCTCCGTTTCGGATCATATCGGTAAGACGAGAGGCAACCGTGTCCCGTATGCGGACAGTGATACGAGGATAGTCGCATTTCAGCCGCCGTATCGCGTGGGGCAGCAGCCCCGCAGCCAACGAAGGCAAAGCTGCAACTGTCACCGTGCCCCGTTCGGGATCGCTTGTATCCCGGGCGTGAGTGACAAGGTCTTCGATTTCAGCAACCAGGTGCTCAATACGGGGCAAAAGCTCCAAGCCTTGCGGCGTCAAGCTTACGCACCGGCGATTCCGGTCGAACAGATGCGTGCGCAAATGCGTTTCAAGTTGCTGGATTTGTATCGTCAGAGCCGATTGAGAGATGCTCAGCTCATACGCTGCCCTAGTGAAATTTCCCAGGCGGGCGATCGCGAGAAACGCGCGAAGTTGCTTGAGATCACCCAGCATAGTCAAAACTCCATTTCATGAAGTGATAGGCCAACTATTAATTTTTTAGAAAACTCTATTCATTTATTTTAATTTTACCAATTATATGCATCTATGTATATTGTCGTGCAAGCACTTAACCAGGCCTTTAACCGGGAACAAATAATGAGCAGTGTCAATAAGGTTGTTGTGGTAGGCGGTGGAACAATGGGATGCGCAGTTGCCGCCATTTTCAACGCGGCTGGATGGACTACCCATGTGGTTGAAACAAATGAGTCGGCACGGCTTGCACTGCCTGGAAAAATGGATGCGGCCGCTCAAACCCTGGGCATTGATGGTGGCGAAACTCCACCGGCCATTTATGGTGAGTTGGCCGATGTTGACTGGGCCGATGTCGACATTGTCATTGAATGCGTGTTTGAAAATCTTGAGCTGAAGCAGGCGGTGTTTGCCGAGCTTGAAGCCCTGTGCGCGGCCCCGACCCCTTTGACCAGCAATTCATCAAGTTTCCCAATAAGCCAGATTGGAAAAGGTTTGGCAACGCAAAACCGGATGCTTGGACTGCATTTTTTTATGCCGGCCCATTTGGTGCCTGCCGTTGAGGTGATTAATAGCGAGGTATCCGATGAAGCGACCGCTTTGCGGGTCAGCGAGATCATGCAGGCAGTCGGAAAGAAGCCGATCCGGGTAAAGCGGGATATTCCAGGGTTTCTTGCCAACCGGATTCAGCACGCCTTGATGCGTGAAGCAATTGCCTTGGTCGAAGAGGGTTTCGCATCGCCGGAAGATGTCGATGCCGCTGTTCGTTATGGATTCGGATTCCGGTATATCGCAGCGGGACCACTGCTGCAAAAGGATCTGGCCGGGATTGATATTCATTGCGCCGCGGCGGCGACCATGTATCCGTACCTGCGTACCGACCAGGAGCCGAGTGCTTATATGCGCCAACTGGTCGCCGACGGAAATATAGGAGTGAAGTCGGCATCATTGCGCGGGTTTTATCAATGGACCCCCGAGCAAGTGGCCGTTGAACAGAAACGATATGAAACGGCGCTGCTCAAGGCCGCACGTATTCTTCAGGATGAAGAAATCAATAATTGAATTCTTCTCAAGGCGCATAGGGAATCCAGCAATACTAAATAATATTAATAATATTGTATGCAGCGCAAATTCAGATTAAATAAAAGGAGTGAAATTAATGAAACAAAGCAAAAGAAAGGAGAGATCCATATGAAAGGATACTCTGCCTCACATGAGAAGTTCCGGGCAATGCAGCGAATTATGACGTCAATAAATAATGCTGCAGAAAAATGCGCCGGCCTTTTTCTTCTTGGCATGGTTATTGCCATTTCCATTTCTGTTTTTGCGCGGCTTCTCTATACCTATACAGGCATCCCTATATCTGTGCCCTGGGCTGAAGAGTTGGGGCGCTACATGATGGTGGGGAGCGTTTTCATCGGCGGCGCGGTTGCCGCTTATCATCTCCGCCTGATTGGTGTCGATGTATTGGTAAGTGTGATCCCGGAGCATATTGCCCGTTGGTTGCGTCTGCTGTCTCATGTTCTGACTTTGACGCTTGCCCTGTTGCTTGTATGGAAGTCTATTAAATTGATTGAGCTCGGCCTGAAACAATGGTCGCCCGCGATGGAAGCGCCGATGGCCTATGTTTATTCATTGATGTTTGCCGGCTGCTTGCTCATGTGTGCGAATACCCTTACGAATGTAATCAAAGAGCTGTTGAATGTGGAATTGCCCCAGCAGGAATCGGCGGAAATGGAAGAGGCTATGGAAATAAAAAATAGCATCGAGGGGGCATTATGATTTTGGTCCTTAGCTTGTCGTTTTTTTTAATCATGCTGATTGGTGCGCCGATCATGACCGCACTGGGGCTGTCAGCGGCGCTTGCATTGCAGTCGGGTGACCGGTCGCTCTTGATCGTGGTGCAGATGGCTTTCCAGTCGCTGGACTCATTCAGCTTAATGGCTGTGCCGTTTTTCATACTTGCGGGCCATCTGATGCAGTCGGGAGGAGTCGCGCGCAGATTGGTCCAGTTGGCCAATGCCTTTGTTGGCTGGATTAGAGGCGGCCTTGGCGCCGTTGCCGTATTGACGTCTTTGCTGTTCGCCACAGTGTCGGGATCATCCTCTGCGACGACCGCCGCAATCGGATCTGTATTAATCCCCGAAATGGAGAAAAAAGGCTATCCAAGATCATTTGCGGCGTCTGTTGCGGCTTCGTCCGGAGAGTTGGGAGCAATTATTCCGCCTTCGATTCCAATGATCGTGTATGCGCTGACGGCCAATGTATCGGTCGGAGCCCTATTCATCGCCGGAATTCTTCCGGGCATCCTGATTACCGTGTCACTAATACTGACAGTTTGCGTGATCGCCCGCATCAAAGGCTTTGACGAAGTGCATCCAGTAAGCCTGAAGGACTGGACCATAGGTGTTTTGGTGGCGTTGCGGGACGCAATGCTCGCATTGATGATGCCTGTCATTATTCTAGGTGGAATATATGGCGGTTTGTTTACAGCCGCCGAAGCTTCTTGTATCGCAGTCCTTTACGGCTTGTTCCTGGGGATGTTTGTATATAAGGAAATAACGCTCAAAAACCTACTTGGCATCTTTGCCCGGGCAGCGGTTATGTCTTCAATCATATTGCTGATTGTTGCTTTCGCCGCGGTGTTTGCGTATTTGCTGACAATTAATCAGGTGCCACAACGCGTAGCCGCCCTGCTCGGCTCGGTAACAACCAATCCTCTCGTATTTTTGCTTTTGGTGAATGTCATGTTGTTCGTCGTTGGCATGTTCATCGAAGCATTGGCGGCAATCTTGATCATCGTGCCAATTCTTGCTCCTATCAGCGTAAGTTTCGGCATTGATCCCATCCACTTTGGCATGATTGTTATTACTAATCTTGCCGTCGGAATGGTAACTCCTCCAGTCGGAGTCAACTTGTTCGTGGTATGTGAAGTTGCCCAGTTGAAGATGCACCAATTGGCCCGGTACTTGGTTATTTTCCTTGCCGTGCTCGCCGTGGATATCTTGATTATCACGTACATTCCCGCCATCAGTACTATTCTCTTATAAAGAAACGCCATCAAGCAGCTATCTATCTAATGAGAATTTTAAAAATGCTATTTCAATAAATCTTAAGGAGAGAAAAAATGAAAATATTAAAAAAACTGATTGGAGCCGGAGCCCTGGGCGCCCTGATGCTGTCTTCGCCATCTTATGCTTTGAATATGGATGTAGGGCATACACTTACTACAGACAGTCCTTTTCATGTAGGCACTCAAAAATTCGCCGATATCTTAAAAGAGAAATCAAACGGTGAAATCAATATTACGGTATTCCCGCACTCACAACTGGGCGGAGAGCTAACCATGATTCAAGGTGCCGTAGCTGGCGCGACAGACTTGTTTGTCACAGGCCAACCAACCTTGAATAACGTCGTAAAGGAATTTCTGGTTTTTGATGCCCCTTTCCTGTTTGACAATGTTCAACAAGCCAACGAAATTCTGAATGGACCTGCCGGCGACAAGTTTCTTGATATTCTTCCTAAATATGGCCTGGTTGGTTTGGGCTGGTTTTCGGCGATCGAACGCAATGTGTTTGGCAATAAAGCCATTAATTCAGCTGACGATCTGAAAGGCATGAAAATACGCGTGATCCAGTCGCCGGGATACGTTGAAAGCTACAAGGCACTGGGTGCGCAAGCCACCCCAATGGCATACTCCGAACTGTACCTGGCGCTGCAGCAAAAAGTCATTGACGGAGGCGAAACCACGCCGGATCAGTTTGTGTCTGACAAATTTATCGAGGTGTCCAAATACTTCAATATGACGCATGTCAATATCCACCCTGCGCTATTGATCATGTCCAAAACCCGTTGGGATTCTTTCTCCGCCGATGAACAAAAAATGGTTAAAGAGGCAGCCGATGAAGCAATGGCCTACGCTCGCGACTATTACAAGAAAGTTTATGACGAGGGGATGAAGACAATGGAGGAAAAAGGGGTCACGGTTGTTTATCCGAGTGATCTGGAATCTTTGGTCCAGGCTACAAAACCAGTCGTGAGAAAGCTGATTGGTGAAGCGCCTAACGGCCAAGAGCTATATGACGCCCTGATGGCTGCCAAGGAAAAAGCTGGTAAATAATCCATTGTTGAGCCTCTGGAAAGAAGATAATCTGTCCGAATGAGGTGTTCGAACAGTTTCTGGAGGCTTGGCAAGAAACTTTACAGAGACGGTAGTTTTGATGCGTGCCAGTTGATTGGCTCAACGACGGCATCTGCAACTGGATACGCGCTTTCAATCTTCAAATAGAATGGACAGTTCGATGACTTGCTTCACAAAACCTGAAAACCTACGTGTGCTGATTACAGGAGCAGCCGGGAACATAGGTAAATGTCTGCGCTCCCATCTGCATGGCCGCTATGCCTTATTGCGCTTGGCCGATATCGCGGAACAGGAACCTGCGCAAGAACGCGAGGAAGTCTGCACGATTGACGTGCGAGACATTGGCTCCGTAGAGCGTTGCATGCAAGGCATAGACTGCGTCATTCACCTCGCCGGCATTCCTGGCGTTGACACTTGGGAAAATATTCTTCCAATGAATATCGACGGTTGCTACAACGTATTTGAGGCCGCCCGTCGCCAAAATGTGCCCCGCGTTATTTTTGCCAGTTCGAATCATGCTGTTGGCTACCATAGAAGGGAAAAATTCCTGGACAACACTGTAGAGCCCAGGCCCGACTCGCTATATGGGGTTTCAAAAGTATTTGGCGAGGCCTTGGGCCGGATGTATGCAGACAAGTACGGCATGTCGGTCGCGTGCCTGCGGATAGGCACATTCCGAACCCCGGACCATCCGAGCGAAGCCCGGCAACTGCTCACCTGGATTAGCCATAAAGATATGGCAGCGCTGGCCCGCTGCTGCATCGAGCACGAGAGCTATCACTTTGCTGTGGTCTACGGTGTATCGAACAACCTTCGCAACCGCTGGGACAACTCTAATGTGAAATTTTTAGGCTACCAGCCGCAGGACGACTCCGAGGTTTTCGCAGCAGAGATACTGGCTGAAAACATAGCTGAAGATCCAATATCGGCCCAGTTTCATGGAGGCTTCTATTGCCCCTTGGAATTTGTCGGCACAACTGACAGGATCTCCTGAATTTTTAGTCTTGAACTTATTGCAGCGCATGCAATAACGCAGTTACCACAGGGACATTATGTACGCCACTCCACCTGCCATTGAAGCCCAAGTATTCGCCCGCCTGCCCGATTCATTCCGGAAGCCGGAAGGCACTTCCGAGTGGCATCGCTACCAGCCGGGCAAGCAACCGCCGCACTCCTTGCTGGAGGGGCCATCTTTCGACTCCCAAGGCCGCTTGTACTGCGTAGATGTTCCTTGGGGACGAGTCTTTCGGATCGACACGCAGGGTCAGTTTGAGCTTATTGCCGAGTACGATGGCGAGCCTAATGGCTTGAAAATCCATCAGGACGGGCGAATATTTATTGCGGATTATGCGCGCGGTATTGTCCTGCTGGACCCGGAAACCGGCGAGATAAAGCCCATCCTTGAACGAGTCCACCTCGAGCGGCTCAAAGCAGTCAACGATTTGGTATTCGCTTCTAATGGCGATCTCTATTTTACCGACCAGGGATTGACCGGTTGGCATGATCAGACAGGCCGCGTCTTTAGACGCCGCAGGGACGGTCGTGTCGACTGCCTGCTGGATAACATACCCAGCCCCAACGGTCTGGTCTTGGATCCGAGCGAGTCCGTTCTGTATGTGGCTGTGACGCGGGCAAATGCCATTTGGCGCGTTCCGCTAACCCACGACGGCAATGTGACCAAGGTTGGCACCTTCATTCAGATGTCTGGTGGCGGAGGACCTGATGGCTTGGCTATTGATGAAGAAGGCAATCTGGCCGTAGCGCATGTGGGCTTGGGTGCGGTTTGGCTATTCAGCCATCGCGGGGAACCCATGCTGCGCATCAATTCCCCGCTGGGACAACTGACGACGAATATCGCCTTTGGGGGCCCAGAGCGTAAAACTCTTTATATTACCGAGTCCGAGTCGGGTTCGATCCTGGTGGCGCCCATGCCTGTGGCAGGTCGCGTAATGTATTCGGGAGTCTGACTGAAGCGGCCCTCAGCCGCTTCAGTTACACCGTGTGGCGCCCCCGGCGCTTAAAAGGCCGGGACAATGGCGCCTTTGTATTTCTCTTCGATAAACTTGCGGGTGTCGCTGCTGTTCAATGCCTGCACCAGTTTCTTCACGGCGGGCTCGTCCTTCTTGGCTGCAGTCGTTACAACAATGTTGGCATACGGAGAATCCGCAGCCTCGACGAACAAGGCATCATTGACTGGATTCAGCCCTGCCTCCAGCGCGTAATTCGTATTGATCAGCGCCAGATCGACATCGGGCAACACACGCGGCAATGTTGCGGCTTCGAGCTCCCGGAATTTCAGCTTGCCGGGGTTCTCGACGACATCGCGGGAAGTGGCCAGAATATTCGAGGGATCCTTCAGTTTGATCAAGCCCTGCTTTTGCAACAGCAGCAAGGCGCGGGCACCGTTGGAAGGATCATTGGGCAAGGCCACCAGCGCGCCCTCCTTGAGGTTCTTGATGTCCTTGATTTTGTCCGAGTACGCGCCAAAGGGCTCGACATGCACCCGACCCACCGTCACCAGCCCCGTCTTGTGCTCTTGATTGAACGAATCCAGGTAGGGCTGGTGCTGGAAGAAATTCACATCGATGTTGCCGTCCGCCACCTGCTGATTGGGTTGCACATAATCGGTAAACACCTTGATGTCGAGCTCGACACCTTCCTTGGCCAGCACGGGCTTGACCAGTTCCAATAGCTCGGCATGGGGAACCGGCGTTGCCGCAACACTGAGCTTCTCCGCATGTACGGCGGCGCTGCCCAGCAGCGCAATAACGGCCGCGGCCGATGCGATTTTTTTCAAGAACATACAGAACTCCTTAAGAAAATTACTTCCGGTTCAGCCGGGCGACCAGACGATCGCCAAAAACCTGCAATAACTGAACCATCACAACAAGAATAACCACCGTGACCACCATGACATCAGTCTGGTAGCGCTGGTATCCGAAACGCAAAGCCAGGTCGCCCAGGCCGCCGCCGCCAATCACACCCGACATCGCCGAATACCCCACCAGCGCAATGGCCGTGACGATAATGGCCGCCACGATACCCGTGGTGGCTTCGGGCACAAGCGCCCACAGCACGGTCTGCCTGGAGTTCGCGCCCATGGCGCGGCAAGCCTCGGATACACCCGGATCGAGTTCGCGCAGCACATTTTCAACCAGTCGTGCGAAAAAGGGCGCCGCGCTGGCCACCAGCGGCGGGACGGCGCCCTGCACGCCCAACGAGGTACCCGCCAGAACCCGTGTCAGGGGAATCATTACAATCAGCAGAATCAGGAAGGGCACGGAACGCAGCACGTTCACCACGAACGACAACACGTGGTAGACGGCTGCGTTTTCCATCATCTGGCGCTGACTGGTCAGGAACAGAACAATACCCAGCGGCAGACCGATCAACACAGTAAAAACCAGCGAAAATCCCGTCATGAGCAAGGTATCAATGGTTGCCTCGCCTATCAGCGCCCAATCCATATCCGCAAATATCATGATCTCAGCACCTCGCACTGCACGCCCTCGGCGGCAAACAACGCGGCCAGCCTGTTCTGCGCCGCCTGATCGCCCTGCACCGATAAAACCAGTTGTCCGTAGGGCGTGTCCTTGATACGGCTCACCGACCCCTGCAAAATACTGAGATCCAGATTCAGCTCGCGGCTTGCGCGGCTAAGCATGGGCTGAACGGTCGCCTCGCCGCGAAAGCTCAAACGGATCAGGCGACCTGACACGCCCTGGGCCATATCGCGCCAACCCTCGGCGTCCATGCCGCTTTCCGACAGCAGCGATTGCGTGACCGGATGCCGGGGATGCAGGAAAACATCGAGCACATCCCCACATTCGACAATCATTCCCGCATCGATCACCGCCACTCGATCGCACACAGTTCTGATCACATCCATGCCGTGTGTAATCAGGACGATCGTCAAACCCAGCCGCTTATTGATATCGAGCAATAGCCGCAAAATCGACTGTGTGGTCTCCGGATCGAGCGCAGAAGTCGCCTCGTCGCACAACAAGAGTTCGGGACGGTTGGCCAGCGCCCTGGCAATTCCGACCCGCTGCTGCTGTCCGCCCGACAATTGACGGGGATATTTGGTGGCATGCTCGGTCAGCCCCACCAGGGCGAGCACTTCGTGCGCCCGCGCCAATTGCGACGCCCGCCCCATGCCCGTCAACCGGAGCGGAAAACAGACGTTGTCGATAACAGTACGCGAGCGCAGCAAATTGAAATGCTGGAACACCATGCCGACGCCATGCCGGAACTTGCGCAGTTGGGCTTCGCTCAGTTGAGTAATATTCTGCCCACGCACCCAGACCTCGCCCTGCGTGGGCTGCTCCAGCAAGTTAAGCATGCGTATCAAGGTGCTTTTGCCGGCGCCCGAACGGCCAATGATGCCGAAAACCTCGCCCTGCCTGATGTGCAGATCCACACCGGCCAGCGCGTGCGACACACGGCCTGGCGACTCGTAAGTTTTACGGATATTTTCTAGGCGGATCAAGATACGGCCTGGCTGGACGGAAAATACACGATGAAAAGGCTGCGGCGGGCAAAAACGACTTCACAATTTAACATGACCCCAGGAAATTATTAAGCCAATCTATATAATATAAATATATATTGAACATACTAAAGATAATGAACAGGCTGAGTGGAATGCGCGGGAATGGGTCCCAAGCGCCGCCAGATCTGCCTGGGTCTTTGTCAATGTCTTGTGTATTGTGCCAAAATCAGCGTGCCTGCAAAAGCATGACGCAGAGCGGTCTTTTCGGATCGTGCTGTTTCATGCGCTGCTTGCCGCCAGCCAGAAAAAGCTGTCACGTTTCTGGCACAACAGGATCGCCAAAAAGAAAAGGCCGCCTGAAAGGCGACCTTAACTTACTGATTTTATTAGGCTTCGATGGTGGGTCGTGCGCGGCTCGAACGCGCGACCAACGGATTAAAAGTCCGGTGCTCTACCAACTGAGCTAACGACCCAACCGAAGAGCGAGATTATGACGCCTTTCGAAATGCCTGTCAAATAGATGAATACCGTGAAATCAACTCATGCCTGAAGAAATACACCCGGTACGCCTGAACATTCTTTCCGACCTGCATTTAAGCCGGGCCGGCCTTCCACTGCCCACGGCTGAAGCCGACATAGTCATTCTTGCCGGCGATATCAGCCGGCCCAAAGAGGCCATAGAATGGGCCAGCGGCTTCAAACAGCCGGTGCTCTATGTGCCGGGCAATCACGAGTTCTATGGTTGCGGCATAAAAGAGACGATCGCGCGACTGAAGCATTATGCCCAGGGCACTCATATACGAATTCTGGACAACGATGAGGTCGTGCTGCATGGCATCCGCTTTATTGGCAGCACCTTATGGACGGATTTCAACCTTGACGGGCCGGGAATACCCCGAGAACGGGCCATCGCAGAGGCCCTTGAATTCAACTACGACTTCAGCCGCATCAAATCGGATTTAACACCTGGAGCCACGCTAAGCCCCACCGAGCTTGAAGCCATATTCAATCGCAATCGGGCGTGGCTGCAGCGATGCCTTGACCAGCCCTTCAAAGGTATGACAGTTGTCATCACACACCATGCTCCTTCGCCAAAAAGCATACATCCACGCTTCGAAAGCTCGGCTATCAACACCTGTTTCGTATCGAACAGTGAAGATCTTATAAGTTCGGACCGAGCCATATTATGGATACACGGCCATACGCATGACAGCTTCGACTATGAGGTCAATGGCACGCGAATAGTGTGCAATCCTCGCGGCTATGTCCTGGATGGTGTTGTTGAAAACAAAAAGTTCGATCCCGACCTGGTGATAGAACTGCGCTCAGCCTGAGCTTGCCAAACTCTGCGGCGATATCTTGTGACGAATTTGTATTTCTATTATAAAATAACGTTTCATTAAAAATAAACAATCAATGCAACCAGAAACCATACAGGAAATTATTTCCTATAAAAAAGCTAATCTTCGCTGATTGATACCCATAAATCCCTGAAATCAGGCCAAACAGGATAAATAACGTTTCATGAATTATGCAATAAAAACTGACAAGCACAACCTCATCAATGGCGTTTGGCTCGGTTCGTCGGATACCTTCGACGTACTGAATAAATTCACTGGCCAGCCCATTTGCTCCGTTGCGGCAGCCACGCGCGAACATGTTCAGCAGGCAGTGGGCACCTTGAGTGCCGCCGCCGCTGAAGGCCCCCCGCCCCCCGCTGAACGGGCGGACGTCCTGCGCGGCGCGGCCAATCTGCTCCAGCAAAGGCGCTCCCTGTTCATCGAAACGCTGATCGCGGAAACGGGTTTCACCATGGTCGATGCGGCATCGGAAGTCGAACGCGCAATGATCACGCTGAACCTGTGCGCCGACGACGCCACCCGGCTTACCGGAGATATCGTTCCCTTTGCCGCCAGCCCGGGCGCGCACAACAGAATCGGCTATACACAACGTTTCCCCATTGGCATTGTGTGCGCCATCACGCCCTTCAACTCTCCCCTGAACACCGTGATCCACAAGGTGGGGCCGGCCTATGCCGCGGGCAACGCCGTATTGTTGAAGCCATCGTCATTGACACCCCTGACCGCCACCCTGCTCGGCCAGCTGTTGCTTGACGCAGGCATGCCTCCCGGATTCCTCGCCATCGTGCAGGGCACCGGAGGCAAGGTGGGCAAATGGCTGATGGACGAGAGCGATATCGGTTTCTATACGTTCACAGGCAGCACCGGCGTCGGCCGCGAGATCCAGCAGCACGCAGGCCTGCGCCGCACTCAAATGGAACTGGGCAGCATCGCCAGCACGATAGTGTGCGCGACAGCCAATCAGGAAAAAGCGGCTGAACGGGTGGCGAACGCCGCATTTCGAAAAGCCGGCCAGGTTTGCACTTCAGTACAGCGCCTTTACGTTCATCAGTCTATTGTCCAGTCGTTCCGCGAACGGCTGATTGCCGTGGCCAGCGGTCTCAAGGCGGGTGATCCGAACGACCCCGAAACCCGGGTGGGCCCGCTGATCTCGGAAAAGGCCGCGATCAGGGCGGAAGAGTGGATCAAGCAGGCGGTCGGCGAAGGCGCCTCGCTGCATTGCGGTGGACAGCGCAGCGGCTCCGTCGTAACTCCGGCCATTCTGTCCGACGTACCCGATACCGCCAAAGTATGGACCCAGGAAGCATTTGCCCCGGTGCTTGTGATTCGACCCTTCAGCACGCTCGAAGAGGCCGTAAATGGCGCCAACTCGACACCTTATGGGCTGTCCGCCGGCATATTCAGCGCCGACATCCACGAGTGCATGTACGCCGCCCGGAAGCTCCGATTCGGCACTGTGCAGATCAACGAAAGCTCGAGCGCGCGTTCGGATGTGATGCCCTTCGGCGGCGTCAAGGACAGCGGCTTCGGCAAAGAAGGGCCGTGGCATGCGATGCGGGAAATGACAGAGGAAAGGCTGGTGGTGATCAACCCCTGATCGGTCGCTCCCGAATACCCCCCGCCATTTCGGCCACCCTACTTTTGACCAGAGCACGACAATGATCTCATCTTCTGTTTCGAAATATTTTTGCCCCACGCAAATCATCATGGGCGTAGGTGCGCGATTCGCCCTTCAGGACATTCTGAAACAAGAGTCCGCCCGCAAGATATTGTTGATGGTCGATGGCGCCTTGCTGGAAAGCCGCTTTTTCTCGGACATCAAAGATATCGTCACGCAAGCCGGCGCCTCGTTTTATATATTCAGCGATATCGAGCCCGAACCCAGCGCCGAAACCGTTCATCGTGCGTTTGAAGTCCAGCAATCATGCGGCGCGACGCTGACCATAGCGGTGGGCGGCGGCAGCACCATGGATGCCGCCAAAGCCGTGGGCATCCTGGCCACCAGTGGCGGCCGGATCAATGATTACGAAGGCATCGAGAAATTCTCATCGCCGCCCTTGCCCTTGATCGCGCTGCCATCCACAGCGGGAACAGGCTCCGAAGTCTCGGGATCATGCGTGATATCGAATACGCAAGAGCATCGAAAAATGTCCATACGGCATGCCAGCCTGAATCCCGCCCGCTATGCCATTCTGGACCCCGACGCGCTGGCAACGGCGCCTGCGCATGTCATCGCCCACGCCGGCATCGATGCCTTCGTTCACGCCTTCGAGTCCTATATATCGCGTCAGGCCAATATTTTTACCGATGCGGTCAACTTGCATGCAATCGAGCTGATCCACGGCAATATCCGCCAGCTGGCAGCGGACCCCACCAACAAACAGGCAGGGCTGGCCATGTTGTGCGGTTCGGCGCTGGCTGGCATGGCTTTCGGACAGACGGGCCTGGGCAACGTACATTGCATGGCCCGATTCGTGGGCGCCGGCTTTCATCTGAGCCATGGCCTGTCCAACGCCATTTGCCTGCCGTATGTCGCCCAATTCAATATGCAGGCGACTCCGGTCAAGTTTGCAAGAGCGGCTCGCGCAATGGGGCAGGACACACAAGGGCTCACCCAGTGGGAAGCCGCCCGCAAAGCGGTGGCGCTGATACGCGAGATGTGCGATGATCTTGGCATTCCTCCTAATTTGGCAGCGGCGGGCGTGGATCAAGGTTCGCTGGCCCAGATGGCTGATGCATGCTCACGGGCAGGCTATGAAAAATGGAACCCGCGGCGCACCAGCCGGCAAGACTTTCAAACGCTTTTCGAGCGCGCTTATGCGGGCGCCTGACTCCCTTGGGCCGGCTCCAGTCATCGTTATCGTTATTTCAGGCAGGCAATGAACGCGGCATCCAAGCAGCAACCCGCACGGCGGCGTGTAACGGTCAAAGACGTTGCCCAGGAAGCGGGGGTCGCCATCGGCACCGTTTCACGCGTTATCCGCCACGAGCCCAATGTTGCGCCCAAGGTCCGCGAAAAAGTCGAAGCCGCCATCGAAAAACTAGGGTGGCAGCCCAGCCTGGCTGCCCAAAGCATGCGCGGAGTCGCCTCCCGCACGATAGGGTTCGTTTTCTCCGATATTCGAAACCCCCTGTACGCCGAAATGGCAAAAGGGGCTGAAGACTTGCTGGCGCAATACGGATATATGCTGATCGTCGCCAACAGCGACGGCAGGCCCGAGGCGGAGCAGGCCTTGATAGAACGCTTCTCCCGCTGGAATGTCGAGGGAATGCTGTTCTCGATTGACGACGAGTCTCACCCGGAGGTGCACCGGGCCTTGGCCGACATCGCCTTTCCCTTCGTCATGGTGGAGCGGGATCATCCCCTGGCCGATGCCGCTGTCGGGGCCGATCATTATCGCGGCACGCTGCTGGCCACCAAACATCTTCTGAAAACAGGCCACCGGCGCATAGCAGTCATCACCGGCGGGAAGGGCAAGACGCGTGTCAGCCGCGATCGCCTGGCAGCGTATATGGCAGCCCACTCCCAACATGAAACGCAGGTAGACGAAACGCTGATACGTCTGGACAGCTTTAGCGAGGACTACGGTTTCCGGGAAGCCCAGCGGCTGCTCGGCCTGCCCCAGGCTCCCACGGCGATACTGGCGCTGGGAATGCGGCTGATTGCTGGCGTACTCAAGGCGGTGCGGGGCAAAGAAGTCGGCATTCCGGACCAGCTATCGCTGATCGCCTCGAACGATAGCGACATTGCCAGGCTTACCACACCAGACATTTCCGTCATCCGCTACGACCCGTACGCGCTGGGACGCGAAGCCGCTCACCTGCTCATGCAAAAACTGATTAAAGGCGAAGACCTGAACCACGTCCGGGTCGAAATGCCTACCGAGCTTGTAATGCGGGGTTCGTGCTCTGTTTGCCAACCGCAATCCTGAAGCTGCCCCAGTGCCGGGGCGGCTCCGAAAAACCCGGGCTCAGGCCGGATGCGTCAATACTTGTTGCCCAGATTGGCGATGACTTGAGTTAGGCGCGCGCTGAACGCTGCCGCGATCAGGGCCCGCGCGAGTTTTTCGGCCAGCTCGCCATCGTGATTTTCGATAGCCTCGACCAGGTCCAGATGCTCTCGCGTCCATTCAGCCGAAGAACCTGTCTTGGACAGCGCGCTTTGCCCGAGCAGCAACATGGCTTCGTGCGTGGAGCGCAGCATCTTCAGCAAATAACGATTATGCGAGCACCTGTAGAGCGTGCCATGAAACAGCTTATTGTTTTCCGCCAGGTCGAGAGGGTCTGAAAGTTGATCGTGCCGCTCCACTATCTTGCGCAAAATGGTGATCTCGACCTCAGAGGCATGCTGGGCCGCCAGCCGGGCTGCCGTTCCCTCAAGGACTTCGCGCATGGTATAGAGTTCGGTGATGGCTCGATGGTCAAGCTCGCCAACCACCATTCCCCGTGAGCCGTCGCTGACGACGATACCCTGTTCTTCGAGGCGCGCCAGCGCCTCGCGCACCGGAGTGCGGCTGACCCCGATTTGCTTGGCAAGATCCAGTTCGCGCAACCTGGTCCCTCCAACAAGCTCGCCACGTTCGATGGCGCTGATGAGTATGCGATATACCCGTTCGCCGCCAGGCAAATCGTACAGGCTGGCATCATCGCCCGACAGCGTGGGCGATGATGAAGTAACAGTAGACTTACTGCGGGAAGAAGGCTTCATGGTAGTGGTGCCAAATAAACAACATGATTGTCAGCCAGAGCTGCTGGAGATGAAGAGGCCCAGGCAATCCGGGGGCGATGACGATCAGAAAAAATGTTAGTTTAACCCCGTGGCAAAGTCCACCGTTTGCCGGGCGAGGGCTGCTCGACTCTGGCGATCAGTCATCATGGTCTGGGCAACGCAGACGCGGATGCCCAGATCTTCAATTTCTGAACGGCAGGCGGCATCTTGCAGATCGATGACCAAACCGTCTATAAGACCGGCATAATAACGGGCGATCGCCGCCGGACCGACCTTCATGCCTTGCTCTGTGATGATTTTGGCCAAAGGCCCCTTGACTGCTGAACCGCCGATTATAGGCGACACGGCGACCGCCGGAACACGGCGCGTCCGCAAGCCATCACGCACACCGGCAAGCTCAAGAATGGGGCCAATGCTCAGGTAAGGATTGGACGGGCAAAACACGATGGCCTCCAGGTCAGGCGCCTGCAGCCCATGCTGGAACGCCACGCTCGGCTGGGCGCATGCGGCAGCGCCATAATCCATCCCCAGAATGCGCGGCGAGCACTGGCGACGGACAAAATAATCCTGAAAGTCCAGCAAACCTTCATCAGTCCTGATACGGGTCGGAACAGCTTGATCACTCATCGGCATAATCGTGTGCGCAAGCCCAAAGCCTTGGCATAAGGCACGAGTGGCCTCCGTCAGCGAAGCGCCATCGCTCAACAGCGTTGTTCGCAGCAGATGCGTGGCAATATCCTGATCGCCCAACCGGAACCAGGCGTCTGCCCCGAGTTTTTCAAGCGCCTGCATGCAGCGCCAGGTTTCCCCTCTCAGACCCCAGCCACGCTCCTCATCGTTGCGATCGGCCAGCGCATACATCACCGAATCGAGATCAGGCGATATATGCAGGCCATAATGCACGAAGTCGTCTCCTGTATTCACGACCAGCATCAGCGTGCCCGGCGCGCTGCATTCAGCCAGCCCCGATGCCAGCCGCGCGCCCCCCACTCCTCCCGCCAGTGCCAGAATCATCATGCCCCCCCGCTGTCAGACGAGTCAGGCAGACCCGTGATGCGTATCCCGGCGCCGGGCACCTTGTAGCGCTGGTTGATTGAAATCAGAATCGATGTCAGCGCCTCGGCTGCCGCGGAATTGCAAATCGGCCCCGCGCTGACCCCGCGCATTCCCAGATCCTTTGTCAAACCAATCACGACCTCGCGCGCCTGCGGATCGTCACCGCATATCAATACGTCGCAGTCAATGCCGGAATCAAGTGCGCGCAGATGGTGCGCCGACACGTTCTGAAACGCCGACACGACGCGCACCGCCTGCCCAAGCCGAGCTTGCAGCGCCGCCACGGCCGAGCCCGCTTGCGGCAGTTGAACCCTATTGACTTTCGGAGGAATGAGCGGAACCGTTGCATCCACCAGAATTTTTGACTGCAGTTGAGCCTGCACCGCCAACGCGGTACTGGACTGAACAGAATAAGGTACTGTCAGCACCACAATATCCGCCGCCGCTGCCGCGTCTTCGTTCGCCGCGCCGTCCAGGCGCACATGGCCCAGTTGCGCATTCAACTTCTTCGCACCCTCGACAGCCCCGTCCAGCGTACGGGAACCAATAATCACCCGATGGCCCGCCCTGGCCCATCGCAACGCCAGGCCCCCGCCCTGTGCGCCCGTGCCCCCAAGAACAGCAATGGTATAAGGTGTCGACTTCATCAAATATTCTCCCGTATTGGCATCATGCGCCAACTGTTTGTATGTGAATAGCATTGGCGGGGCGCTTTCCCGCCGGCGTCACGATCATGGGCTTCAGGGCAGCCGCCCTGCGCGACAACGCCACAAGATCCGCCGGCGGGTCCGCATAGAGCGTGGTCCGCTGGCGCGCCTGGCGTCCTATGGAAGCAATGACGGCCTCCATCTTCGCGGGGCTCATTTCCTGGCCATGTTCGGCGCCGGCCGCATTGGAAATGCTTTCGTTCATCAGCGTTCCGCCCAAGTCATTCACGCCAGCCTGCAGGCATGCCCGAACGCCATCGGCGCCCAGCTTCACCCACGAGACCTGGATGTTCGGAATCAAGGCATGGAACACCAGCCTGGAAACGGCGTGCATCAACAATGTTTCACGGAAGGTCGGGCCTCGCCTGGCCTGGCCGCGATAGAACATGGGCGCCTCCATATGCACGAAAGGCAGGGGCACGAATTCCGTGATTCCTCCGGTGCGTGCCTGGAGGTCGCGCAATGCAAGCAGATGACGGGCCCAATGCTCGACTCGCTCAAGGTGCCCAAACATGATGGTCGACGTTGTGCGCAAGCCTGCGTGATGCGCCGCCTCGATCACGTCTATCCACTCCTGAGTGTTCAGTTTGTCGGGGCAAATTACGCGCCGTACATCGTCGCACAGTATTTCGGCGGCGGTCCCCGGCAACGAGCCCAGGCCAGCGTCCTTGAGTTGCCGGAGAAATTGCGCGATGGAGATACCCAAAGTGCGCGCTCCATGAGTCACCTCGAGCGGTGAAAATGCATGGACGTGCAGCCTTGGTGCGGCATCCCGAACTGCCCGCAAGAGCTCCAGATAAGTGTGCCCCGTATAGCCGGGATGAATACCGCCCTGCATGCAAACTTCCGTTGCGCCGCGTTCCAGCGCCTCGACGGCACGGCGCCTGACCTCATCCTGAGCCAGATCGTATGAGGCACCGCGCAAGGCGTTCGAGCGGCGGCCCTTGGAAAAAGCGCAAAAACTGCAACGATACTTGCACACATTCGTATAGTTGATATTGCGGGTAACGACATAGCTGACAACATCGCCGCAAATTTCTTTGCGCAGTTTGTCCGCCGCCTGGCACACTGCCTCTTGATCGGCACCGCGTGCATTGAGCAGCGCGACGATCTCTGTTTCAATCAAACGCTCGCCCGATGATGCCCTGGCAATCGCGTCAATGACGGCAGGCGACGGCAGTTGACGCTGAACAATGGTTGGCGAGCCCGGCACGGTCACGCCGCTCATCCCTGGCGACCAGGCTTCGACCCTGGCATAGCCTTGAGTATCCATGGCCTGCAATACCCGGGGGCGTAGCGGTGCATCCAGCCAGTCCCCCCCGGCAAGCGCATATGACGGATAAATCGGCAAGCGCTCGACCAGCACCTTGCCTGCCGAGGCCGTCCTTGCACGCAACTCGTCGAGCCTGGGCCAAGGCGCTTCGGGGTTGACGTGGTCGAGCGTAACGGGCGACACGCCTCCCCAGTCATTGATTCCGGCCGCAATCAGCTTCGGATACTCCCCCGGGGTCAGGTTGGGCGGCGCCTGAATATTCATGTCGGGACCGAACAGCAAGCGGGCGCATGCAATCGTCCACAGCAACGCATCGAGATCCGGCTCGGCGTTTCCAGCAGCCTTGGTACCCTCCTTGGCCCGGAAATTCTGAATGATGACTTCCTGGATATGGCCGTACTCGCGATGCAAATCGCGCAAGGCGAACAGCGAATCCAGACGCTCTTCGCGTGTTTCGCCTATCCCTATCAATATTCCGGTTGTGAACGGTATCCGCAACTGCCCTGCGGCGCGCAGGGTTGCAAGACGAACGGCGGGCGCCTTGTCCGGCGAGCCATAATGAACATGGCCTTTTCCACACAAGCGCTCGGCGCTGCTTTCAAGCATGATGCCCTGGGATACCGATACGCGCCGCAAGCGCTTGAGGTCATCGATACTCAGAATGCCGGGATTGACGTGCGGCAGCAACGAGGTTTCCTTGAGGACGGCCTCGCACGCCTTTTCCAGATACTCGATCGTGCTTGCGCATCCCATGCCATCCAGAGCCTCGCGCGCTTGCGCATAACGGAGCTCCGGCTGATCGCCGAGCGTGAACAACGCCTCTACGCAACCTGCCCGTTCGCCCGCCCGCGCGATATCCAGAACTTGTTCGATCGACAGGTAGGCGGGCACATTGGGCCTGGGCACCTTGGCAAACGTACAGTAATGGCAAACATCCCGGCACAACTGAGTCAAAGGAATAAAAACCTTTCTGGAGTACGACAACACACTGCCATGGCCTACATCTCGGCTTTGCCCGGCAAGCCGAATCAGCCGCTCCATGGACATATTCAGCAAACTTTGCGCATCCCATTCCGTATGAGCTTCGTCGTTCATTTGATCTCCTCGTCGGAAAACTTGTGCATGAGCCTCGGTAGACCCGTTAATTAGCCTTTCAGAATACTATTGTATACTTAATTATTCTATTGGATAATTATGACTCAAATGCTGACAGAGCACCAGACCAAAACAGGAATCCATTCGACATGACCGCCCCACAGGCCTATATTGTTGGCGTCTACGAGCATCCGACACGGCACGCTCCCGATCTATCCACCAGCCAGCTTCATGCCCAGGCGGCATGGGGCGCTCTTCAGGATGCCGGGCTATCTCATTCCGACATCGATGGCTACTTCTGTGCCGGCGATGCGCCCGGACTCGGGCCCCTGTCGCTGGTGGATTACATGGGCCTGAAGGTTCGCCACGTCGATTCCACCGATACCGGCGGCTCATCCTATCTGATCCACGTCGCGCACGCGGCTGAAGCAATCGCCGCGGGCAAATGCAATGTGGCACTGATCACACTGGCGGGCCGACCACGCTCCGAAGGCCTGGCCACGGGCACCGCCCCGCGCGTGTATAACGCCAGCGCCCCCGATGTTCCCTTCGAGTTTCCCTACCGGCCCACCACCGCCAACCTGTACGCAATGTGCGCCATGCGGCACATGCACGAATATGGAACCACCAGCGAGCAACTTGCCTGGATCAAGGTCGCCGCATCTCATCACGCTCAATACAACCCCAATGCGCTATTACGCGACCCGGTAAGCGTTGCCGACGTGCTCAATTCCCCCCTCATTGCCGATCCGCTCCACCGCCTCGACTGTTGCGTCATCACAGATGGCGCCGGCGCGCTTATCGTCACTCGCCCGGAAATCGCAAAAACGCTGCGGCAGCCGCTCGTCCGGGTGAAGGGCAGCGGAGAGTCGGTGAAACACACCATGGGCGGTGATCTCGACCTTACCTACTCAGGGGCGGCCTGGTCGGGACGCGCCGCCTACGAACAGGCTGGAGTCAAGCCGTCGGACATCAAATACGCATCCATCTACGACAGCTTCACCATTACCGTCCTGATCCAGCTGGAAGATCTCGGCTTTTGCGAGAAGGGAATGGGTGGGCGCTTCGTCAGTGACGGAAACCTGATCAGCGGCGTCGGCCGCCTGCCCTTCAACACCGACGGCGGAGGCCTGTGCAACAACCACCCCGCCAATCGCGGAGGCATGACGAAAATCATTGAGGCCGTCCGGCAACTGCGCGGACAGGCCCACCCCAAAGTTCAAGTTCCCCATTGCGACCTGGCTCTGGTGCAAGGCACCGGCGGACAGCTGGGAACACGCCATGGAAGCGCAACACTTATTCTGGAAAGGGAGCAATAACAATGGACCAGATCCCCCGCACGCCTGAAGTCATGCACTACCTGCAGGCAGCCCAGCGCGGACAACTGCTGGTTGGCTATTGCGCTGCGTGCCAGCGCCACCATCACTATCCGCGGCCGCAATGCCCGCATTGCTTCAGCCCGGAGGCGACCACCCGGCCAAGCTCCGGCGAGGCAACCCTGTACAGCTTCAGCGTCATGCGGCGCAGCGCCCAGCCCTATGTCATTGCCTTCGTCCGCCTCAGTGAAGGGCCGACCGTAATGACCAACATCGTCAATTGCGATATAGACGCCGTCCATATCGGCATGCCTGTCAGGCTGGTTGTGCCCAATCCCGACGATGAGTGGCCTTTATTGATGTTCGAACCACACCCTGACAAGGCCTTGGCCGTTTCGACGCCATAGTCTGGCCGGAACCCGAACAGTCTGATAAACTTACGCATTAAATTGAATACAACTGAATACCTAAATATAAAATCATTTAAAATCAATCACATCCATTCTTCTGGAGACGCACCTTGAGAGTCATTACACAACTACCACATCACGACCTGCGCAAAGTTCAAACCTTCGCTCAAATGACCGAGCAAGCTGGCCTGGACGGCATCGTCGCGCTGGAAAACCAGCATAACCCCTACTTGCCTCTGGTCGCAGCCGCCCTCGTCACCAGCAAAATCCAGTTGGGTACGGCGGTAGCGATGGCTTTCCCCCGCTCTCCTACCATCACGGCAATGACGGCATGGGATATCCACGCCGCATCAAATGGCCGCTTCTATCTGGGCCTGGGCGCACAAGTCAAGGCTCATAACGAGCGCCGCTATGGGCTTCCATGGTCGCCCCCCGAACCCCGCATGCGCGACTACATCGGCGCGACACGAGCCGTCTGGGAGGCCTGGGAAACAGAAGGACCCCTGAACTTCATCAGCGATAACTATTCGCTCACGCTGATGACCCCGAATTTCTCGCCGGAACCCACCGGCCTTCCCAAACCGCCCATTGCCATTGCCGCGGTCGGCCCCGCAATGCTGCGGCTCGCCGGAGAGCAGTGCGACGGGGTTCGCCTGCACCCGTTTTCCACAAAACGCTATTTGGCGGAAGTCAGCAATGCGGAACTCAACACCGGGTTGCAGCGCGGCAATCGCAAACGTGAAAACTTTGAAATCGTAGCCGGCGGATTCATTGCCACGGGTCCCGACGAGGAGTCCGTGGCCAAAATGCGCGAATACGTGCGTTTCCGCATAGCCTTCTATTGCTCGACCCGTGCCTACTGGGATGTGCTGCGTTTGCACGATCTTGAAGCCATGGGGGAAAAACTCAATCCCTATCCCCGCGCAGGACGCTGGGATGAAATGGCGGCGCTCATTCCCGACGAGCTTATCGATCTTTTTGCGGTCGTCGGCACCTATGACACGATTGCGGAGCAGCTTGAAGAACGGTACGCGGGTCTTGCGGACACAATCTACCTTCCCGTCCAAACTGATGTTGATCCCGACAAACTCGCGCGGGTGGTCGAGAAAATTCAACGCATTCCCTCTCAATTCAAAGGCTATGCCAAGTGGTCCGCCCCCGAACAGGCTTCTGCCGAGGTGTAACAGGAATGGAGTCAGACATGCCTCTCAGCAAGGTCAAGGTCATCGAACTGGGCATTCTGCCTGCCGCAGCCTTCTGCGGCAGGATGTTTGCCGATTTCGGCGCTGATGTCCTGAAGGTTGAACCGTCGGATGGTGATCCTGGGCGCCAAACGGCTCCTCTCGTCGACGCCGGCGAAGGGAGGCGGGAAAGCGCTTATTTTTCCTACTTGAATGTGCGCAAACGCAGCGTCATCTTCGCCCAGGCGGCAGTCCAGGGGACGCCGCCGGCCGGCTTGAGCGAGCTTCTGGACCAGGCGGACGTACTGATCGACTCACTCTCGCCGGACGAGCGACTGGCAATGGGTGTGGATCACCAGGCATTGCGCGCGTCCAACCCCCGCCTTGTCATTCTCGGAATGAGCTGGTTTGGCGAAGATGGCCCTTATCGGGACTTTGCCGGAACCGATGCCATCTGCCGCGCCTTGGCGGGGGCGACACATTTGGTCGGCCCCCAGGAGGGCCCGCCTACGCCCGCGCCCGATTACCAGGCATCCAACGTCGCAGGGCTGACGGCGTTCATTGCAGCCATGGCGGGCCTGCAGCGCCAGGGCCGCGGATCGTACCGTTTCGAGCTCAGCGTGCTGGAATCGGCCATTACCCTGACCGATTACGATATTGCGCTGTCCTGGGCTGCCGGGCGGCGCGACCAACGCCTTGGCAACAATCGTTTCTTTCCCAACTATCCGCTAGGCATCTACCCCTGCAAACAAGGCTGGATAGGAGTCACCGTCGTGACCCCCGTGCAATGGCGAACTTTTTGCCACCTGCTTGGCATCGAGGATCTCGCCACCGACCCGCGCTATGTCGAACGGAACGGACGGCTGGCGGCATCCGACGAGCTCGAGGCGCGTTTCAAGCCGGCATTCCTGGAAAAAACCGCCGACGAATGGTTTGCCCTGGCGATCAAGCACATGATCCCCATGGTTGTCGTGCCGCAAATGCCCGATTTGCTGGCCGATGAAGAGCACCAGAGGCGGCAGGTGTTCGAGCGATTGAACATAGGCGCCCATAGCTATCTCAGCCCGGCGAATCCACTGCGGCTATCGGCCACGCCACCGGCCAGGAATGGCCGCGTCCCTAGTGCCGGCGAAGATTCGGCTCACTGGAAACACCCGCAGCCGGAGCGCGCGGCGCCAGCCCCTGCTTCAGCCGATACTCCCCCTCCCTTGCAAGGCATCCGCATTGTTGATCTTTCCATGGGCTGGGCAGGCCCATTGGCCACACGCCATTTTGCGGACCTGGGCGCCGATGTCATCAAAATCGAAGCCTGCCAGTATCCCGACTGGTGGCGCGGAGTCGATGACCGGCCCATTGTGTTCGAACAGCGCCTGTACGAGAAAAGCGCCTATTTCAATGTCATGAATCGCAACAAACGATCCATTACGCTGGACCTGACAACCCCAAAGGGCGTGGAACTCGTCAAAGCATTGATACGCAAGGCGGACATAGTCATCGATAACTATTCCGCCGGCGTACTCGAGAAGCTGGGGCTGGGCCACGACACACTGGAACGTCTGAAGCCTGGCCTGATCATGCTTTCCATGCCGGCATTCGGCACCGATGGTCCTTGGCGCAACTGCCGGGCGTACGGATCGACACTCGAACAAGCCAGCGGCCTGCCCCAAGTCGTGGGACGGCCGCAAGACCCGCCGATGCTCAACCATATTGCCTATGGCGATCCAATCGGAGGGCTGCACGCCGCATCCGCCCTGCTGGTGGCGCTTCACCATGCCCGCCGCAGCGGGCAAGGACAACGCATCGTTCTTTCTCAAGTCGAATGCATGCTGACCATGGTCGCCCCATGGCTCATTCAGGCCCACGCCACGGGCGAGGCGCCTGAACGCCATGGCGACGGGCACCCATCATACGCGCCGCACGGAAGCTACCAGTGCCGGGGCGAAGACGCCTGGGTTCTGATCGCCGTCACTGGGAACGACTCATGGGCCGCATTGTGCGAAGTGATTGGCCGTCCTGATCTTGCCGGCAGTCCGGCGCTGTTGTCGACGGAGGGCCGTCGGACTCAAGGCGAGCTGCTGCGCGACGCCATAGAAAAATGGACCTTGACCCAAACGCCAGACAGCGCCATGACTGCGTTGCAGAAGAATGGCGTGGCGGCCGGCGCAAGTCGCTTGCCAACAGACCTTCTGCAAGATCCTCACCTGATCGAACGCGGATTCTGGAAATGGATTGATCGGGCTCATGTGGGCAGCCATCCTCAGCCTTCCACCGGCTATCGCGAAGCCAGCCTCGAGCGCGTCCCCATGCGGCCGGCGCCAACCCTGGGCGAGTCCAACACGGACGTTCTGCAGAACATGCTGGGCCTGTCAAACCAGGAACTGGACGGCCTGGAAGCGGAAAGCATCATCGGAACGGCGGCCTTGCCGCCGGAACAGCGTAAATCCAGGGCAGCGACTGGACTACTAAAGAGTGCGCAGGCACAAACCAATAGCAACACTTCAATACATACCTAGGAGACAAACATGAATTTCTTTTTCAACCTTCGTTGGAAAAAACCCGGCCTCAGGCCCACGGTTGCAGTAGCCTTGCTGACCCTCAGCGGCCTGGCCGCCGCTGCCTATCCCGACAGGCCGGTTACGCTGGTTGTCCCCTTCCCGCCGGGCGGCAGCACCGACGTCCAGGCTCGGCTGGTGGCCAAGGGTCTGGCCCAAGAGCTTGGCCAGCCATTTGTCGTCGAAAACAAGGCAGGCGCAGCCGGCGCGATTGGCGCGCGGCATGTCGCCCAGGCCACCGCGGACGGCTATACGCTGCTGTTCGGCAGCACATCGTCGCTGGTCACCGAGCCGGTGCTGAACAAGGGGGTCGGCTTCGATCCCTTGCGCGACTTTGTTCCCGTGTCGCTCGTCAGCGACTTGCCTTTCCTGCTCGTTGTCGAGTGTTCCTCGAAAGAAAAAAGCGTGGATGATCTGATCAAGATGGCGAAAGAAAATCCAGGCAAGCTGAACTATTCTTCGTGGGGCTATGGCAGCGCCGGCAATATGCTTGCAGAGATGTTCAAGAAATCGGCCGACATCAATGTTACGCACGTTCCCTACAAGGGCGAGGCACCCGCCGTCATGGGCCTGCTTGGCAAAGAGGTGGACATGATGTTCGTGACGCCAGTGAACATACCGCATATTACCGGCGGAAAGATGTGCCCGCTGGCCATTACCGGCGAGCAAAGGCTCAGCGTCCTGCCTGACGTGCCAACCTTCAAGGAAGTTGGCCGGAGCGACATGAATCTGCCGATGTGGTTCGGCGTGGTGGCACCCGCCAACACACCCGCCGCCAGCGTGGATCGTCTGCAGCAGGCGCTTGCCAACATCACGAAAAGCGCTGAGTTCACCAAAGCAGCAGAACCGCTGGGGATCGTGGGCATTGGCAGTTCTGCGGAACAATTCGAAGACCGCATCAAAGAAACCATAGATGCCGTCACTGATTTGTCGAAAACAGCCACCTTGCGTCAATAGGCCAGCACTACCCCACCCCGGCATCCGTCCGGACGGGGTGGCTTTACCCAACCTAGTTCTCCGATTACAGAGGCCCAGCTTGTCCAACTATCAGTATTGCCAGGTCGCCGATCAGGGCAAGGTACGCATCATCACCCTGAACCGCCCTGAAGTCATGAATGCTCTGCATCCCCCGGCAAGCCACGAGCTCGAACAAGTATTCAACGACTTCGAGACCGACCCGGACGCCTGGATCGCGATTATCACCGGCGCCGGCGAGCGCGCCTTTTGCGCGGGCAACGACCTGAAGCATCAAGCACAGGTGGGCGCCATCACCCACCCTGCCAGCGGCTTCGGGGGTATTACCGCCCGCGTCTCCTTGAATAAGCCTGTCATCGCGGCGGTCAACGGCATAGCCATGGGCGGCGGCTTCGAAATAGCCTTGGCCTGCGACCTGATCATCGCTTCCGACACCGCGATTTTTGCCTTGCCCGAGCCCCATGTCGGCCTGGCCGCTACCGCGGGCGGCCTGCTTAGGCTGCCTCGCCAGATTCCGCTGAAGCAGGCCATGGGCATTATTCTGACAGGCCGTCGGGTCGACGCCCACGAGGCGCTGCGCCTGGGCTTCGTCAACGAAGTCGTGCCCAATGGACAAGCCTTGAAGTGCGCGCTCGACTGGAGTACCGCGCTGCTCAAAGGTTCCCCCATGGCCATACGCGCGGCCAAGGAACTGGTATGCAGCGGCCTGGATACCGAGTTTGCGCAGGCCTATGCGCAACAAAAGCAGTTGCCGGCCGTTCGCGCACTCTATGAAAGTGAAGACAAGGTAGAAGGCCCCCGCGCTTTCGCCGAAAAACGCAAGCCTGTCTGGAAGGGATACTAAGGTATGAGCGCAACGTTTCCTGGGGCAGCCGGCAGCCGCATTGGCATCGTGGGCGACGCCCCCATGACGGCAGGCATTGCGCAAGTTCTTGCTCTCGCGGGCTTTTCAGTGCGGTTATACAGCCATGCCCGCGGAATCAGCATAGAAAACCTGGACTTTGCCCGGCAGATGATAGCGCGGCAGGTCAAGAAAGAAAGAATCTCGGCAGATCTGGGCGGCCGGGCCATTCAGGCCATGCAGCCCGCCGACAAACTGGAGCAGTTGCAAGACTGTGCAATCGTCATCGAGTCAATGCTGGACGATCAGAAAAAAACACAATCCTGCATTGAACAACTTGAAAACACCCTGGGCGATCATTGCATCATTGCGCTGAATACATCGTCCTTGCCTGTCACCGTGCTGGCCGGACACGCAAGGCGGCCTGAGCGCATCGTGGGCCTTCATTTTTTCGATCCCGTGCCATTGATGCCCGCAGTCGAAGTCATTCGCGGTCTTCACACCAGCAGTGCCACATACGATACCGTCACACGCCTGGTCAAAAAAATTGGCCATCACCCCATTCCCACGGCGGACTCACCCGGCTTCGTGGTGAACCTGGTGGGGCGGGCCCTGCTCACGGAAGGCTTGCGCATCCGACAGGAACGCATCAGTACGCCGCAGACCATCGATGCCATCGTGCGCGCATCCCTGGGACTGCGCATGGGGCCTTTCGAGCTGCTCGACATGATAGGCCTCGACATATCCGCGCCCAATATCGAGCGTATATACACCGCTTTTCAATATGAGCCGCGCTTGCAGCCCACGCCCGAGCTGGCCTTGCGCAGCGCAGCGGGCATGTTCGGACGCAAATCAGGCAAGGGCTACTACCAGGATTGCGGCCAGGAAACAGATATCCGGCACGATTACAGCGCGCTGCCGACGGTCTGGATCGATGCTACCGACCCCGTCCGGTTCGAACGCGTCCATGCCCACCTCAAGGGAACGCCGGCGCTTCTGGACCCTGGAAAACGTCCACTGCCATCGAGCCTGTGCATCGTCATGCCACTGGGAGAAGACACAAGCACATTTTCGACGCGAACCGGCCTGGATCCTACGCGCACCGTGGGGGTCGATGCGGCCTTCTCATTGACAGCCCATGCAACCCTTATGGCGCCACCCGTCATTGCGCCCTCCATGCAGCAGGCGGCGCTAAGCGTGTTCGCCGCGGCGGGACCCGTCAGCTGGATCCAGGACAGCCCGGGATTTATCGCACAACGAATGCTGGCGGCGGTGGTCAATCTGGCGAGCGATGCGGCTCAACAAGAGATAGCCGAGCCAGAGCATATCGACCTGGCCATGAGGCTGGCTTCCGGCTACCCGCAAGGACCACTTGAAATGGGGGACCGGTTCGGCGTCGGGAACATAGCCACTGTTCTCGGTGCCATACACGAAACTTATGCGGATCCACGCTACCGCTGCAGCCCCTGGCTGCGTCGCCGTGCACAACTGGGTATTTCGTTGTTGGCATCACCGCCAGCCTTTCCGTCATAGCACTCTGGGACAAAAACATGGACGACTCCCTGCATTCCACCTCCCGGCGCATGACGCTAACCGCGCTGGCGGGCGTGCCCCTGGTCAAGCCGGGCGACGATCTCGTCCATCTGATTCGCTCCGCGCTTGCGGCGAGCAACGAAACCCTGAGGCCGGGCGACGTGCTTGTGCTTGCCCAGAAAATCGTTTCGAAAGCGCAGAACCGCTACGTTCGCCTGCGTGATGTAACGCCATCGGAACGCGCCCTGGAGCTGGCCACGCAAACCAGCAAAGATCCACGCCTGGTGGAGCTTGTCCTGCGCGAATCCAACCGTGTGCTGCGCTACGCCCGGGACGTGCTGATTGTTGAGCACAGGCTCGGATTCGTCATGGCGAACGCGGGCATCGATATGTCCAATGTAGAGCAGCACGACGGTTGCGAGACTGCCCTGCTGCTGCCTGAGTCTCCGGACGAAAGCAGCCAGACACTATGGCGCGCCCTGTCGCCCGACGCCCGCGGCATGCTGGGCATCATTATCAACGATAGCCATGGCAGGGCCTGGCGCAATGGTACCGTTGGCGTCTCGATCGGATCGGCAGGGCTTTCAGCGCTGCAAGACCGCCGCGGAGATCCGGATCTGTTCGGGCGCGCCTTATTGGTGACCGAGGTGGCCGCAGCCGATGAAATTGCCGCGGCGGCTTCTCTTCTTATGGGCCAGGCCGATGAAGGCTCCCCCCTGGTTCTGGTGCGCGGCCTGGCCCATTTGGGCTCGCCGGGCAAAGCCGCCGACCTGATTCGGCCCAGTACAAAGGACCTCTTCAGGTGAACCGCTTATCGCCATCCATCGACCTGATCATCCCGGTCAGATCCCTTGCCGATGGCAAGCGCAGGTTGCGCATATTGCTCACCGACGCTCAACGGCAAGCGCTCAATCAGCAATTTCTGGCGCACATCCTGGCCCTTGCACGCCAACTGCCTCGCATCGGACGTACCTGGGTGGTCAGCGGATGTCCGCGCACGCGGGATGTCGCCCACAGCCTGGGCGCCTGCGTGCTTGCGGAGCCCCCCGATACCGGCCGCCGCGGCGGGCCCGAGGCGCGGTTGAACGACGCCCTGGGTTTCGCCCTTGCCCAAGTGCGCAAGCAGGGCGCCAGAAACGTTCTGCTTGTTTCCTCGGACCTGCCTTTTGCCCAGGCCGAAGACCTGGATATGCTGTGCAGACTGGGGCAGCCCCGTACCGATCACACTTGCGTTATTGCAACCGACAAAACGGGACAGGGCACCAACGCCATTTTCATCCCGGAACGGCATGGCTTTGAGTTCTCCTTCGGCCCCGAAAGCTGTGGCCGGCACGCCAATAGCGCCCGGCGCCATGGCATGCAGACCCATATTGCCAGGATAAGCAACCTGGCCCATGACATCGACACACCCGACGATTACCTATTCTGGCGGAGCGCATCAGCGTGCCTGACGGCTTCACCCACACTTTCCGGAGGGACAGTATGGATGCACAATCCACCTACCAATTGGCCGATGACGCCCCTGACGGCTTCTCGCTGATCGAACGAGGCGGACCATTCTTTCAGTCACTCGGCCCGGTCTATATTAGAACGCCCGACCCCTTGCAACGCATTCTGGGCGTGCGTATCGACACACGCCATACCAATATGCAGGGCAATGCCCACGGCGGCATGTTGATGACCATGGCCGATGGCGCGTTGAATATGAATCTGATGATGCACTATTCCCAAATAGGCGGCCTGGTCACGGTCAGCATGAACACCAGCTTTCTTTCTCCGGCGCGCGTCGGCGACTGGATGGAAGCCTGCGTCGATGTTACGAGGATCGGGCGCAGCTTATGCTTCGCCGACTGCCACCTGCTCGTCGGACAACGCCGCGTACTGCGAGCCAGCGCCGTGTTCGCTGTCAGGCAGGCGGGCGCCCTGGCCGCGGCATAGTTCCTGCCATGAAGCATGATTGAGCTATAGCCCCACGATATAGCACTATTGATAACTAAAATTGGACAGCCCCCGGCACGGGCCATAGACTGCCTTCCTTACACCGCAAAACAGCACGCAACAATTAAAAGCGATAGCAAGCCAAGGGAGGCTCCATGTCAAGCAAAGCGAAAGTTTTTTCGTTTCTTTTACTGTCATTTATTTTTCTCGTGCCCGTGCATGCGCAAGACGCATGGCCGAGTCGCCCAATCACACTCATCGTCCCGTACCCCGCAGGGGGCGCCACCGATGTCGTGGGAAGGCTGGTTGCAAAAGGCCTGGGAGAGCAGCTGGGCATCAGCGTCGTGGTCGAAAACAAGGCTGGCGCCAGCGGGAATATTGCGGGGCGTACTGCGGCGCGCGCCAAGCCGGACGGCTATACCCTATTCCTGGCAACAACGGCGCAATCGATCAACATGGCTATTTTTTCCGAGCCCGGCTACGACCTTGCCGGCGACTTCCAGTCGGTTGCAACCATCAACGAAGGGCCCATGCTGCTGCTTGCCGCCAGGAAGCTGCCTTTCTCGACCCTGGCCGGGTTGCTCGACTACGCCTCGCGCCAGAATAATGAGCTGCGATATGCCAGTGCAGGCAATGGCACCTCCTCGCACATGACCGCCGAAATTTTCTCTCATCTGGCTGGGATCAGAATGCAGCATATCCCGTACATCGGCGCGGCACCCGCGTTGAATGCATTGCTTGGCGATCAGGTGGACTTGGCTTTCGACGCGCTGATGACCACGCTTCCCCATGTCCGGGAAGGAAAATTGAATGCCCTGGGCCTGACATCGCTGGAGCGTTCGCGCATCGCCCCGGAAATACCCACCATCGCGGAGCAGAAGGTTGCGGCGTTGAGCGGTTTTCATGAAATGCTTTGGAATGCGGTACTGGTGCCAAAGCATACAGACGCTGTCGTCGTCGACAAGCTCAGTGCGGCCCTCAAGGCGACCCTGGCCACCGAGCCTATTCAGAAGCGGTTTCACGAAATGGGAAATGAAGTGCTGTGGCGCGACCCCGCCGACTCTCATGCCTTTGTCAGCAGCGATGTCGCCCAGTGGAAGGAGCGTGTCAAGAGCCTGAACATTGCGGTGAACTAAGCTTATGCCCGCTGGCTGCGCAACATTCAACCCCTCCTGCGGGATATCGGCCTCAACCCGCAACGCCCACTCCTGCTTGGACTTGCCCATTCAGGCGATACATCAGGAAATACTGGCTGGCCGCAGCACCTCGGAAGCCCTGACAAGAGCTTCCCTGGACAGAATCCAGAAACTCGACACGGGCCTCAACTGCTTCATATCCGTGGACGCAAACCAGGCAATCGCTGCCGCGCAGGCTGCCGACCGGCACATTCAGGCTGGGGAAGTTCATTCGGCACTGCACGGCATTCCGTACGCGCTGAAAGACATCTACGACGTCCGGGGACGCGCCACCACTTGCCACTCATTTGCGCGGCTGGATCATATTGCGCCGAGCAACGCCTTCGCCGTGGATCGCCTGACCGCCGCCGGAGCCGTTCTGTTGGGCAAGCTCGCCTCTCATGAGTTTGCGCTTGGCGACTTCAGCACCGATCTGCCCTTCCCTCCCGCACGGAATCCCTGGAACAGGCAGCATATTCCGGGGGGTTCATCATCGGGCTCGGCTGCCGCCGTCGCCGCGAGGTTCATGCGTTTTGCATTGGGCAGTTGCACCGGCGGATCCATTCGCATCCCCGCAGCCTGGTGCGGCGTCGTTGGGCTCAAACCCACCTATGGCAGGATATCATCCAGCGGCGTTTTCCCATTGGCGCGCTCGCTTGACCACTGCGGCCCCATCGCCGCCAGCGTGGCCGACGCCGCCGCGGTGCTGCAATGCATCGCAGGATACGATCCACGTGATCCGGCATCAGCCGACCAACCCGTGCCCGACTACAGCGCAGCCCTGAACCAGGGCGTGAACAACCTGGACATAGGGCTGGCAGCCTCGATGTTCGAAGCCGCCCCGATGAGAAATGAAATACGGCAGCGCATCGCCCATCTGCTGGAGCAACTGCAACATGAGGGCGCACGTATCGTGCCGATAGATCTGCCGCCATACGAAGCTTTCACGTCCTGCGGCCGAATCATCAGCTCGGTGGAATCGTCGGCTGTCCATGCGGACGGCATGCGGCGCATGCCCCAGAAGTACAGCGCCACGGCCCTGGCCCGCTTTTCAGCGGGATTGTCGATCAGCCAAAGCGATTACCTTGCGGCCCGGCACCGGCAGCGTATGCTCAGGGATTGCGTCGACAAGAGCCTGGATCAATGCGATGTTCTGATCGCTCCGATTACATTTGATACCGCTCCGGCATTTGAACCGCGCCCTGATTTCAGAACCTGGCCCGCCCAGAACTACGTCTTCAATGTTGCCGGGCATCCCGCAATCAGCGTACCCATAGGCCTTTGCGGCAACGGTTTACCCATGGCCGTGCAAATCGCGGGACGCTATTTTGACGAAAGCATGGTTTTGCGCGTGGCCCAAAGCATTGAAAACATGTCTTTGCCCATGATGCCGCCTCTTTGCTTATAAAACCACGGCTTGCGGCTGAGAGGCCTGCCAGGCAAGCACGACATCAACGAACCGCTTCGTGGCATCCGTCTGATCATCGTCCCTGCAGATGAGCGCAAGATTGATCGCGACTTCCTGCTCGTCTTCCACCAGCGGGATGTATACGACGTCGGGGGGAGCTTTCTTCTGGCTGACCGACGGCACCAACGCAACGCCCATTCCGCTTTCCACCAGGCCGACCATGGTCTGGACCTGCTTGGCCCATTGAACGACAGTGGGGGCAACGCCCTGCTTCTGGAACATCTCGGCAACCAGGCTATCCATGCCTGGCTGTTCTCCGGTGTATTGAATGAACGGTTCCCGCACCAAATCCTTCAAAGAAAGCTGCCGGCGGGAAGCCAGCTCATTATCCCTGTGCACAATCACCGAAAACAAGGATTTCTGGAGCGGAATGACTTTGAGCCCCGTCGTCCTGGCAACAGGCAGACGAACCAGGCCGATGTCGACCTCCCCGCCTTCCAGCGCCCGAACCACGCTGGAGTTTGCCATTTCGGTAAGCTCCAGCCTGCAGCCAGGATACCGCTCATGGAAAAAAGGCAGCAGCGACGGTATGAGGGAATAGATGGCGGAGCCGATGAACGCAATCCGGATAGCGGCATAATCGCCCGACTGCATTCCCCTGGCCTTTTTGCTCACCTGCTCGGCATAAAACAGGGCCTGCCTTGCATCCTCCAGCAGCATGCGGCCGGCCTCTGTCAGGCTTACGCCTTTACTGTTGCGCGCAAACAGCTGCACCGACCACTCATCTTCCAACTTGCGGATGGATATGGATAAAGCAGGCTGTGCCATGTTCAACTGCTCGGCAGCGCGGCTGAAATTCAGGGTTTCGCCAAGTACAAGAAACTGCTGGAGTTGCTTCAGTTCCATGTCTATCGGATGCGGGGGCGGGGCCGATCGGCCCCTAACGCGCCCGTGATATGCGCACTTCGGCGCCGCGCCGCTTGACCTCCAGCCCTTCGGACGGCAGGATGCGAAGGCCTTCCAGCCCCTTGATGTAGCTTGAGCCCTGCATCTGCATCACACGAATCTTGTTGCGCATGACCACGGGGCTGTGCTCGGGCATGCCGAACATCCAGACCTCGTCCAGGATGCGGGCGGAGTTGAAGTCGCCCGTGTGCTGGGCAGTGGGACCCAGGCAAAGCATATGCCCTTCACGGCCGAACAGCGGGAGGGTATCCAGGCCGGCCTCGACCGTCCAGGTGGTGCCGCCCTCGTAGCGCCAGCCGGTGTTCAGGTCCCACCAGGCATCGCCTTCCGGCAGATATACCTGGGCCTGATTGCCGGGCTTGAGGACCGGCGCAACCAGCAGGGCCGGGCCCAGCATGTATTGCGTATCCCAGACCTGGGCAAGAGGATCGGACGGGAACGCCAGCGCCATGGAGCGCTGGACCGGCAAGCCGGAGCGGACGGCGTCTTCGATGATGCCCAGCACATACGGCACCAGGCGGTAGCGCCATTGCAGCCAATGCCGCACCAGCTCCTGGGTGGCGTCATCGAAAGCCGTCGGCAACAAAGCCGGTAGTGCCTGAAAACTGAAGTTCGCCGAAAAAACGTTGGTGGCAAGCCAGCGGATGTAGAGTTCTGGCGTCATGCCGCCGGCAGGATGTGCGGCTGAGCCCAAGGCGTGCGTTTGCACCGCAATGCCGCTATCGCCCAGAGAAAGCGCCGTGCGCAAGCTGCGCTCGAGGGCAGCCCAATCGTTGCCGGTGCATGGCCCGCGCTGCCAGGCAAAACGCTGCGCGGACGGAAACAGGTCGGTGCTGATGATCACGCCTTCCTGCGGCGTCTTGTGGCCCGCCACGGCATCGAACAGGGCGCGCCGGACCAGAAGAGGATATAGGGTGCGCAGCACGGCTCCTGACTCGCCGCCGCGCGCGGTAATGCCGTCCGGGATATTGAACTGCGCATCGCACACCGGCGCGCCCAGCCCCTCGTCGAAAACCTGGCGCTGGCGCTCGGACCACAGCTTGTACACATCTTTATTGGTGAGGTCGAGCAGGCCGAAGGGCTGCCCCGCGGTGACGTCGTTGCCTTCAAACACATGCGCATTGCCGTCGTCGTCGATCAGCAGCCAGCCACGGTCTTCCCACTCGGTGAACATCTCGGAATTGCCGAGTACGCCCGGGAAGGAAGGCGCGGCAAACTGGATGTTCAGCGCCTGGGCGCGGGCAAAGAGATCACGCGCATCAGGCACACGGGAAGCATCCCATTCAAAAACCGGCTTATCGGCCTGGAAACCATAGACGGCGGGCGATGCCAGGCGGACGGCATCCAGCCCCCATTGCCGGTCGCGGAATGTTTGCACGACGGAAAGTGTGTCTTCCACCGACTGGCCGGGCGCCTGGTCGAGCCAGACGCCCATAGGCCAGAGACCGGGCTGCCCCGCCCTGCCGGTCAGGGCAGTATATTGATTCAGGATTTCCGATGGCTCGCCCGCGAACAGGAAGACATCGAGCACGGCATCGTGCACTGCCACTTCGTATAAATCGGGATCGCCATGGCCAAGATCGTGCCGCACGCGGGCCAGCGTATTGAAATACAGGCCCCAGCCCCTGGTGCTCCATACCATGGGCAGCGCGCGCGCCGCGGGCTCGTCGGAAACCAATGACGTGCCGCGCTGATCCAGTTCCGCATCGGTTTCACCGTTGCCATGCAAGGCATCGTCGGCATCCAGCTCGAAACACATGTTCCAGACGGGCGGCTCGGTGCCGCCGCCATGCCCCAGCGCGGCGGATTCATGTGTGCGCAAGACGCACTCCTGCCCGCGGTACACGGCAAGCTGCAATGGCGACCGTGTGACTTCCAGGGCAATATCGCCCTGCTCGAGACGCCAGCCGCACTGGGGCGGCTCGGCGATGGAGCTGACGGCAAGCTCGCCTACCGGCTCCTGCCGTGCCAATAGCATTTCGGCCTGCGCCTTGACTCGGGCGCTGGGTTTTTCGTTGTGCAGGACGCTGGCTGGTGCACATCGCACACGATACACCCCCGGCGCGTGCGCTTCTATCTGAAGCTGCAGGTCGGTTTCGTCAACCGAGAAATCGGCGCGTGTCGATTTCGAGGTCAGGAATTCCAGGGCAATAAGTTGCGTCACGTGAGCAAGGTCAGACTTGGGCGGCACAGCGCAATCCTCGGGGCTTACGCCCAATAAGCATTCAAAAGCCATTATTTTGACGGATTTGAGCCATAAAATAAAATCGCACGGATTTATGCACCTTTAAAAGTGATGAAAAGCCTCATCGTGGGGCGATTTTTCGCAGTAATTCGCGTTCCAGGGGCAGAGGCTCACCATCGAGCTGGGCGGCAATGAGGTCGCCGGCCAGCGGCGACCAGCTCAGGCCGCGAGACCCGAAAGCGCAAGCCAGCCACAGGCCGGGCGCGCCCTCGATCGGACCAATGACCGGCAGGCGATCACTGACCGACGCGCGCCAGCCGGCCCAGCCATCGGCGGGCCCGGGCGAGGGCTCCAGCTGGAAGGGCTGCACATTCAACAATGCAGTAAGCTTGCTTATCACGTCTTGATGCCCCTGCGTTGTTATTTCGCTGACAGCCGCATCGGCCGTATAGGTGCTGCCACCCACGCACTGCTTGCCGACAGCCGGCAGGCAATAGCCGTTACCCGCCACAATGGCCTGAAGCCCCGCCAGCCTGCTGGCGGTAAGATAACTGACCTGCCCCGCCAGCCTCTGCATGGCGCCCAATTTGGGCAGGGCTGGCACGCCAGCCGACGCAGCAAGCAACGTGCCGGCCTGCCACGCATTGGCCAGCACCACATTCGACGCACTGGCCAGCACCTGCCCTTGAGTATCCGATACTACCCATCCACCAGCTGCATCGTAGTGCAAACCACCTACCCGCCGGGCAGTACAGTATACCCCGCCCAGGCTGAACAATGCGCATAGCAGGGCTTGGGGCCGCACCAGTTGCCCATCCGAAAACCAAAGCCCGCCCAAGCCCAGATCGAGCCCGGTCAAAGCCCGGGCTTCGGCGGCGCTCATCCACCGGACCCAATCCGGCGGGAAGCCCAGGCAGTCAAGGGCCGCCTGGCGATCAGCGGCTTGGCGCGCATCAAGCGCCGGCTCCAGGGTTCCGCAGCGCACAGGCCGGGCCGATTCGGGCAGACCCTGCCAGCGCTGCAAGGCGCGCAGGACGCCGGCACGGCTCAGCCGCGCCCGCATGTCGTCGTCCTTGCTGATAACCGGCGTAAGGCCCGCCGCAATGTGCCCCTGATGGCTGCCACCCAGGCCATCGGCAAATATAGGATCGAAAACAGTGACTTCATGACCTCGCAGGGCCAGGGCCTGGGCAACGCCGGCGCCTGCCAGGCCGCCTCCCACCACCAGCACTTTATCGTTCGGCGCATGGGCCGCCACGGGGCGCCCCATGCCGGGACGCAATGTCGCAATCGTGATTTCGCGCTTCCCACCGAACCCCGGCACCTTGGACACCAGAAACCCCGCATCGCGCAGAGCGCGACGCATGTCACCCGCGCAGCACCATGTCGCCGCCGTGGCGCCGGCATTGGCCATACGGGCCAACTGGCCGAACAAATGGCGCGACCACATCTGGGGATTCACCCTGGGCGCGAAGCCATCCAGAAAGAAAGCATCCACCTGGGCGGAAACTTGCCGTGCCAGGCGCTCGACCGATCCGAACGCCAGCGTCAGCGTCACGGCCCCGGCTTCGAACTCCAGCCGGTGCAGACCCGGAAGCAAGGGAGGCCAGGCTGCCAGCAAAGCAACCGCAAGCGACCGCTCTGGTTCGGGCAGCCGCTCCAGCAGCAAGGCTTCCAAATCATGGGCGCTGAATGGGTGCAGTTCGAACGACACCACATGCAGGCGCGCGGGCCGCCAAGGATCGCTGCGCCACGCTTGCCACAAGGCCAGAAAATTGTGCCCCAGTCCAAATCCCGTTTCACAGACGGTGTAGCGGCTTTTGCCGCGCCAGCGCGCGGGCAGGTCATTGCCCGTCATGAACACGCGCCGGGCCTGTTCCAGCGCCCCCCAGTCAGGGTGATAGACATCGCCGAAACCCGTGCTGACGGGCACGCCGCGCTCGTTGAGGGCAAGCACCGCCGGAATCAGCGGCTCATAGTTGCCGGACATACATTCCAGTTCAATAAATATAAGATACCATCACGTACAATGATACGTGATTGAGCGAGTCCGCTCTTGTTGATCAGGGTCCCAACGTATGCCATCAACCCGACTTCCTCTCAGCGACTGCCTGGACGCGGCTGTCACCGCGGCGCACGCAGCAGCAGCCATCTTGCAGGCCTATTCTCACAACCGGGCCGAGCTTGTCATCGACAAGAAAACCCGCAACGACCTGGTTTCCCAGGCCGACCGCGAAGCCGAGCAGGCGGTTATTGAAATTCTGCGCGAACGCACGCCGGAACTGGGCATCGTGGCCGAGGAAAGCGGCGGACAGACGGCGGGGATGGCCACCTGGTATATAGATCCGCTGGACGGTACAACCAATTTTCTGCACGGCATTCCCCAGTACGCCGTATCCATTGCGCTGGTCGCTCACGCCGGCTCGCTGGCCAACGGCGATACCCCACTGGCCCACGACACACCGGTCATCGGCGTTGTGTACGACCCCAACCGCGAAGAACTGTTCACCGCCATGCATGGCGTAGGGGCCTGGCTCAATGAACACCGCATCAGTTGCTCGCAAACCGAACTCCTGTCCGAGTCCGTCCTGGGCTCCGGTTTTCCGTTTCGCGACTTTTCGTTCTCCGACCAGTACATGCCCACCCTGCACGAGGCCATCAATACCACGCGCGGCGTGCGGCGCCTTGGCGCGGCAGCGCTCGACCTGGCGTGGGTGGCCTGCGGGCGCTACGATGGATACTGGGAAATGGGGCTGGCGCCCTGGGACGTCGCCGCCGGCACCGTGATTGTGCGCGAGGCCGGGGGCATCTGCGAAGACATGTACCACCGCAGCCCATGGCCCATCAAGGGCTATGTCTATGCGGGCAACGCGCACACAGCGCCGGCGCTCGATGCCATGATTCAGCCGCACCTGAAAAAAGACTGAACAAACAGGAGACAAGCATGAAACTCGCAGAAGCCATTGTCGGCTGGCACTCGGAAATCACCGCCATACGACGCGACATCCATGCTCATCCCGAGCTGGCCTACGAAGAAATCCGCACCGCCGACCTGGTCGCCGAAAAATTGGAATCTTGGGGTATCCCGGTGCACCGCGGACTGGGCGTAACCGGCGTCGTGGGCACCATACACGGCAAGGCACAGAACGGCAAGGCCATCGGGCTGCGCGCCGACATGGACGCCCTGCCCATGCAAGAGGCCAACGATTTCGGGCATGCCAGCCAGCACACCGGAAAAATGCACGCCTGTGGCCACGACGGCCATACCGCCATGCTGCTGGCGGCGGCCCGCTATCTGGCCGAGCACCGCGATTTCGAAGGCACCGTGCATGTCATTTTCCAGCCGGCCGAGGAAGGCCTGGGCGGTGCCAAGGCCATGATCGATGACGGCCTGTTCACCCTGTTCCCCATGGATGCGGTCTTCGGCATGCACAACTGGCCCGGGATGGACGTGGGCACGTTCGGTGTCGTGGGCGGCCCCATCATGGCCTCCAGCAACACTTTCGAAGTCGTGCTTGAAGGCAAGGGCGCGCACGGCGCCATGCCGCATTTGGGGGTCGACCCGGTCATGGCGGCGGTGCAATTGGCGCAAAGCCTGCAGACCATCGTCACCCGCAATCGCAATCCGCTCGACCCCGCCGTCATCAGCATCACCCAGATTCATACCGGTTCGGCCGACAACGTCATACCCAATGACGCCATGCTGCGCGGCACCGTGCGCACCTTTTCCGACGCCACGCTCGATCTCATCGAGAATCGCATGCGCGACATCACCGAGCACACCAGCCGCGCCCACGACTGCCAGGCGCGCTTTACATTCCTGCGCCGCTACCCTCCCACCATCAACCACGACCGCGAAGCCGCCTTTTGCGCTGATGTGCTCAAGGGCATCGTAGGCGAAGAGCACGTAGACCAGGCCATAGCGCCATCGATGGGCGCCGAGGATTTCGCCTTCATGCTCCAACAGGTGCCCGGCTGCTACGTCTGGATCGGCAATGGCCAGGGCGATCATCGCACGCAGGGCCACGGCGCGGGTCCCTGCATGCTTCACAACGGCAGCTACGACTTCAACGATGACCTCATCCCGCTGGGCGCGACATACTGGGCCGAGCTGGCCAGGCAATGGCTGGCCAGCCCCACCCGATGAACGGCTGCAGGGGTGGCCGGCGGCCAGTTCGGACTCCAACGCGATCTCCTTGAATATGTCAGCTTGCCCTCAATTAACAAATGCTTAACGGCTACAAGCGGACTACCCGCTAAAATGCCGGCGTAGCCACCTTCTGGAGCAGTACCCTTGAACGCCAACAACACTTCCACCGTTTTACCGCCTCCAGAACGGCACGCCGTGTTGCGGGTCATGCCGCAGCCCTCCGACGCCAATATTCATGGCGACGTCTTCGGCGGCTGGATCATGGCCCAGGTCGATATCGCCGGGTCCATTCCGGCTACGCGCCGCGCGGCCGGCCGTGTGGCAACGGTTGCGGTCAACGCCTTCACTTTCAGGCAGCCGGTATTCGTGGGGGATTTGCTCAGCTTCTACGCCGAAATCACCAAGATAGGCACCACCTCCATTACGGTATCCGTCGAGGTTTATGCCGAGCGGCAGCGCATGGAGCTCGAAGTCGTGAAAGTCACCGAGGCCATACTCACTTATGTAGCCACCGACGACCAGCGCAAGCGCCGCCCACTTCCACCCGTCTAACGCCAAGGTTGCCTATGTCGGAATCCTCAGTTCAGGCTGAAAGCGTGCCGATCGCCATTCCGCGCCGCCTTGACCCTGAAGACGCACAGCTTGCCTTGCAGCAACTGCAGTCCATCCTGAAGCGGCAGGAAGTGGTCGAGGCGCTGGCGCGCCGCCAGTACGAAGAAGACAATCGCTCCAATCTGCTCGAGGGCCTGCTGCATCGGCAGCACGAGAACGAGATCAAGGCGATCATCAATCATCTGCACCCGGCCGACATCGCCTTCATCCTGGAATCCCTGCCGGTACAAGAACGGCAGGCGGTCTGGCAACTGGTCAGCGCCGAGCACGATGCCGATGTTCTGCTCGAGGTCGACGACTGGGCGCGTGAATCGCTGATCGAGTCCATGGATCACCAGGACCTGGTCGCGGCCACCGGCACCATGGACGCCGATGAAATCGCCGACCTGGCAGCCGACCTCCCCGCCGACGTCATCGCCGAAGTCCAGAAAGGCCTGACCGACGAAGAGCGGGCGCAGTTGCTCGAAGCCATGGGCTACCCCGAAGACACGGTGGGCGCCATCATGGACTTCGAAATGGTCCGCGTGCGGGAAGACGTGTCGCTGGAAGTCGTGCTGCGCTATCTGCGCCGGCTCCAGGAATTGCCCGATCATACCGACCAGATATTTGTGGTGGATCGCGACGACAAGCTGCAGGGCACCCTGTATTTGTCCACCCTGCTGGTACGCGAGCCCGACAACCTGGTGTCCGACGTCATGGTCACCGACTACCTGACCCTGAATCCGCTGGATTCCGACGCCGATGCCGCCGGCGCATTCGAGCGCTATGACCTGGTATCGGCGCCGGTTACCGATGACCAGAGCCGCCTGATCGGACGGGTGACCATTGCAGAAGTGGTCGATGTGATTCAGGAAGACTCGCAGGAGCAGGCCCTGTCGCGCGCCGGCCTGCAGGAAGAGGACATCTTCGCCCCGGTAATGGACGCCCTGCGCAACCGCGCGCCATGGCTGTTCGTCAACCTGTGCACCGCCGCAACGGCCTCGCTGGTGGCATCCCGTTTTGAAGACACGGTCAGCCATATTGTCATCCTGGCGTTTCTGATGTCCATCGTGGCGGGCATAGGCGGCAACTCCGGCAACCAGACCATGACCATGATCATCCGTGCGCTGGCCATGGGCCGCGTCACCGGTTCGAACTCTTGGCAGTTGGTCAAGCGCGAGCTGAGCGTCACCTTTCTGGTCGGACTTTGCGGCAGCGTGGTGGCGGCGGCCTTCGCCTGGGCGATTTCAGGTTCGCTGGCCATTGCCGCCGTGATGATGGCTGCCATGATCTGCAACATGATGCTGGGCGCGGCCCTGGGCGTGCTGATACCCATGCTGCGCGACCGCTTCGGCAAAGACCCGGCCATGGGTTCATCGGTGCTGCTGACCTTTGCAACCGATTCGCTGGGATTTTTCGTTTTCCTGGGCCTGGCGACCCTTTTCCTGATCTAGTCCACAGCGGGCATGACGCGCCGGAAGGCTCGACAATTCAGCCAGTAAATCTGTCCCGGATGCCATGCCGCGTCGTCGGAGGCAGGTGGGGGCTGTCCGGCGTGCAGGCGTGCGCCGCGTGCTGACGAAGGGAAGCCGGGATGAAGGCGGGAGTTGTCTGAGCGCGTAGCGCGAGTTCTCCCGCCGCCCGGCTGGACGAGGCAGACGCGGAAACAAGCATGCCGTGCCGGACTGCCCCCACCTGCCTCCGGCGGCGATGCCGAAGCGGCCTTTACGGCATGCGCTAAAAAACCTAAGCCAGCCTGCCGTGGCAGTGCTTGTATTTTTTCCCGCTACCGCATGGGCAAGGTTCGTTGCGCCCGACCTTGGGAACGCCCGCGCCTTGCGGGACACCCTTGGGCGCCTGGTCTAGTCCGGGGTCTTCGCCGCTCAGGGCCGCATCGTAATCGGAGTGGTGATAAGTCACGTTTTCGAGCTTGGGCTCGCTTTCTTCGACCTCGACCTGCTCGGGCGACTGGATCCGGACCGTCATCAGTACGCGGATGACCTCGTTGCGGACACGATCCAGCATATCGGAAAACAGCTCGAATGCCTCGCGCTTGTATTCCTGCTTGGGATCTTTTTGCGCATAGCCGCGCAAATGAATGCCCTGGCGCAGGTGATCGAGCGCGGACAAATGATTGCGCCAGTGCGTGTCGATGGACTGAAGCAGCATGGACCGCTCAAAGGGCGCCCAGCCTTCCTGGCCGACCAGATCCACCTTGGCCTGATACAGGCGCCGCCCTTCTTCGAGCACGCGCTCCAGCAAATCGTCGTCGGTCAGGCTGGGTTCTTTTTCAAGCATGTCGACCAGCGGCATGGCAAGCTGCCACTCGGCTTCCAGCGCCGACTGCAGTCCGGGCACATCCCACTGCTCTTCCATGGTGTCTGCTGGAACATAGGACCTGAATTGCTCGCTCAGGGCCGCATCGCGCAGGCTGGCGATGGTCTCGGATACGTCGGTGGACTCCAGCACCTCGTTGCGCTGCGAATAAAGCACCTTGCGCTGATCGTTGGACACGTCATCGTATTCGAGCAATTGCTTGCGGATATCGAAGTTGCGCGCCTCGACCTTGCGCTGTGCCGATTCAATGGAGCGTGAAACCATCTTTGCCTCGATGGGCTCGCCCTCGGGCAGGCGCAGGCGCTCCATGATGGCGCGCACGCGGTCGCCGGCAAAGATGCGCATCAGGGAGTCTTCCAGCGACAGATAAAAGCGCGAGGAACCTGGATCGCCCTGGCGGCCGGCGCGGCCGCGCAACTGGTTATCGATGCGGCGGGACTCGTGGCGTTCTGTGCCAATGATGCGCAAGCCCCCGGCCGCCTTCACGGCCTCGTTGGCCGGCGCCCATTCAGACTTGATGGTTGCAATCCGCGCTTCTTTTTCGTCGGGCGGCAAGGCGTTGTCGGCCCGGACCAGATCGACCTGCTTCTCGACACTGCCACCCAGGACAATGTCGGTACCGCGGCCCGCCATATTCGTGGCGATGGTGATGTGCCCGGGTTTACCGGCTTCGGCAACGATCTCGGCCTCGCGCGCATGCTGCTTGGCATTGAGCACTTCGTGCGGCAGCTTGGCCTTGGCCAGCATGCCCGACAACAGTTCGGAATTCTCGATGCTGGTGGTGCCGACCAGTACCGGCTGGCCGCGTTCGTGGCAATCTTTGATGTCCGCCAGAATGGCGTTGTACTTTTCGGCATCGGTCTTGAACACCTGATCGTTCTGGTCCAGACGCATCATGGGACGGTTGGTGGGCACGATGACGGTTTCCAGCGAATAGATGGACTGGAATTCGTAGGCTTCAGTGTCCGCCGTGCCGGTCATGCCGGCCAGCTTGCCGTACATGCGGAAGTAATTCTGGAAGGTGATGGATGCAAGCGTCTGGTTTTCGTTCTGGATTTTGACGCCTTCCTTGGCTTCGACAGCCTGGTGCAGGCCATCGGACCAGCGCCGGCCCGCCATCAGGCGGCCGGTGAACTCGTCGACGATGACGATCTCGCCATTCTGCACGACATACTGCTGGTCGCGGAAAAACAAATTGTGGGCGCGCAGCGCCACCATCAAGTGATGAACCAGCGAAATATGGCGCGGATCGTAAAGCGATTCGCCCTCGGGCAGCAGCCCCACCTGGACCAGGATCTCTTCGGCCTTGACCTGCCCCGCTTCGGACAAATGCACCTGCTGGGCCTTTTCATCGACCCAGAAATCCCCTTCGGGTTCGGGCTCCTGGGGCTTGGGTTCGCTGGCCATGCGCGTCATCATGGGCGGCACCACATTCATGCGCACATACAAATCAGTATTGTCTTCGGCCTGCCCGGAAATGATCAGCGGCGTGCGGGCCTCGTCGATAAGAATGGAATCGACCTCGTCGACAATGGCATAGAAAAGCGGGCGCTGGCGGCGATCTTCGGCGCGATACTCCATGTTGTCGCGCAGATAATCAAAGCCGTACTCGTTATTGGTTCCGTAGGTGATATCGGCCTGATACGCGGCCTTTTTTTCCTCGTTGTCCTGTTGCGGCACCACTACGCCGGTACTCATGCCCAGAAAGGTATACAGCCGCCCCATCCATTCGGCGTCGCGGCGCGCCAGGTAATCGTTGACGGTGACCACGTGCACGCCCTTGCCGGCCAGCGCATTCAGGTAGACCGCCAGCGTTGCCATCAGGGTTTTGCCTTCACCGGTGCGCATTTCCGCAATCTTGCCATTGTGCAGCGCGATGGCGCCCAGCATCTGAACGTCGAAATGACGCATGCCGAAGACCCGCTTGCTGGCTTCACGCACGACCGCGAACGCTTCCGGCAGGATATCGTCGAGCGACGCGCCTTCGGCCACGCGCTGGCGAAACTCAATGGTTTTCGCAGCCAGATCCTGGTCTGTGAGCGACTCCATGCCGGATTCGAGCGCATTGATCTGCGCCCCTTGTTTGCGATACTGTTTGAGTATGCGGTCGTTACGACTACCGATGAGCTTTTTTAGCAGAGAAACCATTCTTGTTTCATCAATGCGAGCTTACCGCGGATGGGCGCCAGTTCGCATGCCTGTCTGTATGGGTTGGCGGAAAATTCCGCAGGAAAACGATACAGTTTAACGCACCTGGGGGGTGACGGTATTGACCGCTTCCGAGGCATCCGTCAGAAGCTGTTCGGGCGCCTGCTGCCTGGCCAGAAATAAGGTGGGGTCCAGGGGGTGGCCCGCCATGCGCACCTCGAAATGCAAATGGGAACCGGTCGATCGCCCCGTCGAGCCGACCCGCGCAATAAACTGCCCTTTCTCGACCAAATCGCCCACTTTCACGTTGAACGACGATGCATGGGCATAACGCGTGACCAAGCCGTTGCCGTGGCTGATTTCCACCAGCTTGCCATAGCCGGGCGCATAGCGCGCCTGAGTGACCACACCGCCCGACGCCGCATGAATCGGCGTGCCCTTGGGTGCCGCGAAATCCAGCCCCTCGTGCATGGTATGGCGCCCCGTTATCGGATTGCGGCGCCAGCCAAAAGATGAGCTGAGATAGGGATAATCAACCGGCATGAACGTGGGCATGCTGGCTTCGACGCCATTGCGCCTGGTGAGGACCAGGTCCAGCATGGCGAACCAGTCCTTCTGCTGGGAAAGCTGCTGGGTCAGGGTATCGAGCTGGCGTCCAAGGCCTTCGGCCGACCACGAGGTGCCGTGCCCAGTGGTGATGTCGTCCATCACCGCCGGCACCGAAACCTGGTCAAGGCTGGTCTGCACCTCTGGATTGGTATAAGACACACCCGCCACGTCGGCCACCCGCTTGCTCAAACCGCCCATGGCGATCAGCTTGGCCTGCAGATCGCCCACTTTGGAGGCCAGCAGGTTCACATTCTGGCGTACGTAGGCGGAATCGCGCGAGACCTGCTCGGCAATAACGCGCTCCTGTTCGGCCGACAGCACTGGCCGGACGCTGCGCTGGGACTGCACCCATGCGCCCGCCACCGCCGACATGCCCATGGCGGCCACGACAAGCAGGACCACGGCAGTGCGCTTGAGCCCTTTGGCTGTAGAATCAACTGATGGATTCTGTTTTAACTGATTTCTCACTGTAAACCTTAATAAAAGCCACGCATGGTCCGACGCGCTCCAAGACAGTCCCTCGATGCCACTCCCGCCACGCTGGCGGTCAGCTGGCTGGGCAGCGATCAGCACGGCGCACAAGTGCTGATGGCGGCGCGCAACCTGATTGCCGCCGAACAGGCGGCAAAACAAGCCTTGCCCCCCGCCCTGGCGGCGGTGTGCAAAGTGGCACGTATAGAAAGACAACACATTACGCTGGCAGTTCCCGGCGCGGCCTATGCCGCCAAACTGCGGCAGGTCGCGCCACGGGTTCTTCAGCTATTGAATGGCAGCGGTTGGAACCTTAACGAAATCAGCGTCAAGGTTCAAGCCGGCCTGGGGCAAAACCAGACAAAATCAGCACCCCGGGAAGTCATTCCGCTGGACGACGCGGCCCTCGAAGCCTTCGAGACCCTGCGCAGCGGCTTGCGGCCAGGGCCGCTGGCCGATGCGGTGCAGCGCCTGCTCAGGCACCACCAGCGTTAAGCGAACTTCCACTCTTGCGCAAAAGCCTTGGGAGCGGCAGCTGTCGACTCGTAGGTGATGAGTTCCCAGCAGTCTTGCTGGGCGAGCAGCGCGCGGGCCAGTTGATTGTTCAGGCCGTGTCCCGACTTGCAGGCCACATAGCGCGCCACCAGCGGCTTGCCTATCAGGTAAAGGTCGCCGATGGCGTCCAGTATTTTGTGCTTGACGAACTCGTCGTCGTACCTCAGGCCATCGGCGTTCAGGACACGGTATTCGTCCATGACGATGGCGTTGTCCAGGCTGCCGCCGCGGGCAAGCCCCGCAGCGCGCAAGGCCTCGACTTCGCTGGCAAAACCGAAAGTGCGGGCACGCGCGATGGTTTTGACGTACGAATCTTTTGCAAAATCGACTTCGGCAAAATTGGCCGTGGAGTCGATGGCGGGATGGTGGAAGTCGATGGCGAAGGACAGCGCAAAACCATCGTAAGGTTCAAGACGGGCCCATTTCAGGTCTTCGCCTTCGCCTTCGCGCACCTCGACGGTTTTCAGAACGCGCAGGAATTGCTTGGGCGCCGCCTGCTCTTCGAGGCCGGCCGAGCGCAGCAAATACACAAAGGTACCCGCGCTGCCATCCATGATGGGGACTTCCTCGGCGGTAAGATCGACGTGCAGGTTGTCGATGCCCAGGCCGGCCAGCGCCGACATCAGATGCTCTACGGTCGAAACGCGTACATCGCCCTGCTGCAGCACCGATGCCATGCGGGTGTTGCCGACCTGATCGGCCTGGGCCGGAAGGTCGACCACTTGCGGAAGGTCAACGCGATGAAACACAATACCCGTATTGGGCGCGGCCGGACGCAGGGTGATCTCGACCCGTCGGCCCGAGTGCAGGCCGACCCCTTTGGTACTGATGGATTTCTGAATGGTGCGTTGACGTAGCATAATTTATTTGAACAGGTTCCGGCCACAGCGTAGTCGCAGTTACCGTGTATGACATCCCAGTTTAACCGAATTGAGGGTTTACCATTAAATTCTTGTGTTTCAAGTGACTTCATCGCAAGCACGGGAAACACCTCTTGCGGCAGCTGGAAATCATCAGCGCGACGACGCACGGCCCCCGGGGAAAAGGGCCATGCGTCTATCGGGACCGAACCGGGCGTTGCAGCGCCAGGACCGGTATGTGAGAGGCAGGATTTACGGCTTTGTAACGATAATCAGTCTGCCTGCTTGCGCAGGAAAGCCGGAATATCGAAGTGATCCATGCCAGCGGTTTCAAGGGCGCGCACCTGGGCCGAAGCCTGGCTGCGCGGGTTGCGTATGACGGCGGGAACAGCCGAATTGCCGAAATCATGTCCCATGGCGGGCATATTGTCGGTGCCCGTGCGCAGTTCCTCGGCCGCATTCGGTACCAACTGAGGGCGCGAGGCGGCAGGCCGGCCCAGACCCGTTGCCACGACGGTGACGCGCAAGTTCTCGCCCATCGACTCATCGTAGGCCGTGCCGAACACAATGGTTGCGTCGTCAGCGGCATAGCTGCGGATGGTATCCATGATCTCGCGGGTTTCTCGCATTTTCAGCGTGCGGCTGGCCGTGATATTGACCAGCATGCCGCGCGCACCGTGCAGGTCCACGCCTTCGAGCAGCGGGCAGGCAATTGCACGCTCGGCTGCCACCCGCGCCCGGTCGGCGCCCGCGGCAATCGACGTACCCATCATGGCCTGGCCCTGCTCGCCCATGATGGTCTTGACGTCTTCGAAGTCGACGTTTACGTTGCCTTCGACATTGATGATTTCAGCAATACCGGCGCAAGCGTTGTGCAGCACGTCGTCAGCCGCCTTGAAGCAATCTTCCTGCGTTGCGTCGTCGTCCATCAGTTCGTACAGGTTTTCATTCAGGACTACGATCAGCGAATGCACGTGCTTGGACAGTTCTGCAATACCGTCTTCGGCCATTTTCAGGCGTTTGTTGCCCTCGAACATGAAAGGCTTGGTGACCACGCCCACGGTCAATATGCCCAATTCCTTGGCCACTTCGGCGACGACGGGGCCAGCGCCTGTACCCGTGCCGCCACCCATGCCGGCGGTAATGAAAACCATGTTGGCGCCATTAAGCGCCGCACGGATTTCCTCTCGGGCTGTTTCGGCCGAGGCACGGCCTTGTTCCGGCCTGGCTCCCGCGCCCAGGCCGGTGCGTCCGAGGCGAATCTGCACCGGCGCCTCGCTGGTGGCCAAGGCTTGCGCGTCGGTATTGGCGCAAATGAAATCCACGCCGTTGACGCCGGAACGGATCATATGCGCAACGGCATTGCCGCCCGCACCGCCCACGCCGACCACTTTAATAACGGTACCATTCGAGCTGGTATCGAGCATCTCAAAATTCATCATGATTGACTCCCTCACATTTCCAGAAAAGCGATAAAAACAAAAGATTTCCCCAGTACTGCTTTATTGTCCGGAATAGTCTCAAAGGAAACGCCAGCCTGGAGGACTCGCACCTGATTTGAAACATTTCCGGGAGCAGGCTTATCACACCCGCCCATCAGAGCTTTCAGGCCCTAATTCATGAACCACTCCTTCATCCGCGCCAGCAGAGTCTTGACGCTGCCCTTCTGCTGGGCAACCTTGCGGCCTCTGGCGCGCTGCAGACGGGCTTCGGACAGCAAACCCATCACGGTGGAAAAACGCGGATTGTGCATGACATCGGCCAGGCTGCCCTCGTAGGCGGGCACGGCGACACGCACCGGTTTCAAAAATACGTCTTCAGCCAGTTCGACAATGCCCGGCATCAGCGATGTGCCGCCCGTCAGGACCACGCCAGATGCCAGCAGGTCTTCATAGCCTGATTCGCGCACGATCTGCTGCACGAACGTAAACAGCTCTTCAATGCGCGGTTCGATCACGGCGCCCAGCGCCTGCCGCTTGACCTGGCGGTTGGGCCGGTCTCCGAGGCCCGGCACTTCGATGTGCTCGTCGGCGCTGGCCAGCACCTGCTTGGCGATACCGAATCGCAACTTGATTTCTTCCGCATCGGGCGTGGGCGTGCGCAGCATGGCGGCAATGTCGCTGGTGATCTGGTCGCCCGCAATCGGCACCACGGCAGTGTGGCGTATGGCGCCGCCGGTGAAAATGGCCACGTCGGTGGTGCCGCCACCCACATCCACCAGAACCACGCCCAGCTCCTTTTCATCGGAGGTCAGGCAGGCCAGGCTGGATGCCAGGGGCTGCAGAATCAGGTCCTGCACTTCAAGGCCGCAGCGGCGCACGCACTTGACAATGTTCTGCGCCGCGCTGACCGCGCCTGTCACGATGTGCACCCGCACCTCGAGGCGCAGGCCGCTCATTCCTATGGGTTCGCGTATATCTTCCTGCGAATCCACGATGAACTCCTGCGTCAGCACATGCAGCACCTGCTGGTCGGTGGGAATATTGACCGCCTTGGCGGTTTCAATGACGCGGGCGACATCGGTCGCCGTCACTTCCTTGTCCTTGACGGCGACCATGCCGCTGGAGTTGAAACTGGTGATGTGGCTTCCCGCGATGCCGGTGTAGACCTCGCGGATCTTGCAGTCGGCCATGAGCTCGGCTTCTTCGAGGGCGCGCTGTATCGAGTTGACGGTCGATTCGATATTGACCACCACGCCTTTGCGCATCCCCTGGGATTCATGCTGGCCCAGGCCCAGTACTTCGAAACGTCCTTCGGGCAATATCTCGGCCACTACCGCCACCACTTTGCTGGTGCCGATATCGAGTGCAACGATCAGGTCTTTGATGTCACGGGTCATAGTCATTTACTTCGTAGAGATACTGGAAACAGGGGCCAACGTGATGGCGAAACCGTTGGGGTAGCGTAAATCTGCACTGCTGATGGCACGGCCGTCGAGCCGGCCATTCAATGTGGGCCAGGCTTGCACAAAGCGCTCGATGCGCGCGGCGAAGGGCAAGGCGCCTGAACGGCCATGCGGGTCGGCCATATCGGCGGCCGGGTCGCGCCCCAGGCTCAGGCGCACACCGTCCGAAAGCTGCACTTCCCAGGCATAGCGCGGGCTGAGGGTGACTTCATGCACGCTCAGATTGAGCGGCGCAAACCAGCGGGCCAGCTCGGCATAGCGTTGCACCACAAGCCGTTCGGAACTGCCGGGCCCGTTCAATTGAGGCAGGCTGGCATCGTCGGCCAGCTCGCCCTGATTGGCCGAGAACGACTCGCCCCAGGTATTGATCATCTGGTTTTCATTCCAGAGGGCCAGCGGTTGCTGCTCTTCGATTTTGATGCGCAGGGCATCCGGCCATACACGGCGCACCTGCGCATGACGCACCCAGGGCACGGTCTCGATCAGATGGCGGGTGTCATCCAGGTTGACCGAAAAGAAATTCCCGGCCACCCGGCCGGCAATGCTCGCCTGGACGCTGGCCGGCGAGACATAGTTGAAGACATCCGCCTCCAGGGGTTCGATCTGGATCCTGGCGATCGCAAAATAAGGCCGTTGCGCCACCCACACGACGGCACCCGCGATCAAGGCGAGCACAGCCAGCAAAGCCAGCGTATTCGCAATGAAGTTGGTCAGGCGCGCATCGGAAAACACAAATATCTCCTGTTCAGACAGCGGGTGGCGTCTGCACTTTGCAGCACGCCGTTGATAGAATTTCGACACACAGCTCGGCATAGCTCATGCCGGCGGCCTTGGCGCCCATGGGAACCAGCGAGTGGCTGGTCATCCCCGGGGAGGTATTCATTTCCAGCAGCCACGGCTTGCCGTCCTGATCCAGCATGAAGTCGGCCCGCCCCCATCCCTCGCAGTCGAGGGTGACATAGGCCTGCTCCGCAATTTGACGTATGGATGCGCTCAGGGCGTCATCCAGCTGCGCCGGACATACGTACTGGGTGTCGTTGGATATGTATTTGTGCTCGTAGTCGTAATTGCCATCGGGGGCCACGATCTCGATAATGGGCAGGGAACGCGTCGACTTGCCTTTTCCCAGCAGCGGTACGGTCAGCTCGCGGCCGGCGATGAATTGTTCCGCCAGCACCTCCGCGTCGTATTGGGCGGCCAGCTGATACGCCTGACGCAATCCATCCAGGCCTTCGACCTTGGTCACTCCCAGCGTGGAGCCTTCGTGCGGCGGCTTGATGATCAGGGGCAGGCCCAGGTCGGCCGCCACGCTGTCCAGATCGGAATCCGGCGTCAGGACGGCATAGCGGGGAGTGGGCAACTGGTGCTGCAGCCAAACGAGTTTGGTCATGATTTTGTTCATGGCCAGCGACGAGGCCAGGGTGCCGCTGCCGGTGTAAGGCAGCCCCATCAGCTCCAGCGCGCCCTGCAGCGTGCCGTCTTCGCCATGACGCCCATGCAGGGCAATGAATACGCGGTCAAAACCCGCGTTGATCAGATCGACCAGGGTATAGCGGCCAGTGTCGAACAGATGCGCATCGATACCCTCGCTGCGCAAGGCATCGTACACACCCTGGCCGGACATCAGCGAGACTTCCCGCTCTGCCGACCGGCCTCCATACAAAACACCTACACGGCCATACATTCCATTCACGCCAATTCTCCCAACTGCCCAGGCACACGGCTGATCGACCCCGCGCCCATAATCACCACAACATCACCATCCCTGGCAAAATCCCGGATGGCCTGCGGCAGTTCCGCCACGTCTTCCACAAAAACCGGCTCGACCTTGCCGGCGACCCTCAATGCCCTGGCCAGGGCGCGCCCGTCGGCCGCGACCAGCGGCTGCTCGCCCGCCGGATAGACATCCGTCAGCAGTACCGCGTCGGCCTGCCCCAGGACCCGCACGAAGTCCTCGAAACAATCGCGGGTGCGCGTATAGCGATGAGGCTGAAACGCCAGCACAATACGGCGCTCTGGCCAGGCGCCGCGCGCCGCCTCGAGCGTGGCGGCCATTTCGACCGGATGATGGCCATAGTCATCGATGGCCGTGAATACGCCGCCGCCATGCTGCCGGGCAACGGCAAAATCACCCACATGCGTAAAACGCCGCCCCACCCCATTGAAGGCCGCCAGCGCCGACACGATGGCGGCGTCGGACACGCCCAGCTCCGTCGCCACCGCAATGGCGGCCAGCGCATTGAGCACGTTATGGCGACCCGGCAGATTCAAACTGACGGACATCGAGGGCAAGGCGCCCGTGGCGCCCTGGCGCTCGACATCAAAGCGCATCAGGGTGCCTTCGGCCCGGACATTCAGGGCGCGAACCTGCGCATCGGATTCGATGCCGTAGGTGGTGACGGGACGCGAAACGAAGGGAATGATCTCGCGCACATTGGCGTCATCGCCGCACAGCACGGCCGAGCCGTAGAAAGGCAGGCGTTGCGTAAACTCGATGAATGCGCTTTTCAGCTTGGCGACATCATGGCCATAGGTATCCATGTGGTCGACATCAATATTGGTGATGATCCCCATCACAGGCAGCAAATTCAGGAACGAAGCGTCGGACTCGTCGGCCTCGACCACGATGAATTCGCCCTGCCCCAGGCGGGCATTGGCGCCGGCGGAATTGAGCCTGCCGCCAATCACAAAGGTCGGGTCAAGGTCACCGGCCGCCAGCACGCTGGCGATCAGGCTGGTCGTGGTGGTTTTGCCGTGGGTGCCCGCCACCGCGATCCCGCGTTTCAGGCGCATGAGTTCGGCCAACATCAGCGCGCGCGGCACGACGGGTATGCGGGCGGAGCGGGCCGCCAGTACTTCAGGATTGTCGGCCGATACTGCCGTGGACGTCACAATCGCGCCCGCCCCCTTGATGTTGGCGGCATCATGTCCGATGGCAATACGCGCGCCCAAGCCCGCCAGCCGGCGGGTCACGTTGGTTTCCTGGATGTCGGAGCCGCTGATGGAATAGCCCAGGTTCAGCATGACCTCGGCGATGCCGCTCATGCCCGAACCGCCTATACCCACGAAATGTATGCTTTGAATACGATGCTTCATGCCGGCCTCCTTACTGCCTGCTCGCAAGCATCGGCAATCTGGCTGGTGGCATTCAGGCAGGCATGCTCATGCGCATGCTCGGCAACGGCGGCGAGCTCGGTCCGGTCGACCGTGCGCAGCCATTCGGCTAGCCACTCCACCGTCAGCCCCGACTGTTTCTGCATCCACGCGCCCTGGCAGTCGCTCAGGTAGCGGGCGTTGGCCGTCTGGTGATCATCGATGGCGTGGGGCAAAGGCACGAACAGGGCCGCCACTCCCACCGCGGCCACCTCCGCCACCGACATCGCGCCCGCGCGGCAAATAACCAGATCGGCATCTGACAGCGCATGCGCCATGTCATCGATGAACGCATGGCACACCGCATCAACGCCGCTGCGCTCATACTCCGCGCGCAGCGTGGCCAGATGCTTTTCGCCCGCCTGATGCGTCACAATGGGACGCTCGGCGGCGCTCAGTTGCCCAAGGGCCTTGGGCACGATGTTGTTCAAGGGCGCGGCGCCCAGGCTTCCGCCCACCACCAGCAGACGCAGCGGACCTTGTCTGTTCTGGTAGCGCGCCGACGCGGACGCCACCTGCGCAAGCTCTTTGCGCACCGGATTGCCGACCATGACGGCGCCAGGCAAAGCGCCCGGAAAACCAACCAGCACTTTACTGGCCACCTTGGCCAGCCAGCGATTGGCTGTCCCCGCCACCGCGTTCTGCTCATGAATGACCAGCGGAATACGACGCATGGCCGCCGCCAGGCCGCCAGGGAAGGCGACATAGCCGCCCATGCCCAGCACGACATCGGGCCGGGCGCGCACCAGCAGGCGATGCGCCTGCCAGCCCGCGCGGCTCAGGCCGAAGGGCAGTTTGAGGAGCGCCAGCCAGCCTTTGCCGCGCAGACCGGAGAAACGCAAGGGCAGCAGCTCGAAGCCCTGGGGGGGCACCAGGCGCCCTTCCATGCGCTCGGGATGACCCAGCCACAACACCCGCCAGCCCCGCGCTTTCATCTCGTGCGCAACGGCCAGGCCCGGCATGATATGCCCGCCAGTGCCGCCCGCCATAATCAGCAAGGTAGGTGTGCTCATGTCCGTTTGCCTCGCATCATGTTGCGGTTTTCGAAATCGACACGGAACAACAGCGCCATGGCGACACAATTCATGACAATACCGCTGCCCCCGTAGCTCACCATGGGCAGGGTCAGGCCCTTGGTGGGCAGCAGGCCCAGGCATACGCCGATGTTGATGAACGCTTGCACGCCGAACCACAGGGCAACACCCTGCGCCACCAAGCCGTTGAAAATGCGTTCCATGGCGATCGCCTGCCGGCCGATCTCGAAACCGCGCCAGACCAGGAACACAAACAGGCTGATTAGGCAGGCCAGCCCGACGAAACCGAGTTCCTCGCCTATGACCGCCACGATGAAGTCAGTATGCGCCTCGGGCAGATAATGCAGCTTTTCGACGCTGGCCCCCAGGCCCACGCCGAACCATTCGCCCCGCCCCAGGGCGATCAGCGAATGGGACAGCTGATAGGCGCTGCCATAGGCGTTGTCGGGATTCCAGGGGTCCAGGTACACGAACAGGCGTTCTCGGCGCCAGGGCGACAGCCAGATAAGCAGAAGAAAACTGCCCACCATGATGCCCAGCAGGGCCGAAAACAGTTTGCCGTTGATGCCGCCAATGAACAGGATCCCCACCGCGATGGCCACAATGACCATGAACGCGCCCAGGTCGGGTTCGAGCAGCAGCACAATGCCCACCACCGCCAGCGCGAACGCCATGGGCAGAAAGCCGCGCAGGAAGTTCTGCATGTGCTCCTGCTTGCGTACGGTGTAGTCGGCGGCGTACAGCAGCACCGCAACCTTCATCAGTTCGGACGGTTGAAAGTTGACAGGCCCCAGGGGCAGCCAGCGCCGCGCTCCGTTGACCTCGCGTCCCACTCCCGGAACCAGCACAATGACCAGCAACAGCAGGCAAAGCAGGAACAGAGGCACCGCGAACTTCTGCCATACCTTCATGGGAATGCTCGCCGCGAACAGGGCGGACAGCAGGCCTACCAGAATGAACAGGCCATGGCGCACGACAAAATAATAGCGCCCGTAGCTCTCGTAGCGCGGACCATCGGCCAGTGCTATTGAGGCCGAATACACCATAAGCAGGCCAAACAGCACCAGAGCGGATGCCGCCACCAGCATAGGCACATCGATGCTGGGCATCGTGGTGCGCCCAGGCCGCACGGCATTCACACCGGAAGTCAGGTCGGCGAAAAGGCTCATGCCACCTCCCCCCGGCTCAGGGCCAGTTCCTGCACCTCGTCCACGAAGCTGCTGCCTCGATGGCCGTAGTTGCGGAACATATCCATGCTGGCGCAGGCCGGTGAGAGCAGCACGGTGTCGCCCGGCTGCGCCAGCTCGATACTGCGATTGACGGCTTGGCCGAGCGTGGCGGCATGCTCGGTGTGCACCCCCGTTGCGGCAATCGCCTGCTCGATCAGCCCGGCATCCTGCCCGATCAGCACCACGGCACGGGCGTGATTGCGCACCGCTTGGGCCAGCGGCGAAAAATCCTGCCCCTTGCCCAGGCCGCCGGCAATCAACACCACCCGTGCGCCCATACCCTCGAGCGCGGCCACAGTGGCACCCACGTTCGTGCCCTTGCTGTCATTGATGAAATCAATGCCCGCGATGCTGCGGACGAACTCTGTGCGATGCGCCTCGCCGGCGTAATCGCGCAATGCGTGCAGCATATTGGCCCAACCCAGATCCAGGCTGCGGGCCAGTCCCAGGGCCGCGAGCGCGTTCAGGGCATTATGCTGGCCCCGGACATGCAGAGCGTCGACCGGCATCAGGCGCGCGGGCTTGCCTTCCGCGCGCAAGGGTTCGGCCACCGGTTTCTTGCGCCGCGTCGGCGCGGCGGGCAGATCGAAATCAAGCGCTTCCGCCGCAGCCAGCCAAAGCACGCCATGGCTGCCCTCCAGGCCAAGGTCGCCTTCATACTCCGGCATGCCGTGTCCAAAACTGCGTACTGCAAGCCCCCTGACATTGTCCACCATGCGCATGACCAAAGAATCGTCGCGATTCACGATGGCAATGCGCGACATGCCCAGCAGACGTGCCTTGGCGGCCGCATAAGCCTGCATTGATCCGTGCCAGTCCAGATGATCCTGCGTCACATTGAGCACGACGGCGGCATCGGGCGCCAGCGTGCGGGTCGACTCCAACTGAAAGCTGGAAAGCTCCAGCACCCATACATCGGGCAGATCGTCCGCGGCCAGCGCTTCGCTCAGCGCGGTCAGCGCCGCCGGACTGATATTGCCGGCCACCCTAGCCGCCAGGCCGCAGGCCTGAACCAATTGACGCGCCATGGCCGTGACCGTGGTCTTGCCGTTGGTGCCGGTGACGGCCAGCACCTTGGGCTGATAGCCTTGCTGCGCCATATCGGCCAGCGCGCGGGCGAACAGCTCGATTTCGCCGATGACCTCAATGCCACGCCCCGAGGCCAGGACCAGGAATTCGCTGATCGGCGGCTGATGCGGCGACAGGCCAGGGCTAAGGACGATGGTGTGCGCGTCGTGCAAGGCCTCTTCAGCAAGCGCGTCGGGCCCAAGCCGATAGTCGACCTGGCTTTCACTCAGGGCTTGCTGCAATGCCGACAATCCCCCCGGCTCGGCTCGGGTGTCGAGCACACGCAGGCGCGCACCCTGCGCGGCGCACCACAGCGCCGCCGCAAGGCCGGTCTCGCCCAGACCCAGAATCAGGGTCAGGCCGTCGACGCGCACCGAGGGAAAGGACATAGTATTCATCGTAGTTTCAAACTTGCCAAACCAATGAGCACCAGCATCATGCTGATGATCCAGAACCTGACCACCACCTGCGTTTCCTTCCAGCCTGTGACTTCAAAATGATGATGCAGCGGTGCCATGCGAAATATTCGCCTGCCCTCGCCGTAGCGTCTTTTGGTGTATTTGAACCAGGCCACCTGCAGCATGACCGACAACGTTTCCACCACAAAAACGCCGCCCATGATGAACAATACGATTTCCTGACGCACAATCACGGCAATCGTGCCCAGCGCGCCCCCCAGAGCCAGTGCGCCGACATCGCCCATGAACACCTGGGCCGGATAGGCGTTGAACCACAGAAAGGCCAGCCCGGCGCCCGCGATCGCGGCACACAGCACCATGAGCTCGGACGCCCCGGGTATATAGGGGAAAAGCAGATACTTGGAATAATCGACACGGCCCACGACATAGGCAAAAATGCCCAGCGCGCTTCCCACCATGACGGTGGGCATAATGGCCAACCCGTCCAGGCCGTCCGTCAGGTTGACCGCATTGCTGGATCCCACGATCACCAGCCACGTCAGCGCCACGAAACCAAAGACGCCCAGCGGATAGCTGACGCTCTTGAAGAACGGCACGATCAGATCCGCCCGGGTTGGCAGGGGCATGGTGAACCCGCTCAAGACCCAGTCGCGGAACAAAGGCCACAGATCCGCATTGGCGGGAGCGGATACGGCAAACGTCAAATAAACCGAGGCAACAATGCCGATCAGTGCCTGCCAGAAAAACTTGCGGCGTGAAGACATGCCTTCGGGATCGCGGTTTACGACTTTCTTGTAATCGTCCACCCAGCCTATCCAGCCGAAGCCAAAGGTGACCATCAGTACGACCCACACAAAGCGGTTGGTCCAATCGGCCCACAACAGCGTGCTGACTCCGATGGCGATCAGAATCAGCGCCCCGCCCATCGTCGGCGTACCGTTTTTCTGCAGGTGGGATTCAGGGCCATAGGCGCGCACGGCCTGGCCTATCTTGAGCTCGGTCAGCCTGCGTATGACCCAGGGACCGGCGAACAGACCGATCAGCAGCGCGGTCCCGCAAGCCAGCACCGCGCGCAGCGTAATGTACTCGACGACGCCAAATGCGCGTATGTGCGAATCGGATAGCCAGCGCGCCAGTTCAAGTAGCATGGCGAACCCCTTCATCGTGTTCTATAAGTTGTTCTTCGAGCGCGCGTACCACCCGCTCCATGCGTGTGCTGCGGGAGCCTTTCACCAGAATGTGCGCAGGCATTTCCGTCAGCAACTGACTATTCAGCGCCTCGATGGAATCAAAGGCTTGCGCGCCGACGCCGAAAGCCTGTGCAGCGTGTGCGCAGGCCGGGCCGAACGCTAGCAAGACGTCGATGCCGCATTCGCGGGCATAGGCGCCCACTTCGGCGTGCATCGCGTCGCCATTCACCCCAACCTCACCCATATCGCCCAGCACGAGCACACGCTTGCCGTCCAATTGAGAGAGCACGTCGATCGCGGCGCGAACCGAATCAGGATTGGCATTGTAGGTATCGTCTATCAATTGATAGCCGCCAGCCAAGGCGTGCGGCTGCATGCGACCCGACACGGGATTGAACGACTCCAGCCCTTGCACGATGCTGCTCAGCGGCACACCCGCGCCGAGCGCGCACGCGGCAGCCGCCAGCGCGTTGCGCAGATTATGGACGCCTGGCGCCATCAGCGTCAGATTGGCGCTGCCAGCCGGTGTATGTATCCGGCAGCCCGTGCGCGTAGGTTCCGCATGAATTTCGTCGGCATAGACATCAAGCTCCGGATCAAATCCGAAGTGCAGTACCTTGCGCTCACCGGCCAGCTCGCGCCATAGATCCGTGTAGGCGTCATCCCCCGGAAACACGGCAATGCCGTCGGCCGGCAGCGCCTGAATCACGTGGCCGTTTTCGCGGGCCACGGCCTCGACCGTCAACATGAATTCCTGATGCTCGCGCTGGGCATTGTTGACCAGGGCTATGGTGGGCTGGGCAATGGCCGCCAGCACGGCGATCTCGCCGGGGTGGTTCATCCCCAACTCAAGCACGGCGGCACGATGCTGGCGATTCAGGCGCAGCACCGTCAGCGGCAGGCCAATATCGTTGTTCAGATTACCGCGCGTCGCCAGGCTGGCTTCGTCTCCAGGCCACTGCCGGAGAATGGCGGCGATCATTTCCTTGGTAGTGGTCTTGCCATTGCTGCCCGTCACGGCAATGACCGGCAGATCATGTTGTCGACGCCAGACCTTGCTGATACGCATAAGGGCCTGGCGCGTATCACCCAGAACGAACTGCGGCAACGGGACAGAGGCGTCCTTTTGCTCGACTACGGCGGCGAACGCGCCTGCCGCCAGGGCGGTGGCCAAATAAGCATGGCCATCGAAGGCGTCGCCCTTCAGGGCGACAAACAGCTGGCCCGCGCGAATGCTGCGTGTATCGGTGGAGATACTGATTCCGTGTTGCCAGGACAACGCAAAGCGTGCCCACTCGCGATCATCGAACGGTACCCGTTGCCCATGGGATTCTTGATAGGTTTCATGCCCCTTGCCCGCCAGCAGCACGACATCGCGCGCCTCGGCAGTCCAGATGGAGGACAGAATCGCCAGGGCGCGGTCAAGTTCGATTTGCGGCGCCCGCGGCATGCCCGACGCGATCTGCTGAACGATATCCAGGGGATCTTCAAGACGTGGATTGTCGTTGGTCAGCACGACCACATCCGCCCTTTCAGCGGCGATACGCCCCATGACGGGCCGCTTGCTGCGATCGCGGCTGCCGCCGCAGCCGAATACGCACACCAGCCTGCCGCCCCGGGCCGCAGCAACGTCGCGCAATGCGATCAGCGCGCGATCGAGCGCGTCTGGCGTATGCGCATAGTCGACAACCACCATCGCCTGCGCATTGGCGGCGCCGGCTCCGCCCAGCGGCTCCACCACCTGCAGTCGCCCTTCGACTGAACGCAAGGTGGCCAGTACACGGGCCATGCGGGGCAAATCCCAGCCCAGTTGCTGCAGCACGCCCGCCACCAGCAGCAGATTGGCGACGTTGTGCTCGCCAACCAGGCGCGTCAGCAATTGCGCCGCGCCTTCCCGCGTGAGCAAATTGAAAACCAGCCCATGGCGGCCGGCATGAATATCCTGTGCCAGGACAGTGGCGGACGCGTTGCCACGCATTGAATAGGCCAGTGTCGGGGCCGGCGGCAATGCCTGAATCAGTGCCGCGCCTGCCGGATCATCGGCGTTGACCACGGCGCCGCGCAAACCCGGCCAGTTGAACAGGGCGAACTTTGCGTGCTGGTAGTTTTCCAGTGTGTGATGATAGTCAAGGTGATCGTGCGTCAGGTTGGTGAAAGCGGCAATGTCGATGCGCACCCCATCCAGCCGGCCCTGGTCCAGTCCTATCGATGACGCCTCCAGCGCCACCACTTCCGCGCCCGCCTCGCGTATTGCCGCCAGACTGCGATGCATGGTCAGCACATCGGGGGTAGTCAACATACCGCCAAGATCCGTGCCATCAGGCAGCGACACACCCAGCGTACCTATGGTTCCGCAAGCGACTCCGCCGGCATTCAGGGCAGCGGCCAGCCATTGCACGCAACTGGTCTTGCCATTCGTCCCCGTAACGGCAACAACCGACAGAACGTCCGAAGGCCGGCCATACCAAAGATGCGCGGTGGGGCCCAGTTGCATCGGCAGGTCTTGAACAGCCAGCACCGGCACATCCCCCGCCGGCGTCCCGCTGTCCTGGCTGTCGGCTTGCATCACAATGGCCGCCGCGCCAGCCTCGACCGCCTGGCCCAGGTAATCGCGCCCGTGGCTGGTCCGGCCCGCGCAGGCAAAAAACACATCGCCAGCACGCAGCTGGCGGGTATCCAGGCACAGGTGCGCCGTGGGCGCCACGTGCCGGCTCAGCCAGGAAATGATTTCTTGCGCGCTCATTGCAGGCGCTCCCCATTCACACTGGAGGCCACCAGCGACTCGATCGGCGCATCGGGCTGCACGCCCAGGCGGCGCAGACTGCTGGCCACCACGTCGGCGAATATCGGTGCCGCCACGCGGCCACCGTAATAGCCTTTGCCGTGGGGCTCATCGAGGGTGACGGCAACCACGATACGCGGGTCGGAGACAGGGGCAAACCCGACAAAAGAGCTTCGGTAAAGCGAAGTACTGTATTTGCCGTCGACAATCTTCCGCGCGGTGCCGCTCTTGCCTGCCACGCGATAGCCTTGCACCTGGGCCAGCTTGGCGCCATCGGGGCCCGCGGCCGCTTCCAGCATGGCGCGAATCTGGCCCGCGACATTAGGGGAGTAAACCTGCACGCTGGTCGGTTTTCCGGCACGCTTGAGCAGGGTCAGCGACACCATATCGCCATTGCGGGCAAAGGTGGTGTACGCATGCGCTATCTGCAACAGGGAAACCGACATGCCATAACCGTACGCCATCGTGGCGCGCTCTATCGGCCGCCAGCGATCCCAGGGCCGCAGGCGGCCCGATGCCACTCCCGGAAAATTGGCCTGGGGCGCGCGGCCAAAACCCAGCTCGGTGAAGTTGTTCCACATTTCCTGGGAGGTGAGCTTTTCCGAAATCATCGTCATGCCGATATTGCTCGAGCGCCGCAGTATGCCCGCCACGTTCAGCGTGCCATTGCGGCTGACATCGGAAATGGTGGAACCCTGATAGCGATACTGCCCATTGCCCGTGTCAAACAGCGTTGAGGTGGTAATGCGATTGATGTCCAGCGCCAACGCGGCAGTAAACGGCTTCATGATGGAGCCCGGCTCGAAGGTATCGGTCAAGGCCCGGTTACGCAGCGCCGCACCCTTGCGGTCGTCACGATCGTTGGGATCGTAGGTGGGCAAATTCACCAAGGCCAGGATCTCGCCGGTGCGCGCGTCGATGACCACGCCCGCGCCGGCCTTGGCATTATGTTCGGCCATGGCCTTCTTCAGGGCGGAATACATATCGAACTGCAAACCACTGTCGATCGACAGCATCAGGTCCTGCCCGTCGACCGGCGGGACTATGGCCTGCACGTCTTCAACCACGCGGCCCAGGCGATCCTTGATGACGCGGCGCGACCCGGGCCGGCCCGACAGATCATCGTTGAAGGCCAGCTCGACCCCTTCTATGCCCTTGTCTTCAATATTGGTGAAGCCGATGACATGGGCCGCCATATCGCCCTCCGGATAAAAACGGCGCATCTCGACCTGCTGATGAAAGCCCGGTACTTTCATCGCCTTGATTTGATCGGCGATATCCACCGACACCTGGCGCTTGACGTAGACAAAATTCTTTTCTTCGTCGACCAGCCTGCCCTTGATGTCTTTGACGGACATGTTCAACAGCTTTCCGATCTGCGCCAACTGCGCGTCCGAGGCGCTGCGGGTATCCTCGGGAATGGCCCAGATAGCGCGCACCGGCACGCTGGACGCCAGCACCACCGAGCCGCTGCGATCGAATATCTTGCCGCGCGTCGCCGGCAGCACCAGGTTGCGTTCGTAGCGGCGCTCGCCCTGCTGCTGCAAAAACTCCGTCGACAGGCCTTGCAAATGCAGCGCCTTGGCACCCAGCGCGGCAAAACCCAGCATCAGCAGAATCAACACCAGGCGCGACCGCCACAGCGGCATCTGCACGCTCAGCACCGGACTGTCGAAGAACCGTACGCGCTTCATGGCCGCACCTCGCTGCCGGGTTGCTGCAATGCGCTGCTCTGGGCGCCCTTGAGATAAATCGTCTTGTCGGGCGAAGTCGAGGCCATTTTCAGATCTTGGCGCGCCAAGCCGTCGATGCGCGCATTGCGCGCCAGCTCTGCACGCTCGAGCTGCAGCCTGCGCCAATCGGTATCGAGGTCCCTAGCCTTGTCTTCAAGGCGATCGACCTGGATGAACAACTGGCGGGACTGGAAACGGGCTGTGACCAGGGACAACGCCGACAGCATCAGCAATGCGGCAAAGAAGATGACCAGGCGGCTCATTGCCTGCGCCCCTTCCTGGCGTGAACGCCAGCCTGCCCCGATACCAATTTCATGGCCGTGACAAAAGACGCACCCTGATCCGGCGGCAGGGGCGTGGCCGTGCGTTCGGCCACCCGCAAGACGGCAGACCTGGCGCGCACATTGTCCCTGGATTCCTGCTCGGTGGGCAGAATGCGGCCCAGCGAGTTCAGTATGGGCTGCGGCATATCCTTCTCGAAGATGGGCAGGCGGGCGTGCGCCGCGGCGGGCCTGGATGCCGCGGCGATGCACTGCTTGACCATGCGGTCTTCAAGAGAATGGAAACTGATCACCGCCAAACGCCCTCCCGGCGCCAGAACCCTTAGCACTGCCGCGAGGGCGAGCGCGAGTTCCTCGAGTTCTTGATTGAGGTAAATCCGTATAGCCTGAAAGGTGCGAGTGGCCGGATGTTGACCCTTTTCGCGCGTACGGACGACACTGGCGACGAGCTCGGCGAGGTCGAGCGTTGTGCGCAGCGGCCTGGATTCGCGGCGAGCAACAACCGCCTTTGCAATCTGGAAAGCAAACCGTTCTTCGCCATATTTAGCTATGACCTCCTTTAATTCCTCGATGCTGACCTGAGCCAGCCATTGCGCAGCGGTCAACCCGCTGCTTGTATCCATGCGCATATCCAGCGGGCCTTCGCGCATAAAGGAAAAACCCCTGCTGGCATCGTCGATTTGAGGAGATGAAATCCCCAGATCGAGCATTACTCCATTCACCTCGGCCACCCCTAGCCTCTGCAATTGCTCCGGCAACTCGGCAAAACCGCTGTGCACCACCACAACCCGTTCATCCTCACGCTGCAGGGCGTGCGCCGCGTCGATGGCTTCCGGATCCTTGTCGAAAACCACCAACCGGGCTTCGGGCGAGAGGCGCGACAACAGCAATCGACTGTGCCCGCCCCGACCGAAGGTTCCATCCACGAATACACCCCCTGCCAGCGCCTGCGAACCATCCAGCACTTGCCCGCGCTTGCTTCTGGCGCCAAAACCGGGATCAACGAGGGCGTTAACCGTAGGCTCCAGCAGCACGGATCGATGCGAAAACTCCATAGTCGGGTTCAGAATGAAAAGGTTTCCAGAACCTCGGGCATACCTTTGGCCAGGTCCTCGGCTTCGCGACGCGCCCATTCGGCGGAATCCCACAACTCGAAATGACTGCCCATCCCCAACAACATGACTTCGCGAGTCAGGCCGACTGCCGTACGCAGCTCGGGCGCGACCAGTATCCGGCCGGAACCGTCCATGTCGACATCCTGCGCATTACCCAGCAAAAGCCGCTGCAATGGACGTGCCGACATAGGAAAAGCGGCGATCTGCTCGCGCTTCTTTTCCCACACAGAGCGGGGATACACAAGCAGACAGCCATCAGGGTGGCGGGTCAGGGTAAGACGCCCCTCGACCTGCGAAACGAGCGCGTCACGATGCCGGGTCGGGATGGACATCCGACCCTTGGCATCTAGCGTGAGTGCGCTGCAACCCTGAAACACTATTTTTCCCCACTTTTTTGCACAAAAACCTACTTTTCCCCACTCTACGGTAAGGAAAGCAAGAGGTCAAGCGCAAAGTTGCAATTTTTTCAATTACAACAAGCACTTAGCGCAGTTTTGCGCATGGTGTTAAGAAAAAATATGTAGATAAATCAAGAAATTGGCGACGCAACTGAAAGTCCTTTATCAGAAGAAAGGACGGCGCAGGAGGAATATGTTTGCAATTGTTGACAAGTGGCGCGCTAGGCGTGGAAGAAACATATGGCGCTATGAAGAAAAAAGGTGAGACAGGTCTGTAGGCCGGATTCTGTACACCGGGCAAGCCCGGCGGGCAATCATTCCTCTGGGCGGCGCATTGCTGCGCCACTCTAGCCATCTACCCGCATGCTGGGGCGAGCCACCCTTCGGGCCGAAGCCTGCGCATGCCTATTTGATGTTGCTCCGGGTAGAGGTTGCCGCGTTTCACCCTGCCACGCCGCAGCGGGCGAACCCACTGCGCAACACGGAGATGGCCGTGTCGGTGCATGCAATGCATGCCCTCGTGGCAGACTCGTCTCTGTGGCCCTATTCCTCGGCTTGGCACTGCATACGCATTGCTTTGCCGGACGGCCGTTAGCCGCTACCCTGCTCTATGGAGTCCGGACCTTCCTCGGCGCTTGAAAGCGCCGCGATTGCCCGACCTGCCTCACCCGTGCATTGTAACCTGCGACAATAGAGGCTTTCCTTGTTCGCGCATCACAGGTTTTGTATTTATGGCCGCCACCACCTTGATCACCCTGGGCAGTGCCCAGCTTGCCTATGGGCACCACCCCCTGCTCGACCACGCCGACTTCGCCATCCAGCCAGGCGAGCGCATAGGCCTGATCGGCCGCAATGGGGCAGGCAAGTCTTCGCTGCTCAAGATCCTCGACGGCCGGTCAACGCTCGATGATGGCGACATCATGCGCCTGGGCGGCCTGAAAACCGCCACCGTGGAACAGGAACCCGACCTGGACGACAGCCTGAGCGTTTTCGAGACGCTCTGCCCAGACACCACCGAAAGCGAAGACTGGGCTCGTCCGTCCAGGGTAAACGCCCTGCTCGAGCAATTGGGCCTGAATCCCGACGACCGCATCGCGGGCCTGTCGGGCGGCACCCGCAAGCGGGTGGCGCTGGCCAGGGCGCTGGCCGACGAGCCCGACCTCCTTTTGCTTGACGAGCCCACCAACCACCTGGACTTTGTGGGCATCGCCTGGCTCGAGCGCTTGCTGCTGAACGCCTCGTGCAGCGTCGTCATCATCACCCACGATCGGCGCTTTCTTGACGCCGTCGCAACCCGCATCGTCGAACTCGACCGGGGCAAGCTGTTCAGCTTTCCCGGCAACTTCACGCAATGGCAGCAGCGCAAGGCCGAGTGGCTCGAGGCCGAAAAACAGCAGAACGCCAAGTTCGACAAAGTGCTGGCGCAAGAGGAAGTCTGGATACGCAAAGGCATCGAAGCGCGCCGTACCCGGAACGAAGGGCGCGTACGGCGCCTGGAACAACTGCGGCGCGAGCGCGTATCCCGACGCGAACGGCAGGGCAATGTCAATCTGGCCGTGGCCGAGGGACAGCGCTCGGGCAAATTGGTGGCCGAACTCGAGCATGTGTCGCATCGCTATGGCGACAAAATCATCATCCACGACCTGTCGACCACCATATTGCGCAAAGACCGCATCGGCCTTATCGGACCCAACGGCGCGGGCAAAACCACACTGCTCAAGATCATTCTGGGCAAATTGCAGCCCAGCAGCGGCAGTGTACGCTTGGGCGTAAACCTGACGGTGGGCTATTTCGACCAGATGCGTGCGCAACTGGATGAAAATGCCACGCTGGCAGATACCATCAATCCCGGCAGCGAATGGGTCGAAATCGGAGACCAGCGCAAGCATGTCATGAGCTACCTGGAAGATTTCCTGTTCCCGCCGGCCCGCGCCCACTCCCCCGTGCACAGCCTGTCGGGCGGCGAACGCGCCCGACTGGTGCTGGCGCGCATGTTCGCCCGTCCCACGAATGTGCTGGTCCTGGACGAACCCACCAATGACCTGGACATCGAAACCCTGGAGCTGCTGGAAGAACTGCTGCAGAACTACCCCGGTACCGTACTGCTGGTCAGTCACGACAGGGAGTTCCTGAATAACGTCGTCACCCAGACCCTTGCAGCCGAAGCCGACGGCCACTGGCAGGAATACGTGGGCGGCTACGATGAATGGCTGGCGCAGCGTCCCGAGCCCTCTGATGCGGCGCAAGAAAAAACCGACAAAAAAGAAGCTGTCATTGCTGAACGCCCGAAACCAGCTCGGAAGTCACGTATCACATCATGGGAATTGACCGAGCTCGAAGGTATTCCCGACGCCATCGCCGGGCTGGAAGCCGAACAATCGGCGCTGACCGGCAGGCTGGCGGACGGCAGCCTGTATCGCGATGCGCCCGACGAGCTCGACAGCATCAATATGCAATTGCATGAGATAGAGGAAAAGCTCAACGTGCTGTTTACGCGCTGGGAAGCGCTGGAAGAAAAGAAAAACGCCGGCTGACGCCTTTTCAATTCGCGTGTTTAGCGTGCTTGTTCTTGCGCCACGACTTTCCACCCCAGCGACTCCCCCGCCGCCAGCGGCACGACGGTGGAATCGGCCATGGGCAGTTCGGCGGGGATGGCATAGGCCATGCGCTGCAGCACCAGCTTGCCCTGGTTGACAGGCAAACCATAAAAGGCGGGACCGTTCAGGCTGGCAAAGGCCTCCAGCTGGTCGAGCTTACCGACGGAGTCAAAGGCGGTCGCATAGAGCTCCATCGCATGCAGGGCCGTGTAGCATCCGGCGCAGCCACAAGCATGTTCTTTCAGTCCTTTGGGATGGGGCGCGCTGTCTGTGCCCAGAAAGAAACGCCCCGAGCCGCTGGTGGCCGCCTCCAGCAAGGCCAGTCTGTGCTTTTCACGCTTCAGTACCGGCAAGCAATACCAGTGCGGACGTATACCGCCCTGAAACAGGGCATTGCGGTTATACAGCAAGTGATGCGCGGTAATGGTGGCGGCCACCGGTCCATCCGCCTGCTGTACATACTGGACGCCATCCTGAGTCGTCAAGTGCTCGAAAACCACCTTCAGCTCGGGGAAGCTGCGACGCAGGGGCTGCATCACACGCTCGATGAACACGGCCTCGCGATCGAACAGATCCACTTCGGCGTCGGTGACCTCGCCATGCACCAATAGCGGCATGCCTGCTCCCTGCATGGCCTCCAGGGCATCAGTGCAACGCCCCAGCAGGTCGGTCACGCCCGCGTCCGAATTCGTCGTTGCCCCGGCCGGGTACAGCTTGATGCCATGCACCATGCCCGAGTCACTGGCCCGCCGCACCTCATCGGCGCTGGTGTTGTCGGTCAGATAAAGCGTCATGAGCGGCGTAAAGCTGCCGGTTTCGATACCCGCCCTGTCCAGCGCGTCGACAATACGCTTGCGGTAAGCCAGCGCAAGCGCTGTGGTGGTGACCGGCGGTTTCAGATTGGGCATGATGATGGCGCGCGCGAACTGGCGCGCCGTATGCGCCACGACGGAATCCAGCACGGCGCCGTCGCGCAAGTGCAGATGCCAGTCATCGGGGCGGATAATGGTCAGGTTCTCAGTGGCAGCTATCATTCGGAAAGTCTTGTAAAAAGGTTAGGCTTAGGCATCCAGCGGCATGCTGCGTTCGACCAGGCGGCAGAACATGGCACTACCCACGGGGATCACCGCGTCATTGAAATCGAAAGTGGGGCTGTGCAGCACGCGTCCCGCCTCGGCGCCGCCCTGCCCAAGGCGAAAATAGGCGCCCGGGCGCTGCTGCAGCATAAAGGAAAAATCCTCCGAGCCCATGGACGGCACCAAGTTGGGAACGACCTTGTCGCCGCCAAACAGCTCGGCGGCAACCTGTGCCACGAACCGGGCATGCTCCGGCGTATTGATCGTCGCGGGAAACAGACGGTGATAGGTCATATCGATCTTCGCCTTGAAGGCTGCTGCGATTCCCTCGACGACTTCTTCCATGCGCCGGATAATCTGTTCCTGCACGACCGGGCTGAATGTGCGCACCGTCCCCGACATCCTGGCGTCGCGGGGTATCACATTCATGGCCTGCAAGGTTCCCGCGTTGACGGATGCCACCGTGATCACCGCGGCATCGGGTGCCGGCACATTACGGGAAACAATAGTCTGCAATGCGGTAATCAGCTGCGCGGCGATGACGATAGGATCGTTGGTCTGGTAGGCGTGAGCCCCATGTCCCCCTCGCCCCTCGATGTGTATCTCGAAATGATCGGCTGCCGCCATCATGGGGCCGGGATTCACTCCGATGACGCCAGCCGGCAATCCGGGCCAGGTATGCAGGCCATAAATGGCGTCACAGGGGAAGCGGTCGAACAGCCCATCGTCAAGCATGGCCTGGGCACCGCCCAGCCCCTCTTCGGCCGGCTGAAAAATCAGCACCACTCTGCCGTCGAAACCGCGGGTTTCCGCAAGATAACGCGCAGCGCCCAGCAATACAGCGGTATGGCCATCGTGGCCGCAGGCATGCATGACCCCTGTACAGGTGGACGCATGCGCCGCATCGGTCTGCTCCAGGATGGGCAAGGCATCCATATCGGCACGTAGTCCAATGCTGCGTCCGCGAGTATTGCACCGGCCTTCCAGCACGCCCACCACACCCGTCCTGCCTACACCACGGTGCACCTCGCATCCCAGCACCGTCAGGGATTGGGCCACCAGTTCGGCGGTACGCTGCTCGCGGAACCCAAGTTCGGGATGGGCGTGGATGTCGCGCCGCAAGGCCGTCAGTTCGTCGTGAAAGAGACTGATGGCATCGAACACATTCCTGGCATACATCGGATTAACGCTCCTGGCGGATTTGCAAACAGGCATTATGCTGCCATCGGCGACGACATTCTGGGACTCACGGACACCGGGACAAGCCGCCTGTATATTCTATCCCGGCGGGACAAGAACCGTTTTTGTCGGACTGGAAGTATGCCGGTAAGCAGCTTCTTGCACAAATTTCTTTGTCTTTCGGGGGGTCTCACGTTATGCTGCAGTAGAATCGTATTTTTCAACCATCAGTTAGGAGCCCTATTCTATGGCAACAACCGAGAAACCCGCCCGTAAGCCTAATGCGGCGTTCATGAAGCCACTAACCCCTAGCGCTACCTTAGCTGCCATCATCGGTCCCGAGGCAGTCCCACGCACCGAAGTCACCAAGAAAATCTGGGACTACATCAAGAAACACGATCTGCAAGATCCAAAAAATCGCCGTAATATCAACGCCGACGACAAACTTCGTCCCTTGTTCGGCAAAGACCAGGTCTCTATGTTCGAGCTCACCAAGCTCGTCAGCGGCCACCTCAAGTAAGCCTCTCACCTCCAGCCTCGTGCCGGCGGCCTCGCCAGCCAGCTCGCCGCGCTTGTCTCCCGCTTGGAGCAGGCCGGCCAGGCGGGCAGCACAAGTGGATCAGACAAAAAAACGCTGCCCGACGTAAATCAGGCAGCGTTTTTTTGTTGGCATTCCCGTATTGAAACCGGAAAGATTCCTGAATCAGTACTCGGCGACCGGGGCCTGCCCGGAGAACAGCGCAAGCCAGCCCTTGATGATCCGGTAAACGATCCAGACCAGGGCAATCAGGCCTGTCAGCCAGCCGATGAAAATAAAAGTCGCCAGGGCGCTGAGCACTATCCACAGCAAGCCCCACCAGAACGTCTTGATGACCCAGTCGAAGTGATTGGCATACACCGTGCCGGCCGCATCGCCGCGCTTCAGATACGCCAGCACGACGGCTGCAATGGTTGCCAGGCCAAAAAACCCGGCGCTGAGCAGCCCCAGGGCGAACAGCCCATAGATAAGGTGCGTCAGGTTGCGCATCGACAAGCCCTTGCCTTCTTCTGGCGGATATGCCTGGGACATTGATAACCTCCGAAAAACTGTCTTGAAACCACATGGCTGATAAGAATGTATTTATTTTACTCGACTTATCCGCCGGTTTGCCCCCGCACAAGCAAAGCGGATAGCTTCCTGAGTTTGCCTACCCCCGCCTGGCCGTCGGGCTGCGGGTGCGGTCCTCTCGGGGCGCTAAAGCGCGCGCGCAAAGACAAACCCCCACCCGGTAATCCGGATGGGGGTTTGAGAGATAAGAGCCTGACGATGACCTACTTTCACAGACGTACGTCCACTATCATCGGCGCAAAGGCGTTTCACGTTCCTGTTCGGGAT
>JBATWU010000188.1:0-10265 GCA_049672825.1 Pusillimonas sp.
GCCCGTCTGGACGACGTAGACGCGGAAGCAAGCACGCCGTGCCGGACTGCCCCCACCCACATCGGACCACGCCATCAGAAACCGTCACAGGAAAACGCCTCCGCCAGGGCATTGAAGCAATTTTCCAAGTCTGAAAAAATCTATCCAGCGAGATTGGCGATCACGCATCCGTGCCGCGGTCCAAGGACGCCTAGCTCAGCAGCAGGCCGTCGTCCGCCAACTCTTCGCCCCTGACCCGTTCAAACATATGCAGGAGATCGGGAACATCCAGCCCCTGGCGCTCGGCGCCGGATACATCCAGCACCACATTGCCCTGATGCAGCATGACCGTACGCTCGCCCACGTCAAGCGCCTGACGCATGCTGTGGGTGACCATCATGGTGGTGAGCTTGCTTTCCGCCACAATGCGCGCGGTCAGTTGCAGCACGAACTCGGCGGTGCGCGGATCGAGCGCGGCGGTATGCTCGTCGAGCAACAATATGCGCGATGGCCGCAAGGCGGCCATGAGCAGGCTGACCGCCTGGCGCTGGCCGCCGGACAACAGCCCTATTCGGTCAGTCAAGCGGTTTTCCAGGCCCAGGCCAAGTATGGACAACCGTTCACGGAACTCGTCCCGCATGGATTTCCTGACGGCCTTGCCCAGGCCGCGGCGCTCGCCGCGGCTGTAGGCCAGCGCCAGATTTTCCTCGATGGTGAGATCCTCGCAGGTACCCGCCATGGGATCCTGGAATACGCGCGCCACACGCGCCGCGCGCGTCCATACAGGCTGGCGCGTGACGTCCTGCTCATCGATGATGATCGTGCCGCTGTCTACGGGCAGGTCGCCCGAGACCGCGTTCAGGAAGGTGGACTTGCCCGCGCCGTTCGAACCGATGACGGTCACGAACTGCCCCGATGGAATATCGAGCGACAGCCCCCGCAGGGCACGGGTTTCTATGGGTGTGCCGGCGTTGAAAGTGATGTTCAGGTTTTTGGCGCTCAACATGTCATCGTCCCCCTTTCCGGCCGCGCAGACGCTGCTTGAATAATGGAATGACCAGGGCGATGGTGACCAGCACCGCCGTCACCAGGTTCAGGTCTTGGGCTTTCAGGCCGATAAAATCGGCATTGAGCGCCAGCGCGATAAAAAACCGATACAGCACCGCCCCCACGATGACGGCCAGTGTCAGCACGACTATCCGGCGCGACGGCATAATGCTTTCTCCCACAATGACCGCGGCCAGGCCGATAACGATAGTGCCTATGCCCATGGAAATATCGGCGCCGCCCTGAGATTGCGCAAACAGGGCGCCGGCCAGCGCGCACAGCGCATTGGAAATGGCCATGCCGGCCAATATCTGGCCGCCGGTAGCCACGCCCTGCGAACGCGCCATGCGCGGGTTCGAGCCGGTGGCGCGCATGGCCAGGCCGGTTTTGGTGGAAAAGTACCAGTCGAGCGCGAATTTAATGGCAATGACCAGTACCAGCAGGATCAGGGGGCGCACGACATAGTCGCTGATTCCTTCCGGCTGCAGCGCGGTGAAAACAGTGGGCTCGGAGATCAGCGGTACATTGGGCCGCCCCATGATGCGCAGATTGATCGAATACAGGGCGATCATCATCAGAATACTGGCCAGCAAGTCCATGATCTTGAGCCTGACATTCAGCCAACCCGTGATCATGCCGGCCACCGCGCCGGCAAACACGGCAACCAGGGTCGATGAGAAAGGATCCATGCCCGCGGCGATAAGCGTTGCGGCCACCGCGCCGCCCAAAGGGAAACTGCCATCCACGGTCAGGTCGGGAAAGCGCAGTATCCGAAAGGAGATATACACCCCAAGTGCGACCAGACCGAAAATCAGCCCAATCTCGAGCGCACCCCATAAAGAATAAATAGACATTGATCCAGAACCAGAATAGAAACAGGCGGGCTGTTGGCAACAACCCGCCTGCTTTTTATATATGCGGCTGTGTCAGTCGACCAGCGCCACGATTTTACTCGACAACCTGCGTGGCGGATTTGATGAACTCTTCCGACAATGTGACGCCCTGTTTTTCAGCAGCGCCCGGATTCACGTAGAGTTCGAGCTTGTCGCTGGTTTCGGATGCCAGGTCGCCGGGCTTCTCGCCCTTCAGAATCCTGATGACCATTTTACCCGTTTGCAGGCCCAGTTCTTTGTAGTTGACGCCCAAGGCGGCGATGGCGCCGCGCTTGACACTGTCGGTATCCGAGGCGATGAGCGGAATCTTTGCATCGTTGCCCACTTTCACCAAAGCCTCGTAGGCCGACACCACGTTGTTGTCGGTGTTGGTGTAGATGACGTCGACTTTGCCGACCAGACTGCGGGCTGCGGCACCGACGTCCACCGTACGCGCTGCCGTTGCTTCGACCAGCGACATGCCGGACTTGGGCAGCAACTCGCGCATCTGCTTGACCACGACGACGGAATTCGCTTCGCCGGGGTTGTAGACCATGCCCACGCGCTTGGCCTCGGGCAGCACCCGCTGAATGAGTTCGACCTGTTTTTCGAGCGCCAGGCTGTCCGAAACACCGGCTACGTTGGTGCCGGACGGCCCCATGGAGCCGACCAATTGGGCCGCGACGGGATCGGTTACCGCTGAATACACCACGGGTATGGTTTTGGTTGCGGCAACCACTGCCTGTGCCGACGGCGTGGCGATGGCAACGATTACGTCAGGTTTGTCGCCCACGAACTTGCGCGCAATCTGCGCCGCAATGGCGGTATTGCCCTGGGCCGTCTGGAATTGCCAGCTCAGGCCCTTGGGCTCGGTGTAGCCGGCCTCGGTGAGTGCCTGCTTGACACCGTCTTTGATGGAGTCGAGGGCCGGGTGCTCGACAATGGAAGTCACCGCCACCGATTGCGCGGCGGCCGGCACATGCGCCAATGCCCCCAGAATCGCCGCAGCGCCTAAAGCCAGCCTGGCAGAATTGCTAAACCTCATGGAATACTCCTTAACAAATGACTGGCGGCGCGATGCTCCACGCCGCAGATGCGCGTTAGTCTAACGCGTTCAACACCGGAATACCTCAAGGGATATCCCTGCCAGCACGGCGCAGCGCGATCCTGCCGCAAACCGCCCCGCTACACCGACATGGAACGGTCGGCTCGCTGCGACAACAGGGCTTTGGCCCATCGGCGCGCAGGCAGGCCGTAGCTTGACTCGACTTCGTCGGCACGCGCCAGAAAACGACCCGCCGACACGTCCAGCACCGGTCCCTTGAATGCCAGCACGATGCGGTTGCCGGCATCGATTTCGGGCAGCTCCAGCACCCGTCCGCCAAAGGCACCCCGGATGTTCTGGATGTTGGGCGCAAAGCTGGCGTGCTCGCCAAACAGATTCACCGTCATGACACCGGTTTCAGCCAGTGCGCGGTAACAGCCCTGATAAAAATCGAGCGTATCACGCACCGGACCCAGGGCATGGGCGTCGTACAGATCCACCATCAGGGCCGTGCAGCGCCCGATGTTGGCGCTTTTTTCCACCCATAGGCCCGCGTCGCAATGCTCGATGCTGGACCGGCGCGTTCCGGGCAGGCGAAAATAGGCGCGGCATATCGCCGTGACCGCCTGATTCCATTCCACCGTGACCACCGATGCCGGCGTATGCTTGAGCGAATACCGCAGCAGCGAGCCCGCGCCCAGGCCCAGAATTCCCACCGTATCCGTTTTCGATGGCTCCAGAAACAGAAGCCAGGCCATCATCTGTTGCGTGTAGGCCAGCACCAGATCGGCCGGCCTGGCAACATACATCGCGCCCTGCACCCATTCGGTGCCGAAGTGAAGGTAGCGAACGCCATCGAGCTCGGAGAGTGTGGGGTCGTCGTCCTGGGACGGGCCCTGCTTAAGCACGTTCGAAGATCGCGGCAATGCCCTGCCCCCCGCCTATGCACATGGTGACCAGCGCATAGCGGCCCTGTATGCGATTGAGCTCATGCAGGGCCTTGACCGTGATGATGGCCCCGGTGGCGCCAATGGGGTGCCCCAGGCTGATACCGCTGCCATTGGGGTTGACCTTGGCGGGATCCATGCCCAGTTCCTTGGCCACGGCGCACGCCTGGGCGGCAAACGCTTCGTTGGCCTCGATCACATCCATTTGCGCGATGCTCAGGCCCGCTTTTTCCAGGGCGATGCGCGTGGCGGGCACCGGCCCGATACCCATATACTGCGGATCGACGCCCGCGTGGCCGTATGAAACCAGCCTGGCCAGCGGAGCCACCCCTCTGGCCTGCGCCTGCCGCGCCGTCATGAGCAGCACCGCGCCGGCGCCGTCGTTCAGGCCCGAGGCATTGCCGGCCGTGACGGTGCCATTTTCCTTGATGAACACGGGCTTGAGTTTGGAAAAATTTTCTGCCGTCGCACCCATGCGGACGTGTTCGTCTGTATCAAAGACCACGTCGCCCCGGCGGGTCTTCTGCACCACGGGAACAATCTGTTCCTTGAAATGGCCCTGCGTGATCGCGGCTTCGGCTCGCTGGTGCGATGTCAGCGCCAGAGCATCCTGCTCATCACGGCTGATGGAAAATTTCCTGGCGACATTTTCCGCCGTCACTCCCATATGGATTTTTTCGAAGGGGTCGGCCAAGGCGCCGGTCATCATATCCAGCATCACGCTGTCACCCATCCTGGCGCCCCAGCGATGCGCGGGCACGATGTACGGCGCGCGGCTCATGCTTTCGGCCCCCGCCCCGATGGCCACCTCGGTATCGCCCAGCATCAGGGACTGGGCCGCGGAAATAATGGCCTGCAATCCCGAGCCGCACAGCCGGTTCACATTGAAGGCCGGCGTCGCGTGGCCAACGCCGGCCTGCACCGACGCGACCCGCGACAGATACATATCGCGGGGCTCGGTATTGATGACGTGTCCGAAGACCACATGGCCGACATCGGCCGCGGCCACATTGCTGCGGTCCAGCACCGCCCGTACAACGGTTGCCCCCAACTCGCAGGGCGAAACGTCTTTCAGGCCGCCGCCAAAGTCGCCAATGGCGGTGCGGCAGGCTCCAACTACGACTACTTCTTCCATGATCAGTCTCCCGGTTAACGTCAAACGATAGCGATATATTCCGCATATTAACGCGCTGCACAAAATTGTTGGCCCGAGGTTGTTGCCCCAAGGCGCATGGTTATCCCGAGAGGGGCCGGGACAAAAAAATACGGCGGCGCTTTTTAAGCGCCGCCGTATTTTCCCGACCGGGGCCGGGCTGGGTCAATCCTGGGAATCTTTCTGTTGGGCGGGCTGCTTTGCATCGTCGGCGCGCTGCTCGACTTTCTCGCTTGCCGTGTTGGGAGCCACCCAATTAAGTGGTTCAATTACGAAAGGCTGCTTTTTCGCAGTCGGTTTACTTGCCATGTTGAACTCCTTATTGCATTACAAAGGGCGCACCGCGCGCCCTCGTACTCTTATAGGGTACCCTATTGGCAGGAATAAATCCAATTACGTCAATAACTTACATAGAATGGGAATCACGTGAAGTTAGCCACATGGAACATCAACTCGCTGAAAGTGCGCCTGCCGCAAGTGCTGGACTGGCTGGAAACCTCGCCCGTGGACGCCCTGTGCCTGCAAGAACTGAAGCTGGCCAACGACAAGTTTCCGCTGGAAGCTTTCACCGAGGCCGGCTACCAGGCAAGCTGGGCCGGGCAAAAAACCTATAACGGCGTGGCCGTCATCACCAAGGCGGAGTGTGGCGACATTCAGCGCAACCTGCCCGATTTCGACGACCACCAGCAGCGCATCATCGCGGTCACGCTTCCCAGCCCCATAGGCGACGTACGCGTCATCAGCGCCTATTGCCCCAACGGTCAGGCCGTCGGCAGCGACAAATACGAATACAAGCTCAAGTGGTTCAAGGCCCTGCACGGCTGGCTGCAACAAGAACTGCAACGCTACCCCCGTCTGGCCATTCTGGGCGACTACAACGTCGCGCCCAAGGACGAAGACGTCCATGACCCGCAGAAATGGGTGGGCGACGTCCTGGTTTCCGAGCCCGAGCGCGCAGCCTTCGATGCCTTGCTGGCACTGGGACTCACCGACGCCTTCCGCGAGTTCAGCCAGGAAGAAAAATCGTTTACCTGGTGGGACTATCGCCGCTTTGCTTTTCGCCGCAACGCCGGCCTGCGCATCGATCACGTGCTGCTATCGGACGCTTTGCTGCCCTATTGCGCCGCCTGTGTCATCGACAAGGCGCCCCGCGCCAACGAGCAGCCTTCCGACCACACGCCGGTCGTCGCCACCCTGGATTTCAAGCTCGCGTGATGCAGTTCACGTACAATTCGCAACATGAGTATTTCCACGCACAGCACGCTTGTCCAGACGCTTGAACATGGCGCCGTCCTTGACGTCGTCATGGAAGAGCTGCATTTCAGGGCTTATGTCGTCATCAGCGAACCCGATATCAACCGCGTGGCCGACTTCGTGCCTGCCGAACAGTTTGAACAAGACGGCGACGTGCACGTCACCGCCGTCAGCCACCCCGGCGAATCGCGCGAACAGGTCCAGGACCTGGCCTTCAACATGAACCAGGGCGATGCCGCCATTTTTCTGTGCGGCAATGCGCAGGCTTATCATCACACCCTCGAAGAGCTGGGCCAGTCGGCGCCCGGTGATATCAATTAGCCGTGGCCCGGGTTCTTTTGCTATTCTTGCAGCTCTACCTATTTTGATTCCCAATATGTCGTCTAATTCTGGCAATATTTTCATGGTGGTGGCGCCCAGCGGCGCAGGCAAGTCCAGCCTGGTCAATGCCCTATTGGCTGAAGACCCCACCTTGGTGCTGTCCATATCGTGCACCACCCGGGAACCTCGGCCCGGCGAAGAAGCCAACAAGCACTACCGCTTTGTCAGCCACGACGAATTCAAGGCGCTGCGTGAAAGCAAGGCCTTGCTGGAATGGGCCGAAGTCCACGGCAATTTCTATGGCACGCCGCGCGATCGCATCGACCAGGCGCTCAGCGAGGGCCGCGACGTCCTCCTGGAAATCGACTGGCAGGGAGCGCGGCAGGTTTCCGAGCATTTTCCCCAGGCGGTCGGCATCTTCATCTTGCCGCCCTCCATAGAAGCGTTGGAAATTCGCCTGACCCAACGAGGGCAGGACGCGCCGCAGGTCATTTCACGCCGTCTGCTCGCTGCGGGAAGCGAAATGTCGCACGCGTCAGAGTGTCAATATGTTATTATTAATCAAGAATTTAGCATCGCGCTGCAACAGCTTGGGCAAATTATTGCCGCCACACGCCTGCGTTACGCCACGCAAGCGCAGCGCCACACCGAACTCTTTTCACAATTAGGCATCAGCAAAACCATTGCCTGATGTTCATAACCCTTTAATTCATAGGTAAGAAATGGCCCGCATTACTGTCGAAGACTGTCTGGAACACATTCCCAACCGCTTTAACCTGACCCTGGCCGCAACCTATCGGGCCCGTGAACTGGCCCAAGGCCACGAGCCTCGCCTGGACAGCAAGAACAAACCCACCGTGACCGCCCTACGCGAAATAGCCGCTGGTGTAACTGGCCTGGAAATGCTGCGCAAAGTTCCAACCTGATCGTTCGGGGCAGCCATGGCGTTTTCTGCTCTTCGTGGTGCTTCTTCGGGCCTGCTGGCCGCACTAAAGAAAGGACCGCGCCTGCGCCGACGCAAATCGTCCGGCAAACCGTCGACAGCCCTGCCCCTGCCCGAATCGGGTCCGAATACCATCGCGTCGCTGGCACCGCTCGCGAAAATTGTCAGCCAGTACCTCGAACCCAAAGACGTCGAGCGCATCAAAGAAGCATACCGCTTTGCCGACCAGGCCCATCTGGGCCAGTTCCGCGCCAGCGGCGAGCCCTATATTTCGCATCCCATCACGGTCACTGAAATTTGCGCAGGCTGGAAGCTCGACGCGGATTCCCTCATGGCCGCGCTGCTGCACGATGTCATCGAAGACCAGGGCGTCAGCAAGCAGGAACTCGCCGAAAAGTTCGGTGCCGAGGTATCTGAAATTGTCGACGGCCTGTCCAAACTCGATCGGCTCGACTTCGCAACCAAGGCCGAACAGCAGGCCGAAAGCTTTCGCAAGATGCTTCTCGCCATGGCGCGCGATGTGCGCGTCATACTCATCAAGCTGGCCGATCGGCTGCACAATATGCGCACGCTGGGCGCGGTCGCACCCGACAAGCGCCGGCGCATCGCCCGCGAAACGCTTGAAATCTATACGCCAATCGCGCACAGGCTGGGGCTCAATGCCCTGTTTCGCGAACTGCAAGATCTCTGCTTCCAGGCCATCCATCCCAATCGCTATCAGGTGCTGCACAAGGCGATGATGGCGGCGCGGGGCAATCGCCGCGAAGTCCTGGGCAAGATATCCGATGCCGTGCGGGTCGCCCTGCCCGCGGCGGGTATCGAGGCCGAAGTCAGTGGCCGCGAAAAATCGCTGTACAGCATCTATACCAAAATGACCGAGCAAAAAAAGTCGTTTTCCGACGTGCTCGATATCTACGGTTTCCGGGTCATCGTGCATACTTTGCCCGAATGCTACCTGGCCCTGGGCACGCTGCATCAGCTGTACCGCCCGGTACCCGGAAAATTCAAAGACTACATCGCCATTCCCAAACTCAATGGCTATCAGTCGCTGCATACCACGCTGGTGGGGCCCTACGGCACGCCGGTAGAGTTCCAGTTCCGTACCCGCGACATGGACCACATCGCCGAAGAGGGTGTCGCCTCGCACTGGCTGTACAAAGACGACGACGTCTCGCTGAACGACCTGCAGAAGCGTACGCACCAGTGGCTGCAATCCCTGCTCGACATACAAAGCCAGACCGGTGATTCGGGCGAGTTCCTCGAGCACGTCAAGGTCGACCTGTTCCCCGACGCCGTTTATGTGTTCACGCCGCAAGGCAAAATTATTTCACTGCCGCGCGGCGCCACCCCGGTCGATTTCGCCTACACCATCCATACCGACATCGGCAATCAAGCCGTCGCCTCGAAAATCAACGGCGAATTTGCGCCTTTGCGCACAGAGCTCAAAAGCGGCGATGCGGTCGAAATCATCACCTCGCCCGCGTCCAGGCCCAGTACCCAGTGGCTCAACTATGTGCGCACGGGGCGGGCCCGCTCCGAAATCCGCCATTATCTGCGCACCGTCAAGTACGAAGAGTCCGTGGCCTTCGGCCTGCGCCTCTTGAACCAGGCCTTCGACCAGCTGCATTTGCCCCATCCCGTCGAAGACGATCCTGAATGGGAAAAGCTGGCGAAAAGCTCGGGCGCCAGCTCGCGGGAAGAAATTCTGGCCGACATCGGGCTGGGCAAACGCCTTGCAGCCGTCGTCGCCAGGCGCTTTGCTCCTGAGAATGCCATTCTGGCCACGACTGCTGCGGCCTTCGATGAGCTCACCGCCAGCGCCAACGCGCCTATCCTGATCCATGGCAACGAAGGCCAGGCGGTGCAGTTGGCGCCCTGTTGCGGTCCCCTGCCAGGCGACGCCATTATCGGCGGCATACGGCTGGGACATGGCTTGGTCGTCCACATGGATGAGTGCGCCGTCGCGCAACGGCAGCGCGCGCGCGAACCCGAGCGCTGGATCCCCGTCATGTGGGACACTAATACCGCGCGCCACTTGGCAACCCGCCTGGATGTCACGGTCATCAATGAGCGCGGCGTGCTGGGCCGCCTGGCGGCTGAAATCACCGCGGCCGATTCCAACATCATGCATCTGACCATGCCCGACGATGCCGCCGCCACCGGTCTGTTGCACCTGACTGTGCAAGTCGACAGCCGCAAGCATCTGGCCCAGGTCATACGCGCCATAAGGCATGTGCCCCAGGTGCAGAAGATTGTGCGCGTCAAGGGCTAGCGCTTTTTCGCTTCAAGTGTTTGTGCAGTACTTGGCTCGCTACGAAAGCGGTCACAGGCTGATGCGGTGGAAACTCGGTCAGCATTTGCGCCAACATGGCGATAGGGAATTTCTGGCCGAGATAGTTACAGAGCTTGCGGCAACGCAAGCTTTTTCGTCTTTGGCGATAGCCGGATGTGTGGTGGCGCTGTTTGTTCTTGAACAGGGCGGATTGGCGCTTGGACTACACATCGTTCTTTAGAAAGGCGGGTGTGGCGCGGGCTGTTCCGGCTTCGCGCGCTACGCCCCTGGCGTTGCCAGGGGTACCCGTTTCAGGCCAGCCTGCCGGGGCGTCCGCGGAACTCGCCCGGTCGGGCCAGTGGCCCGACACCCGCCGGGCTCACACAACCGCGGACTTGCATCCCCGCCAGGCTGGCCTGAACCGGCTTGCGC
>JBATWU010000189.1:0-2104 GCA_049672825.1 Pusillimonas sp.
TGCGCGACGGCGGCATAAGCTGGACCTTCGGGCGCCAGCGCAGCGGGCCGAATATTTCGTGACGGATCGCGCTGGTTCGGATTATGGGGAATGGCCGATCACGGACTGGCAGCTTTCAGGCGGCGAACATGGAGAAGCGGACGTTCCAAACCGGTAGGGCTAGATTAGCAGCTCGAGGCCGATTGCAGACATCAACAGTTCTCGGCAGCCTCGGCCAACGCCCGGCTTTTAGTGCATTCCGATCTTTTCACGCCGCGGCCCCAGATAGCCAAACAGATAGGCGCCGACCTTGCGCATCTGGATTTCCTCGGCGCCCGCCGTGATGCGATAGCGGCGATGGTGGCGGTAAATATGCTCGAAGGGCTTGTGGCGCGAATAGCCGATGACCGGGTGTTTCGCACCGGGCGAGCCGATGCCCTTATGGCTCGGACCACTCCGCGCCCGCGCTGCCGCTTTCGCGGGCGTCGATGCCGCAGCACTCGAACAGGTACTGCTCATCGATTATGGCCCCGGCGCAGGGATCGGCTGGCACAAAGATCGCCCGGTGTTCGAGCATGTCATTGGCGTGTCGTTCGGCGCGCCGGCGGTGATGCGCTTCCGCCGACGCACCGAAAAGGGCTTCGAGCGCGCGAGCGCCGATCTCGCGCCGCGGTCGATCTATCATCTCGCAGGCGAATTACGCGACGACTGGGAGCATAGTATCGCGCCGATCGAGAACCGCCGCTGGTCGATCACCTTCCGCAGCCTGCGCTGAGCCAGCGCTTGCGATGGGCAAGCAGATCAACCAATGCGCGCAAAGTCGGCACCACCTATTGCCGCTCCCGCGGCAAAATTTGATCCATTTTGGCTATTATCACCCGAAAAAGCCGGCCTTCGCGTACGGAAGGAAGACCGCGAAACCGTTCCCCCGCTTGCCCGAAAATCCTTCCCGTGCGAAAGTTGCGTGGGGGATTAAGAGTGTCAGCAGAAGATTTCATGTGCGCTCCGCAGGCGCGGCCCCGCGTGATCGACGGGCTCGGCACATGCCATATTAGCGCGTCGGGCAAATTTATCCTCGAACGCTCGCAGCCAGCTGCGCCGACCGCCGTGACGGCCGCCGCTCGCGCCGGCACTGATATTCATCCGCTTTTCGCGCTCAGCGAGCGTGCCCGTGCGGCGGCGCGGCTTACAGAAACCAGGGCGCTCGACTACCTGATCCTCGTGCCGACGCTTCGCTGCAATTTGAGCTGCAGCTATTGCCAGGTGTCGCGCGCGCCGATCGACCAGACACGCTTCGACTGGACCGAGGCAACGCTGGGCCATGTCGTCGCGCTCCTTCACTCGCTCGACACCAAGGCGATCAAGATTGAGTTCCAGGGCGGCGAGCCGACGCTTCGCCTCGACCTCATCGAGGCCGTCATCGACGCATGCCAGCGTTTCGACGAACGGCAGTTCGTGATCTGCACCAACCTCAGCCGCCTCGATGAAGATGTCTTGCGGCTCCTCGAAAATCCCGAGGTCCTCGTATCGACCTCGCTCGACGGCAGCGCCGCGACGCACCGCGCGCAGCGGACCCAAAGCGGCGATGCGACCGACGATTTCTTCGCAAACGCGCGAACGATCGTCGAGCGCTTCGGCCCCGGCAAGCTTTCGGCGCTGCCGACGATCGACCAGACGAACCTGCCCGAGCCTGACGAACTGATCGACGCCTATGCGAGCCTCGGCCAGACGAGCATCTTCCTGCGCCCGATCAATTATCAGGGTTTCGCGCGCAAGCGCCATGCTGCGGCGAACCAGGATCATTCAGCCTGGTGGCGCTGGTACGATCGCTTCGTCCGCCGCTTGATCGCGCGCAATCATCAAGATCGCTCCACCGTCTTCGAAGAGAGCTATCTGACGCTCTGCCTCCAGCGCATCTTCCAGGTCGGGCACGACCGCCATGTCGATCTGCGCAATCCCAATCCGGTCGGCAAAGACTATGTGGTCGTCGACTTCGATGGGCGCGTCTATCCTACCGACGAGGCGCGCATGCTGACCCGGTCGGGCGTCGTCGACCTGGGCATCGGTACGGTCGCAAGCGGCTGGGACACCCCCGCGCGCGCGATGCTCGACCGGCATTCGACCA
>JBATWU010000190.1:0-23088 GCA_049672825.1 Pusillimonas sp.
CACCGCGCGAGTTTTGTGGCCGCTCCGATACCGCCCGCAACGGCGGGCAATCCCGGCGCAGCCGGGATCGTGCGATCTGAGCGGCATCCAGCGCCAGGCGCGGCGTCGGTTAAGAACGAAAACCGGAACAGGCATCCAGCGCCAGGCACGACGTCTGTTAAGAACGAAAGCCGGAACAGGCACCGAGCGTCAGGCGCGGCGTCGGTTAAGAACGAAAGCTGGAACAACAACCAGGCGCAGCGTCGGTCAAGAACAGAAACCGGAGCCGCGACTAGGCGTAGCGTTGCTTAAGAACCAGAGCCAACAGCCACCCATATAAGCCCCGCGCTCAGGCAAACAGATCGGGCGTTGGGCCCGATGCGCCGGTGGGCGGTGTCAGCCCCAAATGCCGCCAAGTGGTTTGCGTGGCAGTTCGCCCGCGCGGCGTGCGCTGCAAATACCCCTGCTGAATCAGGAAAGGCTCAATGACATCCTCGATGGTGTCCCGCTCCTCGCCTATGGCCGCCGCCAGGCTATCCACACCCACCGGCCCGCCGTCGAACTTGTGGATAATGGCTTCGAGCAGCTTCCTGTCCATCAGATCCAGGCCTTGCGGATCGACTTCAAGCATGGACAGGGCGGCGCCCGCCACCGCCGCATCGATATTGCCGTCGGCTTTGACTTCGGCGTAATCGCGCACCCGGCGCAGCAGCCGATTGGCGATGCGCGGCGTGCCGCGTGCACGGCGTGCGATCTCGATGGCGCCTTCCGGCGTGGTGTGCGCATTCAGAAGATGGGCGCTGCGGGTGACAATATGCGTAAGGTCTTCGACGTTGTAGAACTCCAGCCGCGACACAATGCCGAAACGGTCGCGCAGGGGATTGGTCAGCATACCCGCACGGGTAGTGGCTCCGACCAGCGTAAAAGGCTGAAGGTCGATTTTCACGCTGCGCGCCGCCGGCCCCTCGCCGATCAGGATATCGATCTGGAAATCTTCCAGCGCCGGATACAGGATTTCTTCCACCACAGGAGACAGCCGGTGGATTTCATCAATAAACAGCACATCATTTTTTTCAAGATTGGTGAGCAGCGCGGCAAGGTCGCCCGCGCGTTCGAGCACGGGGCCAGACGTTTGACGCAACTGCACACCCATTTCGTGCGCCACAATGTGCGCCAGCGTGGTCTTGCCCAGCCCCGGAGGACCGAACAGCAGCACGTGATCGAGCGCTTCGCCGCGATTCCTGGCTGCGGTAATGAATATTTCAAGCTGCTCACGCACACGGTGCTGACCGATATATTCCTTGAGTTCGCGCGGCCGCAGCGCCCGTTCGACCGAGTCCTCGTTGGGCGAGACACTTTGCGGCGTAACAAGGCGTTCGGGCGGGGGAAGGCTGGAGAGCGAGTCGGAATGAATGGCCATGGTTGATGTTGATGCGCTGATTATATTTACAGTGCTAATCGTACTCTACTACACCCTGTTTGCGCAGCCCCGCGGTGATTGCAGCATAATGGCTGCTGCGTGAATGGCGTGCCGGCGCCTTCCCGATCCTGTTTTTCTTAATCTCATAGTGGAACCCCATGAGCTCAAGTCTACCCACCTACGATGATGTTGTTCAGGCCAGCAGAACCCTGGATGGCGTCGCGCACCGCACACCGGTGCTGACCTCGTCGACCATCGACGCCCAGCTCGGCGCCCAGGTGTTCTTCAAGTGCGAAAACCTGCAGCGCATTGGCGCGTTCAAGTTTCGGGGTGGCTATAACGCATTGTCAAGACTGGGCGAGGCGCAGCGGCAAGCCGGGGTGATTGCCTTTTCGTCGGGTAACCATGCGCAGGCTGTTGCCCTGGCCGCCCGGCTGCTGGGCATTCAGGCCACCATCGTCATGCCGCGCGATGCGCCGGCGGCAAAGAAGGCGGCCACCCAAGCTTATGGCGCGCGCGTGGTGGAGTACGACCGCCAGACCCAGGACAGGGAAGCCGTTGCCCGCGAACTGATGCAAGCGCAGGGCCTGGCCTTGATTCCGCCCTTCAACCATCCCGACGTGATCGCGGGGCAGGGCACGGCGGTCAAAGAGCTGCTCGAGGAAACGGGCGGCCTGGATGCCTTGTTCATTCCTTTGGGCGGCGGCGGACTGCTGGCGGGATCCTTGCTGGCTGCCCATGCCATCAGCCCCGATTGCGCCGTGTATGGCGTCGAGCCCGAAGCCGCCGCCGATGGCCAGCAGTCCTTTCGCCAGGGCGAAATCGTGCGTATCGATCCACCCAACTCCATCGCCGATGGCGCGCTGACGCAAGCGCTGGGCACGCTGACATTCCCCATCATCCGCCGGCACGCCCGCGATATTCTCTCGGTCAGCGATCAGCAATTGATGCGGGCGATGCGATTTTTTGCCGAGCGCATGAAAATGGTGGTCGAGCCTACCGGCTGCCTGGGCGCGGCGGCTGTCTTCAATGAAATCATTCCCCTCAGGGGCATGCGCATCGGCGTGCTGCTCAGCGGCGGCAATGTCGACCTGCCGGCGTACGCCGGCTATCTGCGGCCGGACTGATCACAGGCCGCCGGCATGCGCCCGCCGTTCAGCATTGGGCGCAAGAGGCCGTGCCGCCAGGGCTACGCCCTGGCAAGCGACTTGAGCGCCTGGCGTATGCCTTCGGCAACGTCGATGCCTTCAGGCAGGCTTTTCAGCGCGGCTTGGGATTCGCTGTTCGAATAGCCCAGCGACAGCAGGGCGTTCAGGATATCGTCGCGGCCAGCCGATGGCGTACCGGCCTTGTGCGCCAGATCAGCGCCCAGCTTGCCGCGCAACTCCAGCAACAGCCGCTCGGCGGTTTTCTTGCCTATGCCGGGTACGCGCGTCAGACGGGCGGTTTCCTGCTGCGTGATGGCGCTGGCCAGCTCATCGACGCTCATCCCCGACAGTACGGACAGTGCCGTCCGTGCGCCGATGCCCGTGACTTTGATCAGAGCCCGGAACGCGCTGCGTTCCGAGGCGGATAAAAACCCGTACAAGGTGTGGGCGTCTTCGCGCACGGCAAGGTGGGTGTAGAGCGTGACCTTGCCGCCGTTGTCGGGCAGGTCGTACAGCGTGCTCATGGGCACGTCGATTTCGTAACCGACGCCGCCCACGTCTATGCAGACAACGGGAGGCGTTTTTTCCAGCAAGGTGCCGGTAATGCGACCGATCATGGAATTGTCCTTATCAACAGATGCGCCGTCAGCCCAGCAAACGGCCGCCGCGCACCCGGCTGGTCCGCCCGGATGCGAGCTGGCCCGTATCCTGCAGGCGTTGCGTGAGTGGATGAAAGTGTGCGTGGCAGATTGCGCAGGCCAGGGCATCGGCCGAGTCGGCGGCCGGCAGGCCATTCAGGCCCAGCAGGTGTTGCACCATTTTCTGCACCTGTTCCTTTGCGGCGTGGCCGTTGCCCACGACGGATTTCTTGATTTGCAGGGCGGTATATTCGTGCACGTCTAGCAGGCTGTCCGCCAGCGCGCACATGGCCGCGCCGCGCGCCTGCCCCAACAGCAGTGTCGAGGCCGGGTTGGTGTTGACGAACACTTTTTCCAGCGCCGATACGGTGGGCCGGGCGCTTTGGACGATCTCGCGGATGTTGTCCAGAATCACCTTGAGCCGCCCGGCCAGGGGCTGATCCGACGGCACGACGATGGTGCCGCTGGTGACATAGACCAGGCGCGCGCCCTGGACATCGATGACGCCAAAGCCGGTACGCCGCAGGCCTGGATCGATGCCCAGAATTCGCATGAGCCCCCCGGGCCTAGTGGCGGAAATGCCGCGCGCCCGTGAAGACCATGGCAATACCGCGTTCGTTCGCGGCAGCGATGACCTCATCGTCGCGCACACTGCCGCCGGGCTGGATCACGCAGGTGGCGCCCGCATCGGCCACTACATCGAGGCCGTCGCGGAAGGGGAAGAAGGCATCCGAGGCGACGGCGGATCCGGCCAGGCTCAAGCCTGCGTTCTCGGCCTTGATCGAGGCGATGCGCGCCGAGTCGATGCGGCTCATTTGGCCGGCGCCGACGCCCAGCGTCATGCCTCCGCCAACGAAGACGATGGCGTTGGACTTGACGTACTTGGCCACTTTCCAGGCAAACTGCAGGTCCTGCATTTGAGCGGCGGTGGGAGCCAGCGCAGTCGCAACCTTGAAGGCTGACTCGGGAACTTGATAGTCGTCGGGGTTCTGTACCAGCCAGCCGCCGCCCACCCGCTTGATATCGAAGTCGTTGTGGGCGCTGCCTTGCGGCACTTCCAGGACGCGCACATTTTTCTTGGCGGCAAAAACCGCCAGGGCTTCCGAGGAATAGCCCGGCGCCAGCAGGACTTCGACGAATTGATTGCCGACCGCCTGGGCCGTGGCTTCGTCGACGGGGCGATTGAAGGCGATGATGCCGCCGAATGCCGAGGTGGGATCGGTCTTGAAGGCCTGCTGATAGGCATGCAGCGGGCTATCGCCCAACGCTACGCCGCAGGGGTTCGCATGTTTCACGATAACGCAGGCACATTCCTGAAAACTGCGCACGCATTCCCAGGCCGCATCGGCATCGGCGATGTTGTTGTACGACAGTTCCTTGCCTTGCAATTGGCGGTAGCTGCCCAGCAAGCCGGCCTTCAGGGGTTGGTCGACGTAGAAGGCAGCCGACTGATGCGGGTTTTCGCCATAGCGCAAAACCTGCTGCTGCCTGACCTGCACGGTAAGGCTGCGCGGCCAGGGGTGGCGTTCGGGCTCCTGCTCTTGCGCGGGCTCGGCGGCCGACAGGCTGCTTAGATACGCGGCAATGGCGCCATCGTAGGCCGCCGTGTGGGCATAGGTTTTTGTGGCCAGTTCAAGGCGCAGTGCGTAGGACGGGCGGCCTTCCGGGCCGTCCATGTCAGCCAGGATGCGCGGGTAGTCGGCTGGATCGATGGCCACGGTAACGCCGCCTTCCTGCGTGCCGTGGTTCTTGGCCGCTGCGCGCAGCATGGCGGGCCCGCCGATATCGATGTTCTCGACGGCATCGGCAAATGTGCAGCCCGGTTTGGCAATGGTTTCGCGAAAGGGGTACAGGTTGACGACCAGCAGATCGATGCGGTCTATGCCGTGCTCTTCCAGCGTTTTCAGGTGTTCGGCGCTGTCGCGGCGGGCGAGCAGGCCGCCATGTATTTTTGGATGCAGGGTTTTCACCCGGCCGTCGAGAATTTCCGGCGAGCCGGTGTGGGCGGCCACTTCGGTAACCGTCAGGCCCGCGTCGGCAAGCTGCCTGGCCGTGCCGCCGGTGGATAGCAGCCGTACGCCGCGCTGCGCAAGCGCCTGGGCAAATTCAACAATACCGGTTTTGTCGGAAACCGAAAGTAAGGCAGTCTGGATTTTCATGGAGTGGAAATAAAGGGTTTGAAATCAGGGTTGCAGGTCGTGCGCCAGCAACTTCTTGCGCAGCGTGCTGCGGGTGATCCCCAGCATCTCGGCCGCCTTGGACTGGTTGCCGTGAGTTTGCTCGAGTGCTATTTGCAGTACGGGACGTTCGACGCAGTTGACGACCATGGCCAGCAGATCGCGTGGCTGGGCATCGTCTCCCAGGTCGGTAAAGTAGCGCTCGAGTTGGGCTCGTACTGATTGCTCCAGGGGGTTAGTTGTACTCATGATCCTTGGTGACGATATTTTTGGGCAAGGTGGGGGAGGCTTCCCCTGCCGCCCTGGCCATTATTGGCTCGTTGGGTGGATGGCGGTCAAACCATTGCGCTATGGCACGGGTCTGTTCGCCGGTACTGCTGATGGCATTGACCTGTGGCAGAAAATCCCGGGCGTCCGGCAGGTCGGCCAAATACCAGCCTATATGCTTGCGGGCCGAACGGACCCCGGTGAATTCGCCATAAAACTGATAATGGTCTTCCAGGTGATCCAGCAGGCAATCGCGCAATTCGCCGTAGGTGGGCGGGGGCAAATGCCTGCCATTGATCAGGTAATGGCGGATTTCACGAAAAATCCAGGGCCGGCCTTGGGCCGCGCGCCCGACCATGACTGCATCGGCGCCCGTGTACTGCAGGACGTATCTGGCTTTTTCGGGGCTGTCGATATCCCCGTTTGCAACAACCGGGATATCTAGCGCCTGCTTCACCTCACGTATCGTATCGTACTCTGCTTCGCCCTGGTACAGGTCGCAGCGCGTACGCCCGTGCAGGGTGATGGCGGCGATGCCGATATCTTGCGCCAGCCGGGCTATGCGCACGGCATTGCGTGATTCGTGATCCCATCCGGTACGCGTTTTCAGTGTAACCGGGACGTCCAGCGGCGTGCATGCCTCGACCACGCGGCGCAAAATGCGCACCACCAACTGTTCGTTGCGCAAAAGCGCGGAGCCCGATGCCACATTGCACACCTTCTTGACCGGGCAGCCCATGTTGATGTCGATGATGCGCGCGCCTTTCTTGATATTGAACACCGCCGCCTCGGCCATCATGTCGGGATCCGAGCCCGCGATCTGAACGGCAATGGGGTCGATCTCGCCGTCATGATTCAGGCGGCGGGACGTTTTGACGCTATGCCACAGGCGCGGGTTGCTGGCCGCCATTTCGGACACGGCATAGCCCGCCCCCAGCATTTTGCATAATTTGCGGTAGGGGCGATCGGTTACCCCGGCCATGGGGGCAACAAAAACCGGGTTGGGAAGAGACCAGGAGCCGATGCGCATCGGGCGATTTTAACCCCCTCCGCGTGTTCGGGGGGCGGCATCGTGCCCAACAGCTTAAGTACGCAAGCCTTGCAGCAGGTGGCGGGCCAGGGGGATGCGCAGCACAGGCGCGATGTCCAGCGCCAGCAGGGCCAGGCCGCCGGCATGTTCGACGAGCGGGTTGCCGGTGCTGAACACCCGGGGCAGGAAGTCGGTAATCCCTGCGGTCAGCCAGCGATCGGGCCGGCGCATGCCCGCAAAACGGGCCAGCAGGGGAACGGGATCGGTATGGGGCTGGGCCAGCCATGGCGCCAGGGCCTGGCCCAGTTGAGCGGCATCGCGCAGCCCCAGATTCAGACCTTGTCCCGCGACCGGGTGCAGGGTCTGGGCGGCGTTGCCTATGGCCACGGTTCGGTCATTGATCAACGACGGCCCCGCGTGCATGCTCAGCGGAAAAACGTGTCGCTCGCCCAGGCACTGGAAGCGTCCCAGCCTGTCGCCGAACATATCGCCCAGGGCTGAGGCGAATTCGGTGTCGGGCAGCTTACGCAGCCGATCGGCGTCGTCCGGCGCGCAGCACCACACGACACCGTATAGATCATCGCCTTGCGGGTGGGGCAGGACGGCCAGCGGGCCCTGCCGGGTAAACCGCTCGAATGCCCAGCCTTTTCTGGGCCGCGAAGCGCGCACGGTGGCCAGGATGGCGTGCTGTTTATAGTGGCGCTCGATGCCGCGCGGCCTGGCGCCGTCGGACTGGACGGCCAGCGAGCTTCCAAGGTGCTGGCCGTCCAGTTGGAACAGCACCTGTCCAGATCCCGGAGTGGGCGTGGAGGCGGCGTCAAGCAGCGTGACGCCGCTATGCGTCAGCGCCTCGTGCAGGGCGCCCAGCAGCGCGTCGTAGGCCACGACGCTGCCCAATTGCGGGACGCCCAGTTCGGTATGCTTGATCAGCGCGCGGCCCAGGCGCCCGCGCTGCGATACGTGGACGGTGTCAATGCTGGCCGACTCACTCGGCCAGCCATTCAGTTGTTCAAGCAAGACCCGGCTGCCGTGGTTCAAGGCCAGGGTGCGCGGATCGACAGCGCCATCGGAATGCGGGCCGGCCTGGAACTGGCGGCCCAGCAGCGCGATGCGCTCGGGCTGTGGCGACTTGCCGGCCAGAATCAGTGCCAGTGCGCTTCCGGCCGGGCCGGCGCCGCTGATGACGATGTCGTAGGTGGGCCTATCCATGAGTTGTCCGTGCTTGACTACAATACCCAAAATTGTAGGCCTTTATCGCTTTGCGAGCCTTTATCACTGCATCAGAATCCATGAGCCATACCACTGTCACCGTTCCCGTACGCCATCGAAGCAAAGTGGCCGCCGCCTGGCTGGCCTGCCTGTTGGGCGTGTTCGGCGCCCACGCCTGGTATATGGGCCGCCCCCGGGCCTGGGTATGGACGCTGTTTGCGGTCTTGATGCTGATGCTGATGCAGCTTTACCCGGTATGGTGGGACAGCCCCCCGTTTTTGGTGCTGATCGTGCCCATTGCCGCGGGCTTCATCGAGGCGCTGGTTTTTGCCCTCAAGCCAGATGAAAAGTTCGATGCGAAATATAACGCGGGGTCGGGCCGGACGACCCGTACCGGCTGGGATGCCGTCATCGCTGCCATAGTGACCACCTTTGTGGGCGGCACAGTGCTGATGTTCGGCCTGGCGCTGATCGTCATGCATGTGTACACCGCCATGGGCTGGCTGGATGGCTATGTGTACTGAGCACAGAGACATAAGGGTTGTCCCTAGCCCTCTTCGAGGCTACAATGATAGTTGTCAATTTTACAGGAGCATTGTGGTGAATTCCGACCCCGGCGACAGTAGCAGCCGATCTTGCATCGGCTATCTCGTTCCCAGGCGCGTCTAGGCAGCAGGCTCACCCAAGCTCCGCTATGCCGCGCCCTGGTTTTCCCAAGGCGCGGCAGTTTGAAGCATCACCGTATTCAGACTCCCGTCGTATTCAATGCGCAACCGGCTGCCTCTGGCAGGCCGGTTCAGGCGCCGCTCCGGCGGCGCGCATAAAACAATGGGGGCTTTATGCGTCTATTCAATTTGTTCCTGCGCCGCGCAGGCGTCCAGTCGGTGCCGGTACGCACGCCCAGCTCGACCTCGCGGCTTACCGTTGTCTGCCCGCGGCACCAGCTTGCCGATGTACGCAAGCAAATTTATCTGGGTTTCGAGGGTGCCGGCCTGCGTGTGGCGACACTGATGGTCGATCACGTGCAGCAGCACGACATGGCCCGCGCCTGCGTCACGGTTCACTGCCCGCCCGAACTGCGTCCGGTGCTGATGTCGGAAGCTCGCCGGCTCAGCGAGTTTCCCGGCGTGCGCCAGGTGCAGTGGGGCGACCGGCGCCATATTGCTTTAAACTAGGGCCTGCCGGCACTGTCCCAGGCGTGGTAAAGGCCAAGAACAGTGCCGGCGGGCCCTAGACAAGTTCACGCTTAGCAAATTTATCCATGATTGTCATCGATTGGCTGACTCCCTGGGAGTTCTCTCCTACGCTGCTGCTGGCGTTTTTTGCGGGCGGCTGGCTGTTTCTGCGGGGTTGCCGCGTTCATCGGGTCAGTGCGGCGCGCCAGCTTTTTTTCTGGGTTGGCGTTGCGTTCCTGTATTTGTCGCTGCACACGCGTATCGATTATTACGCCGAGCGCATGTTCTTCATACATCGGCTGCAGCACTTGGTATTGCACCATCTGGGGCCTTTGCTGATCATGGGGGCTTATCCGGGCCAGGTGCTGCGCGCGGGCCTGCCCATGCGCTGGCGCCTGCGGCTGCGCGATTTCCGAGTCAGCATGGCCGGCCGCGTGCTCGAGAGCGTGCTGACCAATAAAATTCTGGTGCCAGTGCTGTTCGTGGTGCTGGTGGTCGGTTTCCTGATCCCCACCGTGCAGTTCTATTCCATGCTCGACTGGCGCCTGTACCGGCTCATGAACTGGTCGGTGGTCATCAGCGGTTTCATGTACTGGAACCTTATCCTCGACCGCCGTCCCAGCCCGCCGGCCGTGCTGTCCCCCGGCGGACGCATTATTTCTCCGGTGCTCACCATGGTGCCGCAAATGGTGGTGGGCGCGGTCATTACTTTCACCGAGTACGATCTTTATCCGATTTTCGATTTATGCGGCCGCGCCATCCCGGGAATGAGCGCCCTGACCGATCAGGCCATCGGCGGCCTGACAATGTGGGTCCTGGCCGGTTTTGTCGAGATGTTCGGCCTGTTGTTCGCCCTGGCGACACTGATGCGCCTATCCGCCAAGAACCGCTTGCCCAATAAACAGGACATCCAGCGCGGCAAGCAGGCGGTGGCCGTGTCCGTTTCCTGATTCCCGCGCTTTCGGACTCATGACTGTCTACAGCCCCGCTCTCCGAACCCGGCCCTGGCATCGCCCCCTATGCGCGGGCCTTGTCGCACTGATGTGCTGGTCGGTACCCGCGGCAGGCCAGCCTGTGGGCATACCCAGCATGGGGGCCGCATCGGCGGTCGAGCTCTCTCCCTCCCTTGAGCGCACGCTCGGCGACGCCATCATGGAGCAGGGGCGCCGGGACCCTACTTATATTGCCGATCCGGACGTCAGCCAGTACCTGACCGACATGGGCCGGCGCCTGGTGGCGAATGCGCCTGGGGGCGCCGGCCAGCGCATTACCGTATTCGGCGTGCGCGATCCGCAGATCAACGCCTTCGCGCTGCCGGGCGGTTATATCGGGATAAACAGCGGGCTGGTCGTGTCGGCCCAGAATGAGTCCGAACTGGCCTCGGTGGTTGCGCATGAAATCGGACACGTCGTGCAGCGGCATATTGCCCGCGGCATGACGCAGCGCTCACAAAGCGGCAATGTGGTGATCGCCGCCTTGGCGGCGGCATTGCTGGCCGCGCTGTCGGGCAGCGGCGATCTGGCCATGGGTGTGGCGGCCTTCGGCCAGGCCGCGGCAGTCGACCAGCAACTGGGATTCTCCAGGCAGGCCGAGCAAGAGGCGGATCGCGCCGGCTTCGAAATGATGCGCAAAACCGGCTTTGATCCGCGCGGCATGGTGCGCATGTTCGCTCAGCTTGGCAATGCCTCGCGGCTGAACGAAGGAAGCGGTGGCGGCTACACCAGCACGCACCCGCTTTCCATTCAGCGCATGTCGGACATTCAGAACCGGGTCGCGGAATTGCCCGCCACTACGGCGCGCGACTCCGACGCTTTCTGGTACATCCGGGCCAAGCTGCGTGTCGAGCAGGCCCGCAGCAGCCAGCCCTTGCGCAACGCCCTTGACAAGCTGCGTCTCGATGCCCAGCAGAAAACCGGCGTCGAGCAGTCGGCCGCCTGGTATGGCCTGGCGTATGCCGCCTGGCGCAAGAAAGACCTGGCCGAGGCCCGGCAGGCCCTGGCCCAGGCGCAGCAGGGCGGGCAAAGTTCCGCCGAGATTGCCGGTCTTGCCGTCACATTGGCGCTGGAGCAGGGCGATGATGCCCAGGCTTTGTCATTGGCGCAGTCGGCATGGGAGCGTTGGCCCGACAGCCAGGGGATAGCCTTGGCGCGGGTCGAGGCCATGCAGAAAACCGGCCGCGACAGTCAGGCGGTCGAGTTCCTGAAACAGCTGGGTAAGCAATGGCCCGATGTTCCGCGCCTGTATCAGCTGCAGGCGCAAAGCCACGAGCGTCTGGGCCAGCACATCGAGGCCCGGCGCACCATGGCCAGCTATTATGAGCTTACGGGGGCGCTGCCTTCGGCGGTCGAGCAACTGGAGCAGGCTCGCGGCATGTCGAAAGACTTTTATGTGCAGTCGGAACTCGACGTACAAATACGCACGCTGAAAGAGCGCCTGAAATCTGATCGGGATTTGCTCGAGCGGTTCAAGTCCTGATCCGGACTACGCCCCGGTCTCGAAAAAGCGTGCCAGCCTGGCGGGCAGCCAGCCGATATGTCCTGGAAACGGCCCCGTTACGAAGGCCGCATGCCCGCCTTCGGCTGGCTGATGCAGCAGCACGCTTGGCGAACAGTCATGCGAGCCGGGCAGCGAGGGCTCTGGGACGAATGGATCATTGCGGGCGTTCAACACCAAAGTGGGTACCGCGATTGATTTCAGCCGCGGCTTGCTGGATGCGCGGGTCCAGTAGTCGAGCGCGTTCTTGTAGCCGTGCATGGGCGCCGTGTACAAGGTGTCGAACTCGCGCAGTGTCCGGGTTTGGCTGAGCCGGAACATATCGATATTCCCTGGAAACCGTTTTGCCTTCTCGCCGATCTTGGCCTTCATGGTTTTCAGGAAGTAGCGGGTATACAGGCGCCTGCCCAGCCAGGTCTCTGACAATTGCGTTCCACAGGCGACCAGGTCCATGGGTACGGAAACCGCGGCGCAGGCCGCCAGCCACGACATTTTGTCGCCTTGTTCACCAATATGCTTGAGCATGGCATTGCCGCCCAGCGACACGCCTGTGGCATGCCAGCGCGCATGCGGCAGGCGCTGGCGTACGGTGTCCAGGATGAATTCGATATCGGCCGAATCGCCCGAATAATAGGCGCGCGCCATACGGTTCGGAAACCCCGAGCAGCTGCGGAAATGAGCGATGACGACAACCCAGCCGCGCGCGCGAAAGTATTGCGCGATGGCCTGTGCGTAGTGGCTGCGGCTACTGCCCTCGAGGCCGTGAAACAGGACGAGCGCCGGCGTGCCCGCGGTGGTGGGCAGGGTGGCCCAGTCGTCGTCGTGCAGCCAGCGTCGCGCCGCGGTTTTTTCCAGCGTGTCGTCGGGCTGGGCGGTCTGGCCGTCGGCCCGGCGGTCCGCGAACAGGCCCGGGCCGGTCCAGTCGAAATCCAGGAAGTCGCCATCAGGCGTGTTGACGCGCTCGCGCACGAAGGCAATGTGGTGATAGCGCGCCATGAGCACGCCGTACACGGTTTGCAGATGGCCGCCCGGTAGCCAGGCAGGACTGGGGCAGGGCGAGGTGTCGATACGTGCTGTCACGACCCGCCTTCAGTGCAGGGTGTCGGGCCGGTCTTGCAAATCGAACAGGTCGATTTCCTGCGGCGCGTGGGAAGCATGATGCAAGACCATTTTCCAGCCTGACCGGCCCTTGTGGAAAATGTTGGTGGTGTAGCAATGGGCCGACTGGCTGCCCTGCGCCGTGCTGACCGTGAGCTGTTCGATCAGTACATGCACCGAGCTCATGACGCCGGTCATGACCATGGGGCGGATTGGCTGGATGGTGACCGGGCCGCTGGCGAAAATCTGCTGCCAGGCGCTTTTCAGGGCGTCGTGGCCTATGGTCCGCATTCCGCCGGGGTGGATGCAGACCACCTCTTCGTCGTCGGCCCAGACCCGCATCATCAGAGCAAGGTCGGCTTGCCGCAGGGCGTCGTAGAACGCCTGCTCGGCTTCTTGTGGCGTTGTGAACATAAACAGGTAACCCAAGGAGTGGCGGGCACGGGCGCGAAGAGCGCCCGGCTGCCGATCAGTGTCCGTGTACTTTTTCGCCTTCTTTCAATTGGTAGGCTGCCCCGCAGTACGGGCATAACGCCTTGCCTGTCTTGACCACTTCGATGTAGACGCGGGGATGCATGCTCCATAGCGGCGCATGCGGCCCGGGACAGTACAGGGGAAGGTCTTGGGCCTGCACGAAAATGGTTTCGTCTTTGGGTACGGCGGATTTTGGGGCACTGCTCATGTTGAGTCCTGGTAAACGATGACAAATAGGCGGGTATCAGGGCGGCTGGGCGGGGTTATACCTTGCTCAGCCAATGATGGTATTTGGGATTCTTGCCATTGACCACATCGAAAAAGGCCTGCTGCAGCTTCTCGGTGATGGGTCCGCGGGTGCCCTGGCCGATGACGCGGCGGTCGACCTCGCGGATGGGCGTGACCTCGGCGGCGGTGCCTGTGAAGAAGGCTTCGTCGGCGATGTAGAGGTCGTCGCGCGTGAGGCGCTTGGTCAGTAGGGGAATGCCCAGGTCGGAGGCAAGCGCATGGATGGTCGAGCGCGTGATGCCGGTGAGGGCGGAGGCAATCTCGGGCTCGCACAATACGCCATCCTTGACGATGAAGATATTCTCGCCTGAACCCTCGGCCACGAAGCCGTCGGTATCCAGCAGGATGGCCTCGTCGTAACCATGCTCCAACGCTTCGGTGTTGGCGATGATGGAATTGGCGTAAGTGCTGGCGACCTTGGCGCGAGGCATCGTCACATTCACATGCTGGCGCGCATAAGACGAGATTTTGACGCGTATGCCCTGTCGCAGGGCTTCTTCGCCCAAATAGGCGCCCCAGGGCCAGGCGGCAATCGCCACATGGACCGTGGCTCCCTTGGGCGATACGCCCATTTTCTCGGAGCCGTAGAAAACCAGCGGGCGGATGTAGCAGGATTCCAGCGTGTTCTGGCGCACGACTTCGAGTTGAGCCGCGTTGATGGCGTCCTGGTCGTACGGTATGCCCATTTGATATATATGGGCCGAATTGAAAAGGCGGCGGGTGTGGTCCTGCAGTCGGAAGATGGCGGTGCCCAGATCGGTGTTGTAGGCACGTACCCCTTCGAAAACCGCCAGGCCGTAGTGCAGGGAGTGCGTCAGGACATGAGTGGTGGCGTCGCGCCACGGCACCATTTTGCCGTCGTACCAGATAAAGCCATCGCGATCAGACATGGACATAACGCTCTCCCAAAGATTAGGCCGATTGTAGCAAGCGCGGGGGGCCTTACAATAGCCGTTTTCCGCTTCAGGCCCAGGGGCCCATCGACATGACTGAAGGAATCGCGCAGGCATGGATAATCTGACTCGGCTTTGCTTGCCTTGCGCCAGTAATGTCTGCGCTTCGCCTTCACGTTCACGCTCGATCCGGAAAGGGAATTAGCGTCCATGGCCATGTCCAGACTCAACGCGTGGCGCCCCGATGCGCAGCGAAGGCAAAGTTTCAGGGCCGGCCTGATCGATGTCATGCCCGCCGTGGTGGCGACCGCCACCTGGGGGTTCGTGACAGGCATCGCCCTGGTGAAATCAGGCCTGACAGACAGCATGGCAACCTTGATGACACTGATGGTGTATGCGGGCTCAGCGCAGCTGACCTCGCTCCCGTTGCTGGAGTCGTCCGCGCCCTTGTGGCTGATTTTTGCGGCAGGGACGGTGGTCAACATGCGCTTTATCATTTTTGGCGCGGCACTGCAGCCTTTTTTTCGTCATCTGCCGTGGTTCAAGCGGCTGGCTCTGGGGTATCTGAGCAATGATTTCTCATTCGTGCTGTTCATGGCGCGCTATGGCGAGAGCCGGGTCAAGGGAACGCCCGAGCAGTTATGGTACTTCCTGGGCATGATCCTGCCCGGCTGGCTGACCTGGAACCTGTTTTCGCTGCTGGGCATTTATCTGGGATCGTTCGTGCCGGCCAGCTGGTCGCTCGAGTTTGCGGCCATACTGGCACTGATGGCTATTGTCATCCCGCTCGTTAGGACGCGGCCCATGGCCATGTGCCTGTTGGTGGCGGGCGTGATTGCCTGGGTGGCCCAGCCCTTGCCGCTGCGGCTCGGGCTGGCCGCCGCCGTCATCGGCGGCATAGTCGCCGGTGTATTGGCCGAACGCAGGATGCATGGCAAATCCAGGGCTGCGCGATGACGGGCGATCTTGAATACGATCTGTACATCCTGGGCGCGATCGGCCTGCTGACGGTGTGCAGCTTTCTGACCCGGGCGGGTTACTTCCTGTTCGGCGACCATATTCCACTGACCGATTCGGTTCGCCGCGCATTGCGATATGCGCCCACCGCGGCGCTGGTCGGCATTGTGGTACCCGAGCTGCTGCCCTGGGCCGAGTCCGGTCCGGTGCTCGATATCCGGGTTGTGGCGGCCATTGTGGCCATTCTGGTATTCTGGCGCACCCGCAGCACCGTCATGGTGATCGTGGGCGGCATGGTGGCCTACTGGATTCTGAAGGCCCTGGCGGGATTGTTCTAAAAGGCCGGCCAGATATTGGCAAAGCGTATGCTTTTAACGACACTCGGGCGCTTTTATCGGTGCTGTGGGTGCGCCATGCCCAGGCAAGTCATGAAGCGGACACATGCTGCGCTAAAATAGGCGAGTTCTAAAAGCTACGCGCGGGGTGCTCCCGCGTCGGGCGCCAACCACTTTTCAATGACAGACACTACACACACCGATACCCCTGCCGCCACTTTTTCCGATTTTGGCCTGCACCCCCTCATTCTTCAAGCAGTCGCCGAAACCGGTTACATCACCCCTACGCCCATCCAGGCCCAGGCCATGCCGATAGTCATGGACGGCCGCGATGTCATGGGGGCGGCGCAAACGGGAACAGGCAAGACGGCGGCGTTCACGCTGCCCATACTGCATCGGCTGATGCAGTTTGCCAACACCAGTGCGTCGCCTGCGCGTCATCCGGTTCGTGCCCTGATCCTCACGCCCACCCGCGAACTGGCGGACCAGGTCGCCGAGAGCGTGAACACCTACGCCAAATTCACACCCTTGCGCTCCACCGTCGTGTTCGGCGGAGTCGACATCAACCCCCAGCGCGATGCCTTGCGCCGCGGCTGCGAAATCCTGATCGCCACGCCGGGCCGCCTGCTGGACCACGTTGAGCAGAAGAACGTCAACCTGGGCCAGGTGGGCATATTGGTGCTCGACGAAGCTGACCGCATGCTCGACATGGGCTTCCTGCCCGACCTCGATCGCATCGTGCGCCTGCTTCCGGCCAAACGCCAGGGGCTGCTATTTTCCGCCACGTTCAGCAACGAAATCCGCAAGCTGGGCCGCAGCTATCTGAGCAATCCCGCCGAAATCGAAGTCGCCGCCCGCAACGCGACGGCCGATACCGTGACGCAAATCGCCTATCCGCTGGCGGGCAGCGACAAGCGCGCCGCCGTCGTGCATCTGGTCAAGTCGCGCGGCTTCAACCAGGTCATCGTTTTTTCGAACACCAAGATTGGTACCAGCCGCCTGGCGCGGGAACTGGTGCGCGATGGCGTCAAGGCTGAATCCATCCATGGCGACAAAAGCCAGCTCGACCGCATGAAAGCCCTCGAGGCCTTCAAGGCGGGCGAACTTGAAGTGCTGGTGGCGACCGATGTTGCCGCGCGTGGTCTTGATGTGGCGGGCGTGCCCTGCGTGATCAATTACGATCTTCCCTATAACGCCGAAGATTACGTCCATCGTATCGGCCGAACGGGGCGAGCCGGCAATTCCGGCGAGGCCATAGCCTTTTTCTCGCCCGACGAAGAACGGTATCTGCTGGATATCGAAAAGCTCATCAAGGCGACGATTCCCCGCGGCCAGCTAGCGCTGCCGGCATCGCCGCGCCGCGCGGCGACTCCCGGTCGCGGCGAGCGGCGAACCTACACCAGCACCGCCGCGCCATCCAAACCGGTAGACGAGTTCTTCTACAAACCGTATGTGCCTTCGGCAAGCGCGAGGCAGGGCGATGCCGCCGGCAGCAAGGCCGCGGCGTCCGTTGCCAAGAAATCGGTGGGCGTGCTGCTGGGCGGTCGCTAGGGTCGCAGGGCATCAAGCCATGGCGGCGTGTCCGTCAGTCGTCTTTCAGTAGATCCCGCAACTGTCCGGGCCCTTGTTCAAGCAAGGGTGCATTGTCGTCCAGACGTTCGATCAGGCGTTCAAGATGGCTGATGTAGGGCAGCAGCGTGCCAAAAAACAGATTGCCCCGCGGATTCTGTATGAGCAGGGTCGGAAAGTTCTCAACGTCCTCGTCCTCAAGCAGCTCGGGGTTTTCTTCGATATCGACCCAAACGAATGTATGCGCAGGCCATCTGCCAGCCAGCGCATTGAAGTCGGGGCGGTATTCGGTGCAGGTGTCGCACCAGGCGGCGCAGTAACAGACAATGACCAAGCCCTCCTGGCGGCGCAATTGCGCCGCCAGGGCGGGTATATTGTGTTGCGGTTCGAATACTTGCATAAAGACAAATGGGGCCCGGTTTGACTATGATAGTCGTGTCATTGAATCAAGGTTGCGTTGATGAGCCAATCTAATCTTGCCGTTCGTCCCACGTCCACCGCTGCCACCGGGTTGTCGGCGGTGGGCCTGGCGTTCAAACGCGCGCTGGTGTCGCAGTGCCATCCCAAAATGCTGCTGGCCCTGCTCCTGCCGTTTCTGATTGCCCTGCTGGGGGCCATTATATTGCTTTGGGCATTCTGGTCGCCGCTGACTGCCTGGCTGGACATGCAGGCCTCTGAATGGGGGTTTGTGAATCAGATCGATCAGTGGATGCTGGCCATAGGCCTGTTTTCCATCAAGCTGTATCTGGTGCCTTTGCTGGCGGCGGGCATATTGCTGCCGCTTTCAGGCATATTGGGGCTGGTCATTGCCGCTGTGTTCGTCATGCCCATTATTTTGCGCCATCTTGAGAAGGGCGAGTACGGGAGCGTGTCGCGCCAGGGTCGGTATTCAACCGCGGTGGGTGCCTGGAATGCCATCTGGGTGGGAGGCATCTTTGCCATCGGCTGGGTGCTGACCATGCCCTTGTGGCTGATTCCCCCCCTGCCTTTGCTGCTGCCCATTTTTTGGTGGGCCTTCGCTTTCACCCGCATGCTCCGGGTCGATGCAACGGTCGAGCATGCAAGCCCGCAAGAGCGCCAGCTGTTGTGGCGCCGGCACAATCGCCAGTGGTGGCTGATCGGCACCATACTTGCCTTGATCAATCTTTTTCCGCCCGCCTGGCTGTTCCTGCCGGTGTTTTCGGCACTGGTCTTTGCCCATTTCGGCCTCGAGGCATTAAGGCAGTTGCGCGCGCAGACGGTCGTCGATGCTTGACGCCCGCTTCATTCCAACAACAAGGTTCCCGCCAACATGAGCACAGCCAAACAAGATACCGCGGCACGCAAAGTGCGCCTGATCATCATCGGCGATGAAATACTGTCAGGCAGGCGCCAGGACAAGCATTTCAGCAAGCTGATCGAACTGCTGTCCCAGCGCGGAATGCAGTTGGCCGGCGCGGAATTCATTTCCGACGAGCGCGACGTCATCGCGGCCACGCTGGCGCGCAGTTTTGCCTCCAGCGATATTTTCTTTGTCTGTGGCGGCATAGGGGCAACCCCCGACGACCAGACCCGCCAGGCGGCCGCACAGGCGCTGGGCGTGGCGCTTGCGCTGCACCCCGAGGCCGAGCGCCTGATTACCGAGCGTTGCGCCGACAACGAGCGGCGAGGGCAGGGCAGCGCCGACATGAGCCTGCCCGAGAACCAGCAGCGCCTGCAGATGGGTTTCTTCCCGGAAGGCGCCGAGATTGTTCCCAATTCGTATAACAAGATTCCGGGCTTTTTCATTAAAGACCACACATTCATGCCCGGTTTTCCGGTCATGGCCTGGCCCATGATGGAGTGGACGCTCGATACCCGCTATCCCCAGTTCCATCATCAATCCACACGCGTCGAGCACTCTTTCCTGGTGTTCAAGCTGCCCGAGTCGCGTATTACCCCGGCGCTCGAAGAAATCGAAAGGCGCTGGCCCGGCATCAAGGCCTTCAGTTTGCCCAGCATGGGAAGCTCCGGGCATCCGCATATCGATTTGGGCGTGAAAGGCGAGCCCGAGGCGGCCGCGCAAGCGCTGGCCTATCTGCGCGCCGAGGTGGACAAAGCGGGGGGAGAGCTAAGCCCGCCCTGAAAAAATCACTTGCCAGAAGTCAGGGTTTTTCATATTATGGAATTGTTGCGTTGCGTCAAAATAAAATAAGACTATGCCACGATCCTCATTGTTTAGCCCGACCTCGAATGGTGTCTCAACCATCAACAGTTCGTCCATCACCATACAGGTGCTGGAACGCGCCATGCGGCTGCTGGACGTATTGGCCCAGCAGTCCGACCCGGTTCCGTTGAAAGACCTGGCCGCGGCCACAGGCCTGCATACTTCGACCACCCACCGAATTCTGAATGACCTGGTCGTGGGCCGCTATGTAGAGCGTGTCGACAGCGGGCTGTATCAACTGGGCATGCGCTTGCTGGAACTGGGCTCGCTGGTCAAGGGCCGGCTCAATGTGCGCGAGGTCGCGCTGGAACCGATGCGTGAGTTGCACAAGCTTACGGGCCAGACCATCAATTTGTCTTTGCAGCAGGGCGATGAAATTGTCTATATAGAACGCGCCTGGAGCGAGCGCTCGGGCATGCAGGTCGTGCGGGCCATCGGGGGGCGTGCGCCCTTGCACCTGACATCCACGGGCAAGCTGTTTCTGTCGGTCAGCGATCCCAGACAGGTCAGGGCCTATGTCATGCGCACCGGACTGGCCGGCACCACGCGCAACAGCATTACGCAAGCCGACCAGCTGGATCGCGATCTGGCACTGGTGCGGCGCCATGGCTATTCGCGCGACAACGAGGAACTGGAACTGGGGGTCAGGTGTATTGCGGCCGGGGTATACGACGATACCGGCAAGCTGCAGGCCGGCCTGTCGATCTCGGCGCCCGCCGAGCGCATGCGCGATGAATGGATACCCATCTTGTTGCGTACCGCCGCCCAGATATCCGAAGCCCTGGGGTACGAAGCCTCGCAATAATGCAAAAGAAAAAGCCCCGCTGCCGGTTGGCGGGCGGGGCTTGTTGAATCCGGGACGGCGCCGCTTTAAGGCTTAATGCCTGTTGCGGTTCTCAGGCCCGGCGCTGTTTGGCTTATTGCGCTTCTATGCCAGCTTTCTTGAACAGCTCGGCCCATTGCGGAACCTGCTGGTCAACTTTCTTGGTCAGCGCTTCGGGGTTGGCTTCATCCGTCAGCACGGTGGCGCCCAGGCCTGCCATGCGTTTCTGGAAATCTTCGTTGGCCAAACCGGCCTGCAGCGCGGCGATCAGCTTGTCGGTAACGGGCTTGGGCGTATCCTTGGGTGCCCACATGCCGTGCCAGATACCCACTTCGAAGTCATTGAAGCCCGATTCGTGCATGGTGGGCAGGTCGGGCAGGGTGGGAACGCGCTGCTTGCTGGTGACCGCATAGGCCTTTACCGTGCCGGCCTTGATGTGCTGGGTGGTATTGGTGGTTTGGTCGCACATGACATCAACCTGCTTGCCCAGCAGATCGTTCATGGCCGGGCCCGTGCCCTTGTAGGGTATGGTCAGGAGGTCGACGCCGATGGCGCTGGTGAACATGGTGCCGCACAGCTGGCTGGCGGCGCCGATACCCGCGTTGGCCAGCGAGACCTTGTCTTTATTGGCCTTCAGGTACTCGACCAATTCCTGGATGTTGTTGGGGGGGAAGTCGGAGCGCGCGATGATGGTCATGGGCACGTCGACCACCAGGCCGATGGGCTCGAAGCTGGTCTTGGGGTCGTAGCCAGGGTTCTTGTACAGCGAGGCGGCGGTCGAGAAACCGATGTGCATCAGCAGAATGCTGTAGCCGTCCGGCTTTGCGCGGGCAACCTGGCTGGTTCCGATGGTACCGCCGGCGCCGGCCTTGTTTTCAACGACGATGGTCTGGCCCAGTGTGGGGCGCATGGCTTCGGCCAGGGAGCGCGCGACGTTGTCGGTGGGGCCCCCGGCGGAAAATGGCACGACCATATTGATGGCGTGATCGGGGTAGTCGGCGGCCTGGGCGGCGCCTGCGCTAAGCAGCGCGCTGGCAAACAGGGCCGAACCGAGCTTGAAAGTAGGGAACTTCATTTAGACTCCGTGCTTTTTGTTACAAATTAGAAAATATTGGTGTAACGAACAATACGTATAAAGGCAGGAATAAATCCTAGAGCAAAAAGCGTCGGCTGTCGCTTAGGTTAACCCCTATCTCTGGACCCACACTCTGCCGAAAGGTAGGTTTCAGTGAGGAAAGCACTTTTTGTTGCGACGCAACAAAAAATGCTTGACATGGCTGTTTATTAACGTAAAATAGATTTTGTGCGATGCAGCATGGAAGGTTTTCACACACTAGTTAGGTGATTTGCTTAGCCTTCTTTATTTTTTACGTTTGAACCTGGTTCAATCATCAAGAATCGTGAACCGATTCATTTATAAAGGAAATATCATGAGCGCGATCCCCCAACAAGTATTGGCCAGCCAAAAAGCCTCGCTGGATAACCTGCTTGCCATTCAGGGCACTTTCTTCGGCGGCTTCGAAAAGCTTATCGACCTGAACCTGAAGGTCATCAAAGCCACTTTCGACGAAGTTGCCCAAAAATCGCAAGAAGCCATCGAACTGAAAGATGCGCAGGAAGCGCTGGCATTCACGTCCAGCCTGGTTCAGCCCAGCGCCGAAAAGGCCCTGGCCTACAGCAAGCATGTGTACGACATCGTTTCCGGCGTGCAGGTTGACCTGTCCAAACTGACCGAAGAGCAAATCGCTCAAGGCCAGCAACAGGTTTCCAATGCCATCGACCAAATCGCGAAAAATGCGCCCACCGGCTCCGAAGGTGCCGTGGCCTTGATGAAGTCGTCGTTGGCAACGGCCAACAGCGCCTACGAGTCGGTTGCCAAGGCAACCCGCCAGGCTGCTGAAGCCGCCGAGTCCAACATCAACGCCGCCACCAGCGCCACGTTCAAGGCAGCCACCGACGCCGCCGAAGCGGCAACCAAGGCTGCTCCTCGCGCCCGCCGCGCCAGCGCCGCCAACTAAGAAGCAGGCGGCTCCCCGGAGCCGCTTCGCCCGTCTGCCCGGCAACATCGGCAGAAAAAAAGCCCAAAGCGAAGTACTGCTTTGGGCTTTTTGCTGCCGGGCCGCCGCCCGAATGTCCGTGCCTGCTCTCGCGCGATACTTGTGCCGCCCCTTCTGGGCGGCCGCGAGCGTCTTGGGATTGTGGCGCCAGCAGTATCTGTGGATGTGGACTCAATTAGTGCAAATACCGATGCCAAATCTGGGCGTTTGCCTATATTATTCTTATTACGATACTTAAGTATTGTATTTCGATACTAAATCTGCCGCCTCAGGAATGACGACGTATATGGTCAATTATGAAAAATACGATGGTCTCGCTTTAGCAGGGTTGCTGGATGCTGGCCAGGTCACGCCCGCCGAACTGATGGACTGCGCGATCAGCCGCGCCCAAGCGCTGGAGCCCACGCTGAATTGCCTCACCTATGAGCAGTACGAAGAAAGCCGGTCCATCGCGCGCGACTGGACGCTCGCGGGACCCTTCCGGGGCATACCGTTCCTGCTGAAAGACTCCGGCTTCGCTTCGAAGCGTTTTCCGTCCAGCATCGGTTCTCGGCTCTTCAATGACACGCGTTACTCTTTCGACGCGACAGTAGCCCAACGCTTCGAAGCGGCTGGCTTGATCCCCTTCGCCCGCAGCACGGTGTCCGAACTCTGCATGGGCCCGTCGACGGAAACGGTGCGTAACGGCGGACCGACGATCAACCCCTGGGACGCAGGTAGATCCGTCGGCGGTTCCAGCGGCGGCGCAGCCGTCGCGGTGGCCTCGCGTTATGTGCCGGTCGCCCACGGCAGCGATGGCGGCGGCTCCATCCGCATTCCAGCCGCTTGCTGCGGCGTATACGGCCTCAAGCCTTCGCGCGGCCGTGTCCCCAT
>JBATWU010000191.1:0-7725 GCA_049672825.1 Pusillimonas sp.
CCGCTGTTCGCCGCCTGGCAGGCGGGCGCCTGTGCTTCGGGGGCCGAGGGAGGCGCGCTGGGCGCGGCGCAGCCCGCCAGCAACGCCGCCGCGAACAGCCCCATGCAAACAGCGCGTGGACGGAGGAGGGAAATATGCATAAAGCCTTCCTTTGAAAGCCACAAACAGCGTGCGGCATCTGCCGCCGGCGCGGGGCCGACGATCATGATCGAAAGAAAAAATTATTCTACCTGAACGGCCGCCTGCCATGCTGACCACAAGCTTGCAGTGAGCAATGGGCCATTACAGCGGCAGCCTGACCTCATGCTTGATTTCACGCAGGGCCACAATGGTGCGGGTCTGGCGCACTCCGGGCAGGTTGAACAGAAAGCGGTGCAGGAAGCGGTCGTAGTCTTCGGGACTGGACACCAGTATCTTCAGCAAGAAGTCGGCATCGCCCGTGACGGCATAGCATTCCAGGATTTCCGGCGCATCGCGCACCGAGCGCTCGAAGTTTTCGACAATATCGGCCGAATGCCGCTCCAGGCTGATCTGGGTGAACATGCAGCCTTGCAGGCCGACCTTGTTGCGGTCGACCTGGGCGTGATAGCCCTGAATGACCCCGGCGGCCTCCAGCGCCTTGACCCGGCGCCACACCGGCGCGGTCGACAAGCCCACCTGGTCTGACAACTGCTGGGCAGACGCCCTGCCGTCCTGCTGCAGCGAGTTCAGGATTTTTATATCGATCTTGTCCATATATTGCCTTTGGCGAAATATTCATTTCGTTATATAGGGATTTTACGATACGAATCAGCAATAAAAACGCATTTCCCCCTCTCTATCATGGTAGTCATGACAGAGGCCGCCATGATCCCATCTCAAATGGATACCCGGTATCAGCTTGACGACAATCTGACCGCGACGACGGGCCGCATCTTCCTGACCGGCACGCAGGCGCTGGTACGCATGCTGCTTGCGCAGCGCCGGGCCGACCAGGCCCGCGGGCTGAATACCGCCGGATTCGTCACCGGTTATCGCGGCTCGCCGCTGGCGGGAGTGGACATGGCCATGTGGCGCGCCCAGCCGCAATTGGACGAACACCAGATCAGCTTCCTGCCAGCCATCAATGAAGACCTGGGCGCAACCATTGTCATGGGCACGCAGCAGGCCGGCGTGCGCGACGACCGCAAGGTCGATGGCGTGTTCGCCATGTGGTATGGCAAGGGCCCCGGCGTGGATCGCGCCGGCGACGCCATCCATCATGGCCATGCGGCCGGCGCGTCGCGCCACGGCGGCGTGCTCATGATCGTCGGCGACGACCACACCGCGGCCTCATCCTCGATTCCCCACGCCAGCGAGACCTCGCTGCTGGCATGGGGCATACCCATCGTGCACCCGGCCTCGGTGGAGGAATACGAACAGTTCGGCCTGTGGGGATGGGCGCTTTCCCGCTACAGCGGCGCCTGGGTGGCCCTGAAGGCGGTGACGGAAACCGTTGAAAGCGGCCGCTCCTTCACCCTGCCGGCAAAGCCCGGGACGGACTTCAGCCACGACGGCCCCGGCGGCCCCGAATACAGCGCGCGTGAATTCCTGACGCCAGCCATCGAGCACCGCATGGCCGAACGCCTGCTGGCGGTCAAGGACTTTGCGCGCCGACATCCGCTGGACCGCATCGTGGATGCCGCGCCCGAAGCCAGGCTGGGCATCGTCACCACCGGCAAGGCCTTTCTGGACGCGCAGGACGCGCTGCGGCAACTGGCGAGCCAGCATCCGGGCCAGGCACTGCCCGAACTGCGCCACTACAAGGTCGGTCTGAGCTGGCCGATGGATGAATCCGGCTTCCTGGAATTCGCGCAGGGGCTGGACCACATCATGATCATTGAAGAAAAAGCGCCCATCATCGAAGGGCAGGTCAAGGACATGCTGTACAACCGGGCGTGGCGCCCCACCGTCTCCGGCCAGTACGACCTGAACAGGCAGGCGCTGCTGCGCCGCGATGGCCAGCTTTGCCCCGTCAGCGTTGCCCTTGCCCTGCGCCGTTGGCTGCGGCAGACGACAGGCATTGCGCTGGAAGAAACCAGCACGGCGGCGGACGCGACAGACGGGGCCGCGGCGCCGGAGACTGGCGCTCCTCCGTTGACGCGGCGCCCCTACTTCTGTTCAGGCTGTCCGCACAATACGTCCACCAAAGTCCCCGATGGCAGCCAGGCGCTGGCGGGAGTGGGCTGTCACTACATGGCCACCTGGATGGACCGGGACACCAGCGGGCTGACCCAGATGGGAGGCGAAGGCACCGACTGGATAGGTCTGTCACGCTATACCCGCACGCCGCATATTTTCCAGAATATGGGCGAAGGCACCTACTTCCATTCGGGCTACCTGGCCATACGGCAGGCCGTTGCCGCCGAAGTCAACATCACCTATAAGATCCTGTTCAACGATGCGGTCGCCATGACCGGCGGCCAGCCGGTGGACGGGCAGATTTCCGTTCCGAAAATCTGCCAGCAAATGCTGGGAGAAGGCGTAAAGCGGGTAGTCATCACCACTGATGAGCCCGAAAAATATCGCCAAATACCGCTGGCGGCCGGCGTTACCGTGCACGGCCGCCACGAACTCGATGCCCTGCAGCGGTCGCTGCGCGAGGTAGAAGGCGTAAGCATCCTGATTCATGACCAGGCCTGCGCGGCCGAAAAACGCCGGCGCCGGAAAAAGAAAACCCTGGCCGACCCGGCCCGGCGCCTGTTCATCAACACCGGGGTCTGCGAAGGCTGCGGCGACTGCAGTACCCAGTCCAACTGCCTGTCGCTGACGCCGGTGGAAACCCCCTTTGGCCGCAAGCGCGCCATCGACCAGTCCAGCTGCAACAAGGACTACAGCTGTGTCGACGGCTTCTGTCCCAGCTTCGTATCTGTCGTGGGAGGCAAACCGCGCAAGGCCGCCCAGGCTTCGCCGGCCGAACAAGAACATCTGCAGGCACTGATTGCCGCGCTTCCCCGACCCGACTTCAAAAAGTATGACCAGCCCTGCAACGTCCTGGTGGTCGGCATAGGCGGTACCGGCGTGATCACCCTGGGCGCCATCTTGTCGATGGCGGCCCATCTTGAAGGCCGGGCCGCCTCGGTGCTGGATATTACCGGCCTGGCGCAAAAAGGCGGAACCGTCATCAGCCATATACGCCTGTCGGCCGACGCGCAACAAACGGGCGCCGTTCGCATCGGCGCGCGGCAGGCCGACGTCGCCATTCTTTGCGACGTCGTGGCGGCCAGCAAACCTGAAGCCCTGCAGGCACTGCGTCACGGGCAAACCCAGGCCATCATCAATACCTACCTGGCGCCCACCGCCGAATTCACCCGGAACCCGCAGGCCGACCTCGACCCTCAGGCACTGATCGAGCTTTTGCGCACCACGGCGGGCGAACAGAACACCTGGCTGCTGGAAGCCCATGCCCTGGCGGCAAAACAGTTCGGCGACAGTATTCTGGCCAATATGCTGATGCTGGGCTACGCCTGGCAACGCGGTGGCCTGCCCCTGAGTCTGGCGGCCATCATGCGGGCGCTGGAGCTGAACGGCGTCGCCGTGCCGGCCAACCAACGCGCCTTTCAACTGGGCCGCCTGGCCGCCGCCAAGCCCGCCGCGCTCGCCTCGCCGGGCGGCCAGGCAGTAAAACCCGTCGTCATACACTTTCCCGAAACCCTGGACAAGGTCGTTGCGCGCTGCCTAGCCTCGTTGACCGCCTATCAGGACGCCGCCTACGCCAAACAGTATGGCGACTTCGTCGACCGCGTCCTGGCGGCCGAGCTGGCCTTGCGGCCTGATGGCCGGCCACGCCTGACGATCAAGGTGGCGCAGGCACTGTATAAACTCATGGCCTACAAAGACGAATATGAGGTTGCGCGGCTCTTTACCAGCGGCGAATTCCGCGCATCGCTGCGTGAGCAGTTCGAAGGCGAGTTTTCACTTCGTTTTCACCTGGCTCCTCCCCTGCTGGCGCGGCGCGACCCACGCACCGGCATCCCGCGCAAGATCAGCTTCGGCCCCGCGACAGAAAAGGGGTTCCGCCTGTTGGCCCGCGGAAAGATTCTGCGCGGCACCTGGCTGGACATATTTTCTTACACCGCCGAGCGCAAGATGGAGCGGCAGCTGATCGGCGAGTACCGGGCGGTTATACTGGAGCTGCTTGGCAAACTGGACGCCGGCAACTATGATCTGGCGCTCGAGCTGGCCGATCTTCCGCAAATGGTGCGCGGTTTCGGGCACATCAAGATTGCCAATGTCCAGGCGTATCGCGATCAGCTCAAGCGGTTGCAGACACGCCTCAAGCAGCCCATCATGGACGTTAACAATATTTCACGATTTCGGGCCTGAAGCAGCCAAAGCGGCGCCGGATCAGGCTTGGCGGGCATCGCGCGGCGGCTCCCGCTTCGGTGGCCGATCCAAATCACAGAAAAATAAAAAAGCAAGCCCTTTTTAGGCTTGCTTCGGACGTCCGCACTCACTACAATTAGTGCTCAACAAATAAACAACCACAACATATTGTGGTTTGGGCATCCAAAAACCCAGACTGCATCATCATGTAGCAAACCCGTAGTTTGCCGTCCGCCACCACAATAAAACGCTGTTGAACGTGCACCGCAAAGCACGTTATTTTCGCCCCAGGAGCATTCATGCAGACCACACAGATCCCTGAGTCCGGCCTCGCCACTCACCTCCCAAAAACCACGCCGGCCCCTGCCGAAACAGGCAGCGAGAAGCAATGGAACAATTTCCATGTCATCCGCCGCAACGGGGCAGTCGTGGGCTTCGAGCCCGGCAAGGTCGCCATCGCCATGACCAAGGCCTTCCTGGCCGTCAATGGCGGGCAAGGCGCCGCTTCGGCGCGCGTGCGTGAACTGGTCGAAACCCTGACCGCCCAGGTCGTCAATGCCCTGATCCGCAATCGCCCCAGCGGCGGCACCTTCCACATAGAAGAAATCCAGGACCAGGCCGAACTGGCCCTGATGCGCTCGGGCGAGCACGACGTGGCGCGCGCTTACGTGCTGTATCGCGAAAAGCGTTCCCAGGAACGCGCCCTCAGCACGCCGGCACAGGCCCCCGCAGACCAACCCACCCTCAATGTCACCGACAACGGCATCAAGCGCCCCCTGGACCTGGCCCAGCTGCGCGCCACCATCGTCGAGGCAGGCCAGAACCTGCCGCACGACATCGATGCTGAAACCATACTCAGGGAAACCGTCAAGAACATCTACGACGGCATCCCCGTCGACGAAGTCTTCAAATCGGCCATTCTTTCAGCGCGCGCCATGGTCGAAACCGACCCGTCGTACAGCCAGGTCACCGCAAGGCTGCTGCTGCACACCATCCGCAAGGAAGTCCTGGGCGAAGAAGTGTCGCAAGCCGACATGGCCACCCGCTATGCCGAATATTTCCCTCAATTCCTGAAGGCCGGCATCGAAGGCGGCCTGCTCGACGAAAAACTGCTGCAATTCGACCTGCCCAAGCTGGGCGCCGCCCTGAAGGCCGAGCGCGACCTGCAGTTCAATTACCTGGGTCTGCAAACCCTGTACGACCGCTACTTCCTGCATATCCGCAACCGCCGCATCGAGCTGCCCCAGGTATTCTTCATGCGCGTCGCCATGGGCCTGGCGCTCAATGAAATCAACCGCGAAGCACGGGCCATAGAGTTCTACGAAGTGCTCTCGTCGTTCGACTTCATGAGCTCCACCCCCACGCTGTTCAATTCGGGCACGCTTCATTCGCAGTTGTCGTCGTGCTACCTCACCACTGTCTCCGACGACCTGGCCGGCATCTACGACGCCATCAAAGAAAACGCGCTGCTGGCCAAGTACGCCGGCGGCCTGGGCAACGACTGGACGCCCGTGCGCGCCTTGCGCAGCCACATCAAGGGCACCAACGGCGAAAGCCAGGGCGTCGTGCCCTTCCTCAAGGTCGTCAACGATACCGCGGTCGCCGTCAACCAGGGCGGCAAGCGCAAGGGCGCCGTATGCGCCTACCTGGAAACCTGGCACCTCGACATCGAAGAATTCCTGGAGCTGCGCAAGAACACCGGCGACGAACGCCGCCGCACGCACGACATGAACACCGCCAACTGGATTCCCGACCTGTTCATGAAGCGAGTCATGGAGAACGGCGAATGGACGCTGTTCTCGCCGTCCGACGCGCCCGACCTTCACGACAAGTATGGCAAGGCCTTCGAAGAAGCCTACCTGGGCTACGAAGACAAGGTGGCGCGCGGCGAGCTGCCGCTGTTCAAGAAGATCCCGGCCACGTCGCTATGGCGCAAGATGCTGTCCATGCTGTTTGAAACCGGCCATCCCTGGATCACGTTCAAGGATCCTTGCAACATCCGCTCGCCCCAGCAGCACGTGGGCGTCGTCCACAGCTCCAATCTATGCACCGAAATCACGCTTAATACCAACGAGTCGGAAATCGCCGTGTGCAACCTGGGCTCCATCAACCTGGCCGCGCACCTCAAGCAGGACGCCGGCGGCCAGTATGTGCTGGACCACGAAAAGCTCGAGCGCACCATCGACATCGCCATGCGCATGCTCGACAACGTCATCGACATCAACTATTACGCCGTACCCAAGGCGCGCAACTCGAACGTGCGCCATCGTCCGGTCGGCATGGGCGTCATGGGCTTCCAGGACTGCCTGCACATGATGCGCGTGCCCTTCGCCTCCGATGCCGCGGTCGAGTTTTCCGACCGCTCCATGGAAGCCACGTGCTACTACGCCTACTGGGCATCCAGCAAGCTGGCGGCCGAGCGCGGCCACTATGCCAGCTTCAAGGGCTCGCTGTGGGATCGCGGCATCCTGCCGCAAGACACCCTGGCCATGCTGCGCGAAGAGCGCGGCGGCTATGTCGAAGTCGACGACAGCAGCACCCTCGACTGGGATGCGCTGCGCGCGCACATCGGCCAGCACGGCATGCGCAACTCGAACTGCATCGCCATTGCGCCCACGGCCACCATCTCCAACATCATCGGCGTCTCGCCGTGCATCGAGCCCAACTACCGCAACCTGTACGTCAAGTCCAACCTGTCGGGCGAGTTCACGGTGGTCAACGACTACCTTGTGCGCGACCTGAAAGAACGCAAGCTGTGGGACGAAGTCATGGTCGCCGACCTCAAGTATTTCGACGGCAGCCTGGCGCGCATCGACCGCATCCCCGCCGACCTGCGCGAGCTCTACGCCACCGCCTTCGAAGTCGACCCCACCTGGGTCATCGAATGCGCGGCACGCCGCTCCAAATGGATAGACCAGGCGCAGTCGCTGAACATATTCATGGCGGGCGTTTCCGGCAAGAAGCTTGACGACACCTACAAGCTGGCCTGGGTCCGCGGCCTGAAAACCACTTACTACCTGCGCTCCATCGGCGCCACCAATGCCGAAAAATCAACCGGCCGCGGCGGCGAGCTCAACGCCGTTTCATCAAGCGGAGCCAGCACGGCGACGGCGGCGGCTCCGGCGGTTGCCGCGCTGCCTGAAGCGGAAGTGCTGGGCGCCGCATGCACCATGCGGCCCGGCGACGAAGGCTTTGAAGAATGCGAAGCCTGCCAATAATCAGATACAGGAAATCATTATGTTGAACTGGGACGAAACCCCCGCCACTCCGACCGCAACGCCGCAGGGCGGCAACGGCAACGCAACAGCGAACAGCCAGCCAGGTCTGGACAGCAACGCCATGGCGCCCGCGCAGGCAGCCACGGCCGCCGACGCCGGCGGG